>JAETQR010000009.1 GCA_021770615.1 Lachnospiraceae bacterium | reverse complement strand
TGAAGCATTAAAATCTGTTCCTTTGTCAGCTTAATCATTTTGCCAGTACCTCATAGGCCTCTCTGTTCTGTTCAATCAATCTTTTTGAAATACTCAATATATCTTCATCGGATGCAATGGTATCATCTTCTGCCTTGCTAAAATCAATAACAAGATATCTTGGCACATTGTTCTTGAGAATCACTGCTGTTCCATGTTCATCCACCAGCCTTGCTACTTTGGAAAAATTCTGGTTAGCTTCGGTAATAGAAACTAATGTGTTTGTGTTAATCGTCATTTCTCACACCTCCCTGATGGTTTATTAGTTTTATTATATCCAGTTTCTAGGATAAATTCAACCTATTTTTATTGCACCCCATTCTTACCTATTCTTATCTTCAAACAAATCTTCTCATAATGGTTTTCTATAAATAATGTTTCTTTCTAAGAATGAAAACATCTAGTTACAATAATAAATCATCCATTAGCATCCATTAAAATCCTGTTGTACATGGCAAAAAATCCGATATGCATCCGAATACTTTTCCAATGTAACATGATATTTTTTCAATAGTCCATCAATTTCTTTCTGTCGTGTCTGTCCGTTTCGATCTTCTTGTATCCAAGTCATATAATTCTCCCAAAACTGTTGGCAAATCATACGCATAGTACAACACCATATCAACATATCGATGTAACATTTCCATTTTGTATAATTTTTATGATGTAAAAACACATCATGCAAAACCTTAACTATCTTTTTCTCCCAATGAATCAACTTTTCTACTACTTTTTTTCCTACTGTCTCTGTGCCAAATTCTTTTAATGTAGACAAAACTAATTCTCCATTTTGAAAATCCTCTATCCTCCAATATCCATCTTCATTTTTATAATCATTTTCCAACTTTTTCAGGAAATCGTCTATCAAAAAATTTTCCAATTCTATAACAGAAAGTTTGTTGGCTCTACAAAGCATTATCACAAGATCACAGACATCCTTTTTATTTCTTATTCCAATCTCATCAAAGTATACATTCGCTTCTAATTGTTCCGCCGTCAATGTATCCGAAAAATAATTCACCCAAGCTTCTTTTACTTCCTGCATTCTTTCAAGAAATTCATTTTTTTCTTTTTCAAATATCTCATTTTGTGCCATATCCGAACTTTTACCTTCATCAGAACGATACTTTCTCCTACAATCCTCTACCTGCAAGTCAACCACCATAGCTTTAAAAAACTCATGGCAACAAGAAATATCTTTTACTTTTGCAATCACCTGTCCCAAAATTCTATGTTTAATAAACCACTGCATACCAACTGCAATTAATTCCTGATTTGCCGATTCCAGGCACTTTTCAGCTAATCCTTCTGAAAGTTCTTCCCGCTCTGTCATTACGCATGCCAGCCTGCAAATCAGTATTCTCTTTTGTTTTAACGCATGCCTTGAACCCTCTCGCTTATCCAACTGTTCCAGAATGTCCTGATACCTTGGAAAATCCTTTACAATAATAATTTCCAAAGCCATCTGGTTCTGCCATGACATATGGTAATCCAGCCAAATATCATGTGGATTTTCTAACAAATATCCCATATTCTGCAAGATATTTCTGAAATCATCTTTCTGATAAGCTTTCAACGCTCCTTTTTCCCGACCCTCTTCGTTTTCTTCCCTATGCAACTCCTCCATCAAACCTTTCTGCAATCTCTCCCCCCATTGCTGACTATAATAATCCTCAAAATTTTTTTTCAGTTCTGTACGAACCGGATAGTCTATATTTGCATAAAGATAACATATCTCTTCCCAATAATTACCTGCATCCTCACACAATATTTTCATCATTTTTCTTTTTTCTTCGCACTCTAAAATGTCAGGAAAAACAATTCCGTCTTTTTTGCTGGATAATGTAGGCAGCTTTTGTTCTACCAACTTTTCATTAAAAAACTCTGTAAGATTCTCTAAATATTTATCCTGTTCTTCCTCAGATGAAACTGTCATATATAATCTCTGACTATCGTTTTGTTTCTCCCATAAAATTTTTACCTTCTTTTCCTCCTGTTCTCTCTGGTATAACCCTAAATAATACTCAGCACACTTCTTTGCGGAATTTCGATTCAATTTACATACAATTGAAGGCATATGCATCCCCATATTATCAAGTGAATTACTCATGTTATACACAATGGGAATATAATTTTGATTAAACAACATCAATATCCTATCATGTAAAAGGCATTTATTTCCATTAAATGCATAAAATGTAAATTGATTCCCCATGATCTCCCCTAATTGTTCACACATATACTGAAGCCCTGCAATCCTATCATTCTTATTTCGGCTTGGGGCCTTTGCGTCTGTAACAATCTTCATCTGCACTCCTATATCTGTAACAGAACGCAAAATCCTCGTTACACTATCGGCATCAATATAAGGATCAAATATCCAGACACTTTTAATTTGTTTTCTATTAAGTTCTTTTTTCAGCCACTCAAGAAATTCTTCATGCGCTTCCATTCCCTGTGCAAAAAAACGACTTTCTGCCAGTTCTGTCCCATATAACTCCTTAAAGTCATCTTCAACTTGACGAAACTCCTTCCTCCATGGATCATTTCCCTCATCACCTATATGAGTTTTCATAGAACTATATCTTTCAACATCCCGATTTACAAGGTTTTTGTTTTTCCCTCCATTTGTTTTCTGGAACTTCTTTGTATACTTATCCTCTATCGTTACAGTCCTTTCATGAATGTGATAATTCATAACAAAATCCCGCATAAGAGAAACCTGTTTATACCCAATTAGTTGAATCCGTTTCTCCTCTTCTTTTTCCCATATACAAACAATTACGCTAGAACTGCTTTCTGCAATATCTACTGTTTTTATCACATCCTGTGTACCCACAACAATATCATACATTTTCATCGAAGTGGGACTTCCTGCATTATGAGTAGTCACTCCGAGCATGTAATTTCCTGATAAATGCTTACAAAAAATAGTTATCTTAAATCCTTTTAGGATTTTTCGGATACCATCTAACCTTTCCACCTGTGATTCAATCTCAAACAATTCATCCTGTCGTGTTCCGTCCACAAGGGCAGAAAACACCTCAAAGTCGCCAATACGACACAAATCTTTATTTCCATTTATCAAAATCTTTTCTTTCTTAAAAAAATTATAAATTATTTCCATTTTATCAATGTCATAATTGCCATTCTCATCATGATATAATTTTCTTTTGATTCTACATACCAAAGATTCACTAATTAAAGGATCTTCTCCAAATGCATGTAGCGGTTGCATCCCATTTATCAATAATCCACTTTCCCTCTCAGGAATCAATACTATTTCCGGTCTGTAATCTTTATCAGAATAAATAATCTGTGCGTTTAAAAAATTCTTACGCCAGTGTTCCTTTCTTTTATTTCTTATGTTATCATGCAATTCTACTAAAGAATCCTCAAAAAATTCTCCCAGCTTTTTATTCTGCTCCATGGCACGAATCAGCATCCATAAATCATCTCCGCTAATATTTGATGTAATTTCCCAAATCCGGATGGTCCCCTGTTCCATGTATACTGATAATTCCCATCTTCTTTTTCTTTCCATCCCCTCATCCGCTTTAATCGAATAGCCATATAAAAAGTTCACTTGTTCTTCGCCCTCACGCTCCTTTGTAAGATAAAACAAACGTATCAAATAAACTGCATTTTCTTGTATCCTTCCCCATTTTCCCTCGTTCTGCTTTAATTCAATTTTCATAATCTCTTCAATTTGACAATGAAATCTCAAACAAATAGCTTCTATGATAGACATAGATACTGGTTCGTTTTTAGACATTTTCGCCAATGTCACTGTGCTAATATTTAACAGCTTACGAAATTCTGTCTTGGAAATACCTTTCTCGCTTAATAGATTCCATAAACCATCATATGATATTGCCATTTCTATCCCTTCTTTCCAAAATATAGTCATTATTTAATCTACTCATATAATACACTTTTACCTATGTGCTGTCAATACTTTTATTTAAAATTTCAAATATTAATTTGCATTTGCAAACTTGTTTATAAGGCGTTATTCAACTTAAAATGATATCAGGCAATAGAAACAGTGTTTCTGCTTTTCCTTTTTAAACATAAAAAACTCTGAAATCCTCATAATCACCTATAAATATGTGATTACAAGGCTTTCAGAGCCTCATTCTTTTTACGTTGTTCTGTTATCCGGACTTCGCTTACATGCATCTGCTTTGCGAATTCTTTTCCTACATGACACAAGTTTGGCTTTGCCAAACTTGCAATGGTTCAGCCCTGCTGAACCTATTTCAACCGAAGCATGATCTCCGTCGCAAATACTTCATCCTCATTCTGGCGGTTGATATAGCCGCCGTATTTCTGCACGACCTTATCCACACGCATCAGTCCAAAGCCGTGACCGCCCTTTTTCGTCGTCAGATAAGCCGCTCCCTGCTTACGTATATCATTTGTCATGGAATTTGATACATAAATATAAAGCTGCCCTTTCAGTATATCAATATACACGCGGATAAATCGCTTTTCCTGGTCTTTCTCTTTCTCACATGCCTCGATCGCATTGTCCAGAAGATTTCCGATGATGATACAAAGATCCACTTCAGATACCGGCAGGTCTTTGGGTACGATCGCCTTGGCGTTGACACGGATCCCATGCTGCTTTGCCACCCCAAGCTTACTGTTTAAGACCGCATCGATCCGGACATTTCCTGTCTTTATGACCGCATCTACCGTCGTCAGATCGACATCAAGCTCATTGAGATATGACTCCAGCGCCTCATACTGCTCCATCACAAGGTGAGCTTTCATCGTCTGGATATGATGCTTGTAATCATGTCTCCACCCCCTCACCTGACGGTACATATTTTCCACTTCCTCACAGTGTTTCTCGATCAGATCATTCTGGTAAGAGGCGATCCGCCGGTCCACCACCCGGAACATGACGGATCGAAATACAAAAAACAGTACCACACACACCGCCAGCACAGCCACTCCGATTACTATCATTCTTCCCTCCTGTAAAACCTTATGAACGCATCATATACCATCTTCTGCTTCCTCCTGCTAAGAGGCAGGCACGCCCCGGTATCCAGATATATTTCTGTCTTCCCGATCTGCTTTATATACAGGAGATTGACAAGATACGAACGGTGGCTCAGGACAAAATTTTCATCTTCCAGCCTTTTTTCCCATTCTTCGATCCCTTTCCGTACCCGGTATGTCTTTTCCTCCGCATGTATCTCCGTATAATGAGCAAATGCTTCGATATATACAATCTTTTCCGGCAGGATGCGGAGCATAATACGCTCTCCTCCTGACTTTCCACCGGTCTCCTCTACTTCCAGAAGCATTGACCGTCCGCTTTGTCTCCCCTCCAGGCCCTTGACGATCCGTTCCATGCACCGTCCGATCTTTTCTTCGTCTACCGGCTTGATCAGATAATGAAGCGCCGATACTTCATAGCCTTCCTGCATATGATCGGTGAGCCCGGTCGCAAATATGATTGATATCGCCTCATCTTTCATCCGTATTTTTTTCGCCAATTCGATTCCACTGATCCCAGGCATCTGAATGTCGATAAACAATACATCCCACACCCGGTTCTCCTCCCATTCAAATAAAAAACTCTCTGCATCTGAAAAGACCTGTATACGTCCTTTACACTTCTCCTGATCAAGCCACGCCGTAATGTATTTGACAAGAATATCCGCATGAAGCTTCTCATCCTCCACCACGGCAACATTTAAAAAATCCATCCTTTCCTCTGCTCCCTTTTGAACTGTGTTCATTTTTTCTGTAATTCTTCCCGCTTCTTGCGGATTGCTGCAAGCGCTTCCTCTTTCGTACTGATCTTTTTTGTCACCTGCTCCATCGGGCATGGCCCATTCCCCTCCCGGTTCTTTATCCCTGCCACCACCTGGTCACAGACTGCACGGATCCCATATTTTTTTAAGACCCTCACAGCGCTCTCACTCATCACCGGTGCATACACTTCTTTCACATCCAGAAGTGCATACAAAAAGGCCGTTGCTTTCCCCACCACTTTATCCGCCGCCGAATAACCCCCAAAAGAATTTCCGGCATCCAGCCAGTCCACAAGCGGTGCCACACCACGCGCCATGCTCGTATACGTATTTTTGCCATCATACAGCACGCAAGTATACCCTTCCTTTTTTAACAGTTCTTTTGCATAAAATGTATTGTCTTCCACAGTAACCCCTCTTTTATTTCATGTAATTGACCACAATGATCGCCACACCCATTACGCTCAGCACGATCCCTGTCGCCCGGTTCAACACCCTTGCACTGGCCTTATTCGCAAATACCGCTCCAATCCTTGCCCACAGAAGTGTCGAAAGTACGCAGAACACCAGACACGCCATATCCGGCATCCCACCAAGCACAAAATGGCTCGCCGAACCGGTAAGTGCTGTAAATGCCATAATAAATACACTGGTTCCCACCGCCGTCTTTAATTCATACCCAAGCACACTGGTCAAAATGAGAAGAAGCATCATTCCCCCGCCGGCTCCGACAAAACCACAGATCATACCGATAACGACACCACATACCACGGACTGGATCATCTTTTTCCTCGAATCGGTATGCTCCATCTTCTCTTTGGTCGTCATGACCGGACGGACGATAAATTTGATCCCGACCAACAGAGTCATGAACATAGAAAATCCTCCCATCGCAGTGTTCGGAAGAAGACTGGAAAGATAGCTGGATATAAATGTAAATACAAGAACGGTAACCATCATAACGACGCCATTTTTAATATCCAGATTTTTATTTTTTCCATACGTATAAGCACTGACTGCACTCGCAAGCACATCACTGGCAAGTGCGATCCCAATCGCCTGATAGGCAGGCACATTTAAAAAGACGATCAGCATCGGGCTTATGACAGCGGCGGCGCTCAAGCCCGCCAGTCCGGTTCCAAGCCCTGCTCCGATCCCTGCAATGAAACATATGATAAATTTGTACATGATGTCCTCCGTTTGTAAGTATTTTATTTGCATTTAAAAACTTTTGTGATCATTAATGCACAACCCACTTACCATTCCGGCTAAATCCAACAAACTCAGCAACATGTTCTTTCGCCATCGCTGCCACTTCTTTTTTCAATTTATACATCGAGACTCCCAATATCTCTGTCATTTTCTTTTTAGAGATAGAAGGATCTTTTTTAATAAGTACTAATATCTGTTCTCTCAATGTCAAGCCCAACAAATTTTCCGGCAAATCAGACTTTGGGGTTGATTTTGGGGTTGATTTTGGGGTTGATATCTCTTTTGTTCCAGTTTTTTCTTTCAAAAAATCTTTGTTTATAAACAAAATTCTTTCAGAAAATCACCAATCCTACGATTCCTATATCTACGATTGGATACCCGGTAACTCTTTAATCCTTCAATCGTTACAGAACGAAATGTTTTACAACCCCGTTTTAATGTCAAAAAGCGAAATTTGTCCCTCAATGCCACCTTTCTTTATTTTTTTCTTTCCCTTCCCATCTTGACCTTTCTCTGACCGTTCTTCAATTTCAAGCAATTCACTCATACAATTCTGGCACTGCCAATGCTTTATTCCATACATATTTTCCTTATCAAAAATATTAGTTGTGCCACATTCCTCACATATCAACATATTCCTTTGAACAAATTTGTCAAATTTTTGGTTGGAACATACATATCTGGCAATCCTTATGTCCGAAAAAGTATATACATTAATTGGATTCTGATTTTTATTAACTTTAATCTTATTTGCCGAACTATTTACAATGCCCGCACGAGTCCATGGCATTAATATATTTCTTGCCGTACTGCTTTCACATTTGTATATATCATTATATAAATAAGGTATTGTAAATGTAGTTAATTTTATTCTTTTTAAATTTCTTCTTTGTTTTTCATTGGTAACGATCTCTTCAAATTTATCTCTGCAAAAAGACTCAAGTCCTGAGATAACAACCTGTGTATCAGGTCTTTTCATTCCTTCCTTACTGCCTCGCAAATACTCATCAAAAATACTTTTCAGAATATTTATTGCATCTCTCGGAGATCCATTAGCAAATATATAAATATACTCTATTAATTCTTCATCACAATCTAACAATTCATCAAGTCTGGTATATTTACCTTCGCTGTAAGCTTCCAGTCTTTTGGATAACAACTGTTTGATCTCTTCTTTATTCCATTTAATCTTATAATTCTCAATTCTGTCTTTCCTAAACTCTTCTGACCAATACTCCTCTATTTTGTCCCAAACAAAAAATTTAAAAACTATAGTTTTTCTCTCAAGCAATCGCAAATCTAAAATAAATGGTCTGATTAACTGATATGATTTCTCTGCATTATTTCCAGTAGCAACTGTTTCGTCAATACTATCAACCAGAACATATACAGAAAAAATTCCAACAGATCGAAATAATTCTTCAATAAAAGTAAAATGACTTCCAATATCCTGTCTTTCTTTTTGGGGTTTTACTGATAAATCAATTTTACCTAATCCCTTTTTTGTTATTATTGCATTTATAATTGACGTCACGCTTTCTCCTGCCCGACACCATATATCTTCAATTCTGCCAGCCAAACCTTTAATCTTTTTAATAGTTTTATTTATCTCACCTGAGTTAATTCCATATAAATACAAATGAATTAACTTTTTTAAATTAGTCCTTTGATATTGATCCAGAATATTATTTAAAGAAGAATCATTTAATTCAGACAACAATGCAATTATCAAACTTCTTATTATACGTTTTAAATGATCCTCTAATGTTAATTTTTTTAAATCTATCCCGTTCTCTATCGGAAACTCATCATAAACAACTGCAAGCATCTCTTCCTGCTTCTCTGCCATCTTCTCCAGCATAACTCGTTGAGCCGTTTTCCCTGTTCCTCTTGGCGCAATAATAAAAGATGATTTTGGCGCATTTGTTGATCCTACTAACGAATAAAAATACGGAGGAACCACAAAATATTCTTCCAAGAATTCCTCCTGCAGGGCATTCGTAGAAGCAAATGGATCCTGCTTAAATCCTATTGTTCTAAAATAATCTTTTCTGCTGCTGATCATATGATTTTCCTTTCTCCCAAAATATCCTTTTCTAACAATTGGAAATTGTATATTCAAAAATATGTTCCTCAATTACTTTAATACATTCGTCAATATGTCTTTTTATATCCTCCCCCCAGAAGCGGATAACTGTCCACCCTTCATATAATAGTTCTTTATCAACTTCTTCATCATGTTTTCGGTTATAAGAAATTTTGTTAATCCAGAACTCACTATTATTACTTTTCTCTAACCGGGATCGGAGAATCTCCCAATCCTTCCCATGAAAAAACTCACTGTCACAAAAAATAGCAATCTTATATTTAGTAAGAACAATATCTGGTTTCCCCGGTAATTTGTTATAGTTTTTTCTATATCTGTAACCTCTGTTCCATAAGGCCTTACGCAAGATTATCTCTATTTTAGTATCAGAAGCCTTAATGTGTTGCATATTTTTCCTACGTTGCTCTGGAGTTAACACATCCACTTTCAATCACTCTCCAAGACTTTTACATATTGTACAAAACCTGCCAATGTCCATATTCTATCCTGACGGTCTGACGGATATGAAGAAATATATGGCTTGGGAACCACCAGTATTACGTTTTCAGATTCCATTTCATCCATTTGCGCCGGTGAAATTCCCTGTTGTAATGTGCATAAAAATTTAGGCCTGTTACGCAATCGGTCCGCCTCATTAATAATTTGTCTCCATCTGTCCTTACATGTTGTTTTCGCCGCAAGAGAAACCAGTTTATTTTCCGGATAATCACTATCATGATAAGCTTCCTTGGATGGAAAAATAAAATCTGGTCTTTTATTCCCTTCTGTAACAGCTTGTGGCGTATACAAAATATTATTTCCATCAAAAACTGCTGCCAAATGATGTTCTAAGCTCTTACCTGCCCGGCTTTTTCTTCTATTCAAAACCATATTTGCCATACTCACAAAATCATCAACCGACTTAAATCCACCAGAAATTATCCTGCCATAGCGCTCATATTCTATTGCCCTGAAAAGAGCATATTCTAAATTTGTCCAATCAATAATTTTTCTGTCTGGATTTGTATGGACATAATCCTGATGATTATAAACCTTGTTCTGAATTTTTCTGGCTGCTTCCGACATTTCCTGTGAAGATGGGAAATCATCCGCTAAACCCTGAATATATTCCATAATTTCCAGTTTTTCCTTGGTTTTTAATGAAATATTCTTAATATCAATCAAAGAATTTGTTTCCGTGGGACTCATACCAAATACATTCAAAAATTCCTCGATATCATCTTCTGTATCCAAAAAATACCCATTATAATCTGCTGTATCCTTCTTGGTAAAAACAAACAACGCTCCCGTCTGCTCCGGTTTTAAAAATGGAAATCCCCGCCCAAACTTTGTTATCCGCAATTCATTCTTGCTTCCATAATATGTAAAGACGCTTTCTGTGGTAAAATCACCCTGCCATTTTATCTTTACTGTTCGCTTTAACAAACTCTCCCTGTCAATTTTCTCACTAAACATCATCATTTTTGCAGACTTTGAAATAAGTATACCCGATTGGTGCCCCCCTGTTGCCCCTGTATCATTCGCCGAAAGAAACTTACAAAACCCTCCCTCGCTATCTAATACTGACTTTACTGCCCTCTGTGCATTTCCGGTTAACAATCAGATCACTCTCCTTTGCGAATCTTCTTTCCTCTCCTCCAGTAACTTTATTTCCCTGACAATTAAATTTGCAACATCTTCAATCAGAGGCACCACAACAGAATTTCCAAATTGTTTGTATGCCTGTGTATCCGAAACAGGGATTTTAAAATCATCAGGAAACCCCTGTAATCTGGCACACTCACGGGGAGTTAAACGTCGTGGATTCTTTCCCCTTTGTGCTATCAATATTTCAGAACCATCTTTATAATATCTTGCACTAATTGTTCTTGATATCCCATCTGGAGAGGCAATGCCATAGCCAAATCCATTTCCCGCAGCCCTGTGTTTGTCTGCATAATTTTGCAAATAGATCCATAGTTTGTCGGAAAGTGTATATTTCGGCTCAACATTTTTCTCCAGAATATCTTTCATTACAGGTTTTGGATATCTTGGTGACAAATCAAATTCAAAACCAATATCCTCTCCATACCGTTTCTTATCAAATCCTACAATAATAATACGTTCCCTATGTTGCGGAACATAATTCTGTCCATCAAGTACATCATAAAAAACTTTATACCCTAATTCATCCAACGACTCTAGGATAATCTTAAAAGTCCTCCCTTTGTCATGACTACGCAGATTCTTTACATTTTCCAACATAAAAGCTTTCGGCCTCTTCCTTTCCAGTATCCTGCATACATCAAAAAATAATGTCCCCTGTGTTTTGTCTTCAAACCCGGTTGCTCTCCCCATACTATTTTTTTTAGACACGCCAGCTATTGAAAATGGCTGACAGGGAAACCCTGCCACAAGAATATCATGATCCGGAATATTATCCGCTTCAACTTGTGTAATATCTCCATCAGGTTGTTCTCCAAAATTAGAAAAATATGTTTGTTGACTGTATTTGTTCCATTCACTTGAATAAATACACTGTCCTCCTGCCCTATTAAAAGCAATTCGCATCCCACCTATTCCTGCGAATAAATCTATAAACGTAAACTGATCATCGTTTCGATTCTGTTTCTTTTTTCTGGAATTACTTACATAATACGCAATTGCTTCTCTCACACAATCCTGCATTGTTAACTTGGTTTGTAACGAATAACTAGTCAATTCATTGTATAACTCATCCTCTAATCTTAAATGCACCTGTTTCACTCATCATCACTCCTGGAAAAATTTTATACCTGATTTTTCCCTAATTGTACTACTATTATTTAGAAAAATCAAGTTGTTTTCGAACGTATTTTCTTCCTCTCCTTCGTCAACTCATAGCTCTCCCCGATCATCCGCCGGACATCCTCCTCCGGCACCGTCCCGTCAAGAATGATCGAATTCCAGTGCTCTTTATTCAAATGATAGGCCGGAACCACCGACGCAAAAGCATCCCGCCAGAAATCCCGCCACTGCGTATCACATTTTACATTAACCCACATACAGCTCTCCCGCTCAAAGATCCAGGCAAACACCTTCCGGTTTGAACGGTGCCTCATGACTGTCCAGTTTTCATCCCGGAATGGATGATCCTCATAAACATCTTTGAAAGAAAAACAATATTGAACTACTTCTTCTCTCGTTTTCATACGCATCCCCTCTTTCCTTTTATTCTACTGTTTTATCAGTATAAAATCAACCAAAACCTTCCAACGGGCAAATACGATATTTAAGAAAAATTTTAGAAAAAATACATAAACTCAAGTGACATTCATCTTTTTTTCAAAAAAAATATATGATAAAATAAGTTCTGACGAACTTATCAACGAGTTTTGGCAAAACTCGGGATGCACAGAAACCGTGTGCAGAAATTATGATAAAATAAATGTATATTTTCTAAAAAACAAAAATAAGGAGAGAGTAGAGCTATGCAGTACTTAGACACGAACGAAGATATTAAGAAAAAAGACCTGACAAACACTTCATCCGATACCGGACTGGCTGATATTTCTGAAATCGCACTTGCGAATAAAGTAGCATGCATCACTCTGACGGTCATGGTATCTGTCATCTGCCTTGCCTATATGATCGAGGTCATCAAAGGAAACCGGGGGATTCCCTATGTACTTGCTACCTTTGTACTTGGATATCTGCCCACCATCACCGGATGGACTCTGTTCCACAAAAGCCACGACAATATAAAAGTAAAATATGCCCTGTTGTATGGATTTTTGATCTTTTATACCTTTTTACTTTTTACCGCCCAGAACAATCTGGTATTTACTTATGCGATACCGATCCTGATCGTCGTCACCTTATACAATGACCTCCGTTTCACCCGGATCATCGGAATATTCATGATCGCTGAAAATATCGTGTACGCAGTCATGACTGTTATGAAAGGCGGACTGGAGCCACAGGACATCGTCTCTTTGGAAATCCAGATTGCACTTCTTTGTGTGTCCGTCGGTTTTTTCTTCGCCGCCTCTTACACCTCTGCAAGATTTCAGAAAATCAAAATATCACGTATTGACCAGGAAAAAGAGAAAACAGTCCATATATTGGAAAAAGTACTTTCGATTTCCACTCATATGTCCGAAAGTGTAGAGGCCGTGACTGCGCAAATGAATACCCTGCAGGAAGCCGTGTCCCAAAACATGGATTCCATGTCGGAAGTTACTGCCGGTACTACCGAATCCGCAGAGGCGATCCAGAGCCAGCTGCAGAAAACGGAAGAAATCCAGAACCACATCGCAAATGTAGAATCTGCCTCCTCTTCCATCTCCTCGGATATGCTTCTAACGACTGAGGCCGTAGAAGAAGGACGCAATCTGATCAGTGGGCTCATGGAACTTGCCTCTGCGTCAGAATCTGCTGGCAGCGATGTAGCATCTGCCCTGGAATCTTTCCGTGAATATACAGAGCAGATGAACTCGATCACCGAACTCATCACAAGTGTGGCATCCCAGACAAGCCTTCTCGCACTGAATGCAAGCATCGAAGCCGCCAGAGCCGGTGAAGCCGGAAAAGGATTTGCCGTCGTGGCTTCCGAGATTTCAAATCTGGCCGGACAGACAACTTCTGCCACAGAAAACATCGTTTCACTTATCAATAATATCTCAGGACAGCTTCAGATCATGATCAAGACGACAAATACACTGATCGACAGTAATCATAAACAAAACCATTCCGCTGAAAAAACGTCAGAAACCTTTGAACTCATTCGTGACAAGGTCACAAACATCAATTCCCGGGCACAGGAGCTGACCCGCATCATTGCCGAACTGTCTTCAGCGAATAAAACCATCGTCTCAAGCATTGAAACAATTTCCGCCATCACAGAAGAAGTTTCTGCACACACAAACGAGACATATGTAAGCAGTGAGCGTAATCAGGAAATCGTACAGCAGGTAAATACTCTTGTATCTTCTCTGAACGAGGACTCAAATACACTGCAATCTGTAGAAAAGAACATCTGACAGCCCCTGTATTTGACACCGCCTTCTTCCTATGATAAGATAATCAAGGTGCGACTGAAAGACGCGCACCTGTCAAGTTTGCCGGAAGGCAAACTTTGCTCCGCAGCAGAGAACCCTTATATCTAATCAAGGTGTGGCTGAAAAACACACAAAATGGAGGTAAATATGAAAAAAAGATTATTAGCAGTACTGCTCACAAGTACACTGGCAATTTCGCTCCTTACCGGATGCGGAGACAACAAATCATCAGAAGGAGACGCCTCGTCTTCCGAAAAACAAAAATTTACTGTCGGTTTCGACGCTGAGTACCCACCATATGGCTATATGGATGATGATGGTGAATACACCGGATTTGACCTTGAAATGGCCGGTGAAGTATGTAAACTGAACGGTTGGGAATTGGTCAAACAGCCGATTTCCTGGGACAATAAAGATAACGAACTAAATTCTGGTGCAATCGACTGTATCTGGAACGGTTTTACGATGAACGGCCGTGAAGACGCTTATTCATGGTCCGATCCTTATGTTGATAACAGTCAGGTCATCGTCACAGCAAAAGATTCCGGCATTACTGCACTGAGCGGATTAAAAGACAAAACCGTAGGCGTTCAGGCGGCTTCCGCTGCACTGGATCTACTCAAAAGCGACGAAGAAGGCGGCCAGAAAGCCCTGTCTGACACATTTAAAGGGCTTCAGGAATTTGGCGATTATAACACAGCATTTGTAGAACTTGAGGCCGGCTCCATTGATGCGATCGCCATGGATATCGGTGTGGCACAGTACCAGATCGAGAACCGTGGAGATGGTAAATACATCATTCTGGATGAACACTTAAATGCGGAAAAATATGCCATCGGTTTCAAACTTGGAAACGAAGAACTCCGTGACAAAGTAAATAAATCCCTTCACGATCTGAAAGCAAATGGCAAATTTGATGAATTAGCTGAAAAATATAAATTAAGTGATATGACCTGCTTGGAGTAAGGAGTACAAACGATGAGTTTTTCCATGATGTTATCACAGATGTCTGAGGGTATGTTAAGTACCCTCGGCATCTTTGTCCTGACACTATTATTTTCTATGCCCTTGGGCTTTCTCGTGGCATTCGGCCGGATGTCAAAATTCAGACCCGTAAGCGCCATCACCCGCATTTTTATTTCGATCATGCGCGGAACCCCGCTTATGCTGCAATTAATGGTCGTGTATTTTTTCCCATTTTATCTTCTTGGACTGCCGATCGCTTCGTGGCGTTTTCCGGCCATTATCGTTGGTTTTGCCATCAATTATTCGGCGTATTTCGCAGAAATTTACCGCTCGGGGATCGAAGCGATCCCAAAGGGGCAGTATGAGGCAGCCGCGATCCTTGGCTATAGCAGAATACAAACCTTTTTAAAGATCATTCTTCCACAGGTCATTAAGATCATTCTTCCCTCTGTCACAAACGAAGTGATCACTCTTGTCAAAGATACTTCCCTTGCCTACTCTCTTTCCTATATGGAAATGTTCAGCATGGCAAAACAGATCGCAGCAAGAGAAACCACCCTGATGCCGTTTGCTATTTCTGCCGTATTCTACTATGTGTTTAACCTGATCGTTACCTTCATAATGGAAAAACTGGAAAAGAAAATGAATTATTATAAATAGGAGGAACCGGCTTTGAATTATTATCTTGAAATGAACCATGTAAAAAAATCTTTTGACGACCTGGAAGTATTAAAAGATATCTCTCTCAAAGTATATGAGGGCGAAGTTCTCTCCATCATCGGCCCATCCGGTTCCGGGAAATCAACTCTGTTGCGATGCGCCACACTCCTTGAAAAAATGAATCAGGGTGATCTGTATTATCTCGGCGGGGCAGCCGCTACTATGGAAAACGGAGTCTGTACCTATGCTAAAAATTCTGAGCTGGAAAAAATAAAAGAATCTTTCGGGCTCGTATTTCAAAACTTCAATCTGTTTCCTCACTACACGGTATTAAAAAACATCACAGATGCTCCGATCCATGTACAGAAACGCCCCAAGAGCGAAGTTATGGAAGAAGCTGCAGAACTTCTGAAAAAAATGGGATTGGAAGATAAAGCTGACTATTATCCTCACCAGTTATCCGGCGGACAGCAACAGCGTGTAGCAATCGCCCGGGCGCTGGCATTAAATCCAAAAGTACTCTTTTTTGATGAGCCCACCTCGGCACTTGATCCCGAACTGACCGGAGAGGTACTGAAAGTGATCCGTTCTCTGGCCGAGGCAAAGATGACGATGGTCATCGTTACCCATGAGATGGAATTTGCCAAAAATATCTCTGACCGTATCATTTTCATGGATAAAGGCGTCATTGCTGTCGAGGGAACACCAGATGAAGTATTCAATTCGGATAATGTAAGAATGAATGAGTTTTTGGGAAAATTGGAAAATGGCGGAAATTAACAGCCCGCAGAAAAAGAAATAGCGACCTGTTCAAAACTTTTCGCAAGCTTGCTTGTGTTTGTTTTGAACAGGTCACTATTTCCTTTACTCTTTGTCTACCTCCCAGATATGGCGGTCATGCCGGAAATAAAGACACACCAGTACTCCCATAAAGGCAAGGACAAAGAACAAAAACGCTGCCCCGGAGCCCTTTCCTTCTCCGAATAACCGGATCAGAAGGCTGTCGTCACTCTGATGCGCCATAAATGGCTCAAATACCAGATCTACTAAAATCCCACCCAAAAAATAGCCAACCGGAATCGTGAAAAATTGAAATGAATTTCTCACCGAATACACGCGTCCCTGCATTTCCACCGGGATACGAAGCCGGAGGATCGCATCCAGATTCGTATTCATAAGCGGTATGAATATCCAGCCGAGAAACCCACCGATTCCCCATATAAGAGGTGTTTTTCCGAGCGCGAGGAGAATATTTTCCGTTCCCATGGAAAAGAGCAGACAGTTACAGATCACCCGTACACGGCTTTTGGGCTCTTTCCAAAATGTGGCCAGAACGCTCCCTAACAGGGCTGACGCCCCGATCACAGCATTCACGATCCCAAGAACTTTTTCACTTCCTCCATTTCTCGAAAGTACCATCGCCGGGAATGCCGCATCATACACAGATGCCACAAAATTGATCGCTGCCAAAAACAGGATCAGGTGAAAAATCCCCGTCTCCTTTTTCAAAAAGGAAATTCCCTGTCTGCAAGCAATAAGCAGTCCCTCATCCGGTTCCGTCTCCTGCCTGCCCTCCGGGATGCGGATAGCAAATGCCAATGTCACAAAGGCAATCACAAATGTGAACAGGTCGAAGACAAACACCATCTGTATTCCCGCGATTCCCAGAACCGCCGTTGCGATCAAAGGTGCCAGAATAGAATTCAGTGAATTTCCAAAGTATCTCAGTCCGCCAACCCTCTGATAATATTTTTTAGGAAGAACCCGGGTCACTGCCACCTCGGAAGCCGGCTGCTGGACCGTATTCATAAGTCCGGCTACCACATTTCCAATATAGATATGCCATATCTCAAGCCGGTCAGTCTGCAACAAAAACATCATAATAACCGAAGTCATTGCTGCGACCGCATCACAGACTAACATCGTCTTCTTTTTATCAAAACGGTCGCTAAGTGCACCGGCAAAAATACTGAACACCACATATGGCGCATAGGAACACACCATCAAAAGTGCGGTCATAAGTGCTGATCCTCTCTGCGTATACGACCAGATCACCAGAGCATAACCCGTCATAGCACTCCCCAGACCGGAAAAGGACTGTGTAACCCACAGCAGTAAAAAGGTACGCATCTCAAAAAAAGTAGTTTTTATATTATATTTCATAGACTTTGCTCCTTATCGAATATGATTTCATATTAATCTGTCTGCAAAGTCCAAGGATACTATTTTCGCTCCATGTCAGTTTATCCTAACGGACTCTGCATGGAGCTTTTGCAATACATAACATCATATCCATTCCCCCTCGTTTTTTTATTTATCATACCACAAATGATCACAATCAGCCAGCGCTAAAAATTGATTTCCGCAGCTAAATGATCAGGTAACCGGCTCCCTCATCATCTGTCCGAGGCGCCGGATACTGTAACGGTAAGCCGGGATCAGGAACGCATCCGCGAGGATCCATGCGATCGGACTGGCCAGACATGCGGCTGTAAATCCAAAAATCGGAACAAATCCAAAACCAACGATACTCCGTCCAATCATCTCCGCCACCCCCGCAAAGATCGCAAGCTTTCCAAAGCCAAGCCCCTGAATCGAAAATCTTATGATATTGACCAGTGCCAGCGGGATATAGAGAAGACTGTTCCATTTCAGAAACACGGAAACATTCTGAATGATCTGCACCTCAGAACCGTCCACGAACAGAAGCGCCAGTTTGTCTCCGAAACCGATCAGCACAACAGCAGCCAGTACACTGTATATGCTGGCAAGAATACTACACTGTACCATCCCCTTTGTCACGCGGTCTAACTTGCAGGCACCTGCATTCTGTCCGGCATAGGTCGCCATCGTCGAGCCAAACGCATCAAACGGGCAGCAAAAAAACATCGCAATTTTACCACCGGCAGTCATGGACGCCACCGCCACGGAACCAAGTCCATTGACTGCTGTCTGAAGGATCACACTTCCGATTGCCGTAATGGAGTATTGCAGTCCCATTGGAATTCCCATGCTGCACAATCTTGAAACACAATTTCCCCGTATCCTCCACTCATCCTTTTCTATTTTCAGTATCGGAAACTTTTTCTTCATGTACAAAAGACACAATAATCCGGATATCACCTGGGAGAGAACGGTCGCCCAAGCCGCCCCGGCCACACCCATATGAAACACAAGAATGGCCACGATATCAAATCCGATATTCAGCACGGAAGATATAACAAGGAAAATAAGCGGACTCTTTGAATCTCCCAGCGACCGGATGATCCCTGACAAAAGATTATACAAAAAAATGGCAGGGATTCCGATAAAAATAACAAAAATATAACGAAATGCACCATCGATGATATCAGAAGGCGTATCCATCCAGACAAGTATATTTCTGCACAAGAGGGAAACAACTGTCGTAATGACCGCAGCAAAAATAATCGACAGCCACACACTGTTTGCCACAAAACACCGCAGCATTTTTTCATCCTTCGCTCCAAAGCGCTGGGCAACTGGTATGGCAAATCCATTACATAATCCCATGCAGAACCCAACGATCATAAAATTGATCGATCCGGTAGAACCCACTGCCGCCAGTGCATTTGCCCCGAGAAATTTTCCCACGATGACCATATCCATCAGGCTGTAAAACTGCTGAAACAGCATACCAAAAAACAACGGCACCGCAAAGCCGAGGATGAGCCGGATCGGCGAACCTACAGTCATATCTTTCATTGTGCTTCGTGCCATTACAAACACCTCCTTTTATCTGAATCCCAATTTTCATTTCTCATAGGTTTCCAGACTATTTTACTTTTTTTAATTCAAATTACAATTAAAATTTTATAAAATATTTGAGAAATATTACTTTCAGCAAAGGAGATGTACTGCTTATAATTTCCGGTATCGGTTGAGGCAGGCAAAAATCTCCTGACTCCTGGGCATCGCAAGTCCCGGGAACACATTTCTTTCCCCACAAATGCCACCAAACCCATTTTCCTGCATCCTCTGCTCCAAAACATCCACAACCTGAACCAGGCTCCTCTTTCCGTCAAACACCTGCAGTTCAGCGTATTTTACAAGCTGTGCCAGCATGGATAACTGCTCCGGATCTGCGAGCTGTTCCAGATACCTCAGATCGATCGTCTCCCTGTCGATGCTGATGCCATCCATCCCCATCGTTTTCATCTTGATCCGGTCGTTCGCTGCCAGTTTCCGGTTCTGGGGGAATACACGCTTAAATTCTGGTGCAGCCATTTCTGAGGACTGTTCTGCAGACGACTGCGATCCTTGTTCCGGAATCGGGAACTTCTGCGCCTGTTCCTTTGCAAAGGCTGTGATATCCAAGGGCACATAGCGCTTCATCTGCAGGATGCAGTCCGCCTTGTGAAAATAACTTCCTGAACTTCCGGCCACTAAAACCGTAGAGACTCCAAACTCCTCATATAGTTCCCGGATCCGGTCTATATACGGCGTGATGGGCTCCTCTTCCCGATGAACGACACTCTGCATCAATTCATCCCGGATCATAAAATTCGTCGCGCTTGTATCTTCATCGATGAGAAACACATGGCTTCCCGCTTCCATCGCCTCGATCACATTAGCCGCCTGCGACGTACTCCCGCTGGCGTCCTCCGTGCAAAAACACTCGGTATCTTTCCCATTCGGCAGATTCCTGATAAACATGGAAATGTCCACATTCTTCACGCTTCTTCCATCCTCAGCGCGGAGTTTCATCGCCGAATCATCCGTAATGACATATTCCCTTCCATCTCCGGCGATGTGATTATACACACCGAGCTCCAGCGCCTTTAAAAGAGTTGATTTCCCGTGATACCCGCCTCCTACGATCAGGGTGATGCCTTTTGGTATTCCCATTCCTTTTATGTTCCCCCGGTTCGGAAGTTCTAATTCAATCTCCATAGATTCCGGGGACTGGAATGGAACTGCCTGTTTCATCGGCCGCTCACTGACGCCGGACTCCCTCGGTAAGATGGAACCATTGGCAACAAAAGCCACCAGATCTTTTTCCCCAAGAAGCTTCCGCACTTCCTCCTGATCCTCTGCGAGATCTGCTGTCTTCTTTAATTTTGCTGCATCCAGTGACCGGTAAAATAAACTCTGTCTGACACATTTCGGCAGAAAATCAAACAAGATTTTTTCTAATTCTCTGGCATTGATCGTCCGGCCATTTGCCGGAAATCCAATTTCCATACGAAGAATGATATCTCCCGTCCCAGCATCCATCTGACAACCGCTCCGTTCTAAAACCTCCTGTCCCGGACTGCTCACGGACATAAGCCCTGATTTACCGGATCCTTTGGCCTGAAAGGACACGTTTCTGAGCTGTCTTCCCATCTCCCGCAAAAGTGTATCCTCGAGCGCTGTTTTCTGGCATGGCATACGGTATAATTCCTCCGGGAATCCTGCTGCCTTCCCCGCCACGCGGATACTGACTCTTGATGGCGCCGCAAACGGATCTCCCTGCACATGGTCGATGCCAAGCACATAGTTTGGAAACTGATAAGCTCCTTTTAGCTGTTTATAAGCAGGATATCCCTTATGGTCGATCTGCCGAAGCATTGTATTTAATTCAGATGATTGTTTCATGGATCATTTTCCTCCCGATTTTTTAATGATTAGGCCAAACGCAGACAACTTGTCAATAAGTTCGTCAGAACTTATTTTACCACATTCACGGCCTTCCCTCAACAACATTGTGCACGCAGGCACGCGGGATCCTTAATGTAAAATTTCTTTTCCCTCTACGTGTCTTTTCTCCATCTGATGCCTTAACTTCCTGTTTTCTACCGTATCAAAAATAATCGAGAAATCATAATCCTCCGGATATAATTCTGATGCGGCGACATGCAGTTTCACACGTTTATGATTGATCCATATCTTTTTATCCGGAAGCTGAACCCGGAGCACTCCTTTCTCATTCACCCGTTCACATACGATTCCGATTTTTTTATCCGGATAGATCATGACGCTGTCTCCGATCTGGAATCTGGCGGCAAGATCGGGCCTGTCCCTTTTCGGTTTCCTTTTCTTTATACGAGTCGCGCCTTCTTTTTTCAGAGCATTTTCCTCCCCGAAAAAAACCAGTGTCTCCGGAGGGTTCTCCCCATATGCTGCCCGCACTGCTGTCCGGAGCATTTCTCCCGGCATCCCCAGTCTTTCTGCAATATAAAAGGCACAGCTTTCTCCCGCCTCCCCGATGACCATCTGATAGAGAGGTTTCAGACTTTCTTTATCAAACGTCATTCTGGCATTCCGGATCGTTTTCTCTTGAGCCGCATATTGTTTCACTTCCGGATAATGTGTCGTCACAAGAAACAATGCTCCGCTTTTTTTCAATTCTTCCAAAATCGCTATTGCAATTCCCATTCCTTCCGTCGGATCGGTTCCCGACCCCAGTTCGTCCATAATAACAAGACTGTCCCGGTTCACTTTTCTCAATATATCAAGTACGTTTGTAATATGTGCGGAGAAAGTCGAAAGATTTTCCGAGAGATTCTGTCCGTCCCCAATATCACAGAGAAAATTACTGTTCATACAGATCTCCGCCTTCTGACAGGCCACATGCAAACCGCACTGTGCCATCATGCAGTTAAGCGCTACCGTCTTGATCGCCACCGTCTTCCCACCCGTATTCGGTCCGGTTATGACGACTCCCTGTATCCCGTCCCCAATTCTGAAATCAAGCGGCACACATACCTTTTTCTCCATCAGCGGATGTCTTCCCTCTGTCAGAATGATCCTTCGCTCTGTGTTTATGAGCGGCATAGTCCCCTCATACTCCAGACTGAATTTTCCTTTCGAGAAAATAAAGTCCAGCTTCTCAACCATTTGTATATTCTGTTCCATGCTTTCTGCATGTTCAGATACCATGACCGTCAGGGAATACAGAATCCGCCTCTCCTCATTTTCGGCATTGATCATTAGCATCTGCAATTCCTGATAATATTTTGCCACAGATACCGGTTCAATGAAAAGTGTATTACCGGTAGCCGATCTGTCAATGACATTTCCCTCTATTTTATATTTGTATTCTTTTTTTACCGGAATGCAAATATGACCGTTTCGGACTGTGCTGAACGTATCTGACATACACTCTTTATTTGCCCTCATGACAGAATTTGCTTTTTCCTTCATCCGCTCCTCGTTCCGGCTGATCTCACTGCGTAGCGATTTCAGGAGTTTTGATGCTCCGTCGTCCACCTGGCCGCCGCGGATCTGTTCATAAATCGTTTCTTTCACATCTTCCATATCATCCAGATTTTCTTCATAATATGCCAACGACACATCATACTGTTTACATCTGTCCAGATAATTTTTCAGGCGCATCACTGCTACGAGGGCACTTTGGATTTCTTCCAGCTGCAAACCATTCAGACAATCTCCCTTTTCCGCCATTTCCATCCATTTCCGGATTCCCGTCATAGAAACAAGCGGAGGATTCCCTGCTTTTTCAATCAGCATTCTCGCCTCTGTCGTTTCCCTTAATTTTGCCGACAATTCGCTTTCCGACATATAGGGGACCGTATTCCATATTTCTTTTTTTGCTCCTTCTGTAAGAGCCTGTTCCATCCATAATTCTTTTATTTTATCAAATTCAAGTACATGTTCTGTCTGATCTGTCTTTATCATTTTTAACCATCCTTTCTGCAATCCGGCAACTCCGATTTCACAACAAAAAAGACCATGGATATCCGCCAAAAGGCACAAATACTCCATGATCTTACACCTCGCTGAAAACTGAGATATTCCCTGCCGGGAACTTTTCCCAATATGCGATCGGATAAAAAAACATGACCATACAGTCATGCTTTTATAAGACGATGATAAAGTATGCAAGCATTTTGTAAGGCGGATACGTGGGTAACACAAAAAGACCCACTGCCAGAGTGATCTCCTGAATCCGATCAGAAATCCCTCTGCAACGATTTAGTTTGCCATGATCTCCACTTCTACAATGCTTAACATACACTTCCCTCTTTCCTTTTTTATGCTCCTATCTTATACCCTGATAAGGGATCTGTCAAGACTTTATTCTTTTTACAATATTGCTCAAAAGATTCTTTTACGCATTTCTCTATTTTCATGACAATTCTCCTCCTTAGCCTGATTTCAAAACTAATGCAATCCCTTCTCCTTACAATATCTCTGCATAACCGCTCTGGTATGTGCTGTTTTATCTACATCTCCTTTTATTACAGTTTCGTATTTTTTCCCACGTAATGTAACCTCCTGAACAATATCCTCACCTGGCACAAAATCATCCAGATACCGTGCCCTGTTACTTTCCATCGGACACGGTTCCGGAAAATGTCCATGATCTGCCCACCCCTCAAAATCTGCACCATATTCAATCAACAAATCAAATAGTTTGATGACCTGTTTCTCTGCTTTCTCCCAGGAAGCCGAATAAATTTCATTATCAAGTACATATTCTGCATCCGATATCGCCATATTTAATGCATCAAAGCCATTAGAGGCCCTTTTATTGGGATCTGCACCACGTTCCAATAACTCTTCTACCACAGCCAGGCCCTGATCAGACACTTCAATTCTCTCATAACACAGACTCATCATCACCATTCTGATCGCATCATGCAAGACCGGGCAGCGCAATCCCGGATCATCGTCCTCCGCTTCCATGAAATTTACATCTGCATTATTCCTGATCAGATAATTTATAATATCAATGGCACTTGTTTTTAATGCAACCTGAAGCGGCGACTGTCCATTATCCTTTTTAGGCGGCGGTGTAGCCACACAATTTACCAATTCAGGCTTTTTTTCAATAATTGCTTTTACTTCCTCCAAATTTTCCTGCCTGATCGCTTTAAAAAGTTTTTTCACTATTACACCTCTATCTATCCAACAGTAAACTAAAACCCACGTTACATATTTATAAAAAATACGGTTTCCGGGAAGTTAAGCTTGATAACTATGAGTATGTACGAGGGGATATTGCATTTGAACGGATCGTTTGAGTTCCTGATTTATCTCATTTTCCTCACATCCAGTATCGTTACATAATGCAAAATATCAAAAACCTCCGGCACAGTCTGCATATATGCCATATGTTCTCTTTCCCATGCAGCAATTTCATCCTTGTTCAGGGATGACGCCCCGATTCCTCGGCACGCCTTCATCCTGCCATGCCAACTGTCTCTGGTGAACGTAACCGGCAGATCATAAGCCAGCATATGAACTGGTTCAAACATATCCTGACACCATGGCGGCACATCCAGAGAATATCTTGTCATATGTGCACCGGACCATGAGGGATTATATTTTAGCACCATTTCTTCACTGGTTTTTGCTATCTCGCTTTCCTCCGGCAGCCACGCCATAAAAAGCACGGCAAAATGCCCATTCGGTTTTAACATCCGATGAATCTTCGGCAAAATAACATCTTTATCAAAATACATAAAACACTGGCAGGCAATGACTGCATCAAAACTTCCATCCGGGAAATCAATATCTTCTGCGGCAGAGACATGGTAACGGATATCCATTCCCGCCTCCCGGCTAAGCTGCTTTGCATACGAAATCTGGTTTTCTGAGATATCTATCCCCGTCCAATCCGCACCATAACCATACATATTTCTTGGAATCACACCTGTTCCCGTCCCTATATCCAATACATCCTGCCCTTTTATGCCCAAAGAAAGTTCTGCTAATTTTTCATAAAATTCCTTTGGATAAATATCACGATATTTCGCATATTCTTTCGATGCCCGTCCCCAGTCAAACCCCTCTCCATGATCGATCGTCTGATTCCTTATCTCCATTTTCTTCCTCCTTTCCATCATGACATTATAGCTCAACGACGCCATCAGGCTACCTTAAAATTTGTTATTTCTCTCTGCAAACGATCAAGAAACCTTGCTGCATGACCGCCATCCATCTGTGTATGATGGAATTGAAACGACACAGCAAGCATCGTTTTTAAGAATTTCTTCTTATATCTGCCCCAGATCATAAAAGGGTTATTGTAAAGTCCGCTATAAATATTTACTGCACCATCAATATCATGCCCGGCAAGAGCAGATGTCCCTATTACCATATATCCATCGTCCAGATCATATGCCTCACAGGTATCACGCACCTGTCCGGTCAGTTGCATGTAAGCCTTATCAAAAGATGAAAGATCCGCAGAAAAAGGCACATCACAGGTATTAATCTCTGCGTCCTCAGTCGCAACGACTGTATTTACCGCAATTTTATCATATTGCATCAATTTATCCCCAACGGGAAGAAGAAAGAACTCTTTTGTCTGCGAAGCCGCCTTGCCAATGCAATAACACATGAGCATATTAAACTTATAACCGTACCTGCGGCTCACTTTTATAAGATGAGTGACATCTAATGTTTTGAAAATTGTTACCATCGGCATCGGCGCATTCATCCACAGTTCAAATGCTTCTGACCGGTTGGTTTGCTTTGGGTCTATTTCTTTCAATGATCATCCCTCCGTAAACTCACTGATTGCTTTATTAAGGTTTATTTTATCATATATTTGCTATGTACTAAAGTAAAATTTGACATTTTAATATAATCCCTGTCATTCCACGACATACCGTGCCAGTTCCAATGCAATATCAAAATGCCCTGTATCGTGCTGGGTGCCTTTTGTCTCCCCTTCTTTTCGTCTGGTATCCCATTCGGGTGCATCAAGTAAGTCGCCGCTCGTAAAAAAAGTATACAAATTTAATCTTTTGAAATCACACATTGCCTGCAGGGCCGCACATTCCATTTCCACCGAAATACAACCGTCTGCCTTGCGTTTTTCCTTTTATATAAGAAATAAGTGTATCTTCTACCGTGGCGACGCATGCAGGTTCGCCTACATAAGTTTTAAAAAAAGCAAATTTCTTCCCTTTATAATTGATACCATAAATCGGCGTGTTACCTGTGGCGGACCAAAAAGATGCAATTTCCCTGCATTCGTAATTTGCCAGGACAAATTCCTCGATCATATAGGAAAATGTCATGATACATGCACCCACCTCAGGTGCATTCTCTTTACGGCATGGATTGATGATCGCATGTGAGCGGTCGTCAAAAACATCTGTTTCATTTTTTTGTTCCTCCTTCTGAAATAAATAAAAAACCTACCGCAAACGGCAGATTTTTTAATGATCCTGATCCATTTACGACATACAAGCATATGCGTTCTCTGTTACGGGAGAAAGCCGTCAGCATCTACTTTATACTACCTTTCGTGCTGCAACTCAGGAGGGATCCTGTATTTATCCTACTTGTACCGCTTCTCACCAAACACGGCTCTCTGTGACTTTTGAAATAAATACACTGTCTCCGTCATCGTCTTTATGATTTGGAATTATAAATTTGTTATATTTTATTGCAGGAACATACTTTTGTCAAGTTTTTTTATTCACTTAGTCATGTGCATTTTTTAACCATGATTTGCTTTTTCCAGACAGATACGTTATAGTTATAAAATAACGTTAAACTATCATTATAGACAGGGACAAGCATGGAAATTTTCAGAATTCATATCAATATTACGGGAAGCAATAAGGTCATATCAGAAGACACCACTGTCCAGATGCTTTTATTTGATGGCTTTTGTACCGGAGAATTTTTTAACGGAACAATTTTAAATGGCGGTGTCGACACCCAGCTTATAAGCAGAGAAGGACATATAACACTATCTGCGCGTTATATGTTAAGAGGACACGACAATAGAAACAGGCCCTGTAGCCTGTTTATTGAAAATAATGCAGAAGGCGAGGACGACATCACCTATACAAAACCCAAAATCTATACGGACAGCGAACATTTAAAATGGCTGGAACAGGAACAGCTGACCGGCAGACTCGAAAATAAAAATGGAAGCCTGGTGATCGTCATTTTTTTGTGATGTTCACGGCAGTGTCGATTTTTCCTTAACTGGATCGTATCCCTGACGGAATACCCTCGGGGACACACCATACTTCTTTTTAAACACTTTTGAGAAATACAACTCATCTTGATATCCTGTATGAAAAGCAACTTCTTTTATTTTCAAATCTGAATTCAGCAGCATCTCTCTCGCCTTTTTCATTCGATATTCTATGATGTATTCCTGCACAGACAACTGAAAGACCTCTTTGAAACAGGAAGACAGATATCCCCTTGTGATGCCAATATTATCGGCAATCTCCTGTGCACTCAGATTTCGGTAATAATTGTGCCGGATAAACTGCACGGCCTCATTGCTGTATTTCCTCGTATTATTTGGGGCTAAGAACTGCTGGTTCATCTTTACCTGAACCCGGCGGAGACATTCTTCCACACCAAGTAGTTCTTTCATTTTCTGTACCTGGCCCCCAGTGATGATTTCTACCAGATAATCCTTATCCCACTCCAGATTCATTTGGTTGACCGCCACTATAATCTGCCTCTCAGTCTCCCTCAGCTCTTCTTTGGTCTGATTTCTCCCTACGATATAAAGCTCATTTTCCCCAATACGCCCAATTATATTTTCACTTTGTCCGGCAATTACTTTTCGAATCGCCGTTACGACACCAGCCACGACGACATCCTTTTCCAACCAGCCATAGCACTCCATGAGTTGCTGCAGATTGATTATTTTTACACAGAGAACGGCCAGAGAATACTTTTTTTCATAAGCACTTCCCAGCCATTCTGACATCACTTCCATAAAACCATATTTATTGTAGATATCCGTTTCTCTCTCATATCGCATCAAATGGAACTTTGCCTCATTTAACTGCTTAATATGCTCTTGCAGCCAGATCGTCTGCAATACACTGCTCAGATTTACAATAAAAGACTGGTAAAAATCTCCGCATTCACAGAACTGATGATGTTTAAAAGCAATCAGAGCATACCCAAAACAATGCTCTTTGTAATGAATGGGATTGACATAGTAAATCTGCGGAACATCTTTTTGACAGGATATGGGCAAAAGCTGGCATCGGTCAAAGACTTCCTTTGGCATATCCACCTCGATCACATGTGCATCATTATAATGCGCATGGATTGCCAATAGCATGTCATCTGTAAATGGATTCCCCTCATCTCTCTGATTTTCATACCGGTCTCCTTCGTTCAGGCAGACAAAGAAATTCTGAATACCCTCGTTGCCCTCTATAAACCTTCCGATCAAATCCGGCAATTCTTCATACTGAGTAATGCTCTCCATACGAAATACCATAAATGTATTTTGTTTACCCAAATGGATCAGACGGCGGTTATTTTCCAATAACTGACGGAATACCGTAACAAGATTTCCATCGGATGATCCACAGCCGCAAGAACTCCTGTACTGGTTTTGTGAACCGACCCAGTATACTTCTAACAGCTCTTCGCCCTGTTCATACTGCCGGATCACCTCCATCGCACGGGCAGCAAAATCCTCCGGCCTCACCTGTACTGTCGTTATCTGCGGATATATTTCCCTCGACTCTGCCACATCGTCAAAACCCGAGACCCGTATGTCTTCAGGTACCCTGATATTCCGTCTGCTTAATTCTTCACAGACAGAAACTGCCATATAATCATTGGCACAAAGGATTGCATCCGGTAATGTCTCCGAGAGAGACAAAAAATAATCCACTGCCCGCTCCCCTACATCATACCAGAGATTGCCCGGATAAATATAACGCTCGTCAAACTCCAGCCCCCGCCGGACAACTGTTTCCCGGAAGCCTTCCTCCCGGGAAACAATATCATACATATGGGCAGGACCTGATAAATAATATATCTTTTTTGCCTGATGAACATCAATCATATGTTCCACCATACGACTGACTTCTTCTTTATCGTGGCTGAGAATATTGATACAGCCTTCCTGTTTTTTGCGGATACTGATGACCGGACAGGTAATACGCTCCTTGAGCCGATTCAAAAGCTGCTCTTCCATCCCTGGTATATCAAACGTATCCAATAACAGAATCACCGCATCCAATTTCTCATAACAGGGGATTTCTAACATATTACATTCCCCTGTAATATACTCCCTGTTGTTATCATACTCGCCAAAAGTAGAGAATATGATCAGATTATGATCGTATTGCTCTGCCTGCTGTGCCATTGCTTTACAGACTATCCGCTGAAAATACTCAGTTACCTTGCAGACGAACATCCCTATCGTTTTTCTTCCATTTTCAAACATGCGGCAGAACACCTCCGCTTTCTACTACTTTGTAAACTTGAGCCATTGCATCTGTATACCGGCCTTGTTCACTTTTACAAATACTTTACGTTTTCCGGAAGATGGTTTGGGCCAACAATTACCGCTTGCTTCCTTCCACGTTCCACCCCCAAGATTATATATATCGCTTATCTTTGACGATACGTTATCTATACAAACATATACCGTCCCGCCATTATCTGGCTCCTTGACATATACAACTGCATCCTTCACAGAATCCGAATCCGTACCAAAATCAAGATCAAATGCAATCCATGAATCGGTACTGTTAAACGTGACAATTCCATCTTTCACTGACACAGCATTGGAATCCGTAAACGATGCTGCCCCAATCTGCTCAAAAGGGCTGGATGGATCCGGCACGGTACCCGGGGTCGTATCCTTGATCTTTAGGTTTAGTGTTGCCTTTCTCCCCGCACTAAATACAAAGGAAATTGCAACCGTTCCTGTTTTCAGAGTGGCAAGATATTCTTTTGAAATCGTAACGATACTGCCGCTTACCGTATAATCCTTGTTCGGAACCAACACAACCCCACCACAGGATATCTGCGTCAGCGTATTGCCGTTTAATGTCATAGTCACTCTCACCGGACTCTGTTTTGTCTCCGCTTTGTCAAACTCAGTGCTGTCCGCTGTGATTGTAGAACTAATAGAAGGTTGCGTCCCATCCGGCAGCCAGGCGCGGAATTTCCCACTGCAGTGCAGCAGCCCCATCATATACAGGCATCCGTCATAATAACGGTATGTCCCGGTCGTCGGCGATATATTCCAGAAATTCTCCAGGAATGCCCATGCCTGCTTATTACTTGCCGCAAGTCCTGCCGTTGCATTCATCGCTACAAGTCCTGGTGAATGGTCTTTATCCAGCATCTTTCCGTCCAATGACCACTGATTCCCATAATCTTCCACACCGTATCCCGCAAAGAAACTCTGTATGCGGTCAGCATAGGTCGTCGCCCAATCATCTTTGCCCCACCACGCATAGTCACAGGCAATGTTACCGGCGATGCGCCATGCATCAAAGCGGAAATCTCCGTGATTTCCCTCGTTTTTCGGTGCGCCGTTAAATTCCGAATAATCCGGCCCAAGCCCGGTCGTGGCATTTGTCGCCTTTTTAAAGTAGGCACGGCTTGCCTCTGCTGCCTGACTCCAGAATTCATTATTCTTATCCGCCATCTCTGCCCACACTTCATAAAATGCCGGGAGATGATAAGATGGATCGGTAAACGATGCAGAATTCCCATATGGAACAAACACTACCATTTTATGGGTAGAATTAAACATATTTACCACTCCGCCACCACTATCGGTTCGTGACATCATGTCGTCCAGTATTTCCTGTGCCTGTGCCCTGTAGTCATAAATACCTTCTCCGTCACCCCAGCGGGCAGAAGCAAAGAATAAGGCAGTCGCAAAATATTCCTCTCCATCCGAAGCCGGATTATTATCCTTCTTACTTCCATCCGTCCCGCACTGCCATGCAAAATACCCTTTTCGCTCACCATCCTTGTGCCGCATATAAGTCACAGCCCATTTCCACAGCCGGTTGAATTCCTCCTGCTTATCCATCTGCACACAGATCATCATGCCATAGGACATACCCTCCGAGCGCACATCATTCGTATCAGCAGTATAAATATATGCCATATCGGGCTCTACCGGATAATATATCCGCTCCTCTTCTGTCCCATAAAAGAATTTCTGCCATGCCTCTTCCACCTTGGAATCAATCTCTTCCTCCGTATGGCCAAGTTCCATAAACAGATTCCGGTAGCTGTTATTATATGCCGCCCCGCCTGCCGGTACTGGAGCTGCCGGAGGTTCGGGGATATCACCGAGAAGGATTAACTCAAAACTGTTCAAGTATGTATCATTGCTTCCATTATCTGTCTCCAGCTTAAAGAAAATCTCCAGTTCTCCCGTCTCGTCATCCTGCATCTTAAAGTCGATCACCTGTTCCTGAAGCTGCGTACCGGTAAAAGATACCGCTCCCTTTTTCTTATCACCAATATACAGGGATACTCCCGCCGCCGTATCATTATTGGAAGCCCCTTTTACGATGATCCGGTATTTTTTATTTGTACCCTCAAAGCGGTAAGAAGTCTTTACTTCATCGTCATTTGCATACAATGCTACTCCTGAAAACGGCTTTGATATAGGACCGGCAAGTCCACTTATTGTCATAGTATCGCAGTCTTTCACAAGCAGGCTGACCGGTTTCGGCGTCGGCGTCGGATCCGGCTTCCTCGTTGGAACTGCTGTCGGTTTCACAGTTGCTGTCGCACCGGGAACTACTGTTGGAACTGCCGTCGGTCTACCACCCGGATCACCTGTCGGATCAGCCGTCGGTCTGCTGCCCGGATCGCCTGTCGGATCAGCCGGCAAATCTGTACCCGGATTCTCCGTCTGTGTTCCGCCGGGATTATCAGTTGGAACTGCCGTCGGTCTGCTACCCGGATCGCCTGTCGGATCAGCCGGCAAATCTGTACCCGGATTCTCCGTCTGTGTTCCGCTGGGATTATCAGTTGGAACTATGGCCGGCTGGTTTGTCACTGTTGCTGACGATGCCGGTGTTTGAATTCCTGATGGATCATCGGAAGCAGACGGTCTCCCTCCCGGTTTCCCCACAATGATCTGACACACTGCCTTTTTTTTCGTTCCATCCTGTGCAGCTGCTGTAATCGTCGCTGTTCCCTCAGAGATGGCATTTACTTTTCCATTTTCCACCACTGCGACACCCCGATCACTGCTCGTCCAGCGAAGCTTTTGATAGGATGCTTTCTTAGGTGTGACAGATGCAGTGAGCTGCACAGAGTCACCCACCAGAAGATCTTGTGTGGCCGCACTCATTCGGACAGACCGAATCTTTGTTCCCACAATGACTTTTAATGTTGTCTTTGCCTTTCCCCTTTTTGCCTTAACCATAATTTTAGCTGTTCCCTTTTTCTTTGCTGTCAGTTTCCCCTTCTTATCCGTACTGACAATCTTTTTCTTCTTTGAGCGGAATGTCAGTTTTTCCCATGCCTTTTTTGAATATGTTCCATTAATGGCAAGTTTCAGTTTAAGCCGCTCTTTTTTCTTCATTACCAGTACTCCCGAATCAGTTGTCAATATTTCCACTTTCCTTATCTTTTCCACTTTCTTTGCCGCCTGGGAACTTCCCGGGAACAGAGAAACAAGTAAAGACAAACACAGGGTCAACACGATACTCTTTTGTCTTGCTTTTGTCATCTTTCACCTCGTTTTCTGCACTGCTTTCCACGCACTCCTGAATTTGTGCCAAACAGTGCATAGGCACAAATCCTATATTAATATGTCTAATAATAATATATAATGATACATAGAAAAAAACAATGAAAATGTGACATCAAAAAACATGGAAAAACATCAACTTAAAAACGTCGTTCTAATATACGGTGCTTTTGACCCCCACTACTTTTTCTTTCATTTGCTGCACTAAATTTTTAGCCACGCACCCCTCAAAACTCCGTAACATCCGCCCTTCCCATAAGCCTTCCCTTGGACAGTATCAATGGAAGTATGATCAGGATGTCACATATGATAAATCCGGCGAAGCCAATCTTCGATGAATATAATAAATACATTCCCTTTTGTTTATATACCAGTTCATTCATAAGATATGTAAATAAGAAAATCGCTGCAAAACCTATAACACAGGCGGCTAAATTCATAGATAACACCTCTGCCGCCACCTTTACCTTCACTTCTTTTCTACTCCTTCCAAGAGCTTTATAAATACCAAATTCATAAGTCCTTTTCAGATACTGGCCTGTAACGACCGAATTGATCGTAACCGCAAGAACAACTGCGATCAGGATATCAACGACATAAAAAAGAACGTAAAATACATGAAACTGTGGCAAAACAGTACTCCTTTCAGACTCCGCAATCTGAACCTTCCTGTCTCCTGCCAGATTTTTCACATAATCGTATAATTCCTTCCCTTCCATCGTATCACTATAAATATAGAGACGCCCCAAAGAATCATCATCTTCATAAACATAAAACGTACAAAAACTTTCATCCTCTATGATTGCATCTACCGTATACTCACCATCCACATTTTTATCAAAGCTGTGATTGATCTTATCCCCCAGTCTGATTCCCTTATTCCTTGCGAAATTCTGACTCAGGATCATACTTCTATCTTTACACTTTGAAAAATCTCCCTCTATGCCCAGATGCTCAAATACTTTTTGCATATCCTGAACAGAATTAAATACATAAGACCATCCACCCATCTCAAGATTAATCACCGTTCCATGCTGCATCCCTGAAAATCCACGGGCCGATGACATAACCACTTCCATATCATTCAAAGATAATATGGTCTCCAGGCTATCCAAAAGAAGATTCTCATCATCTATCAGTAATACTTTATACATATTATTCCCCATTCTTTCCATTTTCCAAGCAACATCAAACCAATTTTTTTCTTTTCCATTTTGGTTTGATATCACAAATAGCTTGATTACAAGCTTTTTCACACTACACATTACCATTATCAAACCAATTATTAAACCAATTTCAAACCAATTCTCCCACTGGATTATTCTTTTTCATTATCATGAACCAAAATCCAGTTCGATATCTTTTTATTATCAGAGTCTGTAGTAATAATACCCTTCCTTTTAAGTGCCGTAAGCAAAGTTAAGGCTTTTCGATCTTTCTGACTGGGCGAAAGCGTATCCGGAAACTTATCAATTAATAAATCACGCATCGCTGCTCGATTTGCCTTTCCAAATTCTCTTAGATAATTAACTATCATATCCTGATAGTATTTGTTATCAAATGCCCTATTTTTAATATACTGCACCTTATCCTCCTTATTTACAATACAAACACCTTCAATCCCATCTCAACATTTCCCTGCATTCCGTGATACGAAAGATTTGCCAATGATACAAGTGATTTCTTAACATCTAAAACTATTAGTTTTGCATGTTTTTCGATATCACCCACTCTGCCCACACAATCGGCAGTTCTACCATTCCCTTAAATCCATTCTCATTGACAAATTCTGTTTTCCCGCCACATTTTCCTGCATAAGAAATAATCTTGCGGATGCCAAATCCGGTTTCAATCCTGCTCTTACTATTTTGCAGATCAAAATCACTATGTCCATTGTCCGATACCTCCAGCCTTACATGAGCAGTATCTCCCAAAAGGATCACCACAAATTCACTTGCGTTCCCATGCTTCATGCCGTTGGTCAGCATCTCCTGCAATGCTCCCGTAAGAAATACAGCATGATCGTTTGGTATCTTTATATCTTCCATAAGCTGGCTAAAGTTCTGATCCACCCGGATATTCGTATCCATTGCAAATTCATTTATCACATTTTCCATCTCATATTTCAGATCACCGGCCAGGATCTCTGTGCTGTCTTCATCTAAAACGCAAACCGCCCTTCTGATCGATTCCAGGCTTCCACGAATGCGCTCATTCGCATCCTTCATCCTCTTTCTGGCCTCTTCCGGTCTCACATCATAGAGCACATCGGCGGCATCCAGGGTCATTATAGCAGCTGTGATCGAATGTCCCACACTATTATGAATATTTCTGCTGATATTTTCCCGCTCCACCAGCCTCGCATTTTTCTCCGCCAAAAAATTTTGTTTCACAAGCTGCTCATTTAATCTCTTCTCGTGCATTTCACTGATATTTGAGGCTGTGATCTTTTCATCTTCCCACTTTTTTCTTTTCTCCATATATTCCACCAGATGATAGATGAGCGTCAGAAAGAAAAAGGCAGTTACTAAAAACAATGTTTTCACTATGCACATTGCAAATGGCATAGTGTTATATATGATACATGCTGCGGTCAAAAACAAGCACACTCCCAAAATGATCCGTATAGGTTCCCTGCCCTCTTTAAGAAGAAAGAAAACCATGAACCCTGCAATTCCACCAGATAGCACAGCAAAAAATGTCATCAGGATACATTCCAAAGCAAAGAAAACCCTGCCCTTATCTTCATCAAACGATCCATAAGTTGTGAGTACCATAAGCAAGCCCGCTGCTATTATAAAAAGCCCGGGAGTTTTGCTGGTGAACATACTTACGCCCGTAAGCATTATGATCATTATATTGTCTAAAACTGTATATATCATATTACACTTCATTTCTGAGCAACTTGTTGCGAAGATGGCGATACATAATTGCTTTTGCAATTATGAGAAATCTGCGTATGCAGTTTCTCATCTGCCATCAAAGCTATTTGTTTTTGCTCAGAAACAAATAGCCGTGTGAAAAATCAGCACTTCAGTGTGATTTTTCACACTACATTTCCCCCCTCTATCCTTTTGCCAGTTTCCTTCATTACGACAACCCCTCTGGCCATGTCATCCTCGACATCCACCTAAAAGAGAAATTCCCTGCTTTCTCCCGCATAAGATACTCTGCTCTCCGGAATTTCAATGCAGATTTTTGCGATCATAATTTGGCCCCTTCACTTACAACTTCTATATTCTGCAAGGCTCTCAATGGTCCCAAATATCTTCTCTTTATAATTACTCTGTGTTACATCAACCAAATTCATTTCCCTACGAATAAGCTGCTGAAATCCCCAAAAAGTTTCCCCTACACATTCCCTGTATTCATCCTTAGGGCGGATCATCGTAATCCCATCATCCTTTTGCTCTTCTGAATATAACCCATCTGCATGGATAGCCCTATAGAGTAAATCATGTTCGGATGTAGAACACCCTTGAACCCATCCCGAAATATCTCCAAAATCCATTTTTGCGACATATATGACCGGCTCGTCGCAGGTTTCTGCATCCACATTTATTTCTACCGCATAGACCGGAGCATTTATCCAGCCATTATCCATGATCATGCCATCTTCCTTTCTTTGATATAACAGGATAAAACTCCAGTAAATCCAGCCCTCCCACGATGAACCGTTGCTATTTCGTAAAAAACGATCTACCGGCATGTAATATTTATCCTGTTCTATCTCTATACGGCATTTGACCATAAGTTTTTCGATACTTTTTAATGTTTCAAATACAACTGCAAAAGCATTATGTATATTCTCACCCAAATTCATAATACATCCCTCCGATCACAGGAATATTGGCCTTTGCAAATCCATCAAAAGACACAAAACCCTTTTCCTCAAGATATTGTCTCAGATCCTCTATCATTTTCGCTTCAAACACGGTATCCGTAATGACCTCATCCATACCAAGCAATATATCCTGCCATGTGATATATGCCAAATGTACTGACTGAAAGCATAGCTTATTTTTATTTTTGCGGTAGACATTTACAGCATCTTCTTCCATTGCAACAAACAGCAGCAACTTGTCCCCGTCCTTATTCCATTCCTCCAACATAGCAGCTTCCCGTTCTAATTGATCTTCGCCTGAAAGAGCACTATGATATTTTACTTCAATACCCACTGCCTTTCCCGCATTCTCCATATAAGCATCCATTTCACCCCCTGACCCAGACCGTTTCCAAAATTCAAATAAAAACTCATCCTCTGTCATATCAGCAATGATTTTTTTGACCTGCCAGTCTTCACTTTTTACATATTTTTCAAATACCGGTTTTAATCCTCTGCGAAACGGAAGATATCGCATGATTCCAAAAAAATTGCCTGTGAGTCTATCTTCCTCACAGAATGTTTTGTGGTTTATTTCAGCCAACAAAGTTTCGCCCTCCTTCCTTATTGCAATTATCAACCAGGTTCATCTGTCTCACATTTTATTTTCCTTCTGGCATTTTCCTTTATAATTCATCCAGATATTTTTGCAATTTATCAGCAAATTTTCCGATATGTATACCGTCTACAAAAGAATGGTGTGCCTGAACCGACACAGGCATAACAACCCTCCCGTCCTTTTCGCAATATTTCCCCCAGTCAAACAATGGCGTTGCATTATCCTTCCTACCCGAATTGGTGTGGGAAATATGGGAATATGCCACCCAGGGCATCGGAGAACACTGAAATACATCATTGCCGAGAGGGCCGGTAAAATATTCTTTCTGTGCCTCCGCTGTCTTTGCTGCCAGTTCCACATATTCTTTCATCGTGTCCTGCATGGGAACATTAACGACCTTGAATAATTCGGTATCCTTGTTCAAATATGTAAAGGCAGTGTCAATCTGATCAAACAAAACAATTTTATCATCCAAAAAACGATAGCGGAATGCTTCTATTTCATTTGCACATTTACATACTGCGTAAACAAACGCAAGTGTAAAAGAAAACTGTTGTTTTCTGGTCTGCTGCAGAAAATTTGTAATATCCACATCAAGCGTCACGCAAAAAGCAGGCTCCACACTGTTTCTGAAAACCATACAGTGCATGGCTCTGTCCCATGTTTTTTCATCAATAACTTTGTATGTATTCGCCATAATGTACTTTCTCCTCTTACTTCTATAATTTACTCTTTGATCCATTCTCCCTTACCAAATAATTCATTATATCTGTTTTTTAGTCTTAAAATATCATACTCACGCTTAATATAGATACATTCATCAGCAATATGCTTCATAACTTCATCGGAACCCACCGGTAACAAAACAATCGCGCCATCCGAAGTCAATTCTCTTAAAACTTTTAATAATACCGAAGAGCACATCGAATAATAAAAGCTGCTCGTTCTATATGGTGCAAAAAATATCTTTTTACGATTCACATAACCTAAAGCCGCAGATGCCCTCCAACGCTCCCCACTTAAATGACTTGATTTGTTGTTATATCTGGGTTCGGTAAGCAGAAATTTTTCAGCGATAGCATGAAATCCTTCTTTATCACCATTTTTATGCATGGCCTTCTCTATTGATTTTTTTACGATAGCATTCTTATATATTTCATTTGAGGGTTCTAAATTCCAGCTTATTTGCTCCAACTCTTCCTTTGACATCTCAATATCATTGGAAAATATTCTCAAATCGCCAAACTCGACTTTTCCTCCAAGTAAATATGACAGATACATGGAACCTTCCCCGTATTCACTTATAAGACCATATATTTTTCCCGATTCAAGCCGGATATCATTGAACCACCATGCATCATAATTTCCCCCATCAAGCAAGGCGCCTCCTTCTAACAGAGAAGTGCATTTTGAAGAATCTATCCTTAGTTCAAAAATCTTACCGTCATCATTTATTCTATCCGGCTGGCGCTCCACCCGTTTCTCCATTTCATCATAAATCAGGATATCGCCATTATCTGCAGGAATCCTACAGGTTCTCTTCTCCTTATAACCACGTTTCAAATACATTTGTTTCGCCGCCAATGAGGAATCAATATGGACATAGCTGAATTTCTCCGCAATTTTAGCCTCCGCAAAGTCCATGAGCTGACTGCCATATCCATGTGATTGACATTCCGGTAGGACAAAAAGACGATTTACCGCATTCCCTTTGATCGTGACAGTTCCCGCCATGCATCCGTCTTCTTCTAACAGCCACACGATCCTATTCTCAATATCCGGTAAAACATGTTCCCTGCTATGATGCTGCAGAAAAAAATCAACCACACCCCGCGCATAATAATGTGAATATGTCTTCGAAATGGTATCATGAGTAATCTGCAAAACACTTTCCAAATCTGATATGTCTGCAAGTCTTATCATCTGCTCTCTCCAATCCACTACAAAATCTGATCCTCCGCACCCGCAACGAAAAGTTCCAACTGCACTTCTTTCAGTTCCTTCCCGCCAATGTCACTCCACATACAACGCCCCGTCTGCACAAAGCCACACTTTTCATAAAAATGTCTCGCATTCTGGTTTTCTTCCAGCACCCATAAAAACACTTTGTCAAATCCCATTTTCTTTAGTTCACTCACAACAGCCTGTAATAATAATCTGCCATATCCCTTCCCCATATATTGCGGCAAAAGATAAAAGGAAATGATTTCACCAAAACCATTCATTTCTGCCATCCTTGACTTGCCAAAACCGGATGTTCCCATAATCGTGCCGTCCTGAACCATGACCAGATTCTTTCTATCCGCCTGTTCTATATGCGACGCCCACTGACCTTCCTGAATGCTGTCAAGATAGTCTTGTGGCACAATGCCTTTATACGCATATTTCCAGCTTTCCTCATACACTTTACTAATTGCAAACCTGTCGTCTGATTCTGTTATGTAGCGAATTTCCACGTTTAACATCTTCGTTTTAACATGTATATCCTCCTCCAGACGATTCTTCATCTCTCCCTCATACTCCATTGAACGCATTTGTATGCTTCCATCCAGCTTTTCAAATTTTCCATATCCCACAAAGTGCAGTCCACACTTTTTCATAACATTTCCTGATGCGAAATTAGGCTCACAATGAGAGGAGGCAAATTTCCGTGCGCCAAAATTTGTATAGACATAATTCATCATTGCTTTTACCGCCTCTGTGGCATATCCGATTCCCCAACAATCATATCGGAAATTATAGCCAAATCCCCAAGAGCCTTTTGAAGAATCAAATCCGATATCGCCGCTGCCAATCAGCTTACCATCCGAAATACGTTCAAAGCCAAAGTAGTATGTACTTGTCTCCTTCTCAACAAAAGAAAGCCACGTTCTTACCTGTTCAATGTCAGTATATGTAGTGTAAACCATATACTTCGCAACTCTTTCATCACTAACCCATTCAAACACATCCTCTGCGTCAGCTATTCGAAGAGGGCGCAACAGCAAACGTTCTGTATTGATCTTAATACCATGCATTATTTATCCTCCACTAAAACCTTCGCAATTAGGTTTCATCTGGTGTCTTCTTAACGTTTCCTCAAATGGCAGTTGAAAATAGTAAGCATATATTTCACTTCCAAAGTGGTAATGCTTCTGTCATTGGTCCATCTTTTACTTTCAACATCTCCCTGCGTACCATATCCTGCGAAATACTAATCCTCCACAATTCCTACTAACTGTGCTATACAATCTGCCACTTGGTCTATCTCCAGTTGTGTTGTATCAATCAGTTCAAACTCGCATCTTTATTCCATTTTACAATATCTTCTTCATATACCCACAGGTAAAAGGAAAGAAATCATATTTTTCTGTCCTAATATGCTCCACCCCATATGCTTCATACCACTTTCGTAATTTTACATTTTCCTCTACGATCCCGATATTCACTTGCGAACATCCCATCTTCTCTGCTTCCGAAAAAGCATGCTCCAAAAGCCGTTCTCCAATCTTTTCATGCCTGTATTCCTCTGACACACATAAATTGTTTAGTTCACATTCCTCCTGATTTTGCTTCAGCAGAGAATAATATCCTGCCATTTTACCGTCCTTGAAGCAGGCAAACATCGCTCTCTGCTCTTGCTCCATTTGATAAATAAGACGTTCCTTTGTTGTCGCAAATGCTGTAAATCTTGGTGCGTTTTCTGCCGTAAATCCGAACTCATCTGCCACTGTCATAAAACTTTTACAGATAACTTCCACGCAGGTCTGTATTTCATCTTTCCTGACTTTCCGAATCATCAAGCTTCTTCCTCTCTGCTGGTACAGCGTAAATTAAATTTTGGATCGTTTGGAGAATCATGCTATCATGGAAATAGACAAGCCAAACTACCAATTACAATACCCACTTTGCAAATTTGATTATACCACTTTCACTCCCTGTTTACCATAAAAATATAAGGCACAGCCACCACTATGCCCACATTTTTATCACTCTAACAACTTGTGTATCCACTGTCTTAAATTATTCTGCTCTTCATACAGACCATTGTACTCCTATGTCAAGGTTTAGTATTAAAACAGCACCACAAAATATATCAAAAGCTGGAAAAACCCATGTTTATGTGAATTTCCAGCTTTGTGTTTACTATTCAAACTTCTCAAAGGAAATAGTTTTTCAATCGTCGAGTAGTTCACAGTTGTTTATCTTTTTAATATAGTAAATGAACTCATCATCTTTCTTATACTCGATATAGCCCAGTTTTTGATAAAAAGCATTTGTATGAATGTTCCAAACAAGTGTATCAAGAAATATTTCTTTTGCATCAGAAAAAATTCTTTCAATTTCCTGCATTATAAATATGCCATACCCTTTTCTGAAATATTTAGGCTCTACAAATATTCTATCTGCTATTTTATGCCATCTATTTTGCATATTTCCCAAATCATTTTGATTTTCACAGAAAACAGGTATCATATGGATATTACTAAATTTCACAACCCAAATGTGCGATACAACCATCCTTTACTATCAACTAACATATGCAAAATTCTAATTATGTAAATAGTATCCTCCTCAACCACATAATAAATTTTGTAATTGCGATAGTAATCTTTACGGACACCCAATCCAGCAAGTAACTCATCTTCGTCCAGCTCGTTTCTCTCCGGAAAGTTTACCAAAGAATTTATCTTTGCACGAATTCCACTTACTGTACTTTCAGCCGCAGACGGATTTTTCAATTCATAGGTAATATAATCGCCAGCATTTTCCAAATCTTCCTCTGCCAACTCTGTAATCCTAATTTGACATTGCCTCATCTCTGTATTTTTTCCCCAATCTGTCACATACAGTATTAAAGTCTTTTGTCTTCCCCTCTTTTATCTGTTCCAATCCTGCCATTACAAGATCTCGGACTTCTTTTTTCTGTTCGTCCAAAGTTCTTTGATAATCTTCTTTTAATGCTACAGCCATATGACTCATCCTTTCCACTTTTATTATTAGTGTCCCGCTTAAAACAAAATTTACTCTTATTACCTATCATAATATCGTAGGGATGTAGTTTTAGCCGTAAAGATTCATCCCTCTATTATCCAAAATAACGGCCAGCTAATCACCTTTTGTCTTTCTTCCCAAACAGACAAAATCCATTAGAGAATAGAGTGTTGTCATTTCTTCCAAATCATTTTGTATCTCTTGATCACTCATGCTATTGGATTTGATTTCATTTCAAATACTGCTTCTATTTGCATTTATACTATCCTTTAGAACACTCCAAAAATTCTACCTTTTCAGTTTTTTCAATTTTATTCTTCAAACAGGCATCTCTACCTATAGTATAACAGAATCTTTAGAAAAGACAACAAATTTCTCCACACAGACAAAATTACCGTGCCATGCCTGCCACACACAATACGGTCATCTTCCCTACTCATTCACTGCCTGAAACAACCCCACAATCACATTCAATCCGTTTTCTCTTTTCCACATTAAATTCAAGATTTCACCCCCCAAGAAGTTTATACAAAGTTGCACTTTCTAATTGAATGGTTTTCCCTCTTAAAAGCAAACTTAGCTTTGTAACCCCATAAGTAATACATATATCAGCAATTTATTAAAAAATCCGCCCTATATACCGATAATATAAATGAATACACAAACAACAGATAGAAAAGGAGTATAATACATATGAGATTTTGTGACTTATTTATCAGTTATAAAATAGGATTAAAGGGAATTAAAAATACTATTCCATTTACCAAGCTCCCTATGTACAGAAAAATTTTTTCGGTTATTATCTTTGCCAACAGTATCACAAGTGCAATTCTGGTTATCCTCAAATTAAACCTTGCAGCATACAGCATATTAGCATTAAATGCAATTGCCTTTATCGTTTTTACTATATTTGATTCTTCAAAAAGAAATCTTGAAACAATGCTTAAAGAACACTATGCTCCTTATTCTAAAAAACGAATGCATATGGTTATTGATGTCTTGCATAGCTATGAAATTGACATCCACAATTCTGATTTAATCGATTACTTAATTGAAGAAACTCAAAAAGCCAAAATACAAAGTGACTATTTAGCCCCACTGAAAAAACCTCTTAAGACACTAAGTGCAATAATTATCCCTATTATTGTTTATATTTCCCAAAAAATTGCCGATTCAGCTACTCAAAATGAAATGATTATTATGGCTGTACAAACAATAATTCTTATATTACTAATCTTTTCAATCATCTTCTCCTTATCACCAGTCATAAAGGAATTTCTTTATCGGGATTATAATAAATACGATGAACTTATTTGCGACCTAAGACAAATAAAACTATTCTATGCTTCCCAAAAAGATACTACATCTTCAAATTAAAATATAGACAAAATAATCTCAAAAGTCAAATCTCATAATCGTATTATTAAAACCTCTTTGAAACCCTAACCTTTCGTATAAAGATGCAAAGTAACCGCGCGCACCAGGCGTCACTATCTCTGCACCTTTATTCAACAAGTGTTTAATTGTATAAGAACATAATAATGCTGCCGCCTTTCTTCTTCGATATTCTTCGAGAGTCAATACAAATTCCAATGAAGCTGTATTCTTATTTTGAATTGTCACACACGTTGAAATAGCTATCCCATTAATTTCAGTCAGATAGATATTGTTATTATTGTTTACCACCCATGTAAAATAATGATCTGCATTAATCATATCCCAACCGTGCAATGCCGTATTAACCACATCTATCCACAATTTAAAATCTTTCTTTGCACTTATTTTTCGGCAAATAATAGGACTGTCTATCTCTTCATAAGGAATAAAATCATTTTTGTATAACAACATCGTAGGCTCCGGCTCAGACGCATCTTCTGACAAATCTTTAAATCCATTTTTCTTCATAATATCAATAATATTATCCAGCGTTACGTCTGGCGTTATATGCCATATTGGCGGTACTCTACCCTCTTGAACACCTTGAATAAGAACTCTCAATTCTGTTTCGTCGCTTTCTTCATTCAAATGGATGCGAAAAGGCATAGACTATTTTAGTATCCCCCATATCTCCTCCTAAAATTTAATCTACAATTCTCATTTGCTACTTTAATTATAGCACTTTCAGTTTCCATTTACCACAAAAATTCAGGGCTCTTGCTCTGAACCTTTTGTAATACATTATTTACAACCTCTTCGCCTTAATCCCATCTACACTCTCTAACCACTCCATTGAATATCAAAGCTCTACGTAATCGGAGAAACCAACCAGCAGGCAAAAAACAGTTTCACAACACATCGCCGCCGGAATTTCAAAACGACTACTTCATTTATCAGATATATTGTGTTATACTTTATAAATAGAGAATAGTACGAAATGATAAAGGAGAAACCAATGAAAAAGAAAAGTATTTTAGGGCAGTTGTTGTTTCCAATGATAACCATTGTATGCATACTGGCACTGATCTTAACGGGAATCATAGCTACTATTTTTTCAAAAACGTATGAGGATGAAATCTATAGCCGGGGAAGAGATAAGTCCTTGCTTGTAGCGAGTGATATAGCGACATTTATGGATGGTGCTTACGAAGTCACAGAAGAATTGTCAGTCAATCCCAGTATCCTTACCATGAAAACGGATGTACAGACACCAATTTTGGAGGATTGCGTAAAGAGAAATTCCTATCTGGAACTGCTTTATATTCAGGGGACAGATGGAATGCAGACAGGACGCTCATCCGGTGATTTGGCGGATCGTTCAACACGATGGTGGTTTACACAGACTATGGAAGAGAAAAAGGCTTTTGTCTCTAAATCCTATTATTCAGTAAATACAGGCATGCCGTGTGCGTCAATTTTCTATCCTATGTACAGGGATGGAGGATTGGTAGGTGTTTTTGCAGTGGATTTAAAATTAGATTATCTGCAAAGTCTTATTAATAATTTTTCTGACATGGAGAATGGGGAGTATTCATTTGTTATAGACGGGGAAGGTGTTGTAGTTGCCCATCCGGACAGCATACAGATAGAAGAATTATATAATTACAATCTTTTGACAAAAACCGTATCCAAAAAAGATGACAATGGACAACCATTACTGGATGCAGACGGCGCTATCATAACAGAGGAGCAAAACATTACCATCTCAGAAGACTATCAGAAAATAATTGCTGATGTTATGGCGGGAAATTCGGGCAGCCAAAAAATGAAAAATGACGGAGAATCTTATTTTGTAAGTTATGCATCCATTCCGTTAAAAGGAGAATCCAATTCATGGTCTGTTATAACACTCCACAAAGAATCGTCAGCGATGGCTGTGGTGTATCGAATTATCTTGATAGCAATATTCATAGCAGTATTGATAATCGCCGTTGCCGCTTTTGTTATTACTTTGCTGGCGCGTAAGTTGACAAAACCGGTTGTTACTATAACAGAACTGATAAAAAATGCATCAGATGGTGATTTTACGGTTCGGGCACCAGAGGATGGTCTTGATGAAATCGGTACACTTTCAAAGAGTCTGAACAAGATGACAGCCAAAATATCTGTTATACTTTCAAAACTGACCGGTATTACAGGAGAAGTTGTGCAAAGTTCCGGTAATCTAAAAGATATAGAAACAGAAGCGGATTCTATCAGCAAGGCAGTACGGGAAATTTCAGACGGTACAGAAAGACAGAATGATGAAATACATCAGGTTTTTATGAAAGCAGAAGCCCTGGAAGAAAATTTCGGACAGCTGCAGAAGAAGAACAGTCTTTTGCTACAGGATGCACAAAATACGATGCTGTCCGGTGAAAACGGTATGGCAGGCGTCTCGGAATTGAAGGCACAAAACGAATCTGCATCACAGCGAATGACAGTAGCTTTTGAAAAGATTCATCTGCTGGAGGACCGTTCCCAGAAGATTTCAGGAATATTAAATACAATTAATGAAATTTCCAGCCAGACAGGATTGCTTGCCCTGAACGCTTCGATCGAGGCAGCTCGTGCCGGAGAACAAGGAAAGGGATTTTCCGTAGTTGCAGAGTCGATTGGAAAACTTGCCACAGATTCAACAAGCGCTACTGCCGATATTGAGAAGATTATTGAGGAGTTGTGTACGGATATTTCGGATACAGTCGCCAATATAGAAACAATCCGTAACAGCATTGAGGGACAGACAAAAGTTGTGGATAAGGTGCAGGATACTTTTACGGACTTCCGTGTGCTGGCGGAGAAAACAAAGGAGTCTGTCAGAGATATAGAACAGCTGGTAGGGGATATGCACGAAAGCAATCATTCTGTAGTTCAGGCAGTTGAGAAAATCAGAAACATCTCTGCCAATACAGCAGAGTTGACAGATAAAGCGGCTGACTCTTTAGAAGAACAGCTGCACGGAATTCAGAATGTGTCAGAGCGTATCGATGCACTCTCTCAGGTATCAACAGAGATGCAGCAGGAAATGACAAAATTTAAGTTGGTATAATTCAGCAAAAAAATCGTCATCTGGAAAGGTGGCGATTTTTTTACGTTCCCGTGAGGAAGTTGAAAAACTCCTCTTCCGTGAAATCAAAGCACATAAAAACTTTGTCTTTACTTTAGCAAAAAACCCCGAAGACCACCTCCGAGGCTTTTTTATTATGCAACCTTTGAATAATCAATGATTGAAATCTCCTGCATGAGTTTTTTGGCTGTTTCAACAATCTTTTCAAGGTGTTTCACTACATCAGCAGTATAAATAACCTCATTGCACTCCATACATTTGTGACAAGGCACATTACGCACAATAACAAGGCCATCTCCTAAATCCGTAACATCTGTTGTGTATCCCCTTTCAGCCATTGCCCCACACTCCATACATCGCATAATCAACACCCCTTTCTTGTCCTGAAATCATCTTCCCATTGTTCTGGATCCGGATAATATGCAGTTATTAAGTATATATATTCTTCGTCATTGCTTGCAACAATATGAATACACCTATTATTCATTAAATGTCCTAAAATTAAACAACTGGGAAGCGGTCTATCATCTTCATACTGCTTAATGATCTCACCCGTTTCTATTCCCGTCATGATATCCGCAATCGATATGCCCCGCTCCACCAAGCGTTCTCTGGCATGTTTAGTTAATGCTATATGTTCAGGCCTATTCATGTTTTTTATTACCTTGATATCAATCAAATACTATCACTCTCTTCCAACATTTGAACTATGCCCTTTGATATAATTATAGTATACACCTGTAAAAGTATAGTATCAATGACTATTTTTTAAAGTTTCTCACGTTCCCATAAATCTTGCATTTATGATCATGCCTTCAATCGGAACTCCCGCATAGGTAACAAAACCTATTGCACATTCAATCATACCTATAATAGCCAATGCCTTTTTATATGCCAGTACCACTTTTCTACCCTTATATTCTTAATCGACTTCCATAATACTTTTGCAGGAGATGAAACCTTACTGTTCTGATTCGGTGCAACAGAGAATGGGCGCTGCGAAGCTGTTCCAACAGATGGCACAGCAATACTAGCAGACGGATTCCCTGTCCCACTGGAAGGTGGGGCAACTGTCTCTGCCGGCGGGTTATCAGCACCCGGGGTAGAGTCCCATGAAGGAGGGTAAACCAATGTTGAAATATCATTTTCCAGAGCCTCCAAAATTTCCTTTCTTTAAATGTTATAGGCCTTCCGTTCCTATTTCCGAATAACCATCCTCATACCAGAACCACAACATTCATGTGGGATTACTTTAAATCCCATTTTCTCATAAAAAAGTTCTTTCTCCTTTTCTGCAATCAACTGTATACTGGAACGCCCGCCGGATGGCGTTGCCTGATCAACATACTCGATTATCCTATTGACAATTTTGCTGCCGATCCCCCGTCTCTGATAATCCGGCTGTACCACAATATCAGCTATCATATAGTACATTCCGTCACCGATCAGCCTTCCCATACCAACTGCCTGATCATCATCAACTGCAATTACCGTGTACAAACTATTGCTAAGAGCCTTTTGTGTTTGCTCCTCTGAAAAAAGCTGCCACCCAACGCTTTCTCTCAATCTACAATAATCCTCATAACCTAACACATTTTCTTTAAACAGCCGACTCTCATTCATCAGCACTCCTCCCTGAAAAACTCTGCGACAGCCTTCGCCGATTTCTCATTCATACCCGGAATCTCCCGAAGTTCCTCGACCGACGCATTTTTAATATCCTCGATCGACGCATAGTATTTCATCAGTGCCTTCCGTCTCGCCGCCCCGATCGTCGGGATGTCATCCAATATGGAATGAACCTGTGTCTTCCCCCGGATCTGCCGGTGATACTCGATCGCAAACCGGTGCGTCTCGTCCTGAATCCTCGTGATCAGACGGAATCCCTGACCATGCGTATCGATCGGAATCTCCTCATTCCGGAAAAACAGCCCCCTCGTGCGGTGATGGTCGTCCTTTACCATACCGCATACCGGAATCCGGATATTAAGCTCCTCCAATACCTTTTCGGCTATATTCACCTGTCCCTTACCGCCATCCATAAAGATTACATCCGGAAATAAACGGAACGAATCCATCTCTGATAAATCCTCCCGTTTTCCATGGGTAAATCTTCTCGTCAGAAGCTCTTCCATCGAGCGGTAGTCATCCGGCCCCGTCACCGAACGGATGCGGAATTTCCGATAATCATTTTTCTTGGCACGCCCTTTTTCAAATACCACCATAGAGCCAACCGTCTCAAATCCATTGATATTTGATATATCATACGATTCCACGCGGTTCAGGCCATCAAGTCCCAAAAGTCCCTCGATCTCCTCCATCGCACCCAGCGTACGCTCCCTCTCTCGCTTCAGTTTCTCCGCATCCTGCGTGAGCACCATCCGGGCATTCCGTTTTGCAAGATCCAAAAGCCGCTCTTTCTCTCCCCGCTTGGGATTTCTTAAAAATACCTTGTGACCTCTTTTCTTAGCCAGCCACTCTAAGATCGCCCCACTGTCCTCCGGCTCGCACTCTGTCCAGAGTTCTCGCGGGATATAGGGAGTTCCCGCATACATCTGCTTGATAAAGGCCCCGAGTATATGTCCTTCCTCTTCCTCAAAAACACCAGTCAGATAATAATGCTCCCGCCCGATCAGCTTCCCACCACGGATAAAAAACACCTGCACAACCGCCTCGTCGTCCTTTCTCGCCAGTGCGATGATATCCCGGTCCTCATTGTCATCACTTGTTATCTTCTGACGTTCTGTGACCTGCTTCACACTCTGGATCAGATCCCGGTACACAGCCGCTTCCTCGAACTGCATATTCTGCGCCAGTTCCTCCATCCGCTCCTGCAGCTCCGCCAGCACTTCCTTTGTATTACCATTCAAAAATGAAATTGCTTTTTGAAAATTCTCCCGGTACACCTCACTGTCCACATTTCCCTGACAGGGCGCCGGGCACTGTCCCATCTGATGATACAGGCACGGACGCTCCTTTCCGAAATCGCGTGGAAGGACACGGCGGCAGTTCCTCAGATGAAAAAGCTTATTTAATAACTCGATCGTATCCCGGATCGCCGCCCCACTCGTAAACGGCCCAAAATACTTGGCGCCATCCCGCTTCATCTGCCTTGCAAACACAAAACGGGGGTACTCCTCCTGGATCGTCGCTTTCAAAAAAGGATAGCTTTTGCCATCCTTTAACATCGTATTATATTTGGGATTGTGTTCTTTGATCAGATTGCACTCCAGCACAAGCGCTTCCAGTTCGCTGTCGGTCACAATATACTCAAACCATGCAATCTGCTCGATCATCCTCTCGATCTTCGGCGATACATTCCGGCTTTTTTGAAAATACTGTCTCACCCGGTTTTTAAGCACGATCGCCTTTCCGACATAGATGATATGGTCATCCTTGTCATGCATCAGATATACTCCCGGTTTGTCCGGAAGTTTTTTGAGTTCTTCGTCAATATTAAACACCATACCGCCTCCGTCCTCGTTTCCGTTCTATTTTTCCCAGATATGCTACACGGTGATAAAACGCCGGATCACATCCACCAATCCATCCTCATCACAGTGCGGAGCGATATAGTCCGCCCGCGCCCTTACCTGCTCACTGGCGTTCGCCATCGCCACTCCAAGGCCTGCATACTCAATCATCGAAATATCATTAAAGCCATCGCCACAGCAGATCATCTGGCTTCTCGTGTAACCAAGTTTTTTCAAAAGTTTTGACAGCCCATATGCCTTATCGATACCGAGAGGCATCATTTCCACATAAAAATCCTCTGAACGGTATACGCTGAGCCTTCCCTCAAACGCCTTTGCCGCCCTTGGTTCCACCCCCGCCATATAATCCGGATCCCCGGTGAGAAGGCATTTGTTGACCGGATACGTTACTTCCCTGCCGAAATCTTCTACCACGTGGATATCAATATCACATCCCTTTGCATCGATCTGAATATACTGATCCGCATCATTCTCAGCAATGATATCATTATCGTGATACGTCATGATCCCGGTCTTTTCTTTTTGGGAAAATTCATAAATTTCCTGCACGATCCCATCCGGGAGATTGATATTGTATATGATTTCTCCGGTCTGGCAGTTACTGATACACCCCCCGTTATACGAGACGATATAACCGCCGAACTCATCCAGCCGGATCTTTCTCGCTGTCGGCATGATACCTGCCGTACAGCGTCCGGAAGCGATCGCCACCTTGATTCCTGCCTCCTGCACCTGCACGATTTCTGCGATCGTCTTTTCGGAAATAACTTTATCTGTCCGCATCAGCGTGCCATCTACATCCAGAACCAGAATCTCATATGCCATCGTTCGTGTTCTCCTGCTCTTCTCCAACCGGTCCATCCAACTGCTTCTCCGCCCCGCTTGTTTTATCATAATTTCTGCACACGGTTTCTGTGCATCCCGAGTTTTGCAAAAACTCGTTGATAAGTTCGTCAGAACTTATTTTATCATCAATATCGTTCTCTTCCGGTACATCCTCCGAAGAACTGTCCGAAAGCTTTTCTTTTTTATCCTCTGTCTTCTTCAGCACGATTCCCGTCTCTTCCTCAAAAATCTTAACAAACTCTTTTCCGGTGATCGTCTCTCTCTCGACAAGGTACGCCGCCAGTTTGTGAAGCACCTCTTGATGTTCCTCTACAATCTGGTACGCCTTATCATAACACTCTTTCAAAAGCTCCATAACCTCCTGATCCACCTCGCTCTCCGTCCGGTCGCCGCAGTTCATGACTGCCCGTCCGTCCAGATAACGGTTCTGTATCGATTCCAGCCCGATCAGGCCAAATTTTTCACTCATACCATACTGTGTCACCATCGCCCGGGCGATCGAAGTCGCCTGCTCGATATCATTGGAAGCTCCAGTCGTGATATCCCCAAAAATAATCTCCTCTGCAGCACGTCCGCCAAAAAGCGTAACGATCTTAGAGATCAATTCATCCTTCTTTCTGAGATATTTCTCTTCTTCCGGCACCTGCATCACGTAACCGAGCGCCCCCATCGTACGCGGTACGATCGTAATCTTCTGAACCGGCTCTGCATTCTTAAGGAGTGTCGTAACAAGGGCATGCCCCACCTCGTGGTAGGCCACGATCTTTTTCTCTTCTTCACCAAGGATCCGGTCCTTCTTTTCTTTTCCCGCAAATACAACTTCCACTGCCTCAAACAGATCTTTCTGGCTCACAACAATGAACCTTCAATACATCGATACGTCCCTTCAGATCCGGTTTCTCCACGATGATCCTCCGGTCAAAACGTCCCGGACGAAGAAGCGCCTTGTCTAATACCTCCGGCCGGTTTGTCGCACCGAGGATCACGATCCCTTTGGAAGAATCAAAACCATCCATCTCCGAAAGCAGCTGGTTCAGCGTCTGCTCGCGCTCATCATTACCGCCGCCATACTGCGTATCCCTGCTCTTGCCGATCGCATCGATCTCATCAATAAATATGATACACGGCGCCATCGACTGCGCCTGTTTGAACAGATCCCTGACTCGGGATGCACCGACGCCAACGAACATTTCCACAAAATCCGAACCGGACAGGGAGAAAAACGGAACACTCGCCTCTCCTGCCAGGGCCTTAGCAAGTAATGTCTTACCGGTTCCCGGAGGTCCGACTAAAAGCGCACCTTTCGGAAGCCTGGCGCCGATCTTTCGGTATTTGTCCGGGTTTTTCAGAAAATCAACCAGTTCGGTCAAAGATTCCTTCGCCTCTTCTTCACCTGCTACATCCTTAAATGTCACACCGGTCTCTTTCTCCACATACATCTTTGCCGTGGATTTTCCCACGCCCATCAGGCCGCCTCCGCCGCCACCTTTTGTCATGACCCGCATAAGCAGCCATAGCACGATCCACATTCCCACAAAAGGCAGGATATAGGCCAGGAAAAATTCCAGCACGCCCGAACTGGTGTCCTCGATCTCTGCCGTAAACTCTACATTGTACCGGTTCAGCATGTCCTGGACCAACGCCGTATCATTTACATATCCGGTATAATACGTAACTTTAAAAAGTGACGATTTCTCCTCACTCTTCGGCTCAATATAGATCACATTAGAACCAAATGTTACCTTTTCGACCTTCCCTTCTTTCAGCATATCGATAAATTTTGTATACGTAATCTCTTTCTGAGTATTTTTCTGGATCTCTGAATTTAAAAACAAGATGAGCCCGAACGCAAAAAATGCCGCTGCAATACAGATAATGATATTTGTCCTGTTTTTCTTTGGATTATTTCCGGGCAATTTGTTTTTGTTATTTTCCATAATACATTTTTCCTTTCCTGGTATTGACACTCTATTTAGTATAATGGATTTTTTATTATAAATCAATGCTATAGATGTGAAGAATTCGTGAAAAATTTAATTTTTTCCTATTGAAACCACATCTCAAAAATAGTATAATATATAAGTATTTTTATTTTTACTGAAAAGAAAGACATGCTATCCCAGGGCAGATGACACGCAGATAGCAGAAGGAGGAAAAATGGCTGTAAAGTATGTATTTGTAACAGGTGGCGTCGTATCCGGCCTTGGAAAAGGGATCACGGCCGCTTCTCTCGGAAGGTTATTGAAAATGCGCGGCTACAGCGTAACGATGCAGAAGTTCGATCCTTATATCAATATTGATCCGGGAACGATGAACCCGATCCAGCATGGTGAAGTATTTGTTACCGACGACGGTGCGGAGACCGATCTGGACCTTGGACACTATGAGCGCTTTATCGACGAAAGCCTTACAAAGCAAAGCAATGTGACGACAGGAAAGGTTTACTGGTCCGTTCTCTCTAAAGAGAGACGTGGCGACTATGGCGGAGGTACTGTTCAGGTCATTCCTCATATCACGAATGAATTAAAAAGCCGTTTTTACCGCAACGATGGCTGTGACGAGACACAGATCGCTATCATCGAAGTCGGCGGAACCGTAGGAGATATTGAAAGCCAGCCATTTTTGGAAGCGATCCGCCAGTTCCAGTTAGACGTTGGACATGAAAATGCGATCCTGATCCATGTCACGCTGATCCCATATCTCAAGGCCTCTGATGAACTTAAAACAAAGCCCACCCAAAGCAGCGTAAAAGAACTTCAGGGGATGGGAATACAGCCAAATATCATCGTATGCCGGACGGAAATCCCATTGGAAAAATCCATCAAGGACAAGATTTCTTTGTTCTGTAATGTACCGAGCGAGCAGGTCATCCAGAACCTCGATGTCGATACTTTATACGAAGTTCCTCTCGCCATGGAGGAAGAACATCTCGCAGATATTGCCTGTAAATGCCTCCGGCTCGACTGCCCCAAACCAGAACTGGCTGAGTGGGAAAATATGGTTTATTCGATAAAAAATCTTTCCAAGGAAGTGACCGTTGCACTCGTTGGAAAATATACCGCACTTCACGATGCCTATATCAGTGTTGTAGAATCATTGAAACATGGCGGGTTTGCCCACAATGCACAGGTAGATATCAAGTGGATCAATTCCGAGGAAGTGACTCCGGATAACATGGATGAGCTGTTTTCCGATGTGAGCGGCATCCTTGTTCCGGGCGGTTTTGGCGACCGTGGAATCGATGGAAAAATATATGCGATCCAGTATGCCCGCGAACACAATATTCCATTCCTCGGCCTCTGTCTTGGCATGCAGTTAGCCATCGTAGAATTTGCAAGGAATGTGATCGGATGGACAGACGCCCACAGCGCGGAACTTGATCCGGCCACGACCCATCCTGTCATCCATCTTATGCCGGAACAGGATGGCATTGAGGATATCGGGGGAACACTGCGTCTTGGCTCTTATCCGTGTACATTGGATAAAACAAGTAAAGCATACAAGCTCTATGGTGACGAGACCATTCACGAGAGACACCGTCACCGCTATGAGGTAAACAACTATTACAGAGACGACTTAACGAAACACGGAATGAAACTTTCGGGACTCTCCCCGGATGGAAGAATCGTGGAAATGATGGAACTCCCTGATCATCCATGGTTTATCGCCACACAGGCGCATCCGGAATTTAAGAGCCGGCCAAACAGGCCACATCCGCTGTTTAAGGGGTTTGTGGGGGCTGCATTGGAGCAGGGGGAGTAATATAAAAACGTTACAAAGAGACAAGAGAAAGAAATCATAAGTCCTCCGATCAGACGAATTGATCTGCGAATCGCAATTAAGTCTGATCGGAGGACTTATGATTTTTTTCTGTTTGGTTCGTTGTTATGGGAGGGTGGAGAGGATCTGTCCGTACCGGTTTATGATCTCTTTTTGGAGTTTATCAAATTCTCCGATGTACAAATCCACAATCTTTCCCACCATCTCTTTCGCTTTTGCCTCATTATAGATATGGGTGGTGTCATTTCGTTCTTTCAGCATGACAAGCCAGATTTCCTCATCAATAAAATCATAACGGGCATATGCGGCTTTTATGATCTCTCTGGGAGAACCTGTCCTTCCGACATCGTCTCCTTCATACAAAAGTAATTGCTTTAGCACCTTCCATGAAAGTTCAAACTGAATAAAAAATTTGTCGATTACACCGCTGATTATAAATTCATTTTCCAAATCTTCCTCCGGTGCGCGTCGCAGCACGTTCAGATGCCTTGTCAGTTCATCAAACCTCTTCATACAATACAACCCCGTCTCTTTCGATTTCCTTTGCCAGCTCCGGCGAAACATCCTCTTCCATATTTATCATGTCGATCTGCAAAAGACTCCACAATTCCTCCTGGATCACATCCTGAAGTTTTATAAAATCTTTGCATCCGAATACAGCAAGATCGATATCACTCTTTTCTGTATTCGTCCCTCTGGCCCGTGAACCGAAAAGAACGATCTTTTTTGCAGAAAATGTCCTGCCATACTGTGCAATTTCTTTATATACTCTTGAAATATCCGACATCGTTAACCAACTCCATCATTCTTTTTACCATATTCTGGTTTTACCTAAGTCAAAAAGTTCAATCAATTTATCATTATATTCCTTTTCCTAAAGGCAAACTTTTTCCATCATCATTTCTAGTATATACAGAAAAACCTGCGCCAAGATATAAATTAAATCCATGTTTCGGAACTAACTCTTTAAATAAAGCTTCTTTATCAAATCTCATACTCTTCCTCCAAAATCATTCCATATGTTCCCTCAACCTCTGATAAAACTTCTCACTGATCCGTATCCCATTTTCCTTCATCCGTTCAATGCATCCTTCCACATCTTCCCTCGTTAGCATCCCTTCATCAAATGCCTGTGTCAGAATTCCAACCGTCCTGCTTTCATCAGCGAAATAATCGGTGTAGCATCCGAAACAACAATCATACAGTCGCACCTCTTAATTTTTTCAATACTGCCAAATCTTCTTCAAATTCTTCTTGCGTCTCATCAAAATATGGCAGACCTAATTTGCCATACAATGTAATTAAGTCAATCTTATGAATCCCAAGCATTTCTGCTGCCTTTCCATGAGATATGACACCACTTTTGATATAAGGGTAGACCAGCATTGCATTTCTTATTATTTGTGCCTCTTTATCCTCTGGCACCGTATATGGTACAATTTCCTCCGGCACATCAATTTCTACCTTTGTCATCGCCATAGCAATCATCTCCTTACTACAAGTATACTTCTATTCATATTATACACTTCTCGCCTTATCCTTACAACATAAAAAGGCAGTAAGTTCCATTGGAATTTTTCAATCCGCCCAAAACCACTCCCCACATCAGTATTTCTTCAATAACAGGGGCAAGTACACATATCTGTATCAAACTTGTCACTGGTGATTTCAAAAAACAAAAACGAACAGCCTTCTTCCATCAGTTGTATTTCAAATCCTGTACCCCTAAGCCGCTCCAGCAATCCATACGCACTTCACTTTTCCCATATTTATAACTATCCGGATGCCATGTGACAACCGTCACTTTCACTCCTGCCGTTCTTTCAGCAGGGAAATCATCCGGTATACTTTCTTCCGGTTCATCTGAGGACTTGACTTTTTCTGCCTCCTGCTGCTCCGCAGAAACATTCGTGCAGATCTGATAACTAATCTGCTTGTTTCATGGTTTTTATCTGAATCCATTCTGCCCTTCTTTCTGTTACTAAAGCAGTAAACACCAACCGCCAGCCACCTTACTATATCTACTATCTTACCGCCATCACATACACCTGACATGGATTCGCCTCATCCCAAAGCCCTTCCATACACTCCAACTCCCGAAATCCTATTCTCTTATAAAACGCATTTGTCAGATCATAATCCGGATACATTCCTTCTCTGACTGTCTTTACTTGGATAAACTCATATCCCTGTTCTTTTGCATACTGATAAAATGCTTCAAAAAGTTTACTGCCAATCCCTAAACGGTGATATTCTTTTTTTACACCCATAACACAAATTTCCACCGTATAATGACTGGTTTCTTTCATTGCAATAAATCCTCTGGCAATATCATTTTCTACATCTGCAAAGAAAGGGAGTTTCCTGCTCTCTTTTGCGTAAGACAATCTGCTCTCTGGAATTTCAAACCATTCTGGTAACGCTTCCAAAATTTCCATACAAATCTTTTCCTTTTCCTCTTTATTATCAATCTTTTTAATCATAAGCCCTCCATAACTCACAAAATTCCAACGCTATAGCTTCCGTAAATATCCGTTCCCGCGTATTTTGCATTTTCCCAGCCACTAGCACACTGTTTTCTGCTTTTTTGCATTCTATAGGAGCATTTTCTCCATATACAATGTCACCTTATCTTTTTCAGCATCCCCATCACATGATCATACTCCTCACGCCCCGGTTCGGCCGGCCCAAAACAGATTTCCTCCAGACAGTGAACGATGTGCTCCACATCAACTGTCTTTTTCGTCTTTTCTTCATACCGGGACGCCAGATAGAGGACCTGGTCGGATGGCATAGACATTCTGGCAAAGACCTCATCGCGACGGGCTCTTTTCCGGCACACACTTCCATAATAATACAACATATTTTTCCGAAGATCTTTTGTATGCCATTTCCTCCACCGGAAAATGCGGATCACACAAAACCGTATCACAACTGCCAACACAAGGAGAAGAAGCGCCATATATCCCAGAAAACGAATTCCATCCGAATCAAGAAATCCCATATTCACACCGGAAATATCTCCCTCTATATCCATATCCGGCGAATTTTCCCAGAAATCCCGTATTGAATTCCAGAAATTCCCACTCGAAGAACTCCCCTCCTCCACCGCAGTAGCCGCAGGCGTCGGATCGACGACCAGCCAGCCTTTTCCCTCTTCATAAATCTCTACCCATGCATGGGCATTGGCATCGGTCAACTCGACCTCCATCACTGCTGTTTTTCCAAGTTCCGAATAACCGCTGTAATAATCGTCATAATTCAGATCCTCGCACACCTTCCCCTCGAGAACCTTTCCATAACCAAACGCATACCCCTCCACATATCTCGCCGGAATTCCAAGCCGCCGGAAAATAAGTGTCGCTGCCGAAGCAAAATGAGTACAGACACCCTTCTTATTCTCTGAGAGAAAATAATCCACAAAATCCTCTCCCGCCGGCACCCGTCCCGGATTGTAGCTGTAAGAATACGCTCTTTCCATATAGTCGACGACTTTCTGCACCGCATCCGGATCACCTTTCGAAATCCCCGCCTCCTGTAAAAATCCATCGATCACCTGCTGGTTTTCTTCAGGAACACTTGTATAGACATAAGACTGCATATCCTGGATGTCTGTCCCGGGCCGGAGCGTCTCATCTCCAATATTGGGATAATAGGTAAAACGCTCTGTATCTCCCAGCCCGATCCCCACGAAAAACGGAGCGGGATTTTCCACGTAGGTACTATAATCATCAAATCTGGTAAAATACGGATAGTATATATAACTTACATCTGCACCTTTATTGGTGATCTCCATGATTCCCCGGCTGCTTCCCACTATCTCACTCTGAAAATATTCGCTAAGCTGCTGTGCTTCATTTGCCATACTCTCCGTATAAAAATACGTAGAATGTCCCATCCTGCTCCCCATCAGCTTATACCCATCCAGCCACTGGTTTCTCATATATTGGATGCCTGTGTAACCTTTCAGGTAAACAGGATCGGTGTTATACGGCGTAAACCGCACAATCAGATCGGTCTGCTCATCCGGACGGACCGCCGCGATATTGCCGAGATACCCCCCGCTCATCCCGCCCCGCGAATAAAGATTCGGAAAGAAGCTTCGGAATCCGATCATGATAAAACCGGACACACCCTCTCTGGTAGCTGTTTTATATTTATTTTCACTATAATATTTCTGAAAATCCGTATTTCCAAAAAAGAGTGTAAAACCACCTACAAGCAGAACGCATAACAGTGCTGCTGCCATAACGCCTGCGTACACACGGTTGTCCTGCGAATACGAAAGCTCCGGAATTTTTTTCTTCTTCTCCCTCTCATAATCAAACCGCCCCTTCCCCTCCCGGAAGTGCCCGTTATTTTTATAAATATGGATACCGGTAAAACCCGCAAACATGCACAGGACAAAAAACAGGTTGGCTTCTACCTGAAAATAGAGCGGGATCACATACAACGGAAGTGCCATAAATACTGCCAGCTTAAGACTCATATAATTAGAGACAAAGATATTTAAAAGAATGATCTCAAACATTCCGATAAAAATAAACGTGATCGTCACCGTAAGATAGCGGTCATCGATATTCTCCGCAAATTCCGTTCCGGTCGTCAGATCAAAATACAACTCCCCGCGCTGCCTTACCATATTGACAATAGCCGCAAAACCACTGTTCACGTAGGATTTCAGCATATAGATCCCGATGACAAAAAAGATAAAATATATGATATATCCGATGTCTTTATAACGGCTTTTTTTAAATGAAAATAATCCGCTGAAATACATCGCACACAAAAACAACACGATACCGGGAATCACATAATTACACTCTACGTTAAACGCAGAAATAAATCCCCCGAGTGACCCGAACACGACAAGAAACACCATGATTCCCTTAGGAACACAGCTCATGAACGGCTTCTGGTGATTCCGGCTGACAGGCCTGCCAAGAAAAACCCCATCCGAGATTTCGATCTTCCATTCTTCTTTTTTCTTATGCCTTCGAAAAATCCCCATACAGACACCTCCCGGCAATGCTAAATATCATTCCACAGCAGCGATACCATCACCACTTATGAGAATATACCCTTTTCCCGGATACAGAGACCGGAAATGTTCCTCCACAAAACCACTCCCTGCCCGCTGATAAAAAAGATGGATCATCAGCCGCAGCCACTCCTCCTCTGACTGTGCAGTCTCCTGCCGGATCTCACTGTACTTTTCACTCCACCAGAACAAAGAAACCGGCACCTGATTCCGTATAAAAAATGTGCCAAAGGAAAAAAGCTTTTCAACTGTCTCATCTATTTTCCTGGCATTTCCTTTTTCAAGGGCCAGAACGACCATTAGCTTTCTGGAAGACATATGAAGGCGTTCCTTCACCATGAGGTTATCCCTTTTGGCAGAAAGCTTCCAGTGGATATTTTTTATCGCATCCCCGGGAATGTATTCCCTCACCTGGCTTACATCCGAAAAATCGCTTCCTTTCAGCTTACTCTCCTCCACCTCATCCATTCCCGTCTCGTAGTCATTCAGTACATATTCTTCCCCGTCACCGCCAAGCGGAATGATATAGACATTTTCTGTAACAGACACTTTTTTTGAGACAGAATGAAATCCAAGCAGATCCTCAAACACAAGCTTATCCGCTATTACTTCCACATTCCCTACACAGGAAGAGCGGACCGGATAGTGAACCTCCGTGATCCCCATCGGCTTTACCGGCATCACAAGTATATTCTCAGCCGGTTCCCCGACAAAAGCATTACCGGTATGCAAAAATACCCTGCACGCCACCAGCGGCAGGATGCACTTGTTTTCAAGCCGGATCGTCACAAGGAATTCTGTATTTTTTGACATATATTCTGCCGGAACGTCGATCTGCAGCGACACATACTTTTTTACAATATATACCAAAAAAAAGGCATACAAAAAAAACACGAGCATGAACACTGCGATCAAAAGGTTCAAATATCCCCGGAAAAACCAAAGCATCACCCCGTTTAACGCAAATAAAATGATATACTCCAGAATATGCTTCACATGCTTCATAACTTCACTCCGTCAAATACCTGCATCAAAGCCTCTGTCACCGTAACACCTTCGGCTTTCGCCTTCGTTCCGAGCTTTACCCGGTGGGAAAGCACATCATACCAGACTGCTTTTACATCCTCCGGAACTACATACTCCCTGCCACTCATGACAGCCATCGCCCTCGCCATCCGGATCAGGGCAATGCTCGCACGCGGGCTCGCTCCAAGTAAGACATACGGATTTTCCCTCGTAGCCTCCGTCAGCCTCACCACATAATCATACATCTCATCACTGACAAAACAATTTTCTGCCTTTTCACGCAGTTCCTCCCACTCCTGCACCGATAGGATCTCCCGTACTTCTCCCAACGGTTTGGCGCCGTCATTTTTTAATATACTGACCGCATCCTCATGCGCCGGATACCCCATAGAAAGACACACCATAAAACGATCCAGCTGCGACTCGGGAAGCATCTGCGTCCCCGAAGAACCGATCGGATTTTCTGTGGCGATCACGGTAAAAGGAGTCGGCAGCCGATGCTCGATGCCGTCCACCGTCACTTTTTCTTCTTCCATTGCCTCCAGTAAAGCAGACTGCGTCTTAGGAGATGTCCGGTTGATCTCATCCGCCAGGAACAAATTGGCAAAGATTGCTCCCTCTCTGTACTCAAATTCTCTCGTCCGCTCACTGAACATTGAAAATCCCACGATATCACTCGGCAGTACATCCGGCGTAAACTGCACCCTCCGGTAGGAAAGCGCCATCACCTTTGCAATCGTCATAGCAAGGGTCGTTTTTCCGACTCCGGGTATATCCTCCAGAAGGATATGGCCTCCTGCCAGCATCGCACAGAGAACCTTGTCCACGACGTCACTCTTTCCCTTTACTACCTTACCAATCTCTTCCCTCAATGCATTGATCTTTTCCACCATCCAGTCCCCCATTCCTTCTGTTTTTCAAATTCTGTTACTTCTGATGATACCACCTAGACCCCACTCAAAGTCAAGCACTCATTGTATCTTTTTTCCGGCAGATCTGTAGAAGTATGAATATTGAGGATACTCTGCGTCTCATGCATGGCATTATAATACCACATCGCAGCCTCCTCATAATCCTTTTTTGCAAAAAAGTACTCACCCAGCTCATAACACATCTCGGAAGATCCCTCGGACAAGAGATCCTTCAGGCACATTTTCAGGATCGTATGGCTGTCATCTCTCAGCCTCGCCGCCCTTGTAACGATACATGCTGCTTCTTTCACCTCATCCATGCTCCTCGATGGGTCGGATGCCGAAGCCGCAAAATATGCTTCTGCCTCCAGAACATCCTCATCACTTCCCGATATATACAATTCCATCGCATACATGTGATGAAGCCTTTTTGACAGGTGCATACCGTTCCGGATATGTTTCTGGAACACCTTAAAATCCCGGCCGCTGTGCAGCGTCTCCGGAAGGTGCTGTATCGAGATGTCGCTGTCGTATACGACCGGGTCGAGCCGTACCATCTCATGCACCGGCTCGATCCATGTAAATTCCCGAAGTCTCTTATAGAGCTTCGGCCGGTACTCTTCATCAAAATTATACGCCGTCCCCTGAGCGAGCTGATTACAGTATTTCATCTGGACGATATCGATCTCCGGCAGTAAAACCTGCTTCATCCCAAGAAACTTTTCCCGGTTTTCCTCGTCGAGCACCTCATCGGCGTCCGCCGCATAAATATAATCTTTTGTCGCTTTGGAAAATGAAAAATTCCTGGCGGCCGAAAAATCATCGATCCACTCAAAATCATAAATTTTATCGGTATATTTTTTTGCAATTTCCTTTGTGCGGTCTGTCGATCCGGTATCGACGATAATAATCTCATCCATGAGATCCGCTATGCTCTTTAAGCACCTCTCCAAAACTTTTTCTTCATTTTTTACGATCATACAAAGACTTATTTCTATCATTTTTTCCCTCCATTCACATCGGCACGGATCCTGCAAAAATCTGTCACCACGATCTGCAGGGTACGGAAACCTCCGTATTCATTGACTGACGGATAATAGGCAAACCCAAGATCGACTTCATTTTCCTCTCCGGCATATATTTTTTCCAGTTCGTGCCTTCCCCACTCATCACAGATCAGCTTCTCAAATGGTTCGATCTCATCAAAATAAAGCGCATCAATGACTGCTCCTGTCCGATTTGCCACCTTCATTTTAAGCACATTCGCATTTTTCCCGAGACGCCTCGCCCTCAAAATACGAAAGTGCTGTTCGGCAAAAACCGGTTTGGGATTTCCATTTCCAAACGGTTCTAAAACTTCAAGATCGCGGATCAATCCTTCTGACACATGCCCGACCGGAAGCGGTACATCAATATTCAAAACAGGGATAAAATCCTCTTCACACAGTCCGGAATCTTCATTCAGACGCCGTTCCAACTCCGGCAGATCCTCTTCTCTGAGTGTCATCCCGGCCGCCATTTTATGTCCTCCGAATCTCACCATAAGTTCCCTGCACTGCATCAGGTGTTCAAACATATGATAACTCTCGATCGATCTTCCCGATCCCTTTACAAGCCCCTCCCCGACAGAGGTAAACACGATAACCGGATGGTGATAAAATTCCTTGACCTTTCCGGCCACGATCCCAACCAGGCTCTCGTGGCACTCCGGAAGATAGATGATATAAACCGGATTTCCTGCCTTTCCGCTTCTCTCCAGAATATCAAATGCCTTCCCGACGGCCTCCTCTGTCATCTGCTTCCTCTTATCGTTGATTTCTTTTAATTCACCTGCCAGCTTAAGCGCTTTCCGGTAATCTTTCTCAAAAAGAAGTTCAAATGCCCTCTTCACCGTGTCAATGCGGCCGGCCGCATTAAAACACGGACCGATGACAAATCCGATATGGTAGGCCCTGATTTCTTTCCCGGTAAGCCCCTGTACCTCTAGAAGCGCCCTGAGCGCAGTCTGCTTTGTATACTGAAGGCGGTTTAATCCCTCTTTCACAAGGATGCGGTTTTCACCCCGGAGTTCCATCACATCTGCCACCGTAGCGATCGCTGCATATTCAAGAAGCTCTTCCCTCTCCTCCGGTAAAATACCCTCTTTCTCATACAGTGCGCCGATCAGCTGAAAGGCGACGCCTGCACCACAAAGTCCGTCAAATGGATAGGAGCAGTCCGGCTGTTTCGGATCCACGACGGCATCCGCAGCGGGAATCTCGTTCTGAACCTCATGATGATCTGTTATGATCACAGTGAGCCCTTTTTCTTTGGCATACAAAACCTCTTCATTCGCAGCGATCCCATTGTCACACGTAATGAGAAAACCAGCGTCGTCCTCCACCGCCTCATCCACGATACGGCGGTTCAATCCATATCCCTCTGACACGCGGTCCGGTGTGTAGATCCTGCTCCGGATCCCACATCGTTCAAACCCTTTTTTAAGGATGACAGCAGAAAAAATCCCATCACAGTCAAAGTCGGATGCGATCGCTGCGCTTCCTCTCCGGCTTTCCCTGATGAGATCCACTGCCTTTTCCATGTCTTTAAACAACCAGGGAGAATGAAGTTCCCCAAGTCCTCCCCTTAGATAAAGCTCTATCTCTTCTTCTGAATGTATCCCCCGGTTTACCATACACCTCGCTGTGACAGGAGAAATACCGTATTTTTTACTAACTGCCTGAAAATCCCCCTGTTTTGTCTGTAGTATCCAGCGCTTTTTCATGATTTCCTCCGAACTCGTCCTTAATGATATTATTTTATCATTTCTAAGCGCAAAATCCAAGCCCCGGATTGATATTATACAATATATAATTTCTTCACGCTAATTCTCCTTTAGATATTTACCTATCCCTGCCATCCATATTTTCATAACCCAGCGCTGCGGTAATAATTTTACGTTCACATGCTGACATTTTACATACAAGGAACAAACGGACATATCTTTCCCTTTTTTAGTATCTTTCATCGCCTGCTTAACAACTCTGTCCGGTGTAACCAATCCCGGAAATCTTACTTTTTTTCCATTTATTTCTTTCTGCAAAAGTTCTGTATCTATCCATCCCGGACAAACAGCCGTACTTGTAATTCCGGTTCCCTCCAACTCCACATTAAGTGCCCTGGAATAACTTCTCTCAAATGCTTTGGAAGCAGCATACAGATTAATATATGGATTAGGCTGAAATGCAGAAGCAGAAGAAATATTTAATATCTTACTGCCTTTTTTCATGTATGGAATACAAATCTGAGCAAGCATGACCGGAACCTTGCAATTCACATTGAGCGTCTTGTCGATTTCCTCTATAGAAAAATCATGATACTTTCCCATCTTAGCTAACCCCGCATTATTGATCAAATACGCCACCTGAGGTTTCTCCTTGTCAAGCATATCCCTTATCCGTTCGATTCCCTGCATCTCAGACAAATCAATCGAAATCGGAATTACCCTTTCTCCATGTTCTTTCCGAAGCTCTGATAATTTCCATTCATTTCTGGCAATTCCCCATACCTCATCAATCTCTTCTTTCAATATTTGTTTTAAAAATTCTCTTCCCAGTCCACCTGTCGCTCCGGTTAGAATTGCTATCTTTTTCATAATTCCATTATCCTTTCCAAACTGTTCTCTCTAAATCATTCACAAAAATAAACATTCCTCCAACTTACGATTGGGTTTTTACAAAATCTAAGGAATTTAATAACTGTTATATTTTGTTACTGTAAATTGCTCTAACTACCGAAAACACTAAATTTGTTCAAGGTGAGCTTTCCCTTAGACTTTCCCTTATATTATTTTCTCTCCCTTGTTGTTACGAACCCTAATGAGGACAAAATCAAGGGAAACGAAAACCTACAACAAATTATAACACAAAACAATTAAGGCGTGGGAACTGATTTGATATGCTTGTAATAAATTATGAAAGACGAATAAAAACAAACTAAATATACGCAAGGTGTAACATATACTACAACAGCATTGACATGAACAAAGAACGGACGATGCAAGGAGAGAGGCACTAGGCTGTTTCCACCAAATGAATATTCTTTCGTCAAGAAACCGTGATTCCGGTGCAGTGGAAACCTACATTTCGGATACGGGAACCGCTTTTTGATTGGCTTAGCTACCATTAACAAGAAATGGAACCGATGTCACGTCCAAAGCCGCTCTTATAGGAGGAGAGTTCGTCGGCTTTATATCGGTGAAATTCTTGTATTCTGAATAATTGCCACTCGGTTTCCAAACCACCGGACAGCATGGACACCAAGACCGGAATATTCACCTTTCGGACAAGAAGTATCCCTCACCCTAAACAACTCGGTCAATTCTTATTTCTTTTCATACATTTTAATACACTCATCACACCACTTTTTGACTTTAACTCCAACAACATACCCTCAACCAATGTAGTTACTTTATTATGTCCTAGTAATATTTATCATAATATGATATACTACTGCTTCAAACTCTTTATATCTATGCCTTGTTCTAACAATATATTGAAGCCCTTCAGCAAACTCTGTTTTCAGAAACTCATCTACCTCTTCTACTGCGGTAATATCATATTTATTTTCTTTTTGTAAATCATATAATAACCTCATATACTTTTCCCAAAACTGCATTTCATCAGACATATAACCATATATAGGCATTATCACAATTGGTACCCTTTCAACATTGTAATCTCTAAGCTTTTTAATATGCTCTTCTATTTTAGCTTTTTCAACATTATCTAATTTTATTCCCTCAAACAAAGCTACCGCGCGTTCTTTACGCATAAGCATCAAATCTCTACGCCCTACACCTTGTTCCCCGGACCGATAAATTGTTTTTGTAGTGCCTCCCTGTGTCTGCTCATCTAATCGAAAACCAAGAAAACGTTCTTCTCGAAGATTAAAGAACAATTTCAAGGTACGGTTATATGAATCTTCCGAAGAGACTTGTTTATTATGAAGAAGATTTACGCTATAATTCTGCAATAATTTCAAAGCATGACAAGCCATCGAAATAATCTGTATTTCATTTTTATCACTCATTCTACCATCATTTAATCGACTAAATTCTTCTTCGTCTACCATAATTTCCGCTAAAGAATTATTTGATTTTTGCGATAGTCCAAATAAAAGTTGACGTATTGTTTTGCTACTAATCTCTCCGCTCTCTGTATAATCTTGTACCAATGGTCTTTCTATCTGTTGCATTGTACCATCAGCTTTATCTATTCTCTCCTGTAAATTCTTATTTTCAGTGGTTTCGCCATAAATCAAACGCAATTGCTCTAGCTGTTTTTTTGCTCCAACCACATTCCCAGAAGTAAGATATGCCTCTATCACATAATTTGATACCCTCTTATCCTGATGCAGGTCTTCTGGCATCTGTTCATATAAAGCCCAAAATTTTTCTATTTTATCAATAGACAGATATAAAAACAAACCATATACATATGCTATATGAAGTTCTTTTAAATAAATACCTTGAATGGTAGATATATGATCTGAAAACGCCTTTTCATAATTTTTTAGTTCATTTTCATATCCCAAATCCAGTTCTTTCTTCTTTATAATTTCCAATACACATGCAATCAAATAATTGCTCTGCCATGAAACCGATTTATCACTATTTTGAGCAAATACCTTTTTTGCTTTCTGTAGCTCTTCTAGTTGATTTGAATTTAACCAAACAATTCCTTTATAAAACGAATGCTGTGAAGAAAGAATTTCATCCTTTTGATTTTTCAAAAGCATAATACGGCAGTAAGCGCTTTCCTGCCATTCCTTGTAATCAACCCTTACATTCTCTGGTTTGAGGGATAATGTTCCTTCAAAATCTTTCAGAGCGTATTCCACAAACTCCAGCATTTTCTCTACTTCTTTGCTATTTTCCTCTTCGCTTTCGGATTCAATAAAACAAAGTTCCAACAAATTATCTACTGCACGCTGCCATGTTGGTAAAAAATAAATGTCCTTAAACAGCTTCTCCTTTTGTGCGGTCATCAAAATATGGAGTAACTTACTCTTTACATGCTGATCTCTGATGTATTCCAGCCAAAATGCTACATCAATCGCTGTTTCTACCTCCATCCTTTCTGTAAATGCTATCTTATTCTCTTCCGACAAAAAAGAGAGTGCTTGTAGACATTTTGAAAGAACAACTGCCGAATCTCCTAACCGTATATTTTCTCCTGAAAAAAATCTCCATTTATTCTGACATAAAATAAACTCATTTACAAAGTCATTTTCTATAGCATCCCTATGTCCAGATAATTTATCTCTTAATTCTGTCAGACAAATTGCTTTGAAATAGAGTCCTAACAGTGCAAGATTTCCAACACCAAGAATAACACTCTTTTCCTTCTTGTATAGTTTTGTATTCTCTAGTTCGTGTATGCTAATCATACCAAAAAGTTCTTTTAATTTCTCTTGATTTTGAACCAAAACTCTATGCCATACTGACTCCGAAAAGAAATTCCAACTTATTGTGGATAAAAGAAGATCTTTTTCTTTTGCCGATTTAACCCATGCCATTACTCCCTGAAATAAACCATTTAGGATTGATTGTTGTCTACTCTCAGATTCTACATACTGCTCTCCATACTTTCCTAAAAGCATCAAAACACCAAAGTATTTCTGTGCGGTATGATCCTTTGCATTATCGAGTTGCATAAGCAGATAATTAATTATTTCTTTATCCACTTCTTTCACCTCAAAAATGTCTTTAAAATAGTATTGAAAAAGGTTGGCTAAAAATTCCGTAAAATTAATTGAAAAAGTTTTGGGATGCACTTTTTTTCTGTAACAGTCACCTTCATCATAAAGATATACCCATAGTTCTGCTAAATTTATTACCCAACTTTTTTTATTCGTTTGATGAAGCCCATTATAGCATATATCCCAAATTGGCTTAACAAGCTGTTTAATGTATAAATGCTTCAACTCATCCTTTTGAACATTATTTCTTATATAATGAAACATATTGTATATCGCCGGAAGAAACAATTCAACTTCCTCAACACAATCTGCTGTACAAATTTCATTTTCACAATAGATGTGATAAAAATACTGTACTTCAAAGCAAGGCTTCTTTAAAATCTTACGAAACCGTTGCTGCAGTTCCTTTCCAAGCAATTGATAGTTTCTTATACATATTCCATAATAAATGTTTTTTCGAGAATGAATATCTTCTAATCTACAGAAGTGTTCAAAATAAATCTCGATAAACTGTTGACGTTCCGCACCATATGTAGGAATAGGAATTTCATATGTTTCCTGCAACCTATTTGAAGAAATCTGCATTGCCCTAGCAACAAGTATTGCCTCCTGTTTCCATGAACTCACTTCTTGCTCTAATTTTTCTAAGCAGTAGTTGAACAACTCTTCCTTTTCATCAATATATTTCTCCAGGCTCCAACACCTAGTAAAAAACTCACAGCAATGTATCCATTTTTCCATCTTCTCCAAATGTTCTGCACAGTTCCATTCTTCATATTTTTTTGATAATACTCTTTCTCCGTAATCCTCCCATTCCTGACTAAATGCATTAATATACAAGCCATTTTCTTTTCTAATCAAAATGTTTTTCTCTATCAACCATTCCACCGATAGTCCAGTCTTATCCAGTAAATCATGAAATTCTATGCTATCCTCATATATACACGGATAAATCCCATCTTTATATGGTGTGTTTTTTAACGATTGCAGGAACATTACCATCTGCTTTTCCCTCTCGTCACGATACGAAGTCAATCTTCCATATTCATATGAACTATTGTTCCATAGCCATTCTTCCGTTGTTCTTTGCAACCATCCTTCAGAAAATAAGTCTTCTAAAGAAAACAACAATTCGTCCATATTTTCAACTTGTGCTTGTTCATATTTTTCTTGCAAAACTTGTAACAAGTGTGGATTTTCTGGAATATATGCAATTTCTAATAGTTCTGCACAAAGATAATATATAGAGATCGGTTCAAAATATATCTCTTGATTTTTAGGTAAGATTTCCTGCCGAAAGTGCTTTACACTCTGCAAAACATTTTTAATTTCTTGGTTTGCTCCATAGCGATATCTATATATTGGATTAACTGCTTTTTTCAAACAAATCACCTCAACTAATTAATCTATTTCTAATTCATTTTCTTTGAAATTATACACTAAAGACATTTATCTTTCAATCAGTTTTCATATTGCGATTGGACTCCTTGAGAATTTCATTTTTGATTTATTTTAACATGATTGTTGTGTCGCAACAAGAGAAAAATATATTTCATAAAGTAAGGGGGCATATCACACTAAGTGATGCCCCTTGTTTTAATCCCGATTTGTTGCTCTCAACAACATAAAACCGAATACCATATCTTTTAATATACTTCAATATCTTGTCCAATCGTTTTGTGTAATATGGAAAAACTATTAAACGCCAGTTAGCAGTTTCCATTTAGCCAGTGACTACTTTTATGGGGTTGCAGTATCCAAAGAGGTATTCTGCTCATAAGCATGGGTTATAAAAGCGTCGGTAAGAGGCGTGGAGGAGTGCATAAACATGCACTTCTCCACGCCCTTACCGCTACGTTTTTATAGAGCGGGAGCGCCCATGCCTGTGAGCAGAATACCTCTCTGGATACGGAACCTATACCCCCCCCATCTGCCTCACACCGAATACGCCCACGCACTCTTGATCTGCTCCTGTATCCGCTCCATCTCCCACGTTTTTTCACTGCGCACACGGCTGTTCGGATCATTGAGTAAAACCTTTCCTTCCTGATCGATTCCCGTCAACACGATAAAGTGTCCGGTATAAGTAAAATCCCCCGGCTTCATACTGCATATGACCGGATGCCCATTCATCAGTTCCCGGTAGATCGTTCCGCCGGAAAGCGGCACTCTGCTCACGGTAAGGCCAAACTGCTCTGCGCCTGCTCCCATCAGTTCCCATCCCGTTCCGGTTCCTTTCACCCAGTAACCATTTCGTTCACTGTACTGTGCCATCTTTGCCGGGTTCCACTGCTTATTCCCCGTCAATCCCGTCACGACCATGGACAGACATGTAGGACCACAACCAGTGATCCCGATCATGCTGTCACCATAAGAACGGTAGCCCCACCGTTTATCCCACTGTATAAACAATGGGATGCTCCCTTTCTGTACCTCATCCGAAATATTGATCAACTCATCGGGATCTCCCCTGTGCGGATATCCCAGTACATATTCGATCGTCTCCGGATATTTGATCAGTGTCTCAATCAGCTTATCGGGATAGCTTTTGCGGTTGCGAATGATCTCTCCCACCCGTTTTTCCCTGCGATAGAGCTTTTCCAATTCCTGGCCGAATTCATCTTTTGCAAGTAACCGCCGGATTTCCTGCTCATCGGGCTCTTTTTCTTCTCCGGCATGATTCGTGCCGTTATTGTTGCGGCCCTCCTTTATCTCTGCCGAAGCCCTCATCGATTCTTCCTCATATTCGGCCCGCTTTGTACATGCACCGACTCCTGCGATCACAATTACACTGATCACAAATAAATTTCTTTTTATTTTTCTGTTTCTTTCCTTTTTCCGGTTGAGCCTCCGTCTTCTGTCCATTCTGCATCTCTCCTGTCAGACAGCTCAGGCAACGCCAACGAGCTGATGATGATTACAGTATAAACAGATATTGTATCTTATTTGTTTCCCTTACTAAAAAACACCCGGGCAATTCTATAGCATGATAAACCGATCCACAACTTAGTCTGAAATCGTCCCATATCCCTTCGTATAAGAGCGTCCTGCCGCTTCATCATAAAGAACTCCGGGATACCAGGAAGAATACTGGCCAAAATGTTCATATCCAAATACCCCTGTACAGATTGCATATCCGGCATTGTAACAAATATAATATGATTCCGGCATTTGTTCCTCATACCAGTTTATCTCCGGCTGCAGATAGGCAGCAAATCCATTCCCGATTTTTTGTTCGTTCACTTGTTTCCGGAATTTACACAGGTTAAATATGAGAACTTTCCCGGATTCCTCTTCCATCCCAAACGAAATCTCCATATCCTCATCCCCGATGTACAGAGTCCAGAAATACATACTGATCTCAGGCTTCTTGGCGTCCATCAGAAAATATCTCTGGAGTGACTGCTTCTTTGCCTCCGGATCAAGTCCTTGGGGGATCGCTTTATTTTTTTTCAAAAGAGAAATCTGCTCCTTTGCCATTTCCCACATTCTGTTCTGCTCTTCCGGTTTGCTTTCTACAGAAATCATTCTCAGATCGTCCAGACGGTCATAAAGCAGTTTAAACTTCTCCTCCAAAGAAACCTGATTGTGACTTTGCACTACGATCTGCTCTGCCTTCTGACTTTGTACTTCCCCCATCTTCTGACGGTCTCCGATTGCAAATAATTTAGAAGGCAGCCAGAGGCACATTCCTATACCCAGAAAGAGGAACAAAATGATAACCGCCCTTTTGATAGGATTCATTTTATTTTTCATCTACATTCTCCTCCTGCTCTGACGATAAAAATTTTAACCTGGCCTTTGTCCCCTCACCAACCTTACTCTGAAATACAAGTTCTGCGCCGTGGAGCTCCATGATCCTGCTGCAGATTGCCAGTCCAAGTCCGGCCCCTCCCTGCTCTCTGCTTCTTGATTTATCTACCATATAGAAAGCTTCCGTGATCCGTCCCAATTCCTCTTCCGGCATCCCTCTTCCGTCGTCACAGACATCGATAAAATACTGCTCCTTATCCTGAATTCCATGGAGACAGATCGTCTGGCATCCTGATTTTCTTGCATTATCAATAAGGTTTGTGATCACAGAACAGATCAATTCCGGTTCAACACACAAAACACCCTCATCAGCCTCACAAACAAATCGAATCCCCTCTTCTTCCATAACAGGAGCCATCGCTCCCTCAATCTCATGAAACATTTCCTCTACACTGATTCTTTTTAACATAAGTTCCTTTTTTTCCAGAACGATCAATTCAAGCAGACGGAGAGACAACGCCTCCAGTCGCTTTCCCTCATGAAAAATATAATTCGCACACATAAACTGTTCTTCTTCTGTCTGCCTGTTTGAACGCAGCAGATCTGCATAACCAATGATCGAGGTAAGAGGAGTCTTTAATTCATGGGCGAAGCTCCCCACAAACTCTTCCTGTCGTCTGGCGGCATCTTCTAACTCCAATATCTTCCCGGAAAGATGTTCTGCCATCCGGTTAAAATTTACCGCCATATCACCAATTTCATCCTGATTCCGGATAGAAATGCGGCATTCGAGATTTCCGTCTGCTATCTTTTTTGCACTCTGGGATATGTTCCGGATCGGTTTTACAATGATCCTCGCCAGGATCCAGCTGATGATCCCATTCATCAAAAGAAACCACAACAAAAAGCGGTTATAAATCCCCATATGCTCCTGTCGTTCGTAAAACAATCCGGTTACATTGTGAAATGTCACCAGAAGATATCGTATGTCTTCCACCCGGATACTGCTATTTATCTGAATGTAATACTCCTCCCCTTTTTTTACAAGAAGATATGTAATCTCCTCTCCCATATCAGTATCCGCATCTGTAAACTCCACCTCAAAAGGAACATCAGAAAACACTTCTGTCCCATCTTCTTTCTTAATATAAATATGGATATTTTCTTCCCTCAGATCGGCTGCAAGGGCGTTGATATTCCGGTCGATCTCCTCATCTTCATCCGACACCGTCACCATATAATTACCAAAGGCACGCAAAAACATGCGGCTTATATCCACAGCACTATCAACCGCCCTGTTATAGCCCGACTCAAAAAAGGCAGAGATAAGAAACCATCCTGCAATACAAAACGTCACTGTCATGGCAAATACTGTTGAAAAAAATATTTTCCATGTAATCTTCAATCCGCTACCTCCAGTCTGTATCCCACCTTATAGATCGTTTTGATCTTTCCCTCCCAACCAAGTTTCTTTTTCAGACGCTGTACATGAAGATCTACTGTCCGGCTCTCCCCATCATACTCCTTTTCCCATATTTTTTCGTAGATAACTTCCCGAAACAGGGCAATGTTTTTATTGCGGATAAATAAAAGCAAAAGTTCATATTCTTTATTTGTCAATGACACTGCTGCTCCATTCTTCTTTACGATGCGGCAAAGCGTGTCTACCTCCAGATCACCCACCCGGTAAATTGTTTCATTTTTATTGTAACGCCGCAGCACGACTTCCACCCTTGCCAAAAGTTCCACAATCTCAAATGGCTTTGCCAGATAATCCTCTGCTCCCATCCCAAGCCCCCTGACCTTATCCATCACGGAGGTCTTCGCCGTCAAAAAAATAACCGGTATCCCCATCGGCCGTATATATTCCATCAGCTCATATCCATTCACCTGCGGAAGCATGATATCCAACAGAATCAGGTCATAGTGGTTGGTCTCGATCAGATCTGCCGCACTCATTCCGTCATATACACATTCACACTCATATCCGGCATTTTTTAAACTCATGGCAACCAAATTGGAAATCGGTTTTTCATCCTCTGCGATCAATATCCTTATCATTTTGTATATCCCGTCCTCTCCTGGTTCAACGGCGCCGGTTTGAATCCTGTTTTGTCCTGCGCCATTGAAAAAATATCAGGATCATTTTACATACAAATTGTATCATATTTGTTGCATGACCAAAAAACGGCACACGATAAAAATGACAAAAGGCCCGACTGAAAAATCACGGGCCTTAACTTCGTTTCTTCCGGTATCTATTTATCTCTCACGGATCTTATATTGTTCGATCAATGACATAACATTGTCGGCATATCCAAGCAACTGTTCTGAAAGTGCGGAACTTTCCTGTGCCGCCGCTGTATTCTGGTCAATGACCGCAGCTATATCATTGGCGTTATCCAACATACCCTTCAGATAATCATCCTGATTTTTACTCTCATCTGTAATATCTGTAATATTGTGAGCTATTTCAGCAGATATTTCCGAAATGCCCTCAAGCATCTCAACTGTTTCGTTTGTGATCGCAACACCATGATCCACAGCTGCAATACTCTTTTGGATCAGCTCAGTAATATTCTAGGCAGCTTCCGCACTGGAACTGGCTAATGCACCGATCTCACTCGCCACTACCGCAAATCCTTTTCCGTGCTCCCCGGCGCGTGCTGCCTCGATCGAGGCATTGAGCGCAAGCAGATTTGTCTGGGCGGCTATCCCTGTGATGACTTCAATGATACTTGCAATCTCATTTGACTCTTCACGGATCTGATCCATCGCCTCTGCGAGTTCGTTCATCTTCTCCCCGCCCTCTTCCATCTTCTCCGTCGAAGAATGTGAAAGCGTTTCTACACCCTGGGCAGCTATCGCATTTTTATGGACTGTCCCGGAAACCTTCTCGATATGATCCACAAGTTCCTTAATATCTACCGACTGCTGCTCTGCTCCGTCCGCCATAGACTGTGCCGTCTCTGCAAGAGAACCTGCACCATCTCTCACCTGCACAAAAGATGCCCGCATCTCATAGATCATATTATTTAAACTCTCAATAATACTGACAAGGGAAGTATGGATCCGGGAAAAATCTCCGATATACTCCCGCTCCACACCGATATCCATATTTTTATCACTGATCTCCTGTAACGTATCAGATATATCATTAATGTATGTTTTCAATTCCGTCATAGCAAGTGTTGCATTCGTCATCATATTCGAAAATTCATCTGACATATCATACTCTATCTTCTTGCCAAGTTTCCCGGCAGCAAAATCCTTCATCACATCATCCATGATGCCAACCGGATCACTGATCCTGCTTATCGTCTTAAGTGCGATCCGATTCAAAAGTTTGTCGATCAAAAGAATGCTGATAACGACCACCACACCGATAAGAACCACCGTCATCGTCGTCTGCTGTCCCACACTCAGATTATGCTCTTCACTATTATACCGAGCCAGCTCTACTCCTTCATATATGGCAAATATACCAAGGATTCCCATAGCGATTCCAACGATGACACCAATCTTAATAAACTGCATATGTAAAAAACGTTTGACTGACAACTCTTTTTCCACCCTCATCATTTGTCCATTTTTTTCATTTTTTCCTTTTTTCACAGTTATGATTCCCCCATTTTGTATAAAGATGCTTTGCACTATATTAATTTTATCATAATTTCGTGTTGATTACAATATTTTTCCATCCTTCTGCCATTTTCTCTGGCTTCTTTCCAACTCCACAGAACGAGAAAATCTTTGAAATATGACTTACTTTTTACAGAACGTTCACAATTTTTAGAATATTTGAACATCGTTTCTTCACATTTTCATCTTATACTTAGTTCATAAGTTGATAAACATAACTTATAAACCACTTAACTTTTTGGCAATTTTCTTATTTTTGATATTTTTTCATAAAACTCCTCTTTCAGATAAAGGACTGCGACGGCAGTCCTTTATCATTTTTATTTCTTAATGATCAGATAATTCTTTTCCCTCAGCGCATTTTCAATCAGATCCAGTGTCTCTTCCGAGTCCGCAGATACCGTATGATAATGATAATCCGAAGTAATATTTTTAAGCGGTGAGGATTTCCCGCTTTTTATGCCCCGGATAAATTCCGTCACATCACGGACAGAGCGGATATTTAAATCAACCTGTACTCTGCCATATACTTTGTGATTCACAAAATCATTTTCAACAACGCCACCATAGTAAACGATCGTATTTAATTCATCCTCTGTCTGTTCATCGGTATTACACATTTTAAATACACGGCTCACTTTTCCACCACGGCTGTTGCGCAGCAAATATCCTCTGTTTGTCGATATTATATCCATATGGGCAGCACGAAGTATCGCAACATCCTGAACGATCACCTGACGGCTGACATTAAATTCTCTGGCCAGTTTTGTGCCCGATATCGGTTCCCGGCTCTCGCGCAGTCTGTGCGAGATCGAGTCCCGGCGTTCCTTACCGCTCATATCTACCATACCTTTCTGTGAAATAATAAAAACCGGTCTCATCCCTCTACAGGATGAAGATTCTTTAGTGAAATATCAAGAATCGGGGCAGAATGTGTCAGCGCCCCACTGGAAATATAATCCACGCCGATGTGGATCAGCTTCTCCACATTTTCCTTGGTAACATTTCCGGAACACTCTGTCTCTGCCCTGCCATCTATGATCCGGATCGCTTCCTTCATCTGTTCCGGCGACATGTTATCTAACATAATAATATCCGCACCCGCATCTGCAGCCTCGCGGACCATATTCAGATCTTCCACTTCGATTTCAATTTTCCGGACAAAAGGCGCATATTCTTTTGCCATCCGGACAGCTTCCCTGACTCCGCCGGCAGCTCCGATATGGTTATCTTTTAAAAGCACTCCGTCAGAAAGATTATATCTGTGGTTGTATCCGCCTCCGACCTTTACCGCATATTTCTCAAACACACGCATATTCGGAGTCGTCTTTCTCGTATCAAGCAGCTTTGTCCTTGCCCCTTCTAAAAGCTTTGCGATCGAGTTTGTATATGTGGCGATCCCACTCATCCGCTGGAGATAATTCAGCGCTACCCTCTCACCGGAAAGCAGAACCCGGATATCTCCTGTCACAACTGCCATCAGCTGTCCGGCTGCCACAGCATCTCCATCTTTACATTTAAAATCAATCTCTACTGTGTCATCCAGAAGCTGAAAGACCCTCGCAAACACATCCAGGCCTGCGATGATCCCGTCCTGTTTGCATATAAGCTGTACCTCACCTTTTTTTGCTTCCGGCATAACTGCATTTGTCGTAATATCCTCACTCGTGATATCTTCCTGTAACGCCTGCCAGATCAGTTTATCTGCATTTAATTTCATCGTTATCTCATTCATTCTCTTTTTGTTCCTTTCTCTTCTTCCTTACACGATCGATCTCCTTCAGGACAATGTCTTTATACCTTTCCCTCAGTCCCTCCAGATCGGAATATTTTCCCATATCGACTTTCGGATCATGCGGAATATGAGTATATGTTCTGGTGATCTTACGGGCAGCTCTTTTCGCAAAGACAAAACTTTCCAACAGCGAATTGCTCGCCAGACGGTTTGCCCCGTGAACTCCGTTACAACTTGTCTCTCCAACTGCAAACAACTGCTTCATCGACGTCTTGCTGTCCGAGTCCACCCAGATCCCACCCATAAAATAATGCTGGGCTGGCACGACCGGAATCGGCTCCTTCGTCACATCATAGCCTTCCTCCAGACATCTTTTATAAATATTTGGAAAATGCCCCTTTATCTCCTCCTCCGAAATCGGTGCAAGGCTGAGTCTCACATAGGGCATCCCATCCTTTTCCATTTGCTCATATACTTTTTCTGTCAAAACGTCTCTCGGCAGAAGCTCATCGACAAACCGGTTTCCCTCTTTGTCCAGTAAAACCGCACCCTCACCGCGCACAGATTCCGATATCAGGAACCGGCGCCCCGGCTTCGTAGAATACAGTGTTGTCGGATGGATCTGGATATAATCAATATTTTCAAGTTCGATCCGGTTTTCTATGGCGATCGCAAGAGCGTCTCCTGTCATATGGCTGAAATTCGTCGAGTGCTCATACAAACCACCCAGACCTCCGGACGCAAGTACCGTATAATCTGCCCGGATCAGGGAGATATCCTCATCCGCATCTGCCACCACCGCACCAAAGCATATATTTTCTTCTGCAATCAGATCCACCATCGTAGTGTGCTCACAGATCGTGACATTTTTTAGTTTTTTTACCGCCGCTAGAAGTTTTGTGGTTATTTCTTTTCCCGTTATATCCTCGTGAAATAAAATACGTGGCGTGGAATGCCCTCCCTCCCTCGTAAAGATCAGAGAGCCGTGGTCGTTTTCAAAATCCACCCCATATAAGATCAGATCGTCAATCACTTTTCTGGAAGAACGGATCATGATATCAACGGATTCTTGGCGGTTTTCATAATGCCCCGCTTTCATCGTGTCCTCATAATAGCTGTCATAATCCTCTTCGGATTTGAGGACGCAGATCCCTCCCTGGGCCAGATAAGAATCACTGTTTTCCATATCATCTTTTGTGATGAGCATTATTTTTTTATCTCTGGGAAGGTTGAGTGCACAAAACAATCCCGCCGCACCGCTCCCAACGATCAATATGTCTGTTTTCTTTTTCATACTCTTCCCTTTACCATTCTATCTGCCAAGTTCCAGCATATTTGTCAAAGGTTTATTTGCCCGGAACCTTAACTCATCGCTGACAAACACTTCATTGCTTCCCGTTTCGAGAACGTCGATCACCTTCTCAAGCGTGATCTTCTTCATATCAGAGCAGATCTGGTTCTCCATGATCGGATAAAAAGCTTTATCGGGATTGTTTTTCACCAATTCATAAAATACTCCCGTTTCGGTACAGATAATAAATTCCTTTTTACTGCTTTTCTCCGCATAGTCAATGATCCCCGAGGTACTGCCGATATAATCAGATCGGTCAAGGATTCCTTTCGTACATTCCGGATGTGAAAGAACCTCTGCCTCCGGATGGGCAAGCTTTGCTGCCTCCAGTTCCGACACTGTCATCTGCGCATGCACCGGACAATAGCCGTCATTCAGCATGATATTTTTTTCCGGAACCTGTTCTGCCACGTATCTCCCCAGATTTTCATCCGGAATAAAGAAAATATTCTGATTGGGAAGCGCTTTTACAATCTTCACAGCATTGGAAGATGTCACGCACACATCTGACAATTTTTTTAACTCGGCTGTAGAATTTATATAGCATACGACAGCAAGATCGTCATATTTTTCTTTCATAGCCCGGATCCGTTCCTCATCCGCCATATGTGCCATCGGACAATCCGCCGTGGCATCCGGCATCAGCACAGTCTTCCCCGGACTGAGGATCTTCGCACTCTCTCCCATAAAAGAAACACCACAAAAAACGATCGTCCGGGCATCTGATTTTGCAGCAATCTGACTCAGATAAAAAGAATCCCCCACATAATCTGCCACTTCCTGTACCTCGTCGCTGACATAATAATGTGCCAGGATCACGGCATCTTTTTCTTTCTTTAAACGGTCAATCTTATTCTTGAGTTCGTTCACAACTTTCCTCGTTTCTGCGCATTTCTCTGGCGCATATGATGATCAGGCGGATAAGCCGCCCGTTTCGTTATGTCATATCTTAACACAAAACTTTACAACTGACAAGACAGAAACAAATTTATTTATATTCTTTTTTTGCAGTGGCCAGTATACTATCAAAACATGGCTTTTTCTCAAAGTCCTTATGGAACAAAAGCGGGTAACTGGTCTCTCCCTTAAAACCGCTGAGCCACGAGTCTTCATCCAAAAGCCCCCAGAATGTCACATTGGTGATATTTGCTTTTCCTGTCCGGTCTGCCTGCAGTATCGTTTCAAAAAACTCGCGGTATCGCTCTGCCTGCTTTTCAAGTCCCTCCTCCGAATCATCTGTGTTGTGCATATCGATCTCGGTAAGCTGTATCTCGAGCCCTTCGATCTCACCATACTTTTCAAGGGCGTCCGCCACCATATCGACCGAAGGATAATCCATGTCCCAGTGGCTCTGCATCCCCATGCCATCTACCAGGCCTTTTTCACGCAGCTCCTTTAACAAAACGACGATCAATTCGCGTTTCATCGGCGTATATTCATTATAATCATTATAAAATAATTTCACTTCCGGATCTGCATATTTCCGTGCAAATGTAAAGGCATCCGTGATATAACTCTCATCTCCATATGTCTCATACCAGCTGCTCTCCGTGCGATAGCCGCCATCATCCCCCATACCCTCATTTACGACGTCCCATGCATAGATCACGCCAGGATAATTCTCCTGACAATACGTAAGCACCTTTTTGATATATGTTTCCATCCTCCGCTGCATCGTTTTCTTATCGGCAAGGCCATTTGAAGGTTCATAATCTTTGGCAAAAAACCAATCCGGCGTCTGGCTGTGCCAAACCAGACAGTGCCCCCGTAGCTTAAGATCATTTTCTTTCGCTGTCTGCAGGATCTGATCCAGCCCTTCTGTGCGGATCTCCGGCATCCCGTCTTTGCTTTTTTCTGTCGCCTCCCAGTCAAGAAGGCTTTCCGGCTTCATTTCATTTCCCATTGTGATCCGGTTAAAATTTTCACTGACAAACGCCATCTCCTCATCGCTTGTGATCGTACCCATCACGATCGAAGCGCCCACTGTAAAATCATTCTGAAACGCATCCTTCAGAACGGTTGCGTTTTTCACTGCTTCCGCATTCTGATCTCCGTCTGTATCCTGACCGTCCTCCTGCTGTCCTTCTACCGCTGCCGGAGACGCTGTCGTGCTGTCATCTGCCTTCTTTCCACAGCCAAACGCCATGACCGATGCCATCATCACCATTCCACCCACGATCAATAACTTGTTTAATCTCATAAAAACCTCCATTCCGAAACATTGATAAGCAATCTGCTTTCTATAATTATTTGCTCATATTTTATTATAATATAGTATAAAAGTCAAAGCCTGTATTTCACTTTGATCTCTTCAAAATCATCCCGGAATCTATGCGCCTGCATGCCACACGCCAGAGCCCCCTCCACATTATTTTCCCGGTCATCGATAAACAGGCATTCCTGCGCCTCCAGACCATATTTCTGCAATAAATATTCATAGATCCGTATATCCGGTTTCACAATATGCACTTCAGAGGATATTACGATCCCATCAAAGAAATCAGGCTCATAATACCTGAAAAAATACTGATAAAATTCCGAACTCGCATTGGATAATACATAAATGCCATAGCCATGCTCTCTGATATATTCACAAAATTCCCTTGCCCCCTCAAGAGGAATCATACAAATATCCCACTCGTTCACACATACCTTTAATTTCTCATGCAGGTATTCCGGCACACGCTTACTGACGCCGTCGTAACGCTGTTCGTTCGTAATGTATCCGAGATCCCCCTGGACCCATTCCTCCCCCTCAAAAAGCTCCCTGCGGATAAGAGCCTTATCTTCTTCCTTATCAAAAACCTGATCCAGTATAACCTCCGGATCATAGTCCAACAGGACATTTCCCATATCAAGTATGATGTTTTTCAAAACTGTATTCCCCCCTTGCATTGTTATTTTTTAATACTAACGTATTGAAGGGGATTTGGCAACCAGTTTATACATACACGGAAATCAATTTTTGGCGGCCGCAATTTATGGAAAGTTGACAAAGTTTCGTACAGCAGTGGGAATATTTCCTGATGAGGACCGTATAAACGTGTCGGTCCTTAGGCTGCGTATAAGGTGCGTTTTTTTGCATCTTGCAGCCTTTGTACCGCTACACGTTTATTTTAAGCGCAAGCGGGTCCGAATCAGGAAATATTCCCACTGCTGTACAAATGTCACTGTTCTCATAAATTGCGGCCGCCAAAAATGATTTCCGTGTTATGCATAGGCACCTTATTGTACTTTCATATTGCATATGTTATAATGAAAATATTCAAATGTCATATGCCAGCTCAGGGAGGTCATTATGAAAAGTTCCCATATTATAAATACCAATGAGATCGTAACCCTTTATCATGGTTCAAAATCAGGAATTCACGGTGCCATTGCACCGGTAAGTCGGGAGCACTGCGATTTCGGCAGAGGTTTTTACATGGGCACAGATCGAACTCAAGCGCTTACTTTAATCTGCAATTATCCAAACTCTAAAATATATACACTAAGCATTGATTTGTCAAATCTTAAAATTCTTAATATCGAGACAGACTTAGATTGGGCACTATTAGTCGCATACAATCGTGGTAAAATGGAATCTGTAAAAAATTCACCGATCTATAACCGGTTTGCAAAATTAAGTAAAGGCTACGACATGATCATTGGCTACATTGCAAACGACAGAATGTTTGTCGTTCTTGATCGGTTCTTTCATGGTGAAATTACGGATCTCGCTTTGATCAATAGTCTTTCTGCACTTAAACTCGGTAAACAATATGTGGCTTTAACAGAAAAAGCCTGCAAAAAAATAAAAATTATTGAGGAACAAAGACTCTCTGAAGCAGATCGGGATAAACGAAAACAGGAAAGTGAAGCAAATCGTTCTAAAGGTATTGCACTGGCAGATGACATTTGCCGTAAATATCGTCGTGAGGGACAATTCTTTGATGAAATATTAAAGGCAGGTGAATCGTATGAAAAATCTTACCCTTGAAAAACGTCAGCTTTGTGATATACAAGGCCGGTTGTTTGAACTTGTGCTAAAAAATGAATATGACTGTCCTGCATTTATAAAAGCTTTTATGAACAGCAAAACTGCCGCAGCTCTTGACGATATCTATGACCGCTTACAATGGGCTGGTGAAGAATATATTCTGGAAGAACTAAACGAAGAAGTACACGGTTTGAAAAAAGCCGGGACAGTTTATACGGCAGAAGTTATGTATTGGACAGGTTATACTTATCGCTATTGGCATTATTACACAGATGAATGTAGCCGAGAAATATACAAAATTGCGGATGCCAAAACGATGAGTGAATGCTGGCTTGGATTTCATACCTTTGACGTTGAGATGGCTATTGACGACTTGAAAGAGATCCACAGGCAAATATATGAAGAACGGGATCCGATATGAAGAATCCTGTATTAAAACATGAGGGTGTTCTTTTAACTATAACTCTAAAAATATAGTTAAAGGAACACTCTCATTTATATCTACCCTGTACTCCTGAGCAAACGGAGTCGATTGGAGCCCCTGTGCCACCAGACTACGACATCTTCGGCTTAAACACAAGCGCCGCCAGAAAGCTGATGATCAGTGCCCCCGAGATGCCTACAGCCGCCTGTTCCAGTCCACCATAGAAAATACCGATAAACCCCTGGCTGTCCACAGCCTCTTTCACGCCCTTAAACAAGAGATGGCCAAATCCGATCAGAGGGACGGTCGCTCCTGCCTTCGCCCAGTTCGCAAACGGCTCATAGATCCTGAACGCACTGAGTACTGCTCCAGTACAGACAAGCATTACCATGATCCTTCCCGGCAAAAGTTTCGTATTATCCATGATGATCTGAACCAATGCACAGATTGCTCCGCCGATCAAAAACGTAATTAAATAATCCATCATTTTCCTCCATTCTATCTGTTATTTCTGCCTTGTACTCACTTCGAGCATCACACCGTGGGCGATCCCCGGCACAGAATTTCCTTCATTGAAACTGACTGTAGATAATAACGCTCCCGTTGGCACGAAAAGAACCCTCCTCCAATCGTGCTTACGCATCTTGTTCAAAATATACCCGGTCAGCGTGATCGCACTGCAGCCACACCCACTTCCCCCGGCATTCGTGTCCTGCTCTTCGTTGTAATAAATCTGTGTTCCACAGTCCATATGCTGCTTTCCGATATCGTATCCGTAGCCGATCAGCATATCTTTTAATATCCTCTGCCCGACCGTTCCCAGATCTCCGGTGATGATCTTGTCATAATAATCCGGTTCGATATTGAAGTCCTTCAGGTTGTTCAGGATGCAGTCACAGGCAGCCGGGGCCATGCACGCCCCCATATTCATACTGTCTTTGATCCCATAATCCGTGATGACCCCGGTCGTGATCCCTGATATCTCCACATATCCGGTCTCTTTGCGCTTCCAGTTTCCATCCCCTCTTCCGAGGACAACTGCACCGCTTCCGGTGACTGTCCATGTTGAGGAATATGGCCTCTGGTTTCCGTACGCAAGCGGAAAACGGAATTGTTTTTCCGCACTGGCAAAATGACTCGAAGTGAGGGCCACCACATAATCGGCAAAGCCACCCTCAACGAGCATAGAGCCGATTCCCATGGACTCCCCCATCGTCGAACAGGCTCCGTATACGCCGAACATCGGAATATTAAAATTCATGATCCCGAAGGAAGTGGCGATCAGCTGTCCCAAAAGATCCCCGGCTACGATATAACGGATATCCTTGGGTTCAAGGCCGGCATTTCGTATCGCGATATCTGCCGCCATATGCTGCATTTTGCTCTCCGCTTCCTCCCACGTGTTTCCGCCAAAGAGAGGATCGGTCTCCACAAAATCATAGTATTTTCCAAATGCTCCGTTTCCCTCTTTTTCTCCGGCAACCGAAGCAGCTCCTATGATACATGGCGGGATTTCAAACTGTACACTTCTTTTTCCCACTATTTTTTCCATAATAATCTCCATTCCGGAGCACCTTTTTACATCCAAAAAGGTGCGCAAACTATTTTTTCATAGTATGCGCACCTTTATTAAAATTAATCATAATGAAATTTTACTTTTTCGCTTTTGCTGCTTTTTTGCTCTTCTTATTCATAAAGAACCATACCGTTCCGGCCAGGCACACGGACGAATAACATCCGGAGACGATTCCGGCGATGAGCGGGATCGCAAACTGACGGACTGCATCCACTCCCATGATCGCAAGAACAAGAACCATGATCAGCGTCGTGATAGACGTATTGATGCTTCGGCTGAGCGTCTGTGTAATACTCTCATTCACGATTTCAGAAATCTCTGTACGGCTTCCCGCTTTTTTACGATTCTCACGTACACGGTCAAAGATAACGATCGTTGCATTGATCGAATAACCAACGATCGTCAGCATACATGCGATAAACGTACTTCCTACTGAAATAAACGCACTTCCTACCGCATACACCATAAGCACCACGATAACATCATGAACCAGAGCGATGACAGAACTTGCACCAAACGCAAGATTCTTGAAACGGATCCAGATATAGATCAGCATACAGATCGTCGCGATGATGACTGCAATGATCGCATCGGTCTTCATTTCATTACTTACCGAAGCAGAAATCGTCTCGATCTCAATATCATCCTTTGTCACACCATACTTCTGACCGAGATCTGCCACTACATTTTTCTGCTGCTCCTCCGTCAGATCTACCGTGCGGACGATCAGTGTCCTCTCCCCTGCCACATCGGAAATCTCTGCATCCGGTACACCTGCTGCCGCCTTCACAGCCTCTGTGATCTCAGTTTTAAATGCATCATTGGCATTTCCGCCTGCATCAAACCCTTTTGCTCCTTCATCAAACGTGACAGAAGTCGAAGAACCACCCATAAAATCAAGGCTGTAATTCAGAATCTGTCCGGTCTGTGCTTTATTAAAGATGAGACCACCGATACATAAAAGGAACAATGCGCCGGAAATGATAATATACTTTTTGAAATTCCCGACAAAGTTGATCGTCTTTCTTTCCTTCTGCACACCAAACAATTTTGCGTTATCTAACCCAAGTGCAACAAAACCATATAAGATCCATCTCGTCACAAAAATCGCCGTAAACATGGAAAGGATGATACCGATCGCAAGTGTCTGGGCAAATCCCATAACAGTTCCGGAACCTTTTATATAAAGTACGACTGCAGCGATCAACGTCGTCACATTACCATCAATGATCGCAGACAAAGCTTTTTCAAAACCGATCTTGATCGAAGAGCGGACTGTCTTTCCAGTCGCAAGCTCCTCACGGATACGGGTAAATATGATACAGTTCGCATCCACCGCCATACCGACTGCAAGAATAACACCGGCGATACCTGGAAGAGTAAGGGTGACATTCAGTCCATTCAGTGCAAGCAATGTCGCAAATATATATAAAATAAGTGCGATCGAAGATGCAACACCAGGTATCCGGTACATCACGATCATGAAGATAATGACAAGGATAAACCCTACGATACCGGCATAGATACTTGTCCGGAGCGAAGTCACACCAAGTTTTGCCCCTACGATATTGGAACGGATATTTTTCAGTTCCAGCGGAAGGGCGCCGATCCGGAGAGTCGCTGCCATATCCTCAGCATCCGAAAACTTCTCAAAATTTCCCGATACAACTGCCACACCGTCTGTGATCGCTGACTGGATCACCGGAGAAGAAACCTCTTTTCCATCATAGATCATCGAAAGCTGTTCTCCCACATGCTCGCTTGTGATGTCGCCGAATTTCTTTGCGCCTTTTCCATTAAACGTGATCTTAACGACATTTTCACTGACTCCCGTCGAGCTGTCCTGCTGCGTCGTAGCCTCTGCCGTAGAAATCATGGAACCGTCCAAAAGGACTTTATCTTTTTCATAAGTAGCATCTTTTGTATTCTGATCGATCTGGCAGTCTGCCAATAATACAAACTCCAGGGATCCCGCTTTACCAAGCTTGTCCAATACAGCCTGAGGATCGTCTACATCCGGCACATCCACTGTGACACGGTTACTTCCCTCCTGATATACCGATGCCTCCGTGCTCTCGTTTTCCACACGTTTCTGCATCCTGTAGACCGTGTCGTTCATCTCCTCTGCTGTCGGATTTTCCTTGCTGGCCTCATAAGTTACACTGACGCCTCCGGCAAGGTCAAGCCCCAGACGGATGTTCTTTGCGCTTCCCCGGTTCGCCTTACCGATACCTGTATATGCCACGACACCAAAAACAGCTGTCACAAGCAGTACCAGTAAAATCTGAAAAGCACCTTTTACCTTACTATTCATTACGAAAATCTCCTTTTCTAAAAATGTACCTTACGATTATAGCACAAACTGCCCTCCACTTCAAGTAAAAAAGGGGAGAATCAGAAAAAACCGGCACCAGCCAAAAGCAAATGACTGATGCCTTAAAATGAAAACTATGTTAGCTCATCGACGCCAACTTGTATGCGGATTTAGCGATACCGTGTGTACGTATAAGTATAAATATAGTCATTCGACGTGGACGAATATGTCCTTCCACCGATCTTCGCTGTTGCCTTTACCTTTACCTCGTAATTCTGCCGGTGGGTATTGAACCCTTTTCCTCTGAACCTTGTGATTTTATAAGAAGCCTTTTTGCCGCTGATCGTTTTTACTTTATACCATTTTCCCGAGCCTCTTTTTCTCATGTAGATCGTATAATTTTTTGCGCCACTGACCTTGCTCCATTTCAGGTTGATACTGTTTTTCTTTAACTTAGTTGCCGTCTTGCGGATCTGTGGCTGTGGCACGAAATACTGCCCGGCACCCCATGCCGAATATATTTTATTTCCGGCAGAGTCATACGCATATGCCCTTGCCCTCATAATATATACATTTTTACGTCCTACACCGTAAAAGGTCGCACCGTTAAGTATCGTACTCTCTGTCTTCACAAGCGCATTTGTATTTTTATTGAAAATACCAAATTCGTAACCATCACAGGCGACCGGCGTCACCGTAGCTGCCACATTTGCTCCTACCATCTTTACGGATGCCACAGACGGTGCCGCCACGGAAACGACTGCCGGCTGTGGTGCCTCTGCCTGCGGCTGCTGCACAGAAGGCTGCGTCGCCGGATCCGTGACCGGAGCAGAAATCCCGCTGTCTGTAACCACATCCACCTCAGAAGAAACACCACTGAGCGGCGTCGTAAACTGGACAAAGGAGTGTCCATAACCAGCTTCCGAACCCAGATACTGATAATGTGCTTTTACGATCACCTGATAAGTATGTCCCGGCGTCAATCCTGTCAATGTTCCAAAAACTTCATTGGCGGCTGCCTGTCTGATCAGGATCTCGCCCGTCTCCAGCGTAAGATCCTCCACATAAATATCAAATCCATATAGCGTCGCACCGGAATAATCCTCCAGCTCATTCCTGTAATCGATCGTCACCTCCGTGCTCGAAAGCGCTGTCACTGCAAATGTTCCATACTTATAACCGCCTACTGCCTTTGATGTCTTTGCCGGAACCAGTAATATCCCCAGTGCGATCACCGCCATCACAATAAGTCCCGCAATTTTTCCTTTTTCCTGTTTCATCTCGTCCCTCATTTCTATTTTTTAATTTATTTGGAGCAGCATCATTTTCTGTATGAGCTCGTGAAGCTGTCCCATTTCTCCAGAAAACAACTACTGGAGAATGATATACCTGCTCTGAATACCACATTTCAGTGCCGCAAGTTTATCCTCCATTCCATGCTTGTTGTACACCCGCTGTACAGCTGCCACAAGCTGTTCCTGATCCACATTTCCCTCTGTATACCGGATGCTGATGATATCCTTTGGCTCTTCTAAAACCCGGTCCAGTATCTCCTCATACTGTTCCATCGATCCCGCCACCAGCTGGTTTGCTTTATAATACTCATAACCGTCATTTTCTGTATGATACTCAGAAAGACGGTCGTCCACTTCAAAATTCGCATCCGGGTCAAACCCGGTCAGCTCCGCTGTGTTGCTGTCGGCATTATACAAAAAGTAAGGAATCCCCGCTGTCTTTTCATTATTCGTAGAATCCGTCTGAAACCACTCCTCGCCCAATTTGACCGCATTCCATGCATGTGGAAGATTTCCATCCAGATTTCCCGTCATCACACGGCAGGAAAGCCCTCCAAGCTCACACAACAGCTTGTAGGCATACGCATACGACTGGCATACTCCCTTCTGGTTTACCAGTATGCCGTATCCATTAAACGAATCCTCATAACTGCTGTCCTCTGTCTTCTGGAAATTATTCTTTTTTGCATCTTCAAGCGCTTCCGTATCATACTGCCCGTGATCCGTGAGATACTGATAGATTGCACTCTCTTTCTCTTCGGCGCTCATACCGTCCTTTATGATCTCACTTATGATCTTTTGCCCCGCCTCTGACATTTCCTGCTGCTTTTTCTCGATTTCCGATTTATCATAAGAATAAGACACATGCAGGGTCATCGTCGTATAATCGTAAGAAAAACGGCTCAGCCCAAGGATATACGGGTTCTGATAATACACTTTGTAAAACGTATCCTCGAGATTTTCAGCATTCTGGAGCACCGGAAATGCCTCCATGGAAATTTCCGTCTCGCCGCTCACGAGATTTAGCGCCAGCCACTCCTCCTCTGCGCTGTCAGCAAACAATTTTATCTCTGCTCCCGGATTCGTCACACTTTTTTCGTTGCCTTTATCGACATGCTGATCCGTGTTTTCTTTCTGACGCTCGTAAAGAGTCTGACGCTCATAGAGGGGCCCGCTCTCTACCTGGGCCTGGGATCCGTCATTTGCTTTTGATTCATCCGGGTTCAGGATCGTCGGCAGATCCGTCGCCGGTTTACGCTCTACATTATTTTCCGGCCCGACATTGCCGGAAGGTGTCGCATCTCCTACTGTCTCCGGATACTCCCCATCAATATCTTCCATCAATACACAGCCGGTCAGGGCAGTACCTTCGATCTGATACTGATATCCCGGAGTCTCTCCGCCTGTCCATGTCTTCCTTTTATAAAAATGATAAAGCACCTTTCTTTTTGTAACAGAACCATCGATATTTACCACATCCCGCACAAGCGGCAGATCCGAAACACGTTTAAAATCCTTATACATAAGATCATCGTCTTCGACAAACTTGTGGGGAAGTTTTAAATCTGCTGTCGGAATCGCCCCGCAAAAACCGCTTTCCTTCTCCCCGACAACAGCGCTGACATAATACTCCCCATCTACCGAGTAATTCTGCCCGATGATATATTTCTCACCACTCACCCTATCCTCATGCACGGCGAGGCCATTTCCTTTTCCGGAAAAGTCATCAAACTCCGTCTGGTCAGTGGAAGCTTCATATAAGAGAGAACACTCGCTATATCCTGTTTTTGCTCCCTCAATGGGTTTATTTTGATCTCCGGTATACTGATCGTTTCCGATCAGCTTGTATATGCGGTATTCACCTGCACCCTCTACTGCTTTCCATGTAAGTTTGAAACGGCCGTCAGAATCTACGACACCCCTCGCCTCCGGAGCCTGGATCTCCTGCTTTACCGTAAAAGGAACGACTCTTGGTTTTTCATTCTTTTTCATGCTCTCTGATTCCATGTCATAATGGATCGCGATATAATACATTGGGGCATTTCCCCACACACCCTTATCCTGTTCGACATATTCTTTATCTTCAGTCTCTGTCAGGAGAACGCCAGCCACCGGAGACACGCTCACCTTTGAACCCTTTTCTGTCTTTTCTACATTGTAATATGTAGAAATCATGCTCTCCTCACTGCAGCTTTCATCCGTATGTACCGTAACCGCCCTGTCCCCGTCCTCATCTGACAGATCATACGGGAATGAAAAATCAAACACCTCGTCCGGCGACACATTGTATAATGGCATGATACTGTTATCTGCATAATCATATTTTTCTTTTATATCTTTTACTGTTATACTGGCGCCATACGTGTCCAGTCCTCCCGTTCCGTTCTCCTGCGGCCCGCTTTTTTCACAGCCACACAAAAGACTCAGGATCAAAACAGTTGCAATCATTATCTTTTTCATATGTTCCTCCATTATCCACAAATGCCCTACACTTTTAACACTCCGTAACAGCAAAAAAAGTTGCACTGATTTTTACTTTGTGCAACTTTTTATCAGACGCAATATCATCATGAAAATTTATAAACCGTATCCAGATCCTGAAAACAGAACAAACCGTCCTCATAAATAACAAATTTGATAATATCTCCATTTTCAAACTCTGCCATATAGTATTCTTTCTTCCCGGAGTTTTCCGGCTTCTCCTCTACCGGTTCCGCCCTCTGGATCCGTTCTGCCAGCTCACGGATCTCCTCTTCTGAAAGAAGCATATCATCCGAAAACTGGTTCTCCGTATTTTTATACACCCTGATGCGTTCTCTGCCATCCTGCAGGCGCGACAAAAAATCAGAAAACACGGTTTCCGGTCCGGCACCTTCCTGATACCATTTCGGCCTCGTGAACAAATCCGGTTCCGTCGTGGGATCGACCGGCATATTTCCGGTATGTACCTGTACCGACTCGGATGGTTCTGTTTTGCTGTTCAGAAAATACCCTGCTAATCCGATCAGAACGATCAAACACAGGCATGCCGCCGCCACAAACGGTCTCTTATAGGATCTTCCTTTTGATTCCTGCTCCCTTTTCATCTTTCTGGAAAGCTCGTCTACAAACTCTTCGTCGGGAACAATATCACGAAATGCTTCTTTGTACTCATCTCTAAAACTCATATTGTTCCCCCTCCTCCAGAATATTTTTTACCATCTTACGGCCCCGGTGGAGCAGTGACTTGACCGTAGATTCCTTTTTGGAGAGAATCTGACTGATTTCCCTGACTGACAGATCCTCATAATAATAAAGCTGTATTACGATCCGGTATTTTTCAGGAAGGCTCTGTACCGCATAAAAGACCTCGCTTTTTTCTTCCATCTGACAGCTCTCTTCCCGGACCTCGTCCATATGGGCATAATGCCTGGCCCAGGCGGATGTGAGCATGCTCTTACTTGTATTTACCGTCACTTTCAATAACCATGCTTTTCTGTGCTCTTCACTCTCAAATGTCTTCCCTGACCGTATGTACTTTAAAAAGACCTCCTGGGTAATGTCCTCTGCATCCTGCCGGTTCTGCGTCCGGATAAATGCCAGACGGTAAACCATGGCTGAATACCGTTTAAGAACTTCTTCCACCGGGATATCCTTCCCCTGTTCCTCCAATCTTTGTTTTCCTCCTTATGAATCTGGTATCTCACGTTTTTTTTTGAGACGAAGTTCCCTGAAAAACCCGCTCATCAGCTCACTGCACTCCTTCTCAAGTATCCCGCTTACAATCTCCGTTTTATGGTTAAACCCTTCCATACAGAGCAGATTTACCACAGAACCTGCACATCCTGCTTTCGGGTTCATGCTTCCGATCACTACTTTTTTTACACGTGCCTGGACGATCGCACCCGCACACATCGGACACGGCTCCAACGTCACATACATCGTGCAGTCCTCAAGCCGCCAGTCACCGATCACACGGCTTGCCTTATGGATCGCACTGATCTCCGCATGCGCAAGGGTACTTTTCTTCTCATTCCTTTTATTATACCCCCTCGCAATGACCTTTCCCTCATATACGATCACGCAGCCGATCGGCGTCTCCTCTTTGGCATATGCTTTTTTTGCCTGTTTTATGGCTTCCCGCATAAACTTTTCATCGCTGTCCATCACTTTTTTTCCATCCTTAACCTGGTGCCGTCAGGCTAACCGTTAATGTAAACAAAGTTATTTTAGCACAGGAAAGCCGGATGCGTCAAATTGGTTTCCTTATTTGTCCACACAGAAATCAATTTTTGCAGTTGCGGTTCATGAAAAGCGAATGAAAATTTGTGCTGCATCGGGTATCATATTCTTCCTGATCCGGCCCCGCTCCCGCTTAAAATAAACATGTAGCGGTACAAAGGCTGCAAGGTGCAGGAAATGCACCTTATACGCAGCCTAAGGACCGACACGTTTATACGGTCCTTATCAGGAAGAATATGATACCCGATGCAGCACAAATTTTTATCAGTTGAAAAAACCGCAACTGCAAAAATTAATTTCCATGATTTGTCCAAAAATCTCCTTGCCTAATACGATATATATCACTTATAATAAAAATGGCAAATTAAATCCCCCAATATTTATTAGGGGCATACCGATCTCTCTGGTTGGAGTTTTAAAAAATTTATTTTTTTGTGTGCAAAATGCGCAGGAATGGAGAAAATTATGAAATGGATTAAGTTTACACTCGAAACCCACACAGAAGCTGTCGATCTTCTCAGCTATATGCTCGATGAGATCGGAGTAGAAGGGATTGAGATCGAGGATCATGTCCCGTTAAGTGAAAGTGACAAAAAACAAATGTATGTCGATATCCTGCCTGATCCGGAATTTAACGACGGATCCGCAAAAGTACATTTTTATATGGAACCACAGGATTGTAACCCGGAAAAAGTAATGCTTCAGGTACAGGAAATTTTCCAGGAAATAAAACAATATACAAACATCGGAAAAGGTACGGTCAGCCTCTCCGAGACAGAGGATAAGGACTGGATGAACAACTGGAAGACCTTTTTTAAAGCATTCCGTGCGTCTGAAAATGTCATCATCAAACCGACATGGGAACCCTGTCCGAAAGAAGATTATTCACCGGACAGGGATATTGTCATCGACATCGACCCCGGCATCGCCTTTGGCACCGGCACCCACGAGACAACCAAACTGTGTATTCAGGCTCTCTCCCGGTATGGCTGCACCGGGAAAAAGATCCTTGACGTCGGATGCGGAAGCGGCATCCTTGCGATTGCGGCATTAAAGCTCGGTGCCGCCTTCGCCACCGCCACAGACATTGATAAAGTCGCCGTAAATGTGGCGGGGGAAAATATGCGGGTAAACCATATCCCGGAGCACAATTACCGGCTGGTCACCGGGGACCTGATCGCAAATACAGCAAAAGACCACTCCTACACGTTCCATCCTCCCGGGGAAGAGACCAATGAGACGCCGTTTTCAGAAGATGCACCACATTCTGGTTCTGACTCCCTGAGCCAGCAACTGGGAAGCGGCTATGACCTGATCGTGGCAAATATCCTCGCAGATGTTATCATCCCCCTATCAGCCGTTATCCGTCCCTACATGAAAGAGAATGCACTCTTTATCTCCTCTGGCATCATTGATACAAAAGCAGATGAGGTAGAATATGCGCTTACACAGAATGGATTTCATATCCTCGCCAAAGAAACTCTTGGAGAATGGGTGTGCTTTATTTGCCGTTAATAAAAATTTTTTCTTTTTTTCTGCAACAATTTGATCTGTTCCTCTCTCTTATATATAGAAACTTCCAAAAATACCGGTATATGAAATGAGGATTATTATGGAACAAAAATTACCAATACTTGTCGCACAGGCCAAAAATGGTGACGCCCATGCCTTTGCCACGCTATATGAAAATGTTTATAAAGATCTGTATCGCTTCGCTTACTGCACCCTGAAAGATGCCCATCTCGCAGAAGACGTCGTCAGCGACTCCGTTCTGTGTGCTTACGAAAACATACATAAACTGAGAAAAAATGAATCTTTTCGCAGCTGGCTCTTTCAGATCACAGCGAACGAATGCAAAAAACAATTTCGTATCCAAAAAAAAGTGGTTCCCATCGAAAACAAAGATTTTCCAGAACGATCCGAACATAACACGGATCCTGCCGGACACCTTTTACTAAAACAGGCATTTAACATCCTGAACGAAGAAGAGCGCCTGGCCATCGGATTAAGTGTTTACGCTGGTTACAGTGGCAGGGAGATTGCCCGTTTTCTTCGGAAAAAGGAGGGCACCGTCCGCTCTATGAAAAGCCGTGCACTCGAAAAAATGAAGCAATTTCTGGAGGTAACAGAGAATGAATGAACAAAAATTAAAACAACTAAGTGAAGAAATTCCGGTGCCGGAAAGTCTCAAACCGGAGCATATCGAAAAAAAACTGACTGAGCGTAACAAAAACCAGAAAAATCTGCTTGTAAAGAAAATGGCAAACCGTATTGCGCTGACAGCTGCCTGCCTGCTCTTTTTTCTTGCGGCGGGAAATTATTTCCTCGCCTCTGAAAGGTTTTCCTTCTTTTCCAGTCCGACAGAACAAAGCAGCCATACCACTCTTGCCGGTCTGACAGCAGAGGAACCAAAACCATCTTTCACATATGAAGATGTGAGAAAAAAAATCGCTAATTATATCGTTGATACCAGATCGACCACCTTCAATGATATGAGCGATGGCGCTGTGTATGAATATTACTCGGAAGACACAGAAATCGCCAAGAGCGCAGATTTCTCCGGCTCCGGACAGCCAAGTGGTTCTGCCGGCCAGGACGATCCGGCAAACAGTCTGTCTGATTCTAACAAAGAATATTCCGATACAAACCGGCAGGTCGAGGGAGTCGATGAAGGAGATATCGTAAAAACAGACGGAAGATTTATCTATGTCTGCTCTAACTCTGCATTCGGGAGCAGCATCCGGATCTATGAAGCAGATGGCAAAAACACAAAAAGAATATCCCGCTTTATGGTGAACTCCGTATCCGTATCCGAGATGTACCTGCACGACGGTACACTGGCACTTGTCGGAACTAATTTGGAAACTGAGGTAACCAGTGACGGCTGTTCCCTGAACAAAACCTCCGTTCTCCTTTACAATGTATCTGATGCTTCTGAACCTGTTTTATATTTTCAAAAGGATCAGTCCGGTGACTATAGTAACTCCCGGATGAATGGAAAATATCTGTATACGATTTCTACCATGCGGGTAAACAGCGCCGGGGAGGATGACGACCGCAAATGTTATATTCCCTGTATCGGCGACGACCTCGTCCCGGAAGAGGATCTGTACTGCCCGGCCGGTATTTCCTCAAACAGCTACATCGTCCTTACTGCTCTGGACGTCACAGAGGGAGAGGATTTCTCCGACACCTTATCTGTCCTCGGCGGGGATGGTATCTGCTATGCGAGTGAAAAGAACATATACATCGCTGCGCCTTCCTCATCCGGGTATTCAAAAACTACGATCAGCAAATATCACTACGAAAATGGAAAGCTGGAAGCTGCCTGTGAAAAAACATTCAAAGGAACTATATTGAACCAGTTTTCTCTCGATGAACACAACGGCAATCTTCGCTTCGTGGCCACCTCTTACCTGGATAATGGCTCCAGCTCTAACGGCCTGTATGTCCTTGATGAAAATCTGGAACTGATCGGAAGCGTGGATAAACTGGCTAAGTCAGAGCGCATCTATTCGGCCCGCTTTTTAGGCGATACCGCATATTTTGTCACTTACCGGGAGACAGACCCTGTCTTTATGGTAGATCTGACAGATCCCTCTAACCCGGTCGTAAAAGACAAACTGAAACTCCCCGGTTTTTCCGAATATCTCCATCCCTTTGGTGATAACCTCCTCCTTGGCATCGGAAGTAATGAAGATTCAGACGGGGATTCACAGGTGAAGCTCTCCATGTTTGACATCTCTTCTGCTTCCTCTGTCGAAGAGCTTCATACAAAACTCCTGCCAGGTGGAACCCGAAGTATCGCCGGTCAAAACCACAAGGCGATCCTTATCAGCCGGGATCAGAATCTTATCGGCTTTTGTACGACCAATTACAATAACGACCGTACCGAATACCAGATTTATTCCTACGACAATAAAAAGGGCTTTGAAAAGATCGCCTCGCTGTCTCCCAAAGATTTGTACATTGCCTCCGCAAGGGGACTTTATATTGGGGATTATCTGTATCTTGTCGATGGTGAGGGATTGTCCGGGATCTGGGTGTATGACAGGGAGAAAATGGAATTGGTTGGGAAAGTAAAGTAATCCGATAATCCGGGGACTTCCCCAACAAAGAAGTATAAACAATCAGGGAACCCTCCCTTCCCGGTGGCGAATAGAGCTACGAATCGCTATTAAGCCACCGGGAAGGGAGGGTTCCCTGATTGTTGATGAACTACTCTGCAAGGGGATGCAACATTCCGTTCTCGGGCATTTTATCTATACTTTTCCATCACATAGTTTTTAAGAACAATTCCCTCTCGCTCTACCTGTTGTTCCTTAATAAGCCTATAACCTCTTTTTTCAAAAAAAGGTCTTGCAGTAATGGAAGCATGGGTAACAATTTTCCCCTCAACCACCTTCTCTAATTTATCGCATATTGCAGAGGCAACACCCTTTCTCTGATAGTCTTTATGAATATACAATCGGTCAAGATAGCCGGTTTTATCTATATCTCCAAATCCTATTATCATACTGTCTCTAAGCGCAACCAGGCTGTAATGTTCAAGCAATGACTGATTCCATTTTTCTAGATCCACTTTACCCGTTGCCCATACATCTAATTGTTCTTTTGTATAATCTTTTATATTGACCCCATGAACCGTATTATAAAATAACTCGGTTATTTCCTTACAATCCGTTGACTGATATTCTCTGATGATCATTGTCATTCCCCACATTACTTTTGAACCCAGCAAAAGAAAATTGTCCGCTCTTATTCATAGTCAATTCGCTCAATTTTAAAAATTACCGGTCTTGTTCCATCAGAACAGCAGGTAATCATTATATTCTCCTCCTTCATCCAGCCCTTCATAATAGAGCCACCCTGCAGACCCGTATAAATATAACGGGAAATAGCATCCCACGCTTCGGAACAAAAGGGTATTTTAGGACCACCCGCAACAGTATCAGGATCTGCACTCGTCTTAACAAGTGTGTTCAATCCCATGTGCCAGAAATCGTCTCTTTCATCATCTCGATAGAAAATAAATTCATCCCCCACATTGTAGCAGGGACATGCCCCGGAAACCGGATCCGCACAATACTGACTCTGCAATTCCGGATACAATTTTTTATCAATTACAGTAACTTTAATTTTATGTTTCATGTTCTTACCTCCCTTCCACTTTCAGTATAACGCTTTTACCGGGAAAATGGCAAGGGATTTATGTAAAGGCTTAATAGCGATCCACAGGCAGATGAAAACCAGTCTCCTGATAAAGGAACTTGGTGTGGGAGAAAGAATGTAGCCTAGCGGTGGCTTAATAGCGACCCGTAGATCTATTCGCCACCGCTAGGCTACATTCTTTCTCCCACACACAAAACCTTTTAAGGAACAACTGCCTTTCTTCTGTATCAATTAAACCCATATAACTTCCTTGAAATACTATAACCCCACACGACCATCTTCCTTCCGGCCTTTCCCCGTATCTGCATCGGTTTGCTGAGAACCTGCTTATTTACGAGACGGAAGGTGCTCTTACTGGAATTTTTGAGGTATTTCCACAACTCTGTCCGTTTTTCCAGACTATCTTCAGAACCCTCTTTGATCAGAAATACCGAACTTACCGTCATCATCATAGCAAGGTATTTCACCATATAATCCCGAAGTTTCTTATTTTTAATCTTGTTCAGGTCAAATGCATCGATCATGATCTTATTTACCTTGATCTGCTGGTCGATCCTGCTGATCATAATGGTCTCGTTGACTGACTGGTCATCTCTCCCGATAAAATACCGGTATAAGTCTACATTCATGTAATACATTGTTTTTACAGATGGAAGTGGTTTATATACAAATATATTATCCACATAAAACGTGTGCTTCGGAAGTTCCAATCCGCAGTCATATAGCATCTGGGTACGGTAGATCACGGAATGCATCAGTATATTCTGGCTTATCTTAAACTTCTTCACATCACTCCAGCCAAATACCTTTTCCTCCGGAAATACTCCCTCATAGCGGATCGCCTTATGTTTACGCAAACTTGGTTTCTCATATACATAATTTGCCAAAAACATATCGACAAGCTGGCCCTCCCGGATAAATCTGCGGAGTTTCTCTAATACTTTGATCAGGGACTCCCTGTCGAGCCAGTCATCACTATCGAGTACTTTAAAATAAAGCCCCTTTGCATTCTTTAATCCGGTATTCACGGCCTCGCCATGTCCGCCATTTTCCTGATGGATCGCCCGGATGATCCCCGGATGTTCTTCCTCCATCTCGTCTGCTATTTTTGCTGTATCATCAGTTGAACCATCATCTATAATAAGTACTTCCACGTCTTCCCCGCCTGCCAGCACACTCTCTACTGCATGACGCATATAATCCTGGGAATTGTAACATGGAATCGCTACTGTCAATATCTTCATTATCCCTTCTATGCCCTCTCTGCTAAATCCAATGCCCGGTCTATAATGGCATCAATATTATAATATTTATACTCTGCCAGTCTTCCAAGCAGATAAAATCCCGGAATATGATCCACGATACCCTTATACTTTTCATAGAGTGCATCGTTCTCCGCATTATTTATGGCATAATAAGGAATCTGCCCCTGGCCTCCTGTATATGCCATCGGATATTCTTTTACGATCGTTGTATCCTCCGCATCCATCTGCCCGGATAAATATTTAAACTCCGTAATTCTGGTAAAGTCCTCACTCACTGTGTAATTTACCACACCATGGCTCTGGTAAAATGGCTTATCATAATGCTCAAATTTGAAATCCAGAGAACGGTATGGAAGTCTTCCATAACAACAGTCAAAAAACTCGTCCAACGCACCGGTAAAAATAATCTTTCCCGTAAATGGCTCCCCTTCAAAATATATCTTGATCTCTCCATCCGGATCCAATCGAAGCACATCTTTTCCCTGACAGCCAAGCCTTACATCAATCCCATCATGCGCAAGAAGCTTTTCAAATACTGCCGTATATCCCTCAAGGGGAATTCCCTGATACGTATCCTGAAAATAACGGTTATCACGGCTTAAAAGAACCGGTACTCTTCCGGAAACCGCCGGATCAATGTCTTTGGGGGACTTCCCCCACTGCTTCATAGTATACTTAAGAAAAACATTTTCATACACATATGCTGCGATTTCTTTCAGATCGTCGTCCTCGTGATTCATCAGTTCCAGGATCGGTACCCTTGCTCCCTCTCCAAACCTCTCGACCAACTTCTTTTCCAGAGCCGGAGCCCGGTCTCCATATACCATCTCAAGGCTGTTCAGGTTAAATGGGATTGGCAGTTCCCTCCCATGGATTTTCCCCACCACCTCATGATCAAACTCATACCACTTGGTAAACCTTGAGAGATATTCATAAACCCGTTTACTGTTCGTATGAAAAATGTGAGGCCCGTACTGGTGGATCAGAATGCCATACTCATCCTTCTTATCATAACAATTACCGCCAATATGATCTCTGGACTCGATGATAAGCACCCTTTCTCCTTTTTGCTCCGCAAGTTCCCTTGCTGCCACAGCACCTGCAAAACCACAGCCTATGACAATACTGTCATACATAAGTCTCTCCTTACTGATCCAAAAATCTCATTTTATTCTCTGTCGTGGTCTTCTTTACAGGTGTCACTGCTACTCCTCGTTTTCCAGAAGCATTCTCAAGTTTCGTAGCCAGCTTATCCTTGCACGCCTTGCAGAAACGTCCCGTCTTGATCGTGGCACCACAATTCTCGCAGTTGATCCCGATCGGTGAATCATCCGTAAAGCTTAAGCGCTCTTCCCGGATCCACTTCTTGATCTGCTTTACGCTGACATCCATCTCAGTGGAAAGCTCATTCATATCCACATGCGGATGGTCATATACGTACTTTTTCACCTCGGTAAACTTTTCTTCCATTTCTTTTTCACATGATGGACAGATCCGTGGTCCCCGCATGTAATTAAAGATTTTTCCGCACTTTACACATGATACGATTTCCATATCTATTTACCTCCATTCCTCCATATCCCTGACTGGTCATGTCGCAAGATCATCCCTGCCAATACAAAGACATAGAAAATATATTCTTTCAGCTCCTGCATTTTTTAACGCACTCCCACACGCTTCCAGTGTACTTCCCGTGGTATAGATATCATCCACAAGCAAAACCTTTTTCACATGTACATCATCCATCGTGACCTGAAATCTTTTCTGAAGATTCTGTACCCTTGACTTGACATCAAGGCCCTTTTGAGGTCTTGTATTCTGCGTCCGGATCAGATAATCTGTCAACACCCGGATCCCCAGTTTATCTCCGATGATCGAAGCCATGTATTCTGCCTGGTTAAACCCCCGGAATCTCATCCGCTTTTTGTGGATAGGAACCGGAATCAAAGCATCCGGTGAAATCTCTTTGATCCAGTCACCATAAGCAGTTACAAGCTCTGTGGAAAAATAATCCCCACACGAAAGTTCTCCCTCATATTTAAAATTCCGGATCGCTTTTTTCATCGCATGGTCATATGGATATAATGCATATCCTTTTTCCACACAAAACGTCCTTGTCCGGCAGTTTTCACACAATTCCTCTTCCATACATGCGAGGGGTTTTGAACATCTTTTACATCTCGGCTCTGTCACAGGGTGCAGTTCCCGGCGGCACCTCCCGCATAACAGAGCGTCATCGCCGCGATCCAGTATACGATGACAAACCACGCATTTCTCCGGATAGACCGTATCTAATAAGTCGATTTATAAACTCCCCCTTTTCACATATCACCCCGATCACACATCGGATCATGTCGCTCAGATATATTTTACCAAATAATCAATCGTATTGCAATTCTTTTAATCGAATTTCCAGTGTAGAATATCGTTTCTGTTCTGACTGGTTTGCGATCATGTCAGAAACTGCCCGTTTACTCCCCACGATCGTCACACATTTTTTCCCTCTGGTAACTGCCGTATACAAAAGATTCCGGTTCATAAGAACCCTGGGGCCTCCTAAAACAGGAAGAACGACTGCCGGATACTCACTTCCCTGCGACTTATGGATCGTGATCGCATAGGCAAGTTCCAACTCATCCATGTCGCCAAACCCATATGTAACAAGCTTTTCCTCATCAAATGCGACTACCATTTCCTTGTTCATAACATCGATCTGCCGGATGATCCCGCAATCTCCATTGAACACGCCTGTCCCCTCTTCGATCACAACCCCATGAAAGCCCTCGACACGCCATGGCATCTGATAATTATTCTTGATCTGCATAACCTTATCCCCTTCACGGAAAACTGTGCCATGCACTTCCATCTGCGCTTTTCCATCCTCTTCCGGATTCAGATATTTCTGAAGGATCTGGTTGCAGCGGATAACCCCCAACTCCCCCTTTTTCATCGGTGTGAGCACCTGCACATCAAACGGTGTGCACTGCGTATACTTCGGCATTTTATCCCTCACAAGCCAGAGCATGACCTCCAGCACGCTGTGGCTGTCCTCTTTCTCAAGGCAGAAAAAATCCCGGCTCTGATTATCCATTTTGATCGTTTCTCCGTTGTTTATCTTATGGGCGTTAACAACGATATCACTCTCCGCCGCCTGTCTGAAAATGCGCTCCAGACGGACGACACTGCAGCACCCGGAATGGATAATGTCCTTCAGCACATTTCCCGGCCCTACACTTGGCAGCTGATTTACATCGCCTACGAGAATAAGCCTTGTGCCGACTGAAATCGCCTTTAAAAGACTGGTAAATAAATAGATATCCACCATCGACATCTCATCGATGATCACGACGTCAGCCTCCAGGGGATTCCACTCATTTCTCTCAAAAACACCCTGTCCATCCCCTCCTGCCGAAAACGCACTTTCCTTTTCTTCTATCCCCGCTCCGTTATATTGGAGCATGCGGTGGATCGTCTGCGTCTCCCTTCCCGTCGTCTCACTCATCCGCTTTGCCGCACGTCCCGTAGGAGCCGCCAGTAGGATCGTCTGTCCCTCAGACTCCAAAAGCCGGATGATCATGTTGATCGTCGTTGTCTTTCCGGTACCAGGTCCCCCTGTAATAACCAGAAGGCCATGGTTCATCGATTCACGCACCGCCTGGACCTGCCGGTCATCCAGCTCGATTTCAGAATCTTTCTGCAGCAAAGCAATGGCACGGTCAAGGGATTCATCATATTTTGAACCGACATTGGCGATATCGAGAAGCATCCTCGCACAATTCATCTCATTGTAATATAGCGTAGGCAGATAAACCTTTTCTCCATCCCTTATGACACTTTTGTCAATTTCCATCTCGTCCACCATATTCATAAGGCGCTGCACGCTGACTCCGAGAAACTCCACACAATTCCGGCACAAAAGCTCCTCCGGCATATAAATATGCCCGGACCCTGTCCCGAGGCCAAGTACGTAAAGGATCCCCGCCCGGATCCGGTAATCTGAATCCATATCAAGCCCTGTTCGCATAGCGATCCCATCTGCGATGCGAAACCCCACTCCCCGGATGTCTTCGGCAAGTTTATATGGATTGTTCTTTACGATTCCATACATATCTTCATGATATGTCTTATAAATTTTTACCGCGAGCTGATTGCTGATCCCGTACTGCTGTAAAAATAAAAGAGCATTGCGCATCTCCCTCTTTTCTTCAAACTGCGCTGCAATATCCATCGCTTTTTTCTCACTGATCCCCTTTACCTCACTGAGACGCTCCGGTTCTTTCTCTATAATCTCAAAAGACTTCTCACCAAATAAATCTGTAATCCTCTTTGCGAGGCCGCCACCGATCCCCTTGATCGCCCCGGACGCTAAATATCTCTGCATGGATACCACATCATCCGGATCCCGGCTCTCGCTTTTTTCTACCTTGAACTGCTCATGATACGTCGGATGCTTCACCATGTTCCCATACAGCATCATATACTCTCCCTCATTGATAAAGGGAAATGTCCCCACACAGGTCTCCAATACCTCTCCATCCTCATCTTCGCACGCGAATTCAAAAACCGTATAACCGTTTTCGACATTTCTATATATGATGTGTTCCACATATCCTTTCCGTTCTTCCATTTATCTCTCCTCAGTCACAGACAGCCAGACTATATCATTGATACATCTTTTTCTATTTACAAATGCACGAAAGCGCCCTTAATCTGACTGCACAGATCAAACCTTTCTTATCAATGTCAGGTATTGATCAAAATGCTGCCAGACCATGGACGCCGTCATAGCCCATGCCGCCTGGATAAAACAAAGTTCAAATCGGCACCATTGAGCTAATATCATATCTGTCTGTCATTTATTTCTGGTCATCGACTCATACAACGTCTGTGCAAGTCCCAGACCATTTCCGGTGGAAACCATATTCTCCGCCAGTGCCTGATACATGTTATCGCTGAACATGTCCAGATATTCACTGCCTTCCTCATCCTCGTCATCACTGAATACTTTCGCCGCTTCTTCCATCGACTGGAACATTTTCTGCAAAAGATATACCTCAAAATCCTCACATGCCGACATCATTTCTTCATCTGTCCCGGCATCATTGATCTGATTTGTCAATTTATTCGATGAGGCCATGGAAGACACTGCATCGGCGCCGGCCGATGAACTTCCCAGTCCATTATAAAGATCATTTACTGATAATGACATAGCCTATCCTCCTTATGATCTGAGATTATTCGCCTGCTGGAGCATCTCATCCGAAGCTGTGATCGCTTTTGAATTCATCTCATAAGCACGCTGTGCGATGATCATATTCACCATCTCATCCACCGCCTGTACGTTCGATCCCTCCAAACGTCCGGACACGATCTTAGAATCAAGCTGATCTGCCGAATAGATCGTCGGCGCTCCGGATGCCGGTGATTCTTTCATGATCGTATCCGAAGTCCTCTCAAGACCTGACGGGTTCGGGAAAAATGCCAGTCCGATCTGGATTCCCATAAGCTGAGCATTTCCTGTCGCATCCGGATACATAAAGTTTCCGTATTGATCCACAGAAAGCAGAGAAGAATCAATCTCCCTGTCAAATGTGATCGGTTCTCCGTTCGTATTCAAAACCGGATATCCGTTAGAATCCGTAAGCGCCATTCCATCCTCTGTGATCGACACATTGAAATTTCCGTTTCTCGTATAGCCAATGCTTCCGTCATTCATCCTCACCTGAAAAAATCCCTCTCCCTGGATCGCATAATCAAATGGTCCGCTGGAGTCAAGAAGCGGCCCCTGTGTAAAATCAGAAACGATCGCTGCCGGTCTTACACCAAGTCCGACCTGCGCACTCACCGGTTTCGGTTCTCCCTGACTATCATATGATTTTACCTGAAGCGTCTGATAGATCAAGGATTTAAAATTAACTGCTTCTGTTTTATAACCTGTCGAGTTGATATTGGACAGGTTATTTGAAATCGTATCAAGGTTTGTCTGCTGGGCGATCATTCCTGATGCCGCAGTCCAAAGTGAACGCATCATATCCTTATCCTCCTAACACACCTGTTGTTATCCAAGCCTTCCAACCTGATTTACTGCCTTTTCAAGCATCGAATCCATCGAGCGGATCACTTTCTGGTTCGCTTCATATGCTCTCGTTATAGTAATCATATCGACCATTTCGGACACAACATTAACATTTGACTGCTCTGTATATCCCTGAAGTACTGTCCCGGTCGCATCCCGCTCTGTAGCGCCGTCCACGACCGTATACATATTGTCGCCAACTTTAAGTATGTAATCATAGTCCGTAAAATCCGTAATCTTCAAGCGGTCCACGACAACTCCGTCTACTGTGATCGTACCATCCTTATCGATAGCTATACTTTTTGCATCAGTCGGAATGCGGATATCTCCGCCCTCTCCCTGAACATGATTCCCCTCAGAATCCACAAGGATTCCATCCTTTGTCACCTGAAAACTTCCGTCGCGGGTATATCTGGTCGATGTCTCCCCACTTGAATTTGTATAATTTATCGTGAAAAATCCATTTCCACTGATGGCCAGGTCAAAGTTCCCTCCTGTTTCCCGGATCGAACCCTGGGAATAATCCGTGTAAACCTCGCCAACCTTCACACCCAGGCTCATCGTACCAATGGCCTCGTTGTGGTAAGCCTGAGATCCGTCTCTGATTTTGATCGTCAGTAATTGATCAAACGCCTGACTGCTCACGCTCTCCTGCTTATAACCAAGCGTCGCAGAATTTGCCAGATTGTTTGAAATCACATCCAACCTCTTCTGTTCGTTGACCATCCCTGTCCACGAAGTATAAAGACCTCTTAGCATAATGTCCTCCTTTGATGTTTCCTATTCATCGTCTGTCGTTCCACTCAGGAACTCGACATATTTACCGGTTCCGATGGCAACTGCCGTCATCGGCTCCTCCGCCGTCATCGTAGTGATGCCGGTCTTACTCTCGATCAACTCCTCAAGTCCATATAAAAGGCTTCCTCCGCCAGTCAGTACGATTCCCCGGTCAGCGATGTCTGCTGCCAGTTCAGGCGGTGTCTTTTCCAGTACGCTGTGGACTGCTTCCACGATCTGAAGCGTCGTATCTCTCAATGCTTCCTCTGTCTCCTGCGATGTGACCGTGATCGTCTTTGGAAGTCCTGTCACAAGATTTCTTCCTCTCACATCAACTTCCTCGATCTCCGGACGCGGAAAGGCAGAACCAATACGTATCTTGATATCCTCTGCTGTCCTTTCACCGATCAGAAGATTGTGTTTCTTTCTCATATATCTGACGATAGCGTCGTCGAAATCATCACCGGCAATCTTGATCGAAGTACTTACTACCGTTCCTCCGAGTGATATCACTGCAATATCCGATGTACCGCCTCCGATATCCACGATCATATTTCCACATGGTCTCGCAATATCAATACCGGCACCGATCGCTGCTGCGATTGGCTCCTCAATGATCTTTACATCTCTCGCTCCGGCCTGAAAAGCAGCGTCTTCTACCGCTTTCCTCTCAACCTCTGTAACCCCGCTCGGCACACAGATGCTGATCAGCGGCTTACGGAATCTCTGCTTCCCAACCGCTTTCTGGATAAAATACTTAAGCATCTTCTCCGTAACTGTATAATCTGATATAACTCCCTGTCTGAGCGGCCGGACCGCTACTATATTTCCAGGTGTACGGCCAAGCATCAGTCTGGCCTCCTCACCAATCGCCTTTATCCTGTTCGTATCCCTGTCAAATGCGACTACACTGGGTTCTTTCAATACAACACCCTTGCCTTTTACATAAACAAGAATGCTGGCTGTCCCCAAATCTATTCCGATGTCCATGACTTTCTCCTTTCTTACCTTTCCCGAATATTTCCCGATGTTCTTTCTATTCTGCCATACATATATTTGATCCGGTCCTTCGTCTTCATTCTTCCCTAATTCTGTATCTGGTAAACATACCCTTTTCCATTATAAACCCATTCCCCCAATTTTTAAATGGTTTTTTTCAAATTTAATATTTATTTTACATTTTTCGCAAATATGTAACCTTTTTGTCTCCTTTTGACCCCCGAACCATGCTAATCCTCTGATGCCAGTGCCGCCTTGATCATAATGGCGCACTCGATCCGTTTTTTCTGGAGTTCGCATCCGATCTCATACGGTTTATCAATCCGCTGGTGCATATTATATGCATTCGCCGCACAGCCGCCGCTGCAATAAAATCTGGCAAAACAGTTGCGGCATTCCTCCTTCGCATAGACGTTGCACAGTTTAAACTCATCCCGGATCCGGTCATTTACAATGCCTTCATCGACATTTCCAAGCAGAAAATCATCATTTCCCACAAACTGGTGGCACGGATACAGATCCCCCCACGGTGTCACAGCGAGATACTCGGTTCCGGAACCGCACCCAGAAAGCCGTTTGTAAACGCAAGGGCCACCACTCAGATCGATCATATAATGGAAAAAGTTAAATCCTTTCCCCTCTTTCTCGCGCTTTATCATTTCCTTTGCCAGTCTGTCATACCCTTCACAGATCACCGGGATATCTTCCTCCCGGATCGCATACGGCTCTTCCGGCCCCGCCACCACAGGCTCCACGGAAATCTGCTCAAACCCCTCATCCGCCAGATGAAGTACGTCTTCGACAAAGTCCAGATTGTAGTGGGTAAAGGTTCCTCTCACATAATATCCGGTCTGGTTTCTGCTGGCCGCCACTTTTTTGAATTTATCCAGAATCAGATCATAGCTCCCATCACCATTTTTATTCGGGCGCATGCGGTCATGCACTTCTTTCCTTCCGTCGATGCTCAAAACGATATTATCCATTTCCTTGTTTGCAAATTCGATGATCGCATCATCGAGCAGCACGCCGTTTGTCGTAAGCGTAAAACGAAAATGCTTGTCATTCTTCTCTTCCAGGCTCCGCCCATAAGCGACCAGTCTTTTTACCACTTCAAAATTCATAAGCGGTTCACCGCCAAAAAAATCCACCTCGAGATTTTTCCGGCTGCCCGAATTTGCCACAAGAAAATCTAATGCTTTCTTCCCCGTCTCATAACTCATAAGGGAACGATCCCCCCGGTATTCCCCTTCTCCGGCAAAACAGTAACGACAGGAGAGGTTGCACGCATGGGCAATATGCAGACACAGTGCCTTCACGACTGTCTGGCGCTGTTTAAAATCAATAACACCCTCTTTGTAGGTATCCTCCGTAAAAAGCGTTCCATCTGCTCTCATCTCCTCCAGTTCCCCGTACAATTCCTGGAGTTCATCCGGTGTTATTCCCATATCTTTATATTTTTCACAGATCTGCTCCGTGATCGCAGACCTGTCCTCTTTCTCATACATCCCGATCACATCATATGCCACATCGTCCACTACATGAACGGAACCGCTGTTTACATCCAATATGATATTATAACCATTATTTTTATACTGATGAATCATTTCTTTCCCTCTTATTCGTTTGTCGTTCTTTGCTCCTCAAACAGACAAGAAAGGACTTTGCCCGACTTTTACCAAATCAGACAAGTCCTTTAGTACTAGATACTGGTATCTCTTATTTGTTCTCACAACTCTGGTTTCCAACCGTACAAGATGTCTTGCATGCAGACTGGCAGGATGTCTGGCACTCGCCGCATCCACCTTTTTTTACTGTGTCTTTGAGATTCTTTGTTGTGAGTGTCTTGATTCTTTTCATAATGCGCTTCCTTTCTTCCTTGTCATTCCTGAATTAGATTCAGTATAGCACAAAGCGGGAATGATTTCAATACAAACCTCCTGTCATTTTATCCCCGCCCGTATCATTCCTCCAAGCATTCCCGAAAAAATACAGATCAGAAAGGCTGTCAGCATACCGGGCATCTGATCCGCAAGACTCTGATTCCAAACCGCACTGACACAATATGTCACCACAAAGTAAAGGAGTCCCATCAGCCCGCCTCCAAGGTAACGTTTTTCCCCGAGACAGCCACTAAACAGAAATCCCCCTGTCAGACATGATATCACATATGTAAACAGGATTCCTCCATTCGCACCCGCTGTAGATATTTTAAACTTATACATGACAAACGAAAGTACAAGTAGTACAACCGCCGTGATCAGATATGCCACAATAACGCTTTTTGCCATTTTGAGCGCTTTGCTTTTTACATTCATTTCCTTCATCCCCCATATTTTTACTGTCATTACCAGATTTTAATTATTTTTTATTATATGAGGCTTACAATTCACATATGCATGTGCTATAATGTTTCTTTGAAATCATATGAAATATCTGACACAATACGGAGGAACAAAATGAGATATATTGATTTACATGTTCATTCAAACTGTTCCGACGGCACTCTGACGCCGGAGGAACTTGTTTTAAGAGGAATAAAGAAAGATCTGGTTGCTTTTGCCCTCACAGACCATGATACCGTAGATGGGGTGGAACGGGCCATAAAAAAAGCAGAGGAACTTGAAAACCATATACAGGTCATCCCCGGCGTGGAGCTTTCCTGCCAGTACCCTGTGACATCAGAAAAAAATGTGGAAATCCACATTCTCGGTTACAACATTGACCATACGGATGAGACCCTTGTCGAGACTTTGAAAAATGTGGCAAAAGAGCGGGACAACCGCAATAAAAAGATGTGCGAAAACCTTCACAACGCCGGATACCCGATCAGCTATGAAGAACTTACGGAAAAATTCGGAGATATGATCCTTACGAGAGCGCATTTCGCAAAACTCCTCCTGCAAAACGGAGGGGTTCCGTCCATGGATGCTGCTTTTAAAACCTGTCTCGCTATCGACAGCCCGTATTTTGTAAACAGAGAGTATCTGACCCCGGAAAACGCGATCCGGTTGATTAAAAATGCTGGTGGAATCCCGGTCTTAGCCCACCCTCTTCTCTATAAATTGTCCGTCAGTGAAATCCGCCGGATGTTAGATCTGCTCAAAGACTACGGCATACGTGGAATCGAAGCGCTTTACTCACGCAACCATGGCACAGATGAAGCGTTTGTGCGCAAACTGGCAAATGAATACGGGCTTTTTATCACCGGAGGATCGGATTTCCATGGCGACAATAAACCCGATATCGAAATGGGAACCGGCACAGGAAACCTGCGAGTGCCTGTCATGCTTTTAGAAAACCTGAGATAACTCTTCAGCGGCAGCCATTCGTGTTGTTTTACCATGGTCTGTGCCCGTTACGCTTTTAGAAAACCTGAGATAACTCTTCAGCGGCCGCTGTTATGTCACGGGCAGCAAGAACAGCAGAAATGACTGCTACACCATCGATACCTGTCCCTTTCAGTTTCTCTGCATTTTCCATGTTGACTCCTCCAATGGCAACTACGGGGATTTTTACTGTTCTTTTAATCTTTGCAAGCTCCTGTAGCGAAACGTGGTGGGTATCTGCCTTGGTGGATGTACCAAACACGTCGCCTGCCCCAATATAATCTGCACCATCTTTCTGTGCCCGGAGAGCAAGCTCTGCATTCCATGCGGACACCCCTATGATCTTATCCGGCCCCAGAAGTTCCCTGGCCACAGCAGCCGGGAGATCTTTTTGACCGAGATGCACTCCGTCCGCATCCACTGCCATAGCGATATCAAGCCGGTCATTGATGATCAGCGGAACCTCGTAGGCATCTGTTATTTCTTTTACCTCATGGGCAATTTGCAGAAATTCCCTCCCCGAACACTCCTTTTCTCTAAGCTGAACGACTGTCACGCCGCCCTTTATCGCAAGTTCCACCGCCTCTGTGACCGTATCCGTCGTCATTAACTCTCTGTCTGTACACAGATAAAGTGTATAATCGACCCGTGGTTTCATGAGCCATATCACTCCTTTTCCTTCACTTTTTCTTTCAATTCCACAATCCTGTCCCTGAAGTGTTCGATCACCGCTTTTCGAGTGATGATCCCCACAAATAAATTTCTGTCATCAACAACCGGAACAAAGTTCTGGTTTAAGACGAGTTCCAGAAGATCCTCTACAGTTGCACTCACTGTGACCGGCTGATTCCAGTTTTCCCGCACGATATCACTTACCCTCTCGTTCTCCAGATGCCGGAGTTCACCATCGTTTTGGTCAATGATATGCCACAAAAAATCCCCTTCGTTCACAGTCCCCTCATAATATCCCTCACGGGAAAGCACCGGCGCTGCCGTATATCCATGCGACCGCATTTTCTCAAGTCCCTGCCTGAGTGTATAATCTTCATATAAAAAAGACACTGTATTTTTCGGTTTTAATAAGAAAAGTATATTCATAAATGACCTCCGATCATATCCTCTATCTCCCTGGCATATTCCGGTTTCTTATTCCGGATACGCTCCAGTTCCTGCATAAAATCCTGCATTAATCCGTTGTTGTAATCGATCTGCTCCCTCAGCTTCTGACGCCTCTCATTCAATTCATGCCGTACTTCCACCATCTCTCTCGGATCCACAATAGCGCCCGCCTGTGCAAACCAGATTTCACGGTCTTTTACTCCCAGCTTTTTCAACTCAGCCATAAGAATCTCATTCTTCTCATTCAGCATAAAAGTATCTTCCCGCTGCCTTGCCCATTCCCTTTTTGCCTTCCGGTACTGATCATATACAAATTCAAGTTCCGTAGCATTTCTGACCCGGTACTTCGCACACATATAATCAATCGTTCTCGTGTTATTTACATATTTAATTTTCACACGGTTTGCAAGCGAAATCGCACGGTTACATTTTCTCTCCGTGATAACCATATCTGTTCGGTTCTTCCTCGCTTCCACAACAATGATCAATGTCACAACAAAGGCAAATATGACAGTAGCCACAAACGGAACCCGTATATCTGCCTCAAACACGAACAGGATCGTCACAAGAAGGATACCAAACATGGCAAGAAGCCCACCGAGGACTTTGCTGACTAACCGGAGTGTGCTCTGCTTTCTCACAATATCCCGTTTATCCCCCAGAAGCATCCTCTTCTCACTGTCGAGCTGCCGCATGTCATGTTTGATCTTAATCTGATAATCTTCAAACTCTTTCAATTTAACGATATCTCCTGCAGCCTTCGGCTCAAAATTTTCCATGGCTGTCTTCTGCGCATCAGTAAATTTGTAGCGTTTTCCCCTCAGACGTTCTCTTTCTTTCGTCAGTTCCACGATGGCACCGGCAGTCTCTTTCAGAACTTCCTTCTCTTCTTCTAACGCCTGATCCATCAGCTGGATATCTTTCAGATAAGAAGTGACCTGTCCGTATTCAGACTTTATTTCTTCGCACTGCCGCTTCGCCTCTCCGACTCCCTCATAAAGCCGCTGGATATAATCCAAACGCAGGGTTTTATTTGTTAAATCTACATTTTCCTTCTCCAGCTTTATTGTTTCTTCCGGCACATCCTGCTTTTGCACCTCTTGTCCGTTCTCTCCGTCCCCCCCTCTGCCCGCTTTTTCTGTTGTTTCCGGTTCAATCTCTTTCCCTCTTTGATCCGTTTTTCTTTTTTTCCTGCCAAACAACTTAAAACCCATGATCATCCTCCTGAAAATGAAACCCGAAGTTCATTTTTGCATTTCTCAACAAACTCTTCCCCATCCTGTACGTCCCTCTTGCAAGCTTCTTTGGTTTTTGTTAAGTTTTGCTTTAACTCTCCAAGTTCCTCTGTCGTTTTGTCATACGACAATCCCTCTTTTATAAATCTTTCCTCCTGATCCGTGATCAGAAGTGTATACAAATACTGGTTTAGCGACTGCTCATTGTGATTTCTCGCATATGCTTCTTTAAACCCTCTTGCTGCCTCATGAAAAGACGAGACGTGAAAAAGGGCAATGGCCTGATTGTGCAGGAGATTTCCATATTCCTCAGGAGTAAACTTGTCCGCCATCCTCCCATACAGAAGTTTTTTATACTCATGGAGACTTTTTCCATATTTCCCTGCATGAAGATAATTATCCGCCTTGATCTTATTTTTTTCATGTGGAGGAAGATTTTCGATCCGGTTCATGATCTCCACGAGTTTAACGACTTCTTCCTCTTTATAATAATCACAGGAACAAAGGAGAGTCACGACAAGGTCCTTGAGATCGTTGTGCCTTTCGATCAGTGTCTTCATTTTCTTTGCCAGAGAATCACTACCGATCTGCTCGCGGATCCATACTGCCAGTTTTCCGTCAAAGAACTCCTCTGTGACACTGTATATATTATTGTAGATATAATAACAAAGTTCTTCCAGCGAATACACCGGCACCTCTGAAACCGGTATGATATATGGTTCTTTCGCCAACTTTTTTTTACACAATATGAACATACTTTTCACCTTTCCAGACCGATCGATCCCCACATCTTTTATAATGTGATCGTCTCTTCCCATATCCTGCACGAAGATGGAAAAAATACACCAAATCCTTTATCTCTTACCGTAACGATACATTTATCCCTGCCCGCAAAACGGATCTGGACTCCGATCCTTGCCCTCCGGTCCGTGCGCCCCGGAATGCCTTCCATCGGAATCATATGTGAAACCTTTTCCTTTGTCAGTATATTTTTCAGATTCAAAACCAGCTCACTATCACCATCCGGTATCAGATCCGTTTCCTGATCGATCTGATACCACGGAGTTCCCGCCCTCACAAGCAGGATTTCCTGACTTTTGGCATCCGTATACACATTGATGGAAATGTGCGATCTCACGGTATCCTCATCAAGATATACAAATTCTTCCAGCTTCCGGTCTCCGGACACCTCCCTTGCGCAATAACAGGCGCCATTTACATAAAGATTATCCCCCTGGAAAAGATGTCTTCCCACACAGAGTTTTTTCATCACCCCATCTGCAAAACCATCTGAAAACCCGTCTCCGGTCATGTAAAGCGTGGTAATAATCTGTCCATGGATCGCCCCATTTACCATCCCCTCAAAGATAGACCCCTTCTCCTCTGCCGTGCTTTCCTCACCGGAAAACAACTCAATATAATCACTGTAGTCCCTCTCTGTAACGCTAACAAGCATTGGCCTTTTATACCGGTCAGTCTGCATCTGGTAATAAGTAAGTTTTTCTTTTGTATAGTCAAAAAGCCCTACATGGTTGATCCACAATTCCTTCTTCTGGCTCATGACATAGTAAATATAACTCTGCCTGCGGTCAATGACCATCGCCCGGTCCTTGTCGATCCCAAGCTTCTTAAGCGCCTGATAAACGGTATTGATAAAGCGGAAATCTTTATACTCTGTCGTCACGACAAGCTGTCTTATCGCCTCTCTCGGATATTTCTTTTTTGTAAATGATAAAGTCTTCCGAAAAAAGGCAGCCAGTATATTGACAGGGTCAGACTCTTTCCCGGCGGCAAATACCGGCTCCTGGCGGTAAATGCGATCCACAAATCCCTCAATACACTCCTTCGTCCCGGGTATGGAAACGACTGTCGGGACATTGATGTCCTCTGTCCCGGGAACCGTCATCCTCTGTGGCTCCATATCCCCAGGCCCCAAAACTGAAATCTGTGTTATGTCATCTCTAAGGTCCACGCCCACATATAGTTTTCTCTGACTCATACAATACCATACCTTTCGTAGCGGGAACACATTACAGGGAAACAAATAATTTTTCTGCCACCTTCTGCCTGCTCCGGTAACGTTCCACAAGAGCTTCATACCGCTCTGTATCACCGCTTTCTCTTGCCTCGATCATCTCATTGACCATTTCATAAAACGCCATATCTCCTTTGGAAATCTCCCTCTTTTCAAGTTCCCCGCTTTGGACCGGATTTTCCATATCTCCTGCAAAAATAAGATAACGAAGGCTCTCTCCCTGAAATAAAAGCGTTTCATATACATAAATATCATCAAAAACCTGCCTCATCGGCTGCGTTAGCTTTTTTTCCTCCCCATCCCACAATTCGATATAGATATCTCCTTTATGCGAAGAGTACAACTGTATGATATCCGCATGTTCGACAGCGAATGGGACTTCCACCTTTCCTACAAATTCCTTCATAAAAGTAAAAATCTTTCCGGTAGAAACATACCGCGACAAATGGTACTCGATATATTCCCTCTCCGCATCCGTATACTCCTCTTTTCCCGCATAATACCGGAGCATTGCAAGGATCATGATGTGGTTATCTTCTGACAGGCCTTCCTTCTGGATCTTCTCCAACACCGCTTCCGAAAGCTCACATCGTCCTACCAGGTACTCATACGCCGTATAGCCAAGAAATGCCTTAACAAGCATACGATTCGCACCATATTCAAAATAATCGAGAAAAATATCATAATACTTCGCGGGGCTGTCTGCCACAAAAAGCGCCTGACCAAGAAGACGTTCCGTCCCCCCATCGCTGATATCGGTCTCATTTTTTAACGCATCCTGATAAATTGCAAGCAGCCTGTCCGTACTGCCCATAAAGAAATTCACCAGATAGTTCAGGGTAACTTTGTTCTTTTCGCCATGACAGTACAGAAAATAACAGAGCCTCATATAATACGGATCAAATTTCCCCTCCCCTTCCTCAAGCTTCCATGTAAGAAGCAAAAGGATGAGTTTCCGGCTGCAATCCATGATCTCATATCGTTTCATCACTTCCATGGCACGGTCATTCATTTTATGCTGGATCATCGTCTGAAGGATGCCGGAACGCCGTTCCGGTTCCAGATATTTGAAATCAATCTGCTCAATGACCTCCTCTAAGAGCAGATCCTCACCAATCTCTTTGTAATATCCATATAAAGCAAGGAGCGCCTTATATGTGTATTCCACCCCCGGCAGCTTTTTCCGTATCATCATATGCAAAAGAAGCGCATCCCTCGCACCGGTATCCTCTGCCTGCAATGCCTTTGAAAATACATGAAGCAGGAGCACCGGGTGTTCTGACCCATTTTCATAGCAGTTTTCCGAAAGAAAATCCAGATTTAATATTTTGTCAAGTTGATAAGAAATCGTATCTGCATGATAAAATCCGTTCTTGTCCACAAAGTAAATCTTATAATGAGGTGTCCCAATCTGAATATATGCTTCCCCATTCACAAGATGATACAAGATCTCTCCCACACCCTCATCATGCACAACGGCAACTTTTTCCATATTTTTATTTGTACAGCGGATTCGGTGGGTAAACAGGATAAACGGCAATTCCCTGGCAATGTGATCCTTTATGTTTTCCGCTGATAAAAAGGCCTCATATAAAACCGCCAGCTCTTCGCTGATATGATGCTCATACAGTTGTGCAAGCGTGAACTCCCGGATCGCATTCTGGTAAATCTGGAAATATTCCGGATGTTCCTCCCGGTTTCTGACAATACTGGCATAAAAAGATACCTTGACAGAATCTCTTAAATGATTTTCATACTGGAAATACGTCATCACGACCGGAAGAGCCTCGTCAAAGCACTCTTTTCCCAACGTATACATATAATATTCAAAAAGTTCTGTGATGCGCAGCCTTTTCTCTACCCCAAGCTGAAACCACTTAAAATATTTATCTTCAAGTCTCTCAGAACGGATCAGAAGAGCACAGATACTATGAAGCGTGTCGTTATTCCCAAACATTTCATAGCACCCTTCCAGAAGAGACATAAGAGCCGGTATAAAACGTTTTTGCCTCGCAGCAAGAAATGAAACTGCGATCACAATCTCCTGTGTCATTAAATCGTGTTTTAATCCAAATCGTAACGCCCCCATCGTTCTGGCGTCCAATTTCTTCAACAATGCCGTATCCTGTAAAATAAGCATCATGCGGTACAAATGCATGTATGGACTATAGCACCCATCTTCCCACAATACATCCAGTTCCTCTAAAAGTCCGGCTGAATTCTCTTTATAATATCCAAGCCGCTCTAACATTACAAGAAGCCGCCAGTTCCTGTAGCCGCTGGTATAGTATTTAATAATCTCACCACATACTTCCCCAGAAAACTCCTCCTCAGACCGAATGCGGGAGCAGATATACAGGATCTCCAGATATCTCAACACTTTATCGCTACTCTCTCCGGACGCAGGAGGTGTAATCCCCTCCACAGCATTCAGAAACCTGTTCATTCGTTTTTCATCTCCGGCCAGAAAGCTAATATATCCATCCAGTATCCTCTCAATACCTTCGTCGGAGCTTATGAGCTGTCCCCGCTCTTCTTCAAGCATTTTAAGCCATTGATCCTTCAAACTGCTGTTCATCACATATTGCACATGACACTGCGTAATACGTGCGATCTGTTCCTTCCGGGCCCTCTCCTCACGGCGCACCGCAGCGCCCTCCATTCCACGGATCCGAACGACCACTTCCAGTTTTTGATAAATATTTTCAAGCACGATCCGGCAACGGTGTATGCCCGGGGATACACCTGCGGCAGCAATACGAAAGGAAACCACCGCCTGATCCTCTTTAAAATCTCCTGCATAAAGAATACTTTTGCTCAGGGAGATGAGGTTACTGTCCGATCTCAGTTTGATTCCGATCATACCCCAGCTATCCTTTGCCACTGCGATCTCACCGGAAATATCCTCTCCATTGATCTCATAAGAAAGCTGTTTCTTATTGACCATGAACTGCACTGGTTTTTTGTCTCCATGAGCTACAAGAAACTCTTCTAATGCCTGTTTCTTTGGATTTTTATATGTTAAGTTCTGATATAATCTTTTTTCCCCCATCTCTTTCAGATAAAGACTTTTAAATTTATCATGATAAAACAGGGAAACTGCTCCATCAAAATTTTTTCTGGCTATTTCCACAAATTCGTCATACGAGTGCACAGGCTCTGAGTCATTCTCCAAACAGCGGCCTGTCACATGGATTTCATAGGGCAGCGTATACTCCCCGCAATCCGTAATGATATAAATGTCGCCCTTCAGTATGTCCCCCGCTTTTTTATTCGCAGCAAATACCTTTACCGTAATCTCATTTTCCTTTCCATCAAACACCGGAAGAAAGTCAAAGTTAAAATCATCAACAGCGCCAAATCCCTTTATCTTTGTTTTGTGGGCATTGGACACACGAAAAACAGAGGTGGCTTCTCCGCCCTCTGTCACATCAAATTTCAGGCATTCCGTTGAACAAATGATCTCTGGCATCTCATATGTAAATTTCCCCTGTGCCAGCGACATCACTTTTTCTCTCATTGCATCTTCTCACTTTTCATTCTTAACTGATATTATTATAACATATTTATAGGAAAATGTCATTCATGCGATTACCACAGAAACCAATTTTAGCAATCACACATCACGATGGCGTACTCTCGATCCGCTTCATCAGCGCCTCGATCAGACGCTGCTCCATCCGGCGGCATCCGGCAAGCCGGTATGTCGTCGTTGCCTTGATTGCCTCCATTGCGATCTGCAGGGCAGCTCCCTTGTCGTTATCCTTGAAAAACAGCCAGTATGCAAATACCCTTTTGACATTCGCCTCTTCATTTCCTTCCATCTTTTCCAAAAACTGCTTACCATAAAACTGAGCCTTCCCGTCATTCGGGGAAACGATCACATTATAAAAAACAAATTCGCAAAGTATCCCCATATCTCCACGAGACCACTTATCCGGTACATGATCCTCCAGTTCATCCATAACCTTCCCCAGATTCCCATAGTCGCCCTGATCCAGAAAATGATAATACAGCATCAGAAGATATTTTTTGTATATCGGCAGATCTGTAAGTTTTCCGGTATACTCTACCTTCTGCATCTCAACTTCAGCCGGACTCTTCCCCTCCTTGACCGCCGCATAACATTTTTCATACTCACGTCTCATGATCCCTGCTGCGCCATTTCCCGCTTTCTGTTTCTGATTGAAGCCAAGATAGACAATGAGGATTCCGGTATAAACACACATTACTACCGCCATCGGAATCGTAAAAGCAGTAGACGGCATAATCTTCGTACCCCACATCTGGATACAGACAGTCTCTGTAAAAAATAATGCAACTGCCATGGAAAAAGATCCATATATAAGATTCCGCATCTTTGTATCCTTGGAATCTGTCATACTGCAGCTTATGTATGGCTGCGGATCACATAATCCGATCGAAATCCCTTTTCCCTCTTTACTGATCATGACCATAAAAAAGATAAATTGGTCAAAGTGAAACCGCAAAATCGCTCCTCCCACCAGTTTACCGACAGCCGCTGCAAGTCCGATTATAACATATCCCGCCAGCGCCCCCCCGGCTCCCAAAAAGAACTGTGCTACTGCGCTCATAAAAACAATCCGCCTTTCTCACATAAAACTGTGCATACATATTATAATTGTATAAAATTACACTGGTTTTGTAAATAGAAAAAACCCGAAAGAAGCAATTTTACCACTTTCGGGACTGTATTAAACTGCCATATTACAACCGGCATGTAACTGTAATCTATACAGAAATTAAATTCAATGAAGACAATTCCCCAAATGATTTTTCAATCACATCTTCTCCGAATTTTGTTCCTTTGATCTCTTTGAATTTTGCGATGATCTTCTGCTTTTCTGACCGGGAGGGTAACATGGAATTTGCAATATAGTCCATCGTCGTCAATGCTTCCAGTTCCATCGGGGATTTGTGGCCAAATTGTCTGAGCACATCCTCTGCGATCTTCCTCTCAGACTCTGTAAGGCACTCCTCTGAAATCTCTCTCATTCCCGCACTGATAACATGTGTAGTTTTACTTGTGTCGATCCTAATATATCCTTCACATTCCAATTCATCCATTGCATCATCCAACCTCGCACTATACGGTCCGTAATAATGGATTCCATATCTTAAATTTAATGTAATCCCATATCGCTCAAAAAAGTAAAATAACTTTTGGGAAGCCTTCTTTCCCAATTCAGAACCGTTATAATCCTCACATAATAACTTAAAAAGTGCGGCACATTTATTCGTATTCTCCATCTCTATCCCTCCGTTGTTTCATTATACTCTTTTATCTTATCGAATGCAATCTTTGATTTTTGCGGGTTGCAGTAAATCCGCATGATATTGATTTTCTCTGTGAGGTTGCGGATGATATCAGACTCTTCGGAAATCGTAGTTTTTCGTCCCGTAGAAGCTTCATAAATGATAATTGCCTTTTCGTTTTCAATTTCAATTTTCTTTGGTATTTTGTGAGGCATTTTTCCAGCAGACTTATCCACGATCAGATTCTCCTGACCAACTTCCTTTTTCAAATCTTTCAGATTCCGATTAAATTCCCTTTCGTCTGACTCCTGCGGATGAACTTTGGTATGAAATACAGTTGGATATACATAACGCTCCACGATATTTCTACACGCATCATCAGAACCTGCCATCTCTTTCAATAACTGTATGATCCGGCAGTCATCCCACTCCAGATACTCCTCCGTGTTTTCAGGATATCTTCCATCCGGTAGGATTTTCTCCAGTGCCCTTCCGAGCATAATATCAAAATAGCGCCTTGTCCTGTGAAAATAAACCTGGATAAACATAAAATAACGCGCCAGAACAAACTCCTCAAAAACCTGCACCCCTCCGGACTGAATCGCTAATCTGGGAATTTGATCCTTAAAACATATCGTAAACGAAGAAATCAATCGTTCGACATCATACATTCCGTATTTTACACCACAAAAATATGAATCACGAAGTAAATAGTCCATTTTATCACAATCCAGCTCACTATCCATAAATGTTTTTAAAAAGGTATACTCCGAATTCGGCCCTGCATCCCGCCCCAGATAAATATTGCTGATCAGTTCAGGGGTAATATTATATTCCTTTCCATATTGTTTGCAAAACTCTTCCCCTATTTTATTTATGATATCCGCTATCTCTGTTTCGCAAATGATTTTACGGGTAAAATCTTCATGCTCAAGCCCTTTCGGAAATACCACCTCGGAAGCATGGGAAAAAGGAGCATGTCCAATATCATGGGTCAGCGCAATAATCCTTAATATCTGCTCATACTGTTTCTGTTTTCCTTCCGGAAAATTTTTCTCATACTCTTCCTTTTCGTTTTCGGAAAGACTTTCTTTATACCCCTGTATCGCTGAGCGAAAAGCCCTTGTAACCAAATGCATCACCCCCAGCGAATGTCCAAACCGGGTATGTTCAGCACCTGGATATATATAATGTGTCATCGCAAGCTGCTTGATATTCCGTAGTCTTTGAAATGCTTTTGTATTTATGATCTTCAGTTCATATTCCCGCACCTCAATGAACCCATGGATCGGATCCCTGAATTTATCCATCCCTTACCCTCTCAAATCATTTTATTCTGATAAGTTTTTATTTATATATTAATATATCACGTGAACAAGCGTTTGTAAAGTCTTTTCTTATTTTGTCACCTTTATTTTAAACAGCGCAATCTTTTCCTCGTTTTGAACCGCACACAAATACTCTTTTTCATCTGTCTGTACGGTATAGATCACATCACTATATTTATCAAACATCGGTGCCAATTCATTTTTTCCAAGGATCGGTCTAGCTGTGTCTCCCGAAATCTCATAAATCCCCTTTGACGCAAGCACATAGGCTTCCCCCTTCACCGACTTACCGATATTCCATAAGTATATGCTCTCCTGCTCTGAAAAATCATAATCAAAAACCACAATTTTTTCCGGCACTTTTTCCTTATATTTACGAAATTGGACTGCACATTCTTTTTCGCTCTGCCGGGACGGATAAACAATCTGGTCATCTGCAATACACAGGACATTTAATGCGATCATGCTGTCCGGCCCGACTGGCAGGCTTGTTTGCGACACTTCCCCATTGAGAAAATCAATATAATAAATCTGACACTCCTCTCTGCTTTCTGCTGCCACTAAAAAATTGCCATCTTCTAACAGACGAAATGACTGGACATTTTTTTCTTCCTCCAACAATTTTTTCTCCGGATCCATCTGCGTTAGAGTCCCATTTGTATCTATACAATAAATGCAGTTGTTAGACCGTTTCTTTTCCCCATGTGCTATTTCACAGCCAAGAAAATAAATATTTCCGGCCTTATCTATCTGATAATTCCCCTGCAGATCAACATGATTTTGTTTTAACAGCGCATTCCACTGAAAATCGGACTGTTCCCACTTTTCATCAATAGGATCGTACGAATACACTTTATATTGATATACTTCATTCTCGTCTTTTTTATTTCCCTCAAATATGTAATACTGTTCATCCTGAAAACAATCCCACATGTATGAATCCCCAGCCCCATATTCCCATTCTCCAAATGGAAATGCAACCTGCTCAATCGTACAGGACGATGTATCTGCATTCAAAACATCCGCAGAATTACCTTCCGGCTCTTTTTCATGACAGGCGGTAACAAGCAATGCCAATGATGCAATGATTAAAATTATTCTTTTCAACGTTCTCCTCCTTATAGTAAAACTTTCTAATACCATATTACATCATCTAACCAAACACGTCAATCTGGCTCGGGCGATGCCAAGCTACTCCGCATAACGTGTCATTATCACATTTCCCGGGCTGTATGTCCCATCCGTTGGATAATCTGCAATGATTTCTACATAAAACTCCATATCTGAATCTCCTTCGGAGCAGACCATATCCAGCACATTATAATTCTCCCCCTGTCTCACATAACATTCCGGTGGTATGACCAGTTCCAGCTCTTCACTCCCATCATAAGATTCTTTTACCGGAAAACGGTATATCCCAAAATCCGTATACCAGTACCCATAATTCCCGCCCCGATAACATACAAACCGCTCCTTAGTAAACCCATGATTTTTTGCAGACGTTATTGTATCATGGCTTATAACCGCCTGGGCTCCACCACCGTCCAGACAGTATACCCTTATTCCCATCTCACTTCCCGCCGGTACTGAAGTAAACATATAGTCCCCTGCGATGACTACTTCCCCTTTCGGCCCCACATACTCTCTCTCACTGATCACTTTCTGCTTAAACCTGTCATATATGATCGTACGGGACATTTCAGTCGCCGGAACCTCCCCCTGGTCTGTATAATCATACCCCGAAAAAAAGGTAGACATTACAACCTGGTTTTTCTCATTCACCAGAATCCACTTTACTTTTTCCTTTGCATCTTTGTTCCATTTTAAGATTCCGTCCGGCAATTTCCATTCCGTCACCTCTCCGTCCTCTTTTAACCCATAAAAAACCGGAAGATCATCCTCCGGCTGCACAACCCCGATATAACTGCCATCCGAACAGACTGCTATATCCGTTAATACTTCTTTTGTCCTCTTTCGTAATTCCGTCTCCCACGCCACCGGACTCATCTCCCACTCATTCTGTTCCGTAAGCTCCGCTAACAGGTATTCCTGTTTTCCACTTTCTGTACATCCATACAGATACGTATATATCCCATCCTTTGTCACATTCCCCATAAAATTTACTTCTTCCTGAAATTTCCGCTGTTCCCACCATGGACAATTCGGGATATTTTCAACAGTGGGCAGCGACTTTTCTTTTTGAACGCTGCCAGTTTCTGTCTCCACTGTTTCTGTATTTGAAACAGTGCATCCTGTCAAACACATGGTAGCAATCATAAATAATAGCAATATTCTTTTCATTGAATTTTCTCCTGTCCCTCCAAAGTTTGACTGCCCTCTCACTCCTCAGCCGCCCGGATATGTACCAATTCATAATCTCCCTTTACCCCCGACTTAGTTTCTTCTATATTACCGATCAGGGAATAAAAATCTGTTTTCTCCATATCCGCACCACGGTTAAAACTACATACGATCGGACTAACTCCATCCTTTTGCTGCAACCCGATAAAAGACGCCATATTTTCATTGAGGATCGTTCCCAGTTTTTTGTCCGTATAATATCCCCCGTAAATACCGTCATCATACATAATATAGACGTTATCCCCCTCATCCTGACAGATCTGGGGCCAGCGAAAATACGGGGTAGCGCTGTTTGGAAGTGTTGCAAACACTTCGCACCGCTGTTCACGTTTTGGCTGGGCGCTCTCTTTCGTCCGGATCAAAAAACCGCAGGAATCTTCCGTATAAGACACACTGAAAAACTCATCTCCGATCACCATCGGTATCACCTCTCCCGGATTGATCGACAACACTTCATACTCATTCGTTTTTATATTTACAAGGCATGTTTTTGTAATATTCATCGGGCCTGCTCCCTTTGCAGTAAAGACGATCATAATCGTATCGTCACCCACAAAATCGTAGTTATACATATTATCATCTTCACCATATACTTCCTCTGGCAGATCAAATATCTTTACACTTCCATCCCCGTTCAGTCTGCAAATATAAGCATCGTTATCATTGATCTTCCCCTCTTCATTTCTTTTTTTCGCCATACAATACTAGTTTCCATCCTGACCTATATGGAATGCCTGGGCATAATCAACGATTTTAAACAGATTTTCATTCCATGTACATTTCTTTGGTTCACTCCATTCCTCTTCCAGCATATCATATGCACAATATTCAAAAAATGTTTTCCCCTCATCCGTTCGCTGCCCAATAAAAACATGGAGTATATCATTTGCTGACTCTACATAAATCAATCCGGAATCTTTGATCGGCGTATCTGTCTTTATGCATTCATAAGCATCTGCTACCTTGATGGGAAGATTTCCTTTTTCGCCTTTGGAATCCAGTGCAATATCTGTCTCTGAAAAAACAGCTTTGTCAGCTACAGTCTCTGTGTCCTGCCCACTGCCGGTACCACATGAGCAAAGATTGAAAACCACCACAAAAATCAATGCTATCGCTATTATTTTCTTCATTTTCCCCTCCTTATTTCACATTATATGATACCCTCTCACTCATAATATCTGACCCACTTACATGGCTCTTCCGGCTTATCCTTCGTCTCGATCACAAACTCCCTGTCTGCTCCCGGCAGCTTATTTAAAAAACCAAACTGCTGGTAGTACTCGTCAAAATCTGTTTTATAATTCTTATCATGGTACATCTCTCCCATAGGAAGAACAAGTTCTGTCCATTCGTCCTCCTCAAGGCTTCCCCCATAAATCCCATCTTCAGTAAATACATATCCTCTTCCGTCCCTGACAAGCAGGCAGTTCCACATCGAATGGATCTTTTCACATCGTATCACCTTGTCCGGCACTGAACTTCCCATTTTTTTCTGCACAATAATCCTCTGTGCATAATCAATATAGTAATAAACACCCTCTTTTTCCTTATCAAACACACAATTCAGGGCATCCATTGACTCTGCATCACTTAAAACATGTTCTGTCACAACATCATATAAAATTCCCACGTTCTGATATTTTTCTGCCTCGCCTGTATCCTTCTTATAATAATAAAATGCCAGTCGATCCTCCCCTGCCAGTTCCATAAACAGATACTCTCTTCCATCTGCCACTTTCGTTAACTCTGTCAAATCCATATTTTGAATGCTTCCATCTACAAGGATGCGATATAAAAAAAGAGTCTCCTTATTCCTTTTTTCATCCTCCTCCCTGATCAAGGCATAATAATTCCCTTTGGAATCTATGCTCAAATCATAAATACATCTTTTCTCCCGTTTTGCAAATTCCCTGCTCCATTCTAATTCTCTAATCTCCCATGTATCTTCCTCTGTCAGAATGTAGGATTTATAAATATAACAATCCTTATCCTTTACTCCAATGATCATATAGGGAAAATCTCCTTGCCGCATATAAAATTTGCATTCGATTCCCTCCCCTGTTTGTAACTCCTCTGGCAGTTCCACCACCGTATAGCGACTATCTTCATTTTTTTCTGCTATTTGCTGACCAGAGCTCTGTTCCACGCTGTTTATGTCCGTCTTCCCCTCACATGCTGTCAACACCAACATTCCCATAACAGCCAAAGCCAGAGCGCACATCCTACGAAAAGTTTTTACTCCATATCTTTTCATTCTTACCTCCAATGAACTGTTTTCTCTTCATCCTTTCTTTACGCACAATAATCCGCTGTTCTTTACTAACCCATTAATCAACAAATACATACTCTCATATAAATTATAACACCCCCATTTTTCCCCGTCCACGCCATGCGATAAATGACCAAAATTTGCGACAGACGACCTGATCAGGTACTTCAAAAGCCCCCAAAAATATCCCGCTTCATTTTCGGAAAGACTCGTGAAGCGGGATATCTTTGGGGGCTTGTCAGGACACCATCTTACCCTGCCACTCCCCCTGGCAGCATCTGGATCACACCGAGAACTGCCAGCGCCGCCCCGGCAAAATAATCAAACGCCCCGATACATGTCACCTTCTTATCTGCAAGTAATAAAAACACATATGTCAGAACTCCTACCACAACCGGAAAAACATAGGCTGCACTTCCCATAGCACACAGGCTCAGTCCCCCGCAAAAAGAATCCGAGGCAAGCACACCACCGAGTATCACTCCTTCCAGAGGTTCTATGATCTTTGATGCGTCCGTATCGTAATTTTTTTCCTCCCGGTGGGTATACACCCCAAAAAGCGATTTTACACCAATTAAAAAAAGGACAAATCCGCCCACCATCTGTATATATGTGACATTGATATACCTTCCCAGACCATTTCCCAGAAGAACCGCCGCCAACGACATACCTGCGGAAATAACCGCCACGATAAACTTTGTCAGCCATGGGATTTTTATATCATCTGCGTTATATGCGGCTCCTACCGCCCATGAGTCAATGCTCACCGATAATCCGAGCAGAATTATTTTTAACAATTTTTCCTTTTTCTCCTATAAACCGACTTAATTTATCATATGATCACATTGCAAAAAAGTTATAATTCCCCTCCGGGAAACATAAAAATTATGTAACGACAGATTCGGGACAACAAGCATGAAAAAAACGACAGACTGGTACAAATGTACCGCAAAAGAAATCGAGGAAAGATTCCACACAGACATTGAAAACGGACTGACAGAAAAACGGGCTTCATCCCTTCTCAGTAAATATGGGAAAAATGAACTTGCCCAGAAAAAACCCGACAGTATTTTTAAAAACTTCCTGGACCAGTTTAAGGACTTTATGATCATTACCCTGCTTATCGTAGCCGGGATTTCCTTTGCCATCTCATGCCTCGAACATCACATGGACTTTATCGAGCCGTCTATCATATTGGCTATCGTTATCATAAACGCCATTCTTGGCGTCGTTCAGGAAGCAAAAGCAAGACGTTCCCTGGAAGCGCTGAAACATTTATCCTCTCCGCTCGCCCTTGTATACCGGGAAGGAAAAATGAAACAGATCGAATCGTCCCTTCTTGTCCCTGGGGACCTGATCATTTTAGAAGCAGGAAACCTCATTCCCGCAGACGCCCGAATCGTTTCTGTCATGGGACTTTCCATCGAAGAATCGACTCTGACCGGTGAGACCCATCCCATCGAAAAAAATGTTACACCACTGAAACGGGATAATCTGCCAATCGCCGAAATGACTAATATGGCTTTCTCCGGAACCCTTGTCGTTACCGGACATGGTATGGCTGTCGTCACCGCTACAGGTATGAACACTGAACTTGGACATATCGCCGGGATGATCTCTTCCGAGACGCCTCCTGATACACCTCTTCAAAAAAAACTGAGCCATACCGGCAAAGTACTCGGAACACTTGCCCTCATCATCTGCCTTGTCTTGTTTATCATAGGCATCTACAACCAGCAGCCTGTCTTCTCTATGTTTATGACTTCCGTGAGTCTGGGCGTGGCCGCTATTCCTGAAAGCCTCCCGGCTCTCGTCACGATCATGCTTTCACTGGGAGTAGAACGTATGGCAAAAAAGCGCGCCATCATACGTCGGCTGCCCGCCGTAGAAACACTCGGCAGCGCCACTGTCATCTGCTCTGATAAGACCGGTACCCTCACCGAAAATAAAATGTCTGTCGCAAGAGAATATACAATGGATTCACCCGACTGGCTGTTTACCGGGTTCTGTCTGTGCAATCACGGAATCGATCCAATGGAAAAAGCGCTGATCGAATACGCCAGATCCCTGTCCATCGACACTGTTTCAGAGCAGCGTAAGCGTCCCCTGTGCGATGAACTTCCTTTTGACTCAAAACGAAAAATGATGACCACCTTCCACAGAGATAAAACGGGAATCCTCAGCATCACAAAAGGCGCCCCTGAAAACATCCTGAAACACTGCAAATATATCCTCATTGATGGTGAAAAGAAACCTCTCACACAAAGAATACAACAAAACATGGAAAGTATCGCACTCGATTTTGCCAGCGAAGCTCTTCGTGTTCTTGCCCTTTCCTACCGGGACGACATCGGCCGCCACTTAAAAAACGATAAAACCATCTATGAAAATGATATGGTCTTCGTTGGGCTGACGGGCTTTATTGATCCCCCAAGAAAAGAAGCCGGGTTTGCGGTAAACAAATGCCGCCATGCAGGCATCCGTCCCGTAATGATAACAGGAGACCATAAGATCACGGCCTCTGCGATTGCATGCCGCCTCGGAATATGTAAAAATTCCGACCAGGTCATGACCGGAACAGAGCTGGATCGCATCAGCGACACCGAACTTATGCGCGTCATTTACAAATACCCAGTCTTTGCCAGAGTATCCCCCGCCCACAAAGTCCGCCTTGTCAAAGCATTCCAAAACAACGGTGAAGTCGTAGCCATGACTGGCGACGGTGTCAATGACGCCCCCGCCCTGCAAAAAGCAGATATCGGATGCGCTATGGGAAAATCCGGTACCGACGTAGCAAAAAATGCTGCCGATATGATCCTTATGGATGACAATTTTGCCACGATCGTTGACGCTGTAGAGGAAGGGCGAAGCATTTTCCAAAACATAAAAAAAGCCGTACATTTCCTTATCTCGTGCAATATTGGAGAGATCATGACGATCTTCATTGCGATCCTCCTTGGAAAACCATCCCCTCTGCTTCCGGTACAGTTATTATTCATTAACCTCGTCACAGATTCCTTCCCTGCAATCTGCCTGGGGTTGGAACCTCCGGAAAAGGACATCATGGATCATCCCCCCGTATCAGCCACAAAAGGGCTGTTTGGAGGCAGCGGAACCTTTACGATCATCGTGGAAGGGATGTTCATCGGCTCCCTTGCCCTGTTTGCTTACATGCTCGGAGGGGATACCGCCGGACGCACGATGTGCTTTGCCGTGCTTTCCCTGTCACAGCTGGTCCACTCGCTAAACATGCGCAGTAACCACTCCTTGTTCAAAATCGGATTCTTTACAAATAAAAAGCTCCTGTTCAGTGTCCTCCTTTGCATTGCCCTGCAGTGTGCTGTCGTCACGATCCCAACATTGCAGTTGGTCTTTCATACAACAACCTTAACCACTCTTCAGTGGGTACTCGTAGCCGTGCTCTCACTGCTGCCGGTTCCGTTGGTAGAGTTGGAAAAACGGGCAAACGGATAATGAAAGAGGAGAAAGGTTTGTGATGCATGGGCGCTTCCGCTATATAAAAACGCAGCGGTATGGACACCTCAAATACAGGTGCCTCATACCGGCGTCTTTATAACCCATGCTTCACAAACCTTTCTCCTCTGCTGTATCCTTTACCCATAGAGGCATCGCTGTCAAAAAAGCACCCGACTTCCTTTTCGGATTTACCAGAAATGTATGTTATAAAATTATTGGGAATCCAAAAAATCATTTATAAATCTCGAGCAGGATAGCATAATACTCATCTTTTAATTCTTCCAAACGGTTTTCCACATCCCTTTTTTTGTCTGCTAAATTTTTTTTAACACCTATAAAAGTCTGCTTGGCATTTTGTATTTTTAACAATGTTTCCCTTATCTTTTTCTTTATATGTATAGCAGAAAAGATGTCATCAAAAATATAATCTGAAAATCGCAATAACCCATTACTGTTTACTTGTATGTCAGTATCTACCATAAGTTTACCCATTTCTCCCTCGACTTCATGAATCAATAAATTTAATGTTTTAATCATCTCTTGTACCCGATCCAGCTTTTCATTTTTAATTGCATCAGAAAACATCCCACCACCCAAAATATCCCAAATGCTATATCTTCCTGCTGAACACAGTAACTGCTCAATATCATCTAATAATTGCAAAATCCTACTTATTTTTTTAAAAAGAATCTCTATCTCCTTGCTTTCTTTTTTTATTTGAATTATCTTTTCTTTTTTATTTATTACAATCTCATCGCCAATTAATATGTTTTGCAGTAAATCGTCAAATTCTATTTCTTCTAATTCAAAATACCTGTTAATTTGCAAGCTCAATAGTTCTTTTTTCTCCTGCGTAGCTTTACGATCTTCTCCTCTATCATCTTTTTGACTTAACTCCGAAAGTTCACGTTCCGCATCCATTCTGTTTTTTCTTAAATCAAGGATTTTTTGTAATTTTTGATCTACCTTTTCACTCATATCCTTACAACACACTTTCCTTTTTAACAGGACTATCATGCTAGCGAGTTTATCCCACCAGCGTCTCGATCAACTGCGTCACCTTTTCTGACGCCCTGCCATCATCCCATCTGTTATATTTTTTACAGAATTTCTCATAGCGTTCTTCATAAGCAGCTGCATCATAATTTTTAATATCCCGGATCAAATCGTCCGTATCTGCCGAAATCGGCCCTGGCATCTCTCCTTCATAATCAAAATAAAATCCCCGCAGATCATTCTTATATTTTTCCAGATCATAGGCATAAAAAAACATAGGACGCCGCAGGATACTATAATCAAACATCACCGACGAATAATCTGTAATCAGCATATCCGAAACGAGAAAAAGTTCGGCGATATCATGGCTCTGGTCAAAATGATAGATAAATCCCTTATAAGGGAACCAGTCAATATAATCCATAATAAGGTAATGATATTTTACGATCAGTATATAATCCTTCTGAAGTTCCTGCTTTAACAGATCAAAGGAAAGTTTCGGGCTGAACTTATAACTGGAATTTTCCTCAAATTCATCATCCCGGAACGTAGGAGCATAGAGGATGATCTTCTTATCCTGCGGAAGTCCCAGACGCTTTTTTAAAAGCATGATATCCTCCTCATTGTTTTTTGAAAAAAGAATATCATTTCTCGGATATCCGATTTCAAGCATCTCCCGTTCAAACGCAAAGGCACGCCGGAATGTAACCGTAGAAAACGGATTCTGCGAGACAAGATAATCCCATGTCTGTACATTCTTTACAAACCCTTTCTGATAGGACTCAATATCTGTCTCATTCATCATAAATACATCATCCATATCCAGAACAAGCTTTTTTAACGGCGTCCCATGCCATGTCTGTATATAATAGCAGTTCTTTCTCTTTATGAGAAATTCCGGCTGCCGGCAGTCAAACACCCAGACCTTCGCCGTAGCCATATAATACAAATAACGCAGCCTTCCATATCGGAACTGGTAGCCATCACCCGGGATCGGATATGGGATGCTCTCGTAAAACCAGGTACATTCCCATTTTTCCTGATATCCATTTTCCACCATATACTCAAAAATATGTCTTGGATTTCCCGAATAACTCTTCCCTAAACTTGAATCAAATACAATCCTCTTTTTATTTACAGGAAGAACAACACACATGATACGATATAGAACGATCACAAATTTTTTTAACAGAAACCGGATTAAAGTCCTCATGCCTGCTCCTTCCCAAATACAATATCGATCGCGCGCTTTGAGGCATTTCCATCATCTACGCTGCAAAATCTCTCATAAAACTGCTCATACCGCTCTTTATATTGTTCCGTTATTTTATCAATATTATGAAGCGCATCGACCAACTCATCATTCGTCTGAAGGATCGGCCCCGGCAGTTCTTTATTCATATCAAAGTACATACCACGGATCTCTCCCTTATAATCCTCATAATCATAAGCAAAGAACAGCATCGGCCTCTTTAAATTTGCGTAGTCAAAAAATACCGAAGAATAATCCGTGATACAAATATCGGATGCCAGATAAAGCCTCGACACATCATTGTAGGTACTTCCGTTGTATACAAAGTCTTCCAGACCTGTGAGATCCAGTATATCCGCAATGTAATAATGTGTCCTAAGAAGAAGCACACTATCCCCGCCAAATTCCCTGCGCATCCGCTCAAGATCCATAGCAAGCGTAAACTTATACTTTGCTTTTCCATAAAACTGATTGTCACGCCACGTCGGCGCATAAAGAATGACCCGCTTGTCCTCTGGAATCCCAAACTCGGCTTTCACCTCTCTGGCAATCTCATCTGCACGATCAGAATACAAAATATCATTTCTCGGATAACCGACCTCTATGATCTTTTCCCGCGGATAGCAAAATGCCCGTTCAAACACATCTGTTGAAAAACGGTTTGCCGAGATAAGATAATCCCATGCCTTACTCTGTCGGTAGAACAACTTTTTATGATCCTGACTGACCGCATGGATATCATCTAAGTCAAACGCCAGTTTTTTAAGCGGCGTGCCATGCCAAGTCTCAAGGAATACCACATTCTCCCGTTTTTTAAACCACGCCGGCTGCCTCGTATTACAGATAAAATATTTTGCCCTTGAAGTATAATATACATATCTCAAAGAATGTCTCTTACAGATCGAAGGATGCCCTTTCATCTCCTTGGCCCGCTTGTTCAGACACCAGATATACCTGTATTTATCTCCATACGTATCATAAAGATACTCATACAGGTATTTAGGACTGTCTGAATAGCTCTTTCCAAAAAAACTCTCCACAAAAACCCAGTTTTCTTTTGTTGGCATTTTCTGAAAAACAGAGTTGTCTAAAAAACGCCAGTACTGGATCGGTTTACCGAGAAGTCCCCGTTTTTTCTTCAAAACATGGGCAAATTTTCCCATCGGTTTTGCCATTCGGTATTTACCCTTTATAATAAATTCCAGTTCGCGTTTGCGGAAAAATGGGAGTTCTTTCTTAACTCTTTTTATCTCCTCTTTCGGAATCTTTCTGAGATTCTCCGTATAACGTACACTCTTTTTCCCCTTTAGTCCTTTGGGAAATTTATTTAGTGTAAACAGACATAATCTCCTGTTCAGGGCATAACGGATGTGATCGTCCGCTGATCTTAAAATTTCACAGGAAAGCTCATGACTCTCTATGTACTCACGAGTCCTGCGTTTTCTCTTTTTCTGGCTCAGCGCCGGCAGATGGATCGGGTCATTTCGATGTCTCCACACATAAATACTACTTCCATCAACCCACATATTCCCTGCTGCCTCTGCTAAAATCTTAGCTGTCACCGGCATATCCGAGTAAAATGTATTGTACTCGTCAAACATGAGCCCCAAATCGTCAAAATAATCTTTACGTATCAATAAATGCTGTACTGTAAACCGCTTGTTCAGTATTTTTTCCAACTCTTCTCCCTCAAGCGGTACGATCCCTTCAATCTCAGAATCGGCTTTGGCTTTCTCAAAGTCAAAACTGACCGGCCGGAACCATGTACTATAACGGTTTCCTGTTACTACTTTTGCCTTTTTCTCCTCTGCGAGTGAAAGAAGTTTCGCAAGGGCATCCTCCCATAAATAATCATCCGCATCTAAAAAGTAAATATAATCTCCTGTCGCATGTCTCAACCCCATATTCCGGGCTGCGGCCACACCAAAAGGCCGAAGAGGGATCTCCAGTTCCCCTTCAACCGGATTTTCCTTGTCATCCGGCGCATCGTGCATATCATCCTCGGAATCTTCCGCCTGCATGCGCTCTCGCTCTTCTTTATAATGTTCAAATTCCTCTTTTGTCATTCCGAGATTATTCCGCCTTTTCTCCTCAAAAAACTGATGTTTCTTCTCAAAATACTCATCTGCATCAATCTCATCTTCCATCACGATATGCCTTACATTTTTCATGGCGAGCACCTGCTCCGGCACATCATGACCATCTTTGTCATCCACAAGAAGTATCTCAAAATCAGAAAGGTTCTGGTTCTCGATACTCTGTATACATTCCTCCAAATAAGATGGTCCCTTAAGATAAGGAACGATTATACTTACTTTCGACATTTTATCCTCCAATTCCACGTTCAAGCATCCATTTCCCCACCGAAAACGGCATGAACAACTTTTTCGGTCGCATGACCATCTTCCCACGCACAGTATTTTTTACAAAATGTATCGTATTTATCCTGATACTCTTCACAGACTCTGTCGATATCTTTCACGGAAGAGATCACTTCTTCCGTATCAAACAACATCGGCCCCGGCAGTTCTTCTTCCACATCCATATAAAATCCACGGAGGACACTCCGGTATTTCTCCAGATCATACGTAAAAAATAACATCGGCCGTCTTAAATTCGCATAGTCAAAAAACACGGAAGAATAATCTGTGATCAGAATATCCGATATCAGATAAAGTCTGGCAATATCATCATATTTACTCAGATTCCACGCAAACCCTTCATATTGCGTCAGATCCAGAAAATCTGCAATAAAGTAATGAGTCCGGAGAATGATCACATACTCATCTCCCAGCTCTTTCTTCATCTGATCAAGATCTAACTGCAGTGAAAATTTGTATTGCGCATGGCCATAAAACTCATCGTCACGCCATGTAGGCGCATACAGAATGACCTTTTTCTCCTTTGGGATTCCCAGCTCATCCTTTATCTCCCTCATGAGGCACTCCCTGTCCTCACTGTACAGGATATCATTGCGTGGATATCCCGTCTCAAGCATTTTCCCATCATACATAAAAGCCCTTCGGAAAATATCCTCCGAGAATTGATTGGGGGCTACAAGATAGTCCCACGAACGGGTCTGGATATAAAACTGCTCCTTGTAAAGAGGAGACGCCGTCGTCACGTCTTCCATATCAAACACAAGCTTCTTAAGCGGTGTCCCGTGCCACGTCTCAAGAAATACGTTTCCCTCTCTTTTAATAAAATACTGTGGCTGCCTTCCGTTGAACACGATATATTTTGCCCTTGCCATATAAAAAAAGTACCGAAATGAAAACCTCTTTATCTGTCCGGCCGGATACGGGAGTTTTAATTTCTTCCCCGCATTCACCCAGATATACCGGTACTTCCCGGGAGCCTTCTGATTCAGATATTCAAAAATGTATTTCGGGCTGTCAGAATAACTCTTCCCAAAAAAGCTCTCAAAGATAATGGTATCTTCTAACAGCTTCATTTTGGAAAACACCTTTTCATACAAGTACCGTTTCATCTTAGCCCGGCTGGTACATACACGGAAAAGCGTCTGAAACCGGGCATGCTGTTTTGTTCTGCCGGCCAGCTGGTCTGCCTCTCCCTTTTTTCCACACTGTATCAGTTTCTTCGAATGACGGTTTAGCATCGAATAGACCCCGTTTCCCAGACATTCCAGCGCTGGCTTCAGGCAAAGTGAAATTTCCTTTCGCTTTGCCGTTCCCGCCTTCATCATAAACGGCGAAATCCCTGTGACAAGCCACATCACAAACTTATAATCCAGATACTGGTCTGCGGCGTCTGGTTTCATAAACTGTTTTGCGTTCTGATATGCCTCGATGCTCTCAAACACCTTTTTCTCCTCATCCTTTATCTGGAGAAGAGAAGGAAGATTTACCGGATCGTTATGCATCCGCTTGACATATAACCCCTCTTCACAGTATACCGTATGCTCCACACCGGAAAGTACCTGCATGAGAAACGGAAGATCCGAATAATACTTAAATTTTTCATAAAACCGTATTCCATTTTTCTCCACGGCCTCTTTCGGGATCAACATGCCAAGCACGGTAATGGACTGCAGATTTCTGGCGCTCATCGGAAAATACTCATAGGGATCATTTACATTTCCATTAAATTCTGCCTCAGCCACCGTGCCATTGAGCCGGTCTAATTCCTCTCCATTGTCATAATACACCCTGCGGCTATACCATGTCGGTTTGATCCTTCCATAGACTACCCTGTCCACTGCGGCTTTATCCGAGAGCTTTTCAAGCACACCCGCATCAATATAATCATCTGCATCCAGAAAATAAAGATACTCACCGGCTGCTGCCTCAATCCCCAAATTTCTTACAGCGGCCACACCAACAGCAGCCCTGCTTTTTATAACAGAAAGTTCCAGATTCCCATATGCGCTTACATCCGGCTCTTCACATCCGTCACAGACAAGGATAACCTCAAAGTCACGGTAAGTCTGCTCCCCGAGACTAGCCAGACAGTCCCGGATATAATTTTTCTCATTATGATAAGCAACAATAACACTTATCTTCACTGATCATTCCTCCTGTAAAATAACCACAGCTCCAAATCATCCAAACAGCCCCTCAAACCAGCTTATGATCTTCTCCGCCAGTTCCGCAAAGAATTCTATGATTTTCTGGAAGAAACCTTTGGCCTCGTCAAGATCAATATCAAGATCCCTTAACTTATTATAGACATCTTCTGCCTGCTGCTTAAGCTTATCCACATCCAGATCAAGATCCTTTATCTTATCGAGAAGTGAAGCAAGACGTTTTGTCTGCTCTGCGGTAAGCGTCACGCCAAGTTCCTCTGCCGAATCCTCAATGACTCCCTGGATATCCTCGATCGAATCGATATCCCCGTCCAGTATCCTCTGCTTCGCCAGTGCCACAAGTTCCTCTGCCTTGTCCTGGCCGATTTCCTCGCCGAGTTCCCCGGTCAATACAAGTTCATTCGTGGCAGCATCCGCATTTTCCTTACTGAGTTCCTCGCCAGTCATCGTAGAATACGCCTTCATCGCACCGACAAGCGCTGCTGTGCCCGACAGATTGAATGGGCCGGCCACGGTCACCTGTGCATCGGTGATCCCCGCTGTGATCAACGCATTTGTATACATACCACTCGTACAATACGTGATGTTATTTGTCTCCACACGAATTCCTTTCCCCTCTTCCACCTTCTCAATCTTTACGGAAGAAAGGGCTTTTGTACCAATAACGGAATCCGAAAGATAATCATCAAGATAGTCATGTTCATCTTCATTAGTGATCTCAATGACCTCATACTCTGACAGATCTTCCTCTGTCACACCGAGCAGTGAAAGCACCGTGCTTCGCTGCTCTTTGTTTAAGTCCGCCCCCAGCGAGATATATGGTTTCACCTCTACGGTGTCCGCATCTGCCACTGTAGCCGAAAACAATCCCAGTGCAAGAGAAAGCACTGCGATCAGTAATTTTTTTCCCATCGTATCCCTCCATTTCCTCAAAGCAATTATTTCCTGATCCTCTCCATCGCTTCTTTTGTATTTTCAAGGGAACCAAATGCCGTAAGACGGAAATATCCCTCGCCACTCGGTCCAAAACCACTTCCTGGCGTACCTACGATATTCTTCTCTTCCAAAAGATAATCAAAGAAATCCCATGAAGTCATGCCATCTGGTGTTTTCAACCAGATATAAGGCGCATTTACTCCGCCGAATATCGTGTATCCAGCACCCGCAAGGCCCTCACGGATGATCTTCGCATTATTCATATAATATGCGATCTGCTCCTTCGTCTGCTGTTTTCCCTCATCACTGTACACAGCCTCCCCGGCTCTCTGAATAATATACGGCGCACCGTTAAACTTCGTCCCATGCCTTCTTGCCCAAAGACTGTTTAAAGATACCCCGTCGCAGGTCAGCTCTTTCGGGATCACGGTAAATCCAAGACGGGTTCCCGTGAATCCGGCATTCTTTGAAAAACTTCTCATCTCGATGGCACATTTCTTTGCCCCCTCACACTCATAAATGGTATGAGGTACATCTTCCTCGGAAATATATGCTTCATATGCTGCATCATAGATTATAACAGCACCTTTTGTCAAAGCAAAGTCAACCCACTTCTGAAGCTGTTCTTTATTCAGGGTCGTTCCCGTCGGATTATTCGGACAGCAGATGTAGATCAGATCCGGCGTCTCCGAAGGAATCTCCGGCACAAAATCATTGTCTGCCGTACACGGCATATAAATGACATCCGACCAGCATTCTTTCTCCTTGAGATATTCTCCTGTCCTTCCTGCCATGGCATTTGTATCCACATATACCGGATAAACCGGGTCACACACTGCGATCTTATTATCCTTTGCAAAAATATCGCCGATATTTCCGGAATCACTCTTTGCACCGTCGCTCACAAAGATCTCATCGATCGCAATATCCACACCACGTGCCTTGTAATCATTTTCCACGATCGCACTTCGCAGGAATTCATAACCAAGATCTGGTGCATACCCCTTAAACGTAGCCGCATCTGCCATCTCGTCCACAGCGCTGTGCAGTGCTTTGATCACAGCAGGCGCAAGAGGAAGTGTTACATCCCCGATTCCAAGCCGTATCACTTTTTTATCCGGATTCGCCCCCGTATAGGCATTCACCTTTTTTGCTATCGTTGAAAAAAGGTAGCTTCCCGGCAGCTTTAAGTAATTATCATTTATCTTGTACATGACATCCTCCTAACATGAATATTCTTTTGATTTTTCAATATTCTGGTATTTTCTTTGTTCACAGGCTCTATTTTATCATCACCATTCATTTAATGCAAGTCCTTCTTTACAAACATTTGTTCCTGTGTTAGAATTTATTTAAATATCTTTCACATCGGAAACAGTTTGGAGATGAGGTTTTATGGTTATCTTTCATATTGATGTCAATAATGCTTACCTCAGCTGGGAAGCGGTTTCCCGCCTGACAGATCATCCCGGACAAACGGATCTGCGGACGATTCCATCCGTAGTCGGTGGAAGCGAAAAAAACCGCCATGGTATTGTTCTGGCCAAAAGCATGCCGGCAAAAGCTTTTGGGATCAAGACGGCAGAAACCCTTGTAGAAGCACGAAAAAAATGTCCGGACATCAAAGTCGTACCACCCAGACACGATCTGTATAAAGAATTTTCAGGAAAGCTCATCCTCTATTTAAAAAGCCTGACCCCTGTTGTCGAACAGTACAGTATTGATGAGGCATTTGCCGATATGACAGAGGCCCCTCTTCTTGCCCATCATTCACCAACGGAAGCAGCAGATATCGTGCGCCGGGAAATTGAAAAACAATTTGGCTATACCGTAAACATTGGCGTCTCTTCCAATAAATTATTGGCAAAAATGGCATCGGATTTTGAAAAACCAAACAAAGTCCACAGCCTTTTCCCGGAAGAAATCGAGTCCAAAATGTGGTGCCTGCCCGTCAATGATCTGTTTTTTGTCGGAAAAGCCTCCGCAAAAAAGCTTTATAATCTGGGAATCCGGACGATCGGGGAACTTGCCCTCTCTGATAAAGAAATTCTCCGTTCCCACATGGGCAAACACGGTGCTTTGATCCATGATTATGCCAACGGTATTGATCCTTCTCCTGTACTGAGCGAACAGGCAGAAGCAAAAGGATATGGCAACTCGACCACTCTGCCACACGATATAACGGATGCCTCAGCGGCAAAAAAAATCCTTATGAAACTGTGCCATTCCGTAGGAAGCCGTCTTCAAAAGGATACCATTATGGCACAGGTTATTTCCGTCTCCATTAAAGATACAAACTTTAATCAGGTCAGCCACCAGTGCACGATGCCATCCGCCACAAACAATTCTACGGAACTATACCATTTCGCATGCGGACTATTTGATGAATTGTGGGATGGCTCACCCATCCGCCTCCTCGGCGTAGCCACCTCAAAACTCACGAGGGAACCAACAAGACAACTCAACCTTATGGACAGCGGAAATTACCTCAAACAGGGAAAAATGGAAAGAGCTGTCAGCCAGATCCGCGAAAAATTTGGGGATGATGCAATTTTCCGTGCTTCCTCTCTTGAAAAACAAATGAAATTTAACGATATTAATAATGATAACATGATTTGCAGAAAGGAAGAGGCCTATGCCGATCACAAGCAATAACGTACACAATAATCAGGAACGTTCCGGGGGAATGAATCATACAACTCCGGCACGGCGCACATACCGGGCAGGTAATTCGACGATCAGCGTAAGAGAAGGCGAGACGCTCAAAGGAGTAGTCAGCGATATACATGGCAATGAAATTACGATTTCTATGGAAGACGGCAGTTCTTTCACGGGAAAACTCCCGGAAGCGTCCCAGTATTCGATCGGACAAAAGGCTGCTTTCCTCATAACAAGTCTGGAAAACGGTACGATTTATATGAAAGCCATGTCACAGGCGTATCTTCTCGGTATGGAAGACACGATCGAACAGGCTTTGGAAGAGGCAGGACTCCCTAAAAGCCCGCGAAATCTTGAAATCGTTCGCAGCCTTTTGGAAAACCAGCAGTCGATCAGTCGTCAAAATATTCTTGATTCCCTACAGTTATGTGCCAGATACCCAAATGCCGACGTCAATTCCGTCATCACCATGAAGCGGCTTGGCATGCCGATGGATGCAGCAACTGTAACCCAGTTTGACAATTACCAGAACCAGGCACATCAACTTTTGTACCGGATGGATTCTCTTGCCGACTCGGTCAATGAACTGCTTGCTGATCTCTCAGGGGAAAATCCGGCCATTGCCCGATACGCTGCAAATGAAACACTGAATATCATCCTAAGCTCTCTTCCTTCACTGGAAGAAGCTAATCTCACGGCAAGCCAACTCACGCCCGAACTGGCAGAAGAGATAAATCCAGACATGATGGCAGAGGGCGAAATGATGGCAGAAGAGTCCGGCAATGCACAGGAAGCTACGGATCCGGAAACTCCCCTTTCACCCAATGCAGAAAATGCTTCCTCCCCTTTTGCAAAAATGAAACAACTGCTTACCGGGATCACCGAACGGTCACTTTCCGGTGGGGCTGGAAAATCTGCTGGTGCCGCTGAATTTATCCCCGAACAGACCGGGCATCAGCTCTCCGTGTCAGAACGCGCCAGCCTGTCAGAACTTCTTGGCAGATATTCAGAGAACCCTGCACTACTTGCATCATTGGAAAAAGGAGACCTGACATCCCGGGAACTTCTCACAGAAATAAAAAACCTGCTCGCATCGCTTCCCGATGACGCCCTCCATGATCTATTAAACTCCGGTGAGTTCCAGAAAGTGACAAAAGGACAGCTCCTGTCCGGGTGGACCATCTCTCCCGATGGCCTGAAAGAAGAAGGCGGGATCGAAAACCTTTATAACCGTATGCAGCAACAATTTACAGAACTGACCAGCTTAAGCCGTATGTTTGCCACAAGACCTCCCGGCGAAAATATAGTGAACACCACAACAGATATGCAGCAAAATATGGAATTTATGAAAATGCTGAATGAACAGTTTGCCTACATGCAGCTTCCCCTCAAACTTTCCGAACAGAATGCCCATGGCGATCTGTATGTCATGACACGGAAAGATGCCCTCAAAAAATCCAAAGACAATCTGCGTGTTTTACTCCACCTTGAAATGGATTCCCTTGGGCTTCTGGATATACACATTACCAAAGAGCACACAAATATCTCAACTAAATTTTATGTAGCAAAAGATCCTGCGAGAAAACTGCTCGAAAAAAATGTAGAACTTTTAAAAGATGCGATCAACGGGCAGGGATACAGTTTCACCTCTGAATTTCTCGTAAAAGAAAAAGACGTCGATCTGGTTCATGATTTTATTGAAAATGAATCACCGGCGCCAGTGGGTAATATCACCCGGTACAATTTTGATCTTAGGGCTTAGAAAAAAACAGCCCCTGAAAGTGACGCGCTCCCGCTTGGTTCGCCACGCAGCGGTTTCGGCATGGGAAGTGCAAAAACTGCACTCCCATACCTGAAACCGGCGGGCGGATAAGTCACTTTCAGGGGCTGTTTTTTTCTTCTGATACAGATGCCGCATGGGATTCTGTCCCGGAGGATAAGATTCTCGAAAACATCGCGGCAAACAGGATTCCGCATGTAACAGCGGATAGTATATCTGAGATCGGCTCCGCATAGTAGATGAACATAGCATCTTTCGTAATCCACGGCAGGATAAGGGCAAGAGGGATCAAAAGGATCACTTTTCTTAAAAGGGCGATGAAAAGTGATATTTTTGCCTGTCCCAATGCTAAAAATGTATTCTGGCTCGTCATCTGGATGCCAAAGATCAGCATACCGCATATAAATACCGGGAGTACTTTTGATACGAGCCGAATCAGCTCCCTGTCATTTGTAAATAATCTGGCAAACATCTCCGGGAAAAGCATGATCGTCCCGGTGAATAGCACCGTATACGTCATTACCATGATAAACATCGTAAAATAGGTTTTCTTTACTCTCTGTTTATTACCTGCTCCAAAATTATAGCTCATGATCGGCTGTACCCCCTGGGTAAACCCACCCACCGGAATACTCACAAACTGCATGACACTCTGCATGATCGTAAGCGCCCCCACATACACATCCCCGCCATATTTCTGAAGACCGCTGTTCATAACGATAGAAATCATGCTCTCCGTCGCCTGCATGATAAAGGGGGAGATACCAAGCGACATGATCTTGGCAATGATCCTTTTTTCTATTTTTAAGTTTTTCCTCCTGATACCAATCGCGCGTTCCTTCTTCATCAAAAAACGGAAAATCCAGACCGCACTCACAAACTGCGAAATAACCGTAGCCAACGCTGCCCCTTTGATTCCCATCCCAAATGCGAAAATAAAAAGCGGATCCAGTGCAATGTTTAAAACAGCCCCAATGAGAACAGAAAGCATCGCTATTTTGGAATGACCCTGTGCAGTGATATAAGGATTCATCCCCAATGAAATCTGTACAAAAACCGTCCCAAAAATATACACCGTCATATACTCGTTTGCATAGGGAAATGTGGCGTCACTGGCGCCGATCGCATAAAGAAGAGGCCCTTTTACGATAAAAAAAAGGATCATAAGGCACGCTGAAAAAATAAGAAGAAGCGAAAAACCATTCCCAAGGATCTTTTCCGCCTCATCCTTATCTCCCCTTCCCAGCGCAATCGCAGAGAGCGGGGCTCCGCCCGCTCCTACAAATGCACTGAATGCCGATATGATCACGATCATCGGAAGCGCCAGTCCCACTCCCGTCAGAGCGACCGCTCCTACATCGGGAATATGCCCGATGTAGATACGGTCTATGATATTATATAAAAGATTAATGATCTGGGCGATCAGAGTCGGTACCCCCATACTCATGATCAGTTTTACAAGGGGCGCCTTCCCCAGCTTTTCCTCTCTTGACTCCATAACATATCAACCCTTTACAACAATATTAATGATCCTTCCCGGAACATAGATTTCTTTTACGATCTCTTTGCCCTCGATCTTACCAGAAACTGCTTCTTTCCCTGCTGCAATCGCTTCGTCCTTACCGGCATCGATCGCAAGCTTTACGGTCGCACGTACTTTTCCATTGATCTGCACGGCAATCTCCTGCATTTTCTCTACCGTTTTTTCTTCTTCATATTCCGGCCACGGATTTTCATACAGACGCTTCTCATATCCCATCATCTCCCACAATTCCTCTGTAATATGAGGAGCGACCGGATTTAAAAGCTGGAGTACGACCCGGAAATCGTCCTTTGTCAATTTGTCTGCTTTATAAAATTCATTGATCAGAGCCATCATGGCAGCGATCGCCGTATTATACTTAAGAGTTTCAAAATCACTGCTCACCTTCTTGATCGTCTGGTGGATCTTAGTCTCAAGCTCTTTTGAGTATCCATCTCCTTCTACGATCATATCCTGAAGTTTCCACACACGGTCAAGAAAACGGCGGCACCCCTTCACTCCGTCATCTGACCACGCAGCGGCCGCATCAAACGCTCCGATAAACATTTCATAAGTACGGAGCGTGTCCGCACCATAAGTATTGACAATATCGTCCGGATTTACTACATTTCCACGCGATTTACTCATTTTTTCGCCATTTTCCCCGAGGATCATCCCATGGGAAGTCCGCTTCTGGTATGGCTCTTTCGTCGGCACAACACCCTGATCATAGAGGAATTTATGCCAGAAACGGGAATACAAAAGATGAAGCGTCGTATGCTCCATACCGCCATTATACCAGTCTACCGGAAGCCAGTATTCCATCGCCTCCCGGCTGGCAAGCGCTTCCGTATTCTTCGGGTCGATATACCGCAGAAAATACCATGACGAACCTGCCCACTGAGGCATCGTATCCGTCTCTCTCTCTGCCTTACCCCCACAGCACGGACATGTCGTCTCAACCCATGAGCGGATATTGGCGATCGGGGACTCCCCATTGTCAGTAGGCATATAGTTATCAACCTCCGGCAGTTCTAACGGAAGCTCCTCCTCCGGCACAGGCACATAACCACACTTCGGGCAGTTTACGATCGGAATTGGTTCTCCCCAGTAACGCTGTCTGGAAAATACCCAGTCACGGAGCTTAAAGTTCCGTTTCGCCGTCCCGACACCTTCCTTTTCAAGCCATTCGATTATCGCCTTTTTAGCCTCTGCTACGGATTTCCCGCTGATAAAGCCGGAGTTTACAAGAGTACCTGTGGCCACATCGGTAAACGCAGCCTCTTCTACATTTCCTCCCTCGATCACCTCAATGATCGGCATATCAAATTTCTTGGCAAATTCCCAGTCACGCTCATCGTGTGCAGGCACTGCCATGATCGCACCTGTTCCATAACTCATCAACACATAATCGGATACCCATACCGGAATCTCAGTGCCATTCACCGGATTGACCGCTGTCAGCCCGTCGATCCTCACCCCCGTCTTTTCTTTTGCAAGTTCCGTCCTCTCAAAATCCGATTTCCTCGCCGCCATTTCACGATAAGCAACAATCTCATCCCAATTTTTGATCTCATCTTTATATTTATCCAGATATGGATGCTCCGGGGAAACGACCATATAAGTGACACCAAACAACGTGTCCGGTCTCGTCGTATAAATCTTAAGCGTCTCTTCCTTATCTTTCAGCTGAAAATCCACCTCAGCGCCATTGGAACGCCCGATCCAGTTTTTCTGGGATACTTTCACACGCTCAATATAATCTACATCATCCAGATCGTCGATCAGTTTATCCGCATACTTTGTGATCTTTAACATCCACTGGCTCTTTACTTTCCGGACAACCTCACTGCCACAGCGCTCACAGACACCGTTTACCACCTCTTCATTGGCAAGGCCGCACTTACAGGAAGTACACCAGTTGATCGGCATCTCTGATTTATAAGCAAGCCCCGCTTTAAACAGTTTCAGAAAGATCCACTGCGTCCATTTATAATAATCAGGGTCGGTCGTATTCACTTCTCTCTCCCAGTCGAACGAATATCCAAGAGACTGCAGCTGTGCCTTAAACCTGGCTACATTATGATTCGTAACCTCTTTCGGATGTATATTATTTTTAATCGCATAGTTTTCTGTCGGAAGCCCGAATGCATCCCATCCCATCGGATAGAGTACATTATACCCCTGCATCCTCTTTTTCCTCGCCACGATGTCAAGCGCCGTATATGGTCTTGGATGGCCCACATGAAGTCCCTGTCCCGATGGATAGGGGAACTCGACTAACGCATAATATTTCGGTTTTGAAAAGTCATCCGTCGCCTGAAATGCCTTTTCATCCTCCCATATTTTTTGCCACTTCTTTTCAATCTCCTTTGGATCGTATGATGATTTCATAATTACCCTCATTTCTGCGTTGCTTTCTACGCATAATCGATGTTTGTGGCAAGCAACGCGCAGACACAAACTCGTTGAGTGAAAAATTTATTTTTCACTCTTTCCCTCCTGAATTCAATAATACTTCTACAACTCTATATTTAATCCTACTTTATGTTTTTATGGTCTGCCCTGCATGGCAGTTCCACTCTCTACCGGTGGTATAGGGGGCGGTGTGACCGGAACAGGCTGATCCTGTTCTGCCGGTCTGTCTTTCACCTGATGTTTTACGGTGACTTTGGCCTTTCTCCCAAGCTGATCCGTAATCTGGTATGTGATCTGATACCAGCCCGGCTTGATCGTATTTACCCGCTTCACTTTCTGATAAGACCCTTCCTTATCCTTGCAATACCGGATCGAAACCTTGATTTTTTTATCCACCCGGGTTCCCACCGTATCCTTTGCCCGCACACCTTTCATGCAGTCATACGTCGTATCTCCGTAGTCCACGATCCGGTCCTTGGCTCCGCTGATCTTTGGTTTCTTCTTATTATATGGATTCCCTCTGCTCCACTTATCCGTCGGATCATAACCGATCCCCTTCTTCGGCAGACGGATATTCTCTGGCTTCCCAAGCGGCCCCGGATTTTTTGAACGGTATACAATAACAGGAGTCCCCATCGGACAATTCTTATAAATCCAGCGTGCATCCTGGACACTCAGGCGGATACACCCATGGGATGCCGTAGTTCCCAGTTTATTAAATTCCTCATTTGGCATCGTCGCCGGATTCAAATGATGGTACCATACGGAATGAAACAGGATAGGCCCCGTAAACCGGCTGCAATACTGACCGTATGTATTCTGTACAAGTGCACGCCAGCGGTGCTTCTGATAAATGCGGAATTTTCCGACCGGCGTCGCCTTTCCTGCCGAACACAAAAAGGCTTTATAAGGTTCATATTCTCCTTCGCTGTACTTATAGACTGTTACTGTATTTTTTTGTATATTCACTTTGATCTGATACGAAGCTGCTGCTTCTGACTCAAACGAAAAACAACATAGTCCCAGTGTCAGGCACACCGCCGTGATCATCAAAACAACTCTCCATCTCATTGTGTCCCAATCCTTTCTTCCCCTGTGCTCTTTCTGCAGCCTTGCAATATAACTGCGTCAGCAGTTATTATAACAAGTTAATAGCACTTCGTCAATAAAATCACCTTATCACGACATTTTTTCATTTTAGCTTCCATATATATAGATAAAAGATTTTAGAATGGAGTACAGACATGGATCAATTATTACTTTGGATCGAATCCTATGGCATACCTGCCGTCATCCTTCTCATCGCACTGGAGTACGCCTGCTTTCCCATTTCCAGTGAACTTGTACTCCCTTTTGCCGGAGCTTTCGGTGCAGGAATCGGCATTTCTCTCCCACTTCTGATCCTATACAGCAGCGTAGCAGGGCTGGCCGGCACCAGCCTGGTCTATGCGATCGGACGCTATGGCGGATCTCCTATGCTGGAAAAAATCATGCAGCGGTTTCCCTCGACAAAAAAACCAATCCTTTCTTCTTACCGGACATTTGGAGACCGCGGCAGGCTCGCTGTCTGTATCGGGCGTGTGATCCCTATCTGCCGGACTTACATCGCATTCGTAGCCGGTGCCTGCGGCCAGTCCTATTCCACATACGCCCTCTTTTCCGGCATCGGCATCACGATATGGAACGCCCTGTTACTCTGCCTCGGATATTATTTCTACAATTACCGAAACATTTTTTTCTTCTATTTTAATAAATACAAAAGTATTATTCTCGTAGTCGGGCTTCTGCTGATCATACTGATCCTGATCACCCGGCAGAAGGAGGAGAGCAGCTGATACTCTTATCCAAGTCTGCTTTTTATGATACGGATTCCTTCTTTCATAAAGCAGAAAAGAATTATCAAAAGCATAATGCCAAGCACCACCGGAAAAAGAAAATCATCCTCCTCAAACTCAAGTTTTATCAAGGGAAGAAGAAAGTCCACCGGCTGTGAAAACTTAAGCAGGTCATTCTCAATATAATCCATCGATTTAAACATAAAATAGAGCCCGCCAAGGATCCATCCGCTTCCGATCAGTAAACAGGCACACCGGTAAAAAGCCATATACTGCTCTCTGCCAAAATAAAACGCTACCCCAACCACGATTCCTACCAAAACGGACGCCATCAAATCTATCGACGCTCCATCCGGTAGCGGGTCAGCATAACTCTCCGTAGCCCCTATGTAAAAAATCATAAATGCCAGTCTTGCCCCCGCCACAAAACCAAGGATCAGATTCTCTCCATGGGAAATCCCCCAGTTTACGGAAGCAAAAGTAAGCGCCCCCCAGAGAGCTCCCAAAACGGCAGAAACCGGATGGTCAACGATGAGCATTCCCACGTATAATCCAATCTGGGCTCCCGTATAGATACCGACTATCCCCGCTGTCACCCTGGACTTCACCCGTCCGGCAAAAAAACAAAGCCCGATCCCCAGCACCAGATCGATCCAGTTCACGATCTGAAAAAACCATTTATCTCCTGCAAGAGCGATCATCGTTTCCATCTGCATCTCCTCCTATCTCAGAAAGCAGCACTCCCTGCACCGCCAGGCTAATCTAAATACAAAAAACACTTTGATCTGTCCAAAACAGATCAAAGCGTTTTCTCAAAGGCGACAACCAGATTCGAACTGGTGATCAGGGTGTTGCAGACCCACGCCTTACCACTTGGCTATGTCGCCATCAATACATAATATACCATAAATATATGATATATGCAAGATTTTTGTTCACACAGATCTCACTCTTGCAAACTTGGTTTGAACTTGCTTTGCAAGTTCGTTGTGAATCTTCGCTTTTAGTATTTCCTTTCAAGTTTGCTCCGCAAACTTGATTTAAACTTGCTTTGCAAGTTCGTTGTGAACCTTCGCTTTTGGTATTTCCTTTCAAGTTTGCTCCGCAAACTTGGTTTGAACTTGCTTTGCAAGTTCAATGACTCCTACGGGAATCGAACCCGTGTTACCGCCGTGAAAGGGCGATGTCTTAACCGCTTGACCAAGGAGCCACAACATAAGATATGTTACCATACTTTACCGCTTTTGGCAAGAATTTTTTCTGCACATTTAAAAATACTTTTTGTTTGTACATAATTCAAAACGGAATCCATAAAGAATCCTTTCCACCCCCATTGACAAAATCACAAAAACATGTGACAATGAAATGCAAAGCAGAATAATATGGAGGTATGAAATGAAAGGAAAAATACATATTACAAGACATCTTTTTGCATTATTTGCCATGTTGTTCCTTACAATCGGATTTCCATGGATTTCAGCAGAAGCAGCAGAACATTCTGCGAGCATATCCGTAAACCGTACAACAGGCGAATGCAGTTACTCTGTACGTGGAATCGACCTGACTCAGACAAGCACTCTGACACTTCAGGTAAATCACGCAGGAACACAGACGACTGCCCTTCAGACCCATGTTGATCTGACTGCGGCAAACTGTACGAACGATACATACACAGGAAGTTTTTCCCTGGAAGCATTAAACTATACCTATGATACATATTCGGTAAATATCACGATCGGAAATGACACGATTCCAGCCGGAACCTGTGATTTTTCCCTGCACACAGACAAACTTTCCATGAACATCAGTAATGATCCCGGAAGTGCCTCCCGTGCAGTCACTGTCACTTCGACCGAGGCTGCCGGAGATGTGAGCATTCCCGGAAAAAATAAAACGGTCTCCGTAATGGCATGGCCGGCAGGCAGTGATGAAGCCAGCGCAAAGGCGATTTCTGCAAAGACTCCTTTTACTGAGGGCGGAATGTCTCTCACTGCTGACATTTCACAGGCTGGTACTGCATACGGCGACTGGAAAGCAAAACTTGTAATAGAAAATGAAACAACCGGAAACAGACAGACACTGGCAACCGGAACCTACACGGTTGAGCCGGTTCTCACATCCCTTGTCACAAAAAAAACAAAAGCGTTAGAAAAGAAAAAAGCATTTGCGATTTCCCTCACCGGGCTAAGAAATGCTTACGGAATCAAAAATGTTTCCTTTACGCTCTCAAACAGCAAAGGAAAGAAAATCGCCACAATAAGCGGAACGAAGAAAAAAGCGGATGGCAGCGAATACTATTCTGAAATTACGCTAAAAAAACTTGGCTATTTACTGGACAATTACACCGTCACTGCAACACTGACTGACAACAATGGACAAACCCGTACCCTCAATGCAACCGCTCTGGCAGACGAACGGGCACATGGTGGAACACTTTCTGTCACAAAGAAGAAAAATGCCACCTGCGTATACAAACTTAGCAAAGCTTATATCCCTGGCAACATCAAAAAGGTACGTTTTGTTCTCTATAAAATGAACGGCAAAAAAGCGAAAAAACAAAGCTCTTATGATGTAAAGGGAACTGCGGGAAAAACCAAAATAACTTTGAAGGTTCACAATGAAGATACCGGGAAATTCAAAGTAAGAGTTTACGGTTATACCACCTGGGGGAAGAAAATCTTTTTAAACGAAGAAACCTATAATCTTCGTAAAAAAGATATGGGAAAAAACGGATGGTTTTATGAAAAATATGCCGGCAAAACTTACAAATTCTACTATATAAATAATGTAAAACAAACAGACCTGACCGACATATTAAATTTGAAAAAAAGCAGTTCTTCTAATACAAACCGTTTATCGATCGAGGTAAACCGTGCTGCCAGTGCCGTTACGATCTATCTCTATAATGAAGAGACAAAAAAATATGATATTCCGGTCAAAACATGTGCGGTTTCTGTAGGAAGCGATACATGGACCAATGCCGGGACAAGTGGTCTGAACGAGGATTCTTCCTACACACCACTTGGCAACTACTCAATCTGTACAAATGGCATTTCTGTAAAATATACATTGAAAGAAATGCATGAACCGGATGGCAGTATCGTACATGCCAGATGGGCTTCCCACATCGTTGGAAATGTTTATTTTCATGCGATCGCAGTAGGAGCCAAATCGCATTATTCACTGCCTTCTTCTACCTACAACCGTCTTGGATCTCCTGCCTCAGCCGGATGTATCCGTATGACAGTGGCCGACGCAAAATGGATCTACGACTACGCCTCCACCGGTACTCCTGTCAAGATTTCCAAAGGAAACTCTTCTAAGCCGGGACCACTTGGTAAAGCTGCCGTTATAAAAACAACAGGTGGGATCAATTATGACCCTACGGATCCTGCTGTTCCTGATTCCCGCAAAAAAGCAGATTATAAGGCCAAACGGATCACCGGTTACATGACAAAAAGCGGAAAGCGTGTGGGATATTAATACATACCATCTCACAACTTTCATATTATAAAAAAGGTAATGTCCGTTCCTATCAATTCAAAATAAAAGGAGCTGCGCACTAAACTTTAGTGCAGCAGCTCTTTTTACTTATAAGCAAAATCTCTCCCCATACTTTGCTTTATAAAAACTTTCCTTCCCCCCGACACACTTTTATATATTGTCACTGCTTTTTATACAAAAAACAAAGTACCCGATTCCCGTATCGAAAAGCAGACTATACTGAGGATACCCCGTATGAAATTCCATATGAAATTGATCCTCAGTCAATATATTCTCTTTTTCAAGCTTATACGTTCCAGTTACATGGAGATATATCGCAATCCGTTTCATGAATTGCTGCAAGATCTGCCTGACGGCATCATATACGATCTTATCCATCCGGTTGAGCTGAATTCCCAGTACATCACTGATGAGCCGGATCACCTGATATTCCTCAAGAGCCAGAATAACCTGCAACCTTTCTTTCTCCACAGACTGATATGTAAGACGATAATAAACACCCTTTCCAAAATCAGCTCCCGAATAATGTGCACTGACAAGATTCGTATCCACTTTAAATGCATTCTGCATCACCTGGGTAAAGGCTTTCCGCAGAACAGAAATCTCTTCCTCTGAATGATCATACACCCACTTTTTAGCGACTCTTCCCGTAATCGCATGATCTTCAATCATAATATGTCCTGTCAGCCATCCAACGCAGATCCCGATAAAATGCTGCACTGCCTCGACTGAATAATCAAACTCGTCCAAATGCCTCTCAAGAGCAGGAATCGTCACATCTCTCATCTCATCATGAAGATGTTTGTGTATCTCATAACCCTCATAACTGATCGACTGCATATATTTTTCTTCATCTGCAAAATGTCTTATGGTGTAACTTTTAAAATATTTAATGCCCTCCTCACAGACCCAACGACGTTTCTCCGGATCTTCATTCAGATCAATGATCTTACGAACAATGGAAAACAATCTTTTATGGGCCTTATCAATGCTATCCACACCGATATTAAAACGCTCATTCCATTCCACTTCGTTCATCATTGCCGGAACCCTCCATTTCCGTTCTTACTTAACTACTATTATATGACAAAATATAACTTTTGTCCACCTGAAATAGACAATTTTCTCCAAAATTCCCCAAGTTTTTGTGATATTTTCCACTCATTGATGATAATAACCCAAAAAATCAGCAATTTTTCCAACCGATTCCCTCAAAACTCCGATACGTGGTAAATAAACAATACGAAAATGATCGGGCGTCTGCCAGTTAAAACCACCACCGTGTATCAGCAGGATTTTTTTGTCCCTCAGAAGATCCAGGGCAAATTTCTCGTCATTTGTAATATTAAATTTCTTTGTATCAATCTTAGGAAACAGATAAAATGCCGCTTTGGGCTTCACTGCACTTATACCAGGAATATCTGTCAAAGCCTTGTAAATGTATTCCCTCTGCTCATAAATTCTTCCTCCCGGTACAATATAATCATTTACACTCTGGTATCCACCCAAAGCAGTCTGCACGACCGACTGGGCAGGCACATTCGAGCAAAGCCTCATATTGGACAGCATTTTAATCCCCTCAATATAATCCTGCGCGACCGCTTTATTGCCGCTTAAGGTCATCCAGCCGATGCGGAATCCTGCGATCATATGCGATTTAGACAATCCACTGAATGTTATACAAAATAAATCCGGTGCCAGGGATGCAATCGAAATATGCTGTTCTCCATCCATGACCAGGCGATCATAAATCTCATCAGAAAAAATGATCAGCTGATGTTCCCTCGCAACATCGACGATCTGTTGCAAGATCTCTTTTGAATACAGCGCACCTGTCGGATTATTGGGATTAATGATCACGATTGCCTTTGTTCTGTCATTAATCTTCTTTTTTATATCTTCAATATCTGGATACCACTCTGCCTGTTCATCGCAAATATAATGAACCACTTTTCCACCCGCAAGCGTAGCACATGCCGTCCACAACGGATAATCCGGGGAGGGGATCAGTATCTCATCCCCATCGTCGAGCAACGCTGACATACACAGGTTGATCAGTTCACTGACACCATTTCCAGTATAAATATCTTCGATCGTAACATTCGGTATCTTTTTTATCTGGGCATACTGCATGATCGCTTTTCTGGCAGAAAAAAGTCCCTTTGCCGGGGAATATCCCTCACATTCTGTCAACTGCTGCCGCATATCGTAAATCACCTCATCCGGGGTATGAAAACCAAATGGAGCAGGATTTCCAATATTCAACTTCAATATTTTAGCGCCTTCTTTTTCCATCCGCTCTGCTTCTTCAACTACCGGTCCTCTTACATCGTACAGGACATGCTCCAACTTTGACGATTTTTTAAATTCCCGCATTTTATTTCCTCCAGCATTTTTAATATCTTCGTACACCGTTTTCTCCCCTTCTTCCCATTTGGAACCAGGCCTGGCCGGCTCTGTGCCGTCTCTGAGCCATGCTTCCTCTACCTGCAGGATTTCCGCCAGAAAATGCATGATCTCTGTGCGGGGAACCGTCTTTCCACTCACATACTGGCTGATGTGGCTTTTCCCTAATTTAATTCCCTTTTCGGTCGCCGCCTGGACTAAATGTACCTGTTTCATGCCCTGCCGGGCCATTTCGTTTTTAAGTCGGTCCGCAAATGCATTTTTTTGCATGTTACCCTCCATTTCTACATTGTTCTTATGTTTTTAGAAAAGTTCAATTTACAGCTCAATTTCAAGAAATTATAACACAATTCCTTGAAAAGTTCAATATATTTTGAACTTTCCTTCCTTAACGCCGTGATGCCTTTATTAGTTCAATTCCTTCTTTTTTGCCAAGATTCCGACTGTATTTTTTATCAGTTGCATTATTCCAGTGCTCGTGAACACCAAGATTTTTTACCTTTTTCCCATTACCATTTTTATACGTATTTCCTGATGGTGCATTCTTTACCAGTGCCGCCTCATGCAGGTAATTCTCAACAGTAGCATTATCCTTTAAGCTGTCATTATTGCTTGTCACCGCCGGCTCATTCATCAAAAAATCTGCGCCGACCGAATCGATCGCCACCGGATCCTGGGAGACAAAAATACTGGATGTATAATTTCCATTAAACGGACTCTGCCTCCACTTTGCATTGCTGCCAGTGATATCATCCCCCTCAGACGGGGCACAGATGAGAGCATCTAACATGTACAGCACCGTTTTATCGCCGAGCTCATAGTTTGCCATCAGATCAACGAGAGGGCTATAAACCTTCATCTTATCCATCGTGAGAAACTGATGGAGGTTTGCGCCTTCCGGAGGACGCATTTCATTTCCGTTGATAAAAGAGCCAAAATGATTCTTTCCGCAAAGAGTGATCCCATAACTGTGCCCTTTCAGATTTGCAAAATTGATGACATACTCTGCCTGTGTCACACAGGTTGGCAGATAATTCACTGCTCCACGGAATGAATACGACCAGTTGATCGGTTTTTTCTTATCAGCTATCCCGTTATTCCTCCCCACGAAATGAACTCCTTTTAGTTCTCCCTTTGTACAAAGGTCGATCATATAGGCCGGAAAGATCCGGGATACATCATATACCGTAATATCCGACGGTGACACACCAGCATCCTTTACCAGAGAAGTCAGCAGTGCTTTTAACAAAACCGGATTTGTATAACTCATCTTTGTTTTTCCGCTGTCATCATCATCAAACACACCTGAACCATTGATATTGGCCTTGATCGCAATCTTCTCACCCTTTTTATATTTCGTTCCTCCCTTTCCCCGTCTCTTATTTTGTGCCTGAAACAATTTTGTCCATCCTGTTTTTACTTTTTCCGTACCACCCAGGGACGCAATACTGTTCCGGAGCATTTTCGTGATAACAGCCTCATTAAAATGCTCTGTTTTCCACCAGTAACCTTTTCCATCCCATTTTACAGATCCGGGGTTATGGCTCCAGACGACCCGTCCCGGTTTTGCCCCGATCCCTTTTCCATACGGCCGGTGTTTCGGATAAACTTCCCTGCTGCTCTTTCGTTTCGCTTCACTCACATCCAGACCAGCCGCCAGTGACAATACAACCGAACATATCATCACCGCTGCTAAATACCGCATTATTACATTCTTATATTTTGTCTGTTTCATATGGAACATACCTCCTGTCTCGTTTTGTTTATTGTAACGCCTTTATTCCATAATAGCAAATACCTGAATCGCAATCCATACTTTGCTTTACAGGCATATCGCAGAAGGGTATAATTGACTGTAGGTATTGTACCACAAATAAAAATAATATGTTTTACGATCAGGAGGCGGTACAGATGCAGGAAAGCCGTTTGTTTAAAATCATATATTATCTACTTGATAAAGGGAGGGCAACTGCTCCGGAACTGGCAAAACGATTTGAGGTATCCACAAGAACGATTTACAGGGATATTGATGCTTTAAGCGGCGCCGGCATCCCTGTCTATACGGAAGCGGGACGAGGTGGTGGGATCCGGCTGCTGAACGACTTCGTTTTAAATAAAGCCCTGATATCCAAATCCGAGAGAGAAAAAATTTTATCTGCATTGCAGGGTTTAGCCATTTTGAACGGCGGAAACGAAATGGACACACTCGAAAAACTTTCTGCGCTCTTTCAGATCCCTTCTGTAAACTGGCTGGAAGTAGATTTTTCCAGATGGGGGACCAAACCGCGTGATAACAAAAAATTTGAGACACTGAAAAATGCGATCATCCAGCACAGATGCCTGAAAATAAATTATGCCGGCTCTTATAAGCCAATCAATACAAGGGTGATCCAGCCTCTTAAGCTGTCTTATAAATCCAAAGACTGGTATTTAAAAGCCTATTGTATGCAAAAACAGGATTTCAGGCTTTTCAAGTTAAGCCGTATTGTGGAATGGGAACTTCTTGAAGAAAGCTTTATCCCGATGATCTTTCCGGACATACAAGACACATCCCACCCCTCACATGACAAAGTAATCCTTTTGTTTTCCAAGGAGGCAGCATATCGTGTATATGATGAATTTGATATAAACCAAATACAATTAAAAGAAAATGGAAATTTACTAGTGACCGCTGATATGCCACAAGACGATTGGCTGACCGGATATTTATTATCCTTTGGAACACAGGTGGAAATAATAGAACCCGTGCATCTGAAAACGGTCGTCGCAACAAAGGCAAAAGAGATATATGAAAAAAATAAAAAGTAAAAATATTTATGTTCCAATCTTTAACATGACACATGGTGTCAGCTTTTGTATGCTATCCTATGGTTGAAAATATTAATTTATAATTCGCTTGCGCAAAAAGCAACGCAGAAATGGAGAATAAACATGGGAAGACCTACCTCAAAATCAGAATTAATCAGTGCGGCTGAAGAAAATTATAAACAAATGAATCTGCTTATTTCTTCGCTGTCACAAAAAGAATTATCAACACCTTTTGAATTTGATGAAAAAAAGAAAGAAGCCCATTGGAAAAGGGATAAAAACCTCCGTGATGTTTTAACCCATCTCTACGAATGGCATCAGCTTCTAATAGACTGGGTTTCGTCAAATATGGAGGGAAACACCAAGCCATTTCTCCCACAGCCTTATAATTGGAGAAATTATGGGGAAATGAATATGGAATTATGGAAGAAACATCAAAAAACGACCCTGGAGGAAGCACAAAAGATGCTGGAAAAATCTCACCGTGAAGTAATGGATCTGGCAGATACATTTACGGACAAAGAATTATTCTCGAAAGGCATTTTTAAATGGGTCGGAAACAGTACTTTAGGCTCCTTCTTCACTTCTAACACTTCGAGTCATTATAACTGGGCGATCAAAAAGCTAAAAGCACATAGACGAAACTGCAAAGACGATTAAAGTTACTATTACGGGAGAGAATCATATAAAAGAGCAGGGCTATACAGTTTAAGAAAAAAATCCGGCAAACATAATGTTTACCGGATTTTTTAATAATTTCTTTTTAGTCTTAACAACTTCAATTCTGATATGCCTTACACATTAACTCCCCGAGTAGGGTTCGAACCTACGACCCTTCGGTTAACAGCCGAATGCTCTACCGCTGAGCTATCGAGGACCATCTCTTA
>JAETQR010000053.1 GCA_021770615.1 Lachnospiraceae bacterium | reverse complement strand
TGGGGTTTGGGGCAACGCCCCAAGGTCTTAAAACCACTAATATCTGCAATTTTCAAGGTTCTTTCGAGCCTTTTCTTTTAACTCGGTTTTTTCATAGATTATTTGACACTACCCTTCTGCTTCCATTCCTCCAGAAGCGTATAGATCACATCCTCAATCTGTTCTTTAGAATATTCTTTCGGAAAATAGTTGTGGATTTTCTTTGCAGAGATTGTTACATTCACATTTTCCTTCTGCTTCTTAACCAGTACTGTATATACCTCCCCTTCCGTCAGTTCCCCGGCTTCACTGCTTTCCTTTAACTGCTCTGCCTGTGCCTTCGATGGAAATATGCCGCTGTTGCCGATGGCATCCACAACCCATGCCTGCTCTTCTGTTTTCAGATAAGACAGCTTTTCACCTGCCACCATCGGGATTTTATTTTCATCCACGCAACCAAGTAATTCTTCTGCCAGTTCCGACAGCCGGATATAACGCTGCACTGTCCTGCCGCTGTCCCCAGCGGCTTCCCCTATGGCGTCCGCCGTATATTTCTCCCCCTTGCTGCCCTGATGCTTCATTGCCTCATATTTCATCCGGTACGCCTTTGCCTTCTCACTCGGCAGAATATCCTCTCTTTGGATATTCGTATCAACCATCAGAACCACCGCTGTATCATCATCCATTTCCCGGATGATCACAGGCATTTCCGTAAGCCCTGCAAGCTCACATGCCCGCCACCGTCTATGCCCTGCAATGACCTCATAGCCGCCTTCCGGATATGGGCGCACAATCCCCGGCATCAACACGCCATACTGTTTTACGCTTTCCACTGTTTCCTGCATTTTTTCATCATCCAATACTCGGAATGGATGGCCTTTGAAGGTATGTAGCTGGCTAAGGGAAACAAATGTCACTGTTTCCCCTGCCGGCGCTTCTCCTGCACCGAATAGGTCATCAAAAGATGTCAATCTTACTTTCTCTGCACTTTTACTCTTCATCCGCAAGCACCTCCTGTGTCAGTGAATGGTAACCGCCTGCCACAATCCCTTTCGGGTCATGGAGATAAATGCTTTTCCCCTCTGCAGTGGTTTCCGCAGCCTTTACGGACAATGGGATGCAGTTCTCAAAAATATGCACCCGGTTCCCATACGCCTCCCGGATCTGCGCTGAAATATCCCTTGCAAAGTTTGTCCTCCGGTCTACCTTTGTCAGCAGAATCCCCATAATTCCAAGCGCCGGGTTCAGTTTCCTGTGAACCCGCCCGATCGTCTTAATCAACTGCTGAAGCCCTTTGACCGGGAGATATGCGGCTTCCACTGGAATCAGTACGCTGTCTGCCGCTACAAGGGCATTTATTGTAATCATTCCGAGTGAAGGCATACAATCAATGATCACAAATTCATACTCGCCTTTTACGCTGTTCAGATATTGGCGCAGGATCGTTTCCCTGCTCATCACATTTACCAGAGCCGTTTCCAAGCCTGCCAGTTCGATATTTGCCGGGATAAAATCAATCCCTTCCTCATGGTGGATAATCCCCTCGCCCGGCTCTGCATCCTCGTCATTGATCACTTTTTCCATGATATTCACCAATGTCACATCCAGCTCGTCCGGTTCCGCAACACCTAAGCTCACCGCCATGCTTCCCTGTGCATCCGCCTCCACTAACAATACTTTTTTGCCTGCCCTTGCAAGCCCAATCCCTAAATTCACACAGGTCGTTGTCTTTCCTACCCCGCCTTTCTGGTTTGCCACTGCGATCACTCTGCACATATATACTTTCCTCCTAGTTTTTTAACCTATTTTTCTGTTCTTTCCACTTCCGCATACACACGGAAATATTTATTTGTCCCTTTGTTTGCAAACGGTTTTGATACCGATTTCACATCCAGATCCCCCTGCCGCTCTAAAAGCCGCCGGAACCAGTGAAGGTCCTTCTTTGTCCCCTGCATCCTAATTTTCAACATACAAATCCTCCATATCCACGTAAAAACAATATTCCGGGTAACGGATCTTCACAGCTTCCCAAAAATATCTGGCATAGCCGCAGCAGAATAAATCCTCCACCGTATAACAACGGAACTCCTTTAATTGTTCCTCCACATCCTCTGTGTCATAAACACTTGGCGTTCCATTGCAATAGAGGTTAAACGCCATCCGTACAATCCTTGCGCTGCCGCTGGTCTGCCAGCCTTCACGCAGGCACTCCGTTTTTACGCATCCTGTCTTAAAGTCATAAATCCTGTCCACATTTACCCTGGTATCCCGGTCAATCCCAAGACAGTACACCAATGCTTTGTGATACTCATCCTGGTATCTGCATTTCTGCAGATACTCTTTATAAAAATCTCTATGTTTCTTATTTTTGAAAGTAATTGTGCGAGTATTTTTCTTTTCTGCACCTTTCGCTGTATTTGCTACCATAGCCTGTCCTCCATTTTGAAATACTTGGGAGCTACACTCCCAAACCCTTGTGGATTCGTGCTGCCAGTTACCCAAAATGCGGCTAACTGGCAACCCAAATTTACTGTTTATCCTGGCGAGTAACTCTTCTTTGCACTTAACGCTGTGTCATTTATAAAGAACCCTCTATAAAATTTAATAATGAAGTAGGATGATTTCAAGAACTCTGATGACTTGAGTAAACTTCGCTAAAGATTGCGGCTACTCATTTTACTCAACTTGTGACTTGAGTAATACTCAATTTGAAGTGATTTTAGACGGTTTCAGACGGTGCTTGGCGATACTTGAGCCATAAACCTTTTCTATACGAAAAAAGCCCCAAAAACCTTATAACCACTAGAAAACACTGTGTTTATAAGGCTTTTGGAGCCTATAAAACTAATTATAAAATTTGGACTGAAAACTTCGCTTATTTGCCCAAAGGATAAAAGCCACGCAAAAAACCTCTGGACACTGCGTTTTTTTATATGCAATATCCAAAGTCTTTTTATTCTTATATGTGCATTATACCCCTCTAATAAAGTGATTTATTAGTGCATTTTCAAAGAGAAATGTGCAATATACACTATACATGGAGGTGCATATATGGCAAGTAAAAAGAAAATTGACAAGGAAATGGGATTCCGTCTGAAGAAAGCTAGAACTGACCAGAAACTGACCTATGAAGAACTGTCTGAAAAATCCGGCGTTTCCTCCCGCTATATCAAGGAAATCGAAAATCATGGAAACGTGCCAAGCATTGAAAAGCTAAGGCAGCTCATACAAGCCTTACATATTTCCGCCGATCCGTTTTTTTATCCAAACGTCCCGGCAGACAACCTCGACTACCAGCGGCTATTGGTTTATCTGTCACAATGTACAGAGGAACAGATTACAACAATCCTCGCTATTGTGGAAGCCTATCTTCGGACATACAAACATCCCAAAGAATAGGATACATGAAACATTTTGATTATCTCTGGATTATTTCTGAATTTTTCTGCAAAAAACAAGACGGCTCTCTTGGAATATGCCCGCCGCCTTGTTTTTTATCTGTTAATATTTATATTTAGAAAACAAAAATACAAAATTTGTATTATATACCATTGCACATATTTTTATTGAACCGATAACCCACGCCCCATACTGTCTGTATATAAACAGGCTCACTCGGATTGACCTCTATCTTTTCTCTAATATTATGGATATGGCTCATAACGATATTGTAATCTCCAGAGTACAGTTCCTGCCAGACAATATTGTATATCTGTTCCTTACTAAATACACGCCCCTTATTCTGTGCAAGCAGCATAAGTATTTGAAATTCCTTTACTGTCAAAATGACTTCCCTATTCCCCCGAAATACCTGATGCCTGTCCGGTAAAATCCTCAAATTATTAAATTGGAGTGGCAAACAGCCATCCAGCGACACGTTCTGTATATTGTGTCCATTTTCTTTTATAACTTTTAACAGTTTTTTATATAAATCCCCGTCCGCACCGTCAACATGAAGTATAAATATTTCACTCAAAAAATCGCCCCCATATATGATGCCGCCCTCCGTTTATTGGCAGCATCACCTAAAAGCAGCTCTGCCGGACAACAGGCTCTCTTACCGTTATCCAGCAGACCATTTATGTTTCATATATTCACTAAAATCTTACTCTTGTTTTTCAATATGAAGCTGTGCTTCTGCCAGTTCCCCATGAAGCTGTAATGCCATAAAAATTGTGATAATGCCTGAAATCACATCTGCAATCGGCTGTGCATAAAGTATTCCATTGATTCCCCAAACATTCGGGAGAAGCAAAATCACTGGGACAAAACAAATTCCCTGCCTGCAAGCCCCAAGTATAAAGCCTTTTACCCCTTTACCAAGTGCAAGGAACAAAGAAGAATATACCGTATAAAAGCCAAACAGAAAGAATGAAAATCCATTTGCCAAAAGGGATTTCTGCCCTACTGCAATCATTTCCATGTTTCCATTTGCAAACTTAGAAATTATCTGTACAGAAAACAGAGCCATTAGCAAACCCACTATTACACAGAAAACCGTTGACCACAAAATAGAGGTTATAATTGCCTCCCTCAAACGCTGGAACTTCTTTGCCCCATAGCTGAATCCTGCAATCGGCTGAAATCCTTTTAGGAAGCCAAATACCACTAAAGTTCCCATAGATGTAACCCTTGTGACTGCCCCCATCCCGGCAATGGCAGCATCTCCATATCCATTTGCCGCCCGGTTAATGAGCGCTATGGAAAGACTGGTAAGAAGCTGGAAGGTAAGTGTTGGAACTCCAATTTTCAAAACTTCCATATATATCTGCCTGGAAGGTTTAAAATCCTTTATACTGAATGAAAATGCACTCTTTTTACGAAGTGCATAAGTTAAGTACACAAGCGTGGAAACAAATTGAGAAATGGCAGTGGCAATCGCAGCTCCCGCTACCCCCATTTCAAACACATAAATAAAAACCGGATCTAAGCCAATATTTAATACAGCTCCCAACAATAAGGCGCACATGGTTGTTTTCGCTGCCCCTTCACTTGCCACAATATTATTCATTGTCACATTAAATACATTAAAGATACATGAAACTACATATATCCTTGCATAAGACAAAGCATACGGCATAATGGTATCTGTTGCCCCAAGCATGGTTAAAATCGGTTTCATAAAAGCAGCAGCCAAAATAATAATAACTGCACCTATCATAACGCTGCTGTATACTGCCGTACTCGCCACCTTATTCGCAGTACCTCTGTCCCCACGACCTAATAGCCTTGAAAGATAAGATGCCGCACCATTGCCAAACATCAACCCAAGTCCTACTACTACCTGCCCTAACGGAAACACAATCGAAATCGCACCCATAGGGCTTTCTCCTAGACCTCCCACGAAATACGCATCTACCAGATTATAAAGGGCATTAATCAGCATACCAATCATAATCGGTACACCAAGAGCCACAAGAGCTGTGGGAACTGGCGCACTCCCTAATAGTTCCATTTTGTTGTTACGTTCATTCATTTCTAAATGCTCCTTTCTCTTGACAATCAACATCATTTACAGTAGTATAATTTATACTACTTGTCAAAAAGAAAATATAATCTATTTTATAGTAGTTGTCAAGAGAGTAATGATATTTTCTTTTCTGTTTCTTGACAGCAGCTATAAAATCCAATACTATAAATTACAGTGTAACACACATAAAAATTCAGAGAGAAAGGCTGGTCACAATGGCTACGATTGATTTAATTGTATTGGGAATGTTAAAAAAAGAGCCTATGGGCGCTTATGATATTCAAAAGCTGGTGGAATACCGCAATATATCCAAATGGGTAAAAATAAGCACCCCGTCTATCTACAAAAAGGCACTCCAGTTAGAAGAAAAGGGATTTATCAAAGGAACTATTGTAAAAGAAGGGAAAATGCCAGAAAAAGCAGTTTATTCCCTTACCGATGCCGGAAGTAAGGAATTTGAAAGACTGATGCTGGAAATCGCCGCTAAACCTATCCATATTTTTTTAGACTTTAATGCTGTGATTGTCAACTTAGACAGTTTACCTCCAGAAATCCAGCAATCTTGTGTAAATAACATTGAAAAGAACATCCAAACACTGAAAACTTATTTAGAGGAAAACATCCTTGAAAAAGAAAATATTCCGGATATTCCCGAAACAGGCATGGCAGTTTTACAACAGCAATATGTTTTAGTGGAAGCAATCGAAAAATGGATTGCTTCTCTAAAAAAACACTTTCCATCAAATAATGAATAGATAATTTCCAATAATAATCCACTGCTTTATTTAAAAGAAAGGCGGCTCGCTCCTGAATATGCCAGCCTCCTTTCTTATTATCTGCCTATTCTTCTGAGTAGTTCTCTTACTTTTTCGGTCTTAGGGATTATTCCTAATCCCTCTAATATTTGTATAGCATCTACAATCCCCTGATAATATGCCCGCTGTTCCTCCTTGTAATGGGCATGATCCACCGCATCCATATAGCCCTCCAAAAACTCCCTGTCCTCTTTCGGCAGCTTGGAAAGATATGCTTCAAATGCCTTCTGCTTCTTTTTCAGTTCCCGGCTGGCTGCTTTTGCTTCCTCCGTCTGGACGGAATACTCCCTGTCCTCCGATTCGCTGCGCAGTTCCTCAAAGACATCCGACAATGTTTCAAAAACTTCATTCATGCTTGTTTCTACCTTTCTCTGTTAAAAATAATATTGTATTTTACAGGCAGTATTATCAATCCCCAATTTCTCAATAACAAGATAATTTCCTAACACTTCATCTTTAGAAGTATATTATCAACAATATTTCGTAAAATCAATGGTAAGGGACTTCATCTTTAGAAAGTTGGTGGTAGGATATTAAAATCTATTGGAATAAGGAAAACAACTCCAAAAACCTAATCGGTCAAAGGATTATGGAACTGCGGACGGAAAGGAAGCTGTCACAGAAAGCCCTTGCCGAGCAGCTCCAGCTTGCCGGATATGAGTTTAGCGACCTGACCGTTTTACGGATTGAAAAAGGGACAAGGTTTGTCCCGGATTATGAAGTGGTGGCTCTGGCAGAGTTCTTCCATGTATCCTGCGAATACCTCTTAGGCGTACAGGACAAAAAATAAGCAGCAATCTGTTTTCACATCACAGACTGCTGCTTAAATTTTTGTTGAACCGATAGCCAATGCCCCATACGGTCTGTATGTAAAGCGGCTTGCCCGGATTGTCCTCTATTTTCTCCCTTATGTGGCGGATATGGCTCATGACAATATTGTAATCGCCGGAATACGGTTCCTGCCAGACAATATCATAGATCTGCTCTTTGCTGAATATCCTGCCGGGACTTTGTGCCAACAAATACAGTATTTCAAACTCCCTATTGGTAAGCATAACCTCCGCACCATGTATGACCACATTTTTCTCTGCTAAGTTCAGTTTCATTTCTCCGATACTAAGATGTTTTTCCACTTGAAGCACATTACAGCCTTCAAAGCGGGGGCTTTCGCTTATAATCTGCAACATTCTCTGGCAGACTTCTTCCTCATCCTCCGAAAAAGACAGTATCATCACCTTACCCATTATAACCACCTGCCTAACACTGATAAACCAACTTGTCTTATCTTCATTCTGACCTCCAAAACGACCTCCCTTCCCATTATGCTATGCTGCTTCTCGTTCCAGTTTATTCACTGGCATTTTGTTTGCGATATTCTGCAGGTGTTATCTTCAATATATCCCGAAAAGCTGTTGAAAACTTGCTCTGGTTCTCATATCCCACCTGATTTGCGATCTCCGCTATTGTGCTTTTCGTCTGCCTTAGAAGCACAGCCGCCTGTTTCATGCGGTATTCTTTCATATAAGTTCCGATAGGCTGTCCATAAATCCCTTTAAATGTGGCTTTTAAAGTAGCTGTATTGATAAGGTATTCTTTGGAAAGTTCCTCAATCGTAAAACGCTCCTGCAAGTTGGAAATTAACTTTTTATGGATTTCCTTGACAATCTCCACCTGCGGCGAAGTATACATTTCCCGCTGTTTCTCTTTTGTTACGTCCACCATGCAGAGGAAAAGAAGAAGCTCCTGCACCTTTAGCTTAAAATATGGCTTTTGCAGACAGTCCGGCACAGAATAAAGCTCCGAAAAGATATGCTCGATTTCATCCTTCGCCCGCATAATAAAGCAGTTTCCATCTGCACAAAACTTTTCCTTAAATTCCAATATATCAATTCCGCTTTCTGCCAAAGTCTGCGGCGGATATTCTGATACCAGCTCCAAATTGATAACAACGGAAATTCCCCGGTAATGCTTTAATGGAAACGCCATTTCGGAAGCACAGTTATCCATTGTATGAATGGACATATCACCCTCCCCAAGATACAGACAGGAACCGCTTAACAATTTGCTTCCCTCACGCCCTTCTCTGCAATGGTTGATTTCCAGTATATTCTTCCCAAGCGTACCTTCCCATTCACAGCCTGTTGCTTCAAAATCATTGTAAATAAGCTGTATGCCCGGATAAACCTGATAAACTGTCATCAGTCCTAAACCATCGGCACAATCCATTTTATAGACCGTACAATACCCGTCATTATCCTTTGGAACAACCGCAGACAGCCCTTTTGTGTTTTTCACTAAGTTTTCCTGCATGGCAGTCCTCTCTATTCCTTCTATACTGTTAATCTGTTCCGCCAGATGTTTTTTGGCATCCTCTATTATATATCTTTTCTTCATAATATACTGCTCCAATCGGTAGAATTTACACTCCAATTAGAATTATATTCTATCTCCACCGATTGTGCAAACAAAGAAAAGAGCCAATACCTTATCAAACAAAGTATCGGCTCAATATACATTTCCTTACTCTATTTTGTTTCCGGCATCTTGCGAAACTCTGAAAGCATCATCAAAACCGTAATCACAACCAGAACCGCATCGGTCAGGGCAATCGCAAGCCAGACACCACGAATCCCCATACCGCCAATCATCGGCAAAACCACACAAAGCGGGATAAACAAAATAATCTGCCGGAACAATACCAGCCAAGTAGCCTTATTTGCCTTTCCTAACGACTGGAACAGCGTTACCGCAATCAGGAAACTACCCTGTAAAATATAGGTACTGAACATGATCCGGAAATTCGTTGCCCCCGAAGCCGCCACGCCCGGTGTTGTAATAAACATAGAAAGCACCTTATCCGGGAATAATTCAACCGGAATGTAGAACAGTAAGGACAACACTGTTGCCGCCGTAATGAATACACCTGTCAATTTCTTTACCCGGTCATAATCTTTCGCACCGTAGTTTGTCCCTGCGGCTGGCTGAAATCCCTGACTGATACCCCAAAGAGGAACAAACGAGAAGTTCCAGAAACGCAGTGCAGCTCCTAACAATATCTGCGAATTTTCCCCGCCATACACAGATGCCACACGATAAATCACTGTCTGCTGTACCAGTGTCAAAACCTGCATCAGCAAAGCAGAAACCCCAACCGCCAGAACCTGCGGCAGTAATTCCCCGTCAATATGTATCCGTCCGATTTTTACATTTACGCTTTTCTTCTTAAAATACCATAATGTAATCACCGCCTGAATAAACTGTGAAAAAATCGTTGCATACGCAGCCGCTTCCACTCCCAACCCGTAAGGCTTTAAAAACGTAATAAAAATCGGATCAAGGATAATGTTCAGGATTGCCCCGCTTGCTATAATAGCCATTGCCTTTTTAAGCTGCCCTTCCCCACGAATGACCATATTCGCACTCTGGAAGAAGTTCACAAACAGGCTTCCTGCAAACACAATACGCAGATACTTTTCCGCATAGTTCAGGATATTGTCGCTTGCGCCTGCCAGAGATAAAAGCTGGCGGGTAAATGCCATACCTATCACAGTGTAAATAACAGACAGCAGAAGCACCATTGCAATCAGGTTTCCCATAATCTTTTTTACGGTGTCCTGATCCTTCTTTCCAATCGCACGAGATAGCACCGAAGCAGAGCCTACCCCCAACATCGCCGCCGAACCCGCATTGATGAGCGTAAACGGATAAGATACGGATACCGCCCCCATTTGCGCTGCGCCTACCATCTGCCCTACAAAAATAGAATCCATCATGTTATAAAGCCCTACAACCACCATGCCAAGAACCGCAGGTATACTAAGCTCCAGCATGAGGGGAAACGGACTTTTCGTCAATAATTTTGTCCTTGTATCAAGTGACTGCTTCATCATGTTTCCTCCTTATATCTATATTAGCCATGCCTAACCATATAGAGTATATTAAAAGTCAATCCCTTTTGTCTGCTCTTATCCGAAGGACTATTGCTCCAATCGGAAATATCTGTTCTATTGCACCATTTTTTCCAATAGCTGCAACGCTTCCTCCAGTTTCGGGTTTTCCACATCGGTCTGTAACGCTTCCCGGACACAGTTACGGATATGTGCCTGTAAAATCTGTTGGTTAGCACTCTTTAATAGTGCCTGTGTCGCTAAAAGCTGATTTGATATATCCACGCAGTAACGATCTTCCTCTATCATTTGCAGGATACCGTCTAACTGACCTTTCGCAATTTTCAGTTTATGGGTAACATTTCCTTTTTTCGCTTTCATAGGCAACCCGGCTACTGAACACTTATAAGCTGATAGCCAGCATCTTCAACTGCTGTTTTCAACCTGTCCTCTGATACCACATGGCGCATCTGTACCAATGCCGTTTTTGCTTCCAGTTGCACTGTGACATCTGAAACGCCCTCAATCTCCATTAACGCCTTAGAAACGTGTTTTACACAGTTTCCGCAAACCATTCCTTCAATCTTCAATAATTTTTCCATGTTCTTTTCTCCTTCACCTTTTTTTGATAAAATTATCTGACTGCTGTTATATGTTTCTTCCTGTTCCGGTCTTGCAAGATGCTTTGCTTTGAACCAGCGAAGCCGCAGAGCATTTGATACCACAAAGACAGAGCTGAAACTCATTGCAAAGGCTCCGATCATTGGGTTTAACTTCAAGCCGAAGGACAGGTAAAATACCCCCGCCGCAACCGGAATACCAATGATATTATAGATAAACGCCCAAAACAGGTTTTGCTTGATGTTGCGGATAACCGCCTTGCTTAACTGGACAGCGGTGGACACATCCAAGAGGTCACTTTTCATCAACACAATATCCGCTGATTCAATCGCCACGTCCGTACCTGCCCCGATAGCAATTCCTACATCTGCCCTTGCAAGCGCAGGCGCATCATTGATGCCATCCCCTACCATAGCTACTTTCCTGCCCTTTTCCTGCAGCCGCCGTATTTCCTTTTCCTTATCCTGCGGGAATACTTCGGCAACTACCCGGTCTACGCCCACCTGCTTTCTGATCGCTTCCGCAGTCTTGGCATTGTCCCCGGTAAGCATGACAACCTCCATTCCCAAGCCGGATAATTCCTGTATTGCCTGTTTACTGGTAGGCTTTACCACATCTGCCACAGCCACCACACCGATAAGCTGTCCGCCCCTCGCAAAGAATAATGGTGTTTTTCCGTCCACAGCCATTGCTTCCCCAAGCTGGAGCAGCGCACCTCCCTCTATACCCTGTGCAGACATCAGGCGGCGGTTTCCGGCAAGGCAGATAACATTTTGGATTTCACCCATAATTCCCTGTCCCGGAATCTGCTTAAAATTATTTACAGGCAGAAAACCTAAAGCATTCTTTTCTGCTTCCTCCACAATCGCATCCGCAAGTGGGTGTTCCGACATTTTTTCCAGAGAAGCGGCAACCTGCAGGAGTTCATTTTGTGAAATTCCCTCTTTTACAAGCACATTCGTTACCACAGGCGTTCCCTGTGTGATTGTCCCGGTCTTATCCAAAACAACCGTATCAATGTTATGCGCTACCTCCAGAGCTTCCGCCGACTTAATCAAAATGCCATTTGATGCCCCCTTCCCTGTGCCTACCATGATTGCGGTAGGTGTTGCCAATCCAAGTGCGCAAGGACAGGATATAACAAGAATAGAGATACCAATAGAAAGGGCAAATTCAAACCCATACCCCGCAAGCAACCATACTATAATTGCAATTAAGGCAATGCCAATAACCACCGGAACGAATACCCCGCTGACCTTATCCGCCAGCTTTGCGATAGGCGCTTTGGAACTGGTTGCTTCATCCACAAGCCGCACAATCTGTGCCAGTGTGGTATCATCCCCTACTTTCGTAGCCTGCATTTTAAAATAACCGGATTTATTGATTGTTGCACCGATTACTTTATCTCCAGTCTGCTTTTCCACAGGTATGCTCTCCCCGGTCAAGGCTGATTCATCCACAGAAGAAACGCCTTCCACGATAACCCCGTCTACCGGAATGGACTCCCCCGCTTTTACAACTAAAATTTCTCCTGCCTGTACTTCCTCTACCGGAACCTGTATTTCCATTCCACCCCTCTCCACTGTGGCGGTTTTGGGCGCAAGGTTCATCAGTTTTGTAATGGCATCCGAGGTCTTTCCTTTTGCACGAGCTTCTAACGTCTTACCCAATGTTATAAGTGTCAGAATCATACCAGCGGATTCAAAATACAAATCCATCATAAAGCTGTGTACGGTTTCCATATCGCCATGCCCGAACCCTATGCCGATTTTATAAATGGCGTAGATGCCATAGACGATTGCCGCCCCGGAACCAATGGCAATCAGGGAATCCATATTCGGTGAACCATGAAACAGCGTCTTAAAACCCATACGGTAATATTTAAAGTTGATAAACACTACCGGAATCAGCAACAGGAACTGCGTAAATGCAAAACTCATCGCATTTTCCATGCCGAGCAACCCCTCCGGAAGTATCCACCCCATCATATGCCCCATAGATATGTAGAACAATGGAATGGTAAACAACGCCGACAGAAGCAGCCGCTTTTTCATCTGCGCATATTCTTTCTGTGCTGTGTTTGCTTCCGGCTGTGCTGTTCGCTTCGTAGAAGCATTTACAGTCTGCTTCTTATTCTGAACCGATTTGGGAAATGCCCCGTACCCGGCTTTTTCAACTGCCTGCACAATTCCCTCCGTATCCAAAACAGACTCATCATAAGAAGCAACCATACTGTTTTTTAGCAGGTTTACGGATACCTCCTTTATTCCCGGCAGCTTCGCCACGCTTTTCTCAATTCTTGCAGAGCAGGCGGAACAGGTCATACCCGTAATGTCAAATTGCTCCTTTTGCAAAATTATCCCTTCTTTCTTTTCTAAATTTGTAACAGTATATTGTACCCCTCCCCCGTAGGGGACTGGAGCTGTTACCGTTTTTCATTATAAACACCCAATTTTCCTTTTGTCTGCTCTGAAAAGGAGCTTTTTTTATCCGAAAAGCAATTTCTTTTTTTACAAAAATCCAATCAGAAGGTTTTATGCTCCAAAGAGGAATACCACCTTCAAACCCATTGACTTATGGCGGATTGGTGACTATACTTTGCGCAGAACGATTAAATATCTCTTTAATTGTTCAGCCATGCCAAACCAACTAAACAAATTTTTTAGAAAGGTGGATTATTCCCATGAAAAAAACAATCAAACTTATCGACTTGGATTGCGGTCACTGTGCAGATAAGATTCAGAACGCCGTACAGAAAATTGACGGTGTAACCAGTGTATCCGTCAACTTCCTCGGTCAAAAAATGGTGTTGGAAGCACCTGATGACAGATTTGATGCCATACTGAATGAAGCAAAGGCACTGATTAAAAAAATCGAGCCGGACGTAACAGTAAAAGCATAAACAGATCAGGCATAACCGTTAAGTGGCATCTGCCAAACGCATCGTGTTCCTTTATGGGCATGACGCAACACGAACTGGACACCGGCTGCCATTTTTGGCATCCGGTGTTTTTTTAACGAAAACGCCTGATTTATGAAAGGAGTATTCTAATGACACGAAAACAAAAACATTTATTAATCCGCATTATTGCAGCGGCAGTCCTGTTTCTTGCAGGCAGTCTGCTCCATCTTCCGGAGCAGGCAGAAATGGGCATATTCTTAGCCTGTTATGTGGTAATCGGTTGGGATATTGTCTGGAAAGCCATTACAAACATATTAAGCGGTCAGGTATTTGACGAAAATTTCCTAATGACGATAGCAACGATTGGCGCACTGATTTTAGGGGAACATTCCGAAGGCGTAGCTGTCATGCTGTTTTATCAGGTAGGGGAATGGTTTCAGTCTTATGCAGTTTCCAAATCCCGTAAATCCATTGCAAGCCTAATGGACATCCGCCCGGATTACGCAAACGTGGAACGGGACGGGAAACTGGTACAGGTTGATCCGGAAGAAGTTTCCATTGGAGATACCATTGTTGTAAAACCCGGCGAGCGAATCCCTTTGGACGGTATCATTATAAATGGCGTTTCCGCTTTGGATACCTCTGCACTGACCGGAGAATCCATGCCTCGTGAGGTTGCTCCGGGTGCGGAAGTCATCAGCGGCTGCATCAACCAGACAGGCATTTTATCTATTCGCACAACAAAGGAGTTCGGGGAATCCACCGTAGCAAAAATCCTTGATTTAGTAGAAAATGCAAGCGATAAAAAAGGCAGGACAGAGAATTTTATCACACGCTTTGCACGTTACTACACCCCGGCAGTGGTATTTGCGGCTCTGGCTCTTGCCATATTGCCGCCTGTTATCACTGGTCAGTCCTTTAGTATATGGATTTATCGTGCTTTGACGTTCCTTGTAATCTCCTGCCCCTGTGCGCTGGTAATCTCTATCCCGTTAAGTTTCTTTGGCGGCATCGGCGGCGCATCGAAAATCGGTGTCCTTGTAAAAGGCAGTAATTATCTGGAATCCTTAGCTCATGCCGAAATGGTTGTATTTGATAAGACAGGCACACTCACAAAAGGCTCTTTTGCAGTCAGTGAAATCCATCCTGTGGGCATGGACGAAACACAGCTTTTAGAACTTGCGGCATACGCAGAGGATTATTCCAACCATCCTATTTCTGCTTCCATCAAAAAAGCCTATGGCAAAAAAATAGTCCAGAACCGCATATCTGATGTTCAGGAGATTGCAGGTCATGGCGTACAGGCAGTAATAGACGGAAAGAAAGTCCTTGCGGGAAATGCAAAGCTCATGGAACGGGAACATATCCGCTACCAGCCTTCAGGTGCAGTTGGAACGGTGATTTATCTCGCCTGTGACGGAAAGTATTCCGGTTCCATTGTCATAGAAGATGAAATCAAGCCAGACGCTCCGGCGGCAATCCGTCAACTCAAATCTTCTGGCATACGGAAAACGGTTATGCTGACCGGAGATGCTGACGCAGTAGGACAGAAAGTTTCGGGGCGTCTTGGACTGGATCAGGCTTATACCGAGCTGCTCCCCGCCGACAAAGTTGACCGGGTAGAAGCACTGTTAAGGGAAAAAACAGAAAAAGGCAAACTTGTCTTTGTCGGGGACGGAATCAATGATGCCCCCGTACTGGCAAGGGCAGATGTCGGTATCGCTATGGGTGGTCTTGGCTCTGATGCCGCTATCGAAGCCGCAGATGTGGTCTTAATGACAGATGAGCCTTCAAAAATTGCCGCAGTTATGAAGATTGCACGAAAGACAATCCGCATCGCAAACCAGAACATTGTATTTGCTTTGGGAATTAAGTTTTTAGTGTTGATTTTAGGAGCTTTAGGATATGCCAATATGTGGGCGGCGGTATTTGCCGATGTTGGTGTTTCCGTTATTGCAATCTTGAACGCAATCCGGGCAATGCGGGTAAAAGTATCACCCGTTTCTGATTAAAGTCAATTTAAAAACACAACAGAAATGCGCTACACCCCACAAGGTAGCGCATTTTCTTAAATATCGGTTGGACAGGACATTTCAAACAAAGCATCTATGGAACGATGCAGCAATTTCGCCTGTGGCGTTTTAGACAGAGAATAGTATACTTCCTTTCCTTCCCTCCGGCTTGATATAATCCCGCTTTTCTTTAAAGCCCGAAGGTGGTGCGACACAGCAGGTGCGCTCATACCAACAGCCGCCGCTATATTGCAGACACATTCCTCACAATGGCATAACAGCCACAAAATCCGCAACCTTGTAGGATCGTCTAATTGCTGGAACAAAAACGCTATATCTTTGAACCGTTCTGCAGGTGGAATCTTATCTAGGACTTTCTCAATATTCTGTCCATGATTGTGAGGTAAGTTATAGTGTGGCATTTAACCACCCCCTTCCAGATAAAATTATGATACCCATATACCTATGATCTGTCAAACAGCTTATACATAAGATTGGAGCAACACTATGAATCAAACAAACAAAACAATTTTTTCTGTTCCCAATTCTTCCGAACTGGAACAATTAACAGAATTACACAAAGCAATGGGCGATTACACCCGAATGAAAATACTCTGGCATTTGATGAAGCAGGAATATTGTGTGAGCGAACTTGCAAAGAAAATCGAAGTCACTGAATCTGCTATATCCCATCAACTACATGAACTTCGCATTGCAAGGTTAGTCCGTTCACGCAAGGAAGGCAAAAAGGTCTTTTACAGTATTCAGGACGAACACATTCAATGGATTTTGGAAGAAACATATGCGCATATTTCTGAACGGTATCCATAAAACACAACGGACAGTACGCTGTGCGCACTGCCCATTATGTTCAAATATTTGCAATCGCTCCCATTACAGATTTTCGTATGATACCAACTGGTTTATCGGAATACGCATCTCCGAATGGCGTTCCGGATCAGCGGCTTCTTCATCCGAATAACCAACCGCAAGGATATTGACGGGTTCCAGATTTTCAGGAAGTCCAAATTCCCTGCGGATAACATCCGGCTTGAAATAGCAAATCCATACAGAGCCAAGTCCCAACTCCGTAGCCTGAAGCATCATGTGGTCTGTCAGAATGGAGGTATCAATATCACCTGTCTGCTTCTTATCAAACGGGCGCACCCATGCCTTTTCATGGTCAGCGCAGACGATGATTGCCAGCGGCGCACCGTAAAGATTTGCCCCCTGTCCTATTTTTTCAAGTCCCTCTTTGCTTTGCACCACAATCAGATGCACAGGCTGGAGGTTAGCGGCGGTTGGAGCTACATGGGCAGCTTCCAGAATCTTATCCAGTTTTTCCTTTTCCACCGCCTGATCTGTGTAGCTGCGTACAGAGAAACGCTGTTTTGCAATGTTTAAAAAATCCATAGTATCAAGTCCTTTCTTATGTTATATTTAGTATGCCAAACCAACTGACAACTCTATTGTAACGCTGAAATATAATTCCGCAAGATTGCACTTTTTTGATAGATACTTTCAAAAAAGATAGCGCCCTTGCAGTTAGGAGAAGCAAAATGAAAATTGAACAAAAGCAATTTAACTGTCCTGTAGAAGCTACCCTGTCCCTGATTGGCGGGAAATATAAACCTCTGGTATTGTGGCATTTAAAATCACAGCCATTACACTATATGGAACTGCAACGCCTTATCCCAAAAGCAACCCCTAAAATGCTCTCCGGTCAGCTCCATGATTTAGAAGATTGCGGCATGATAAACAGAGAAGTAATTCCAGAAAAGCCGCCTAAAACAATCTACTCTCTTACTGCCTTTGGAAAAAGCATCATACCTGTACTGAACGCCATGTGCGATTGGGGAACATCATATTTGGACGGATTGGATATACAGCCTGTATGCTGCCCTTCCCAAAGCATAAAATAATTATTTTTATCGACTATCCTTATGGCAAAAAAGAACCTGCACAGCAAAAACTTGAAACAGCTATGCGGGTTCTCTTATTGTTCTAAATCTGTGACTGCCTGACATAATTACAAAGTCTGGTAAAATCAACCTGCGGATTTTTCTGCAAAATCTTCTCCATACATTCCTGTGCTTTTCGATATAACTCCGGATTTTTCAAATCGTCCAGCAAAAAGAAAATATTGAGCCGCCTGCCTACAATAAATAAAAGTTTTTCATCTTCCGGCAAGCCTAAAAAATTGTCTATGGCAGACAGCATTTCCATTTTATCCGTTTGCAGATTTCCCCTAACCTCCAACAACAAATTGACGATATGTTCATTCACATAATAGCTATCCATTTCAAGCAGCTTCTCCAAGAATAATTTTTGCTCTATCATTATTTCTTCTTCGGACTGTAATGTGAAAGAACCTTCCTGAACAAACTCCCACATTTTAGACTCCAGTTTTATTCCCGTTGCATGGACACGAATAAAATCCGGCTGAATCACATTAAGTGCTTCCGCTGTCTGGATTGCATTTTCTTCCGAAAGCTCTTTTCCACCAATCCCAAGCAATATAAACTCTGATAAAATCATGCCAGCGTCTTTTGCCATACACCCGCTTTCCATAACGGTATCTGCATGGAAGCCTTTGTTGATAAGCTGCAATATCTTATCCGATCCGGTTTCCATACCGCAGTACAGATGATTCAGTCCCGCTTGCCGAAGCTCCTGTAATTCTGCCGGACTTTTTCGTGTGATACTGTCAGCACGAGCATAGGAAGTTATATACTCCAAATCAGGAAAATACTTATTTAGTGCATCCAAAATACGGAGCAGATAATCCGTTTTTAATACCAGCGCATCTCCGTCCTGCAAAAAACATGATTTGAACTTTCTCCCCTGATATAATGCCGCCTGCTCCTTAATATCCTGTATGGTATCTTCAATCGGACGCATGGAAAAATTTATAGATTTGTATAGTCCACAAAAATAGCACTTATTCCAATGGCATCCTCTGGTCACTCGGACAAGCAGGCTTTCACTCTCTGACGGCGGACGAATTGAGCCAATTTCTATATTTTTCATCATCCCATATCCTTTCCTTCTTATTCAGACTTAAAAATAACATTCTACCGCTATCAATACAAGAACGCACTTTTTAGGTAGCAACTACCCTATATGATAGTATGAAAGGACTTAAAGCGACACACCCTCCGGGAGTGTCGTGGGTAGAATAGCAAGCACTGCCCATGTCCGGACACATGGGCGAAATTCCCCATACTTCCCTACCGTCCGTATGATGAAATTTCCATAGGGAAGTATCCCTAACCCTCTTTGGTTTTCTCTGCTTTTTTCTCCGCAAGTCCTTGACCTTCCCACGCAGATTTGCTACAATAACACATGGATAATTCTATCCAAAACAACTGAACAGACACGAAACCAGACTGTTGTAAACCGGACAAGTT
>JAETQR010000052.1 GCA_021770615.1 Lachnospiraceae bacterium | reverse complement strand
CACCCCTCTTGAGTTTTGGTTTGGTCACTAATACTCTAAAGGAACACAGATGGTTTTTCAATTGTAAATGTACATCAGAGGACTGGTATACTACCCACCATCATGCCAGAAGCCTCATATTTTGCCATATTTCCTTCTGGTGTTGTAAAATAACAGAAAGAAATTTTACGCACAGGAGGAAAAACTGTTGAAAAAGAAAATGAAAAAGAAAAAGGACTGGATCACAAAGGCAAAAAACGTAAAGTCAAGAAAAAAGACGGTGGCATTGTAGACCTGGTCAGGATTGTGCATCGTGGGGAGAGTTCACTATATGAACGTGGATAACTTTCCTGGGAAACAGGACAAATGTGGAAACAGACAATGTCATTGAAAAACATTGTAGGAGGATTCAATTTTAAAAATTCATTCTTCAGTGCTGTTATTGTAGTAAAACAGATGAAGACATGGTATTATTGGAGGAGTGGGATTATACTGTAGTTAACAGGTTGCTATTGGTTAATCGAAGCCTTTTAAATGTGGATTTAATCATTTTTGATTTGGGAAGGCTGAGTATTTAAAAGATAAATTGGGAAGAGAATTTTATGTTTCAAGTTTTACCAGGAAATTTTTTTGTGCCTTTGTCATCACCAAATAAAATTGTATACTGGGAATGTATCTGCAAGCTGTTTTCCGTAATGGATCATCAGCTTTCTTTTGGCGTAGAAAGAGAGGTGCTTGTGGATGAATTGCAATATTACTTTGAACAGAGTGCGGCTGCGGAAATTATCGAGGAAGACTTTGCAGGAGCTGACAGCAGGGGAAAAGCCAATGGCATTTTAAGACGGCTTGAATATTACGGGTGGATTGAGATAGAAACCGATAAGAGTTATGTACAGAGAGTGAACTTTAAAGAATATTCTGTACGTCTTATGAAGACTTTGCTTGAAATTGAAGAGGGTAAGCAGATAGAATATCAGGGATATATTTATACGATTTATAGTCTTGTGCGGGGAACTACAGATAATCCGGGCGTGGTGCTTTTACAGATTTTGGAAAATACAGATTTTTTGATTACCGGCCTTAAAAATTTGAATTCCAATATCAAGCATTATATTGATGAACTTACGAAACACAGTACTGTAGCAGAGATTATGGATGCTTTGTTTAATGATTATATTACCAACATCGTAGATAAGGCATATCACAGATTACTTACGTCGGATAATGTATCAAAATTTCGTCCGGAGATCATAGAAAGACTGGAAAGAAAAAGTAAAAGCGAGACATACATAGAAAGAGCGGCAGTGGAGATTGCAGGACTTCAGGAAATAGATCAAGATGTGGCGAAGGATCAGGTTTACCGTTATCTGCACGAGATTATAGAAGCATTTCGTAATATGGACGATATTTTGAATGAGATTAATCAGAAAAATACTCAATATCAGAGAGCGGCCATCAACAGGGCAAAATTTTTACTTTCAGGAAATGAGGATATCAGGGGGCAGATCAAAGAAATCCTATTTGGGATAAATGAGGTTATAAACGAGGAGAAAATGGAATTGGGAGGCATTTATGAGATTGAATTCCTTGACAACCTTGTACGTATTTATAGCTGCAGCTTTCTTGACGAGAATTCTCTTTATTCCCCAATAGAAGGAAAGAAAGAGTTTATACCCCAGCAGATGGACCGCCAGGAGCCGGATATGGAATTGCGCCAGGAAAAGATGCGCCGTATGATAGAAAAAATGCAGAAAATTTTAAGTCCGGAAAAGATTGACCGTTATGTTGGGCAGAATATAGGAGACAGAAAAGAAATGCTGGCGACAGAGCTGCCATTGTCGAATGTGGAAGATTTTGTGAAAATTATCTATGTCCGTCTGTATGGACAGCGAAAAAATATGAAATACAGAATAGAAACAACAGAAGAAAAAGAAGTGAATGGATTCCGGTTTAAGGATTTTAGAATCTGGAGGAAGTAATCGTGAAATTACTGAATAATATGCTGCAAAAAGATAAGGATGAGTTTAAGAGAATAGCAAACCGTCTGCTCAGCCAGTGCTTTTTGTGTAAAGGAAATGTGACGAATAAATCAGATTATTATTTTGTACTGAAATATCGTACGGAACTTCAAGACTATTTATCCATACTTGGATACCGTCTTGAGATCAGTGAGGAGTTCGGCGTGGTTCATCTGACGAATCCACAGAATTATAACAGACTGAATTTAAAATTGTACGAATCTATCGTATTGCTGATTTTGAGAATCCTTTATGATGAGAAACGGAGGGAGCTTTCTGTCAGCGATGAGGTTATTGTAAATCTTGGAGATATCCAGGATAAATATTTGAGTATTCAGATCCGGGAGAAAATGATAGATAAGACAACGATGCGTAATACTCTTAGTTTATTTCGCAGACTTCAATTGATTGAGATTTTGGACAAAGATTTGGGGAGTGAAGAATCCAGAGTACTTATTTATGATTCCATTATGATGGCGGTGCGGGTGGAAGATATAAAGCAGGCATATGAGAAATTAGAATTGTACAGAAAGGGGAAAAGACAGGATGAAGAAACTGATGAGAATGAAACTGATTAATTGGCACCGTTTTGAAGACTGTACAATAGATTTCGGAGATTCTACCCTTATTTCAGGAGAAAATGGAGCCGGAAAATCTACGCTTTTGGATGCCATTCAATTCGTGGTCACTTGTTCTGCGAATTCTTTTAATAAAGCGGCTCATGAAAACGGTAAGAGAAAACTGACCGGATATGTCCGATGCAAAACCGGACGTGAAAGTAAACCTTATGAGAGGATTGGACAGGTCACTGCACATATTGCCCTTGAATTTTATGAAGAGAGTAAAGAACGGAGTTTTATTGTGGGAGCCGTGATCGATTCGGCATCCGAGGGACAGGAAGTAACAGTAAGATATCTTATAGATAATAAGAAAATTGCGGACGATATGTTTTTTAAAGGAAATGCCCCGCGGTCTGTTTCAGAATTTCGTGCCGCCAACAAAACAATACGGCAGTGGTGCAAAACGCAGATAGAAGCGAAAAAGATGATAAAATCAAGATTTGGACGGATTGATGATAAATTTTTCAGTTTGATCCCGAAAGCCCTGGCATTTAAACCGATTGATGATATCAAAGACTTTGTCTACTCCTATGTATTAGATGAGAAGGAAGTCAATATCGAAGTATTGCGTGAAAATGTCCGCACTTACCAGGATATGGAACGTACTTTGGAAAATGTGAAAAAACGAATGGAAAAGCTTGAACGGATTGATAAGTTTCACAATGATGTAACTGACTGTATGAAAAAGGACAGGATGTATGAATATTATCTATCGCAGGTAGAAGTGGATATTTCCAAAGAAAAAATACAAAAGCTTGAGGCTGAAATCCGTGCGGAAGAATATCGGTGTAAAGAAACGAAAAAAGATTTGGACGCTGCATCTGCTGAGAAAGAACAAAAGCTTCAGATGGAAACCAACATACGTGTGGAATTAAAGCAAAATAAAGAATATGTGGCCTTAGAAGAACAGGAAAAAGAAAAGGCACGGTTAAAGGAGGAAGAAAAACAGGTCCTCATTGAGAAAAAAGAACTGCAAGCCAGTGTGGTAAAAGCATTGAACAAGGTATACCAGCTGTTGGAAGTAAAGGATATCAACCAGTGTGTTCAGGAATACCGGGAGATCCTTGAGAAGATAGATACGGTTTCTGATATTACGGAGGCAAAACAATGCGTCGAAGAAGTAATTAAATACAAAAGTAAGATGTATGGACGGGTGCAGAGAAAAATTGCAGAGGTACAGATCAAACAGGAGAGGCAGAAAACAGAAAAACAGGAGCTAGACAGAAAAATCGAAGGGCTGGAGAGGAAGAAATTATCCTATCCTCCGGCAGTAAATGAAGTGTTGCATGCAGTTCGGGAAGAATTTGCAAGAATTGGTAGGGAACCGGAACCTTATGTACTTTGTGAAACATTGGAAATTATAGACGAAAGCTGGCGCAATGCTGTAGAGGGATATTTGAATACGCAGCGTTTTTACATATTGGTGGAACCGGAGAATTTTGACATAGCGTTAGGGATATATGATAAACTGCGTAGAGAGAAAAAGGCTTATGGAGCAGGCCTTATCAATACTCAGAAAATGGAAGATTATGATAAAGCGCCTCAGGGAACGCTTGCGACAGTTGTGAAGTCAAAAAATAAATACGCCAAACGCTTTATTAATATGATACTTGGTAAGGTTCAGATGTGTGAACGGTACAGTGATCTGAAAAAGTACCCAACTTCTATTACAAAAGAATGCATGAAGTATCAGAACCGGGTTGCGAGCGCCATCCGACCGGAGATTTTTAATGTGCCTTTTATCGGGAAAAATGCATTTAAGATACAGCTTGAGCAGGCGAGGCAGGCAAGGACCGAGCTGGAAAAGGCTATGAAACAGGCGCAGGAACAAAGGGAGGCTTTGGAGTCTGTACTGGCGCCGCTGTCAACAGAAGATGATGTGGATGTGAAATATAGGCTGGCCGTTTTGACAACACTCTCCAGAATACAAATAGAAATTGAGAAGTGTGACGCCAATATCAGAACTTTGAAGAAGAATTCAACATTTATCCAGAAACAGATACAGTTGGAGGCGCTGGAACAGTTACGGACTGAACTGGAAACGAAGGTACAGGTTCTAAGTCAAAAGATTGGAGGACTTAAAGAGAATATAAAGAATAAGGAAGAACAGATTGCTATTGAGACAGGGAACCAGATGGGCAGACAGGCGTATGTGACGGAGCTGGCAGCGATAGCAGGAGACGAATTGATTATTTGGAAAAAAGAATATGAAAAGCAGACAGCTGATAAATCGTTTGAACAATTTAAGGAGAATTTTAACAGGCGTCGGAAAGCGAATGAAACACAGCGGAAAGACGCCGAAGATAAAATGATCGGACAGATGATCAATTATAAAACAGAACATAGTTTTGGCGCTGCGGCAAGTATGGAAGGATTTCCAGAATTTGCAGTTGTGTATGACAGGCTTCGTACATCGGAGATCTTAGAATATGAAGAGAAGGTTGAATCGGCAAGGATGGCGGCAGAGGAAGAGTTTAGAGAGCAGTTTCTTGCGAAGCTTCAGGAGAATATGAAACAGGCGCAGAGTGAATTTAAAGAATTGAATAAAGCGCTAAAGGATATTGCTTTTAGTAATGAGAAATATGAATTTTTATTTATGCCGAGTAAAAAATATCGAAATTATTATGAGATGATCATGGATGATTTTAACATGGTGCAAGGAGAGTCCATTTTTAGTGGTATTTTTCATGAGACACACAAAGAGGTCATTGATGAACTATTTGACCGACTGGCGATTCATAATGAAAATCAGGCAAAGACATTAGATGAATTTACTGATTATCGTACTTATATGGATTATGATATAAAGATTCTCCACAGTGATAACAGTTATTCATATTATTCAAAGGTGTGCGAGGAAAAGAGCGGTGGCGAGACGCAGACACCGTTTTATGTAACTGTAGCGGCTTCTTTTGTGCAGCTTTATAGCAATAATATCGGCGGGGAAGCCGTGGGACTTGTGATGTTTGATGAAGCTTTTAACAATATGGACGATGAAAGGATCGGAGGCGTACTGGAATTTTTGCAAAGACTGCCGCTTCAGATTGTGATCGCCGCACCGCCGGATAAGATTCAGTATATTGGCCCTTCATTATCAGAGACACTTCTGGTTATGACGGATGAGAAGGTTAGTTATGTGGAGGGATACTATAATGGCACAGTATGATGTCAAAATACTAAGCGGACTTTTGGATTCTTATGAAAACAGCCTTCTGTCACAGGGCGAAAATAAGGTAAATATCCATATTGCTTTTCGGTTTACAAAGAAAACAATGCCGGAATATTTTAATGAGAGTTCTCTTGCTTATGATGAAATTCATGCAGTAGTAAAGGAACTTGAGAGAAAAGACTTTTTTTCCGTTGTCTGGAAGAAAGAAAAAGCGGGGCATATTATCCAGAAAGTGATTTTGAAAGAGGAGCATATTGATCAAGTATATTCTTATTTAAAAAGAACGCCGAAAGCAGATTATGTAAATCTTCATTTGCACTTTTTAGCCGCATGGGAGCAGGAACAGAAAGAAGATGTTATCGCATCGAAATTTGCCGCTTATTTAAAAGAACGGATCGAAAAGGGAAAATCAGTAAAGGAATTTATTGACTTATCAGATTTAGAAAAAACGAAGAACATTTTAGCAATGCTTTCGCTCGTGGAAAATAATAAGGAATCTTGTTATATTCGTGAATTTTCTATCTGGCATTTTGCAGATTCAAAAGCATTTGAGTCCCAGTTAGGGGTTCTAGGGAAGATTATACGCCGTTTCAAAACGGATTTTGCAGATATGGATATTTACCAGATTCTTGCGGAGTATAATATTTATCATACCCCGGATTATGTGTATATCAAAGGTGAAGGAGAACTTTCTTTTCAAAAAGGGAGAAAAACGGTCGTAGATTTAGCCTGCCTGGAACAGGGGATTGGAATTTCTGGCGCCGATGTAAAAAATATCATAGTTTCAGGAAGGGGCAAAGTGAAGAAGGTAATAACGGTTGAGAATCTAACTACATTTTTTAGATGGCAAGAGGAAAACAGCCTGATTATTTATCTTGGAGGATATCATAATTCTGTGCGGAGAGAGCTTTTAAGCAAAGTATATCAAGAACTTCCAGAAGCAGAATACCTTCATTTCGGAGACATTGATATCGGTGGCTTTGAAATTTACAGAGACTTATGTGAGAAAACAGGGATTCCATTTCAGACTTATCATATGGGAATATGGGAACTAAAACAATATGAAGGCTACACAAAGAAATTGACAGAAAATGATAAGAAACGTCTGCAGGTGCTGATGGGGAAAGAATGGTTCGGGCAGAAGGGAATTGCACAAGTTTTGGAATATATGGAAGAGAAAGATATGAAACTGGAACAAGAGGTTATCCGTAAGAATTCTTTTGCATTTTGAATAAAAGAATCCTATAATAGAAAATGGAAAGAATAATACAAATATGTTAACGGATACAGTTAGACAGAATATTGCCCGAAATGTGAAAGGAGATTTTGAGATGAGTACTTTGGTGATTTATTTTTCGCAGACAGGAACTACCAAAGCAGCCGCTGAAAAGATTGCGAGGACGAAGAAGGCTGATTTAGTAGAAATTAAACCAGAGAGACCTTATGAGATGTCTTACTTAAAGACTGTATTGACATCTATAAAAGAGATTGTTACAAAGGCACGGCCAAAACTTGCGATGGGGATACCGGATATACAAAAATATGACCGTATCCTGATCGGATTTCCAATCTGGTGTGGAGCCGTGCCAAATGTAGTTCTGACCTTGTTAGATGCCCTGGATTTAAACGGAAAGCATGCGGCTGTATTTACCACAAGCGGCTCCACAAAGCCGATGAAACTTGCTGTAAGCCTAAAAAAATCCTATCCGGAGGTGAAGTGGCATAAGCCGTTAAATGCAAATGATGTGACAGAGGAAGAGATCTGCAGGATACCTTAAATTCCAAGACTGGCACGCGCAGACCGTGCAGCATGATGTCTTGGAATGCGGCAGTAAATGAATTTGTTCCAGAAGACGGCTGGATGATAAATTATGGCTTGACAAAAGACAGAAAGACATCAAAGATTCAGAATGAGTTTTTGGTGTTTTTTGATACCTGCTTTTTGCGGATATTTTGGCTAGCAGAAAAAAGAGCGTATGTTCAAAAAAGCCAGAAACGGTATTCAATAAGGGAGCGGTGAGGAATGTAACTCTTGATGCCGTTATCAAAGATACTGTGAAAAAATGCAATACAATCTTTTCAGGTGACTATCGGACTAAAGGAGAAATTGCGGGAAGCGCAGATGGCAAGGCACAAATCGGAGAAACTACCACAAAAGGATAAAATGGAGAAGATAAAAATGTATGAAGAACTTACAGATATTTTAGGAGAACTTTTGCAGGGGGAATATGGACATTGGATAATGGATCATAAAAATGACGGAAGCCCAGAACACCCAATCCAGATGCCCTTTGTATCGTATTCAGGATTTGTGAGAAAATTCATGGATGCGGTGTTCTCATTTGCAAAAAACCATCCGGAGCACGGCCTGAACCAATATAAGGATATTCTGGAACAGAATGGGATTGAGTGGGGGAGTGCCACTATGGAGGCCGTGGATGTTTTGGACAAGGATGGGATATGTGTTATGGCCCTCCTGTTGGGTGCGGTCAGGGCGGAAAGGTTCTGTGATGGGGCGCTGCTCGGTTTTTTCCAAAAAGGGAGTATACAGAGGTGGTTGGAGCGCCTGAAAGAGATTGACAGGGGAAACATAGGCAAAAGAGATAAGATATTTGATTTAAGGAGGCTTCCGACAATACTGGCAAAGCCCAAGATGCTTATCGGTATAGAACGATATCGGTTCATCATGGAGAAGGTGCAACGGGTTGATGTATCGTTAGATGAGGAATTCCAGAAGACCTATGAAAACTTTTATACGCTCGGCAGATACCCGAAAGAGTTTCGGCGGGATTATTTCATATACATGGAACGGGTCAAGGAGATAAAACCTTCATTCAAGGAGACTCTGTCATATTTCCTGAAATACGGAACGCTGGAGGTTTCATTTTCAAGCAAGCTGGTACATACGCTTGATCCGGAGCAGCCGATATGGGACCGGAATGTTACGGATAGGCATTTTGGCTATAAGATACCAGCCTATGGGACAAAAGACCGTGAAAAGAAAATATTTGACCGTTATATGCGGTATAAAAGGGATTTCTTTAAGTATGTGGCATCCGATGATGGAAAAGTGGTCATCCGGGCATTTGATGAGGCTTTCCCAAAAACAGGATTTACGGATTTGAAGAAAGTAGATTTTGTACTTTGGCAGGATGATGGGGGGTCAGGGATGAACAGTTCCTGTGATTTATGATATTGCAAGTCTTATCATCCTGTCGTATTATTTTGTATGGTTTATTGGTGAGGCAGTTCATTCTCGGAGAGTGGGATTAATGGCAGAATTATTTGCGTACAACGAGTTTGCTGGTATTGTTTGAAGACATTCTGAAAGAATCAGAAGACTATCATATTATTAAATTTTCAGAATTGGGATATGTAGCGATTCTTGGAGAATATTTGCCTGGGAAGGACAGCGAAACAGTAATAAGCAGGTTATTGTTTCATCAATATTTTGTCTCTCCTTTAGTAATGGCAGACAGTTTAATGGAAAATTTCAGGTGGCAGGCATGTTCTGTTATGGCAGGCAGGGATTGGGGGATGGAAAGAAAGCCATTCAGGGATCCCGGATGCAGTCAGCAGTATGTCCAGCAATAGCTGGCAGTATTTAAAAGGAGCAGCAAACAGTGACCGGATTGACAATAAGGAAGCATTTGCCCGAAAGGTCATTCAGATGTGCCGGGAAAATTCTATGGAATCTTGTATTCATTCTCATAACGGAATATAATAGAGAAAGTCTGAAGCGTAGTTACAGATATCTCAAGAATGAGGCTTATAACAAATTGGAAGGAATGATCATATGACGGCGGACCAGTATGAATGGTTGAGGGCAAAGAACCAGCTTGTGGATGCAGTAAAGCAGCTCGGATTTCCGGAAGAGCTGGGATTGGAAATTGCAAAGAATCTTGGCAGCTCGAGAGCAATGAGCCGAATGACGGGCTATCTGTACCATGTGAAGCCAAAGAAGGCTGAACTGATCGTGGATGAGATGCTTGCCATCTGCAGCGAGACAGATGCCTGGAAAGAGAAAAGGGCAAATGAGGAAGCAAGCGCCAAATATAACGAAATACTTTATTACGGACTTGGTGGCGATGAGGAGTAGATACGTGTGATAAATGAGAATGTGGAGTCTAGGTATGATTCCGGGAGAACCCTTTATGACAAGGATATCCGGGAACCTCTTTTTGATTTTTTGGAGGAGACATATGGAAAGACCAGGATACTGGAAGAAAAGAGAACGGGAAGCGCGAGAGCAGATGCTGTGATGATCACACCGAAACTTTTATATGGCATAGAGATAAAAAGCGATGCGGATACCTATGCAAGACTTGGGAGGCAGACCAAATACTATGACTGGTATTATGACCGCAATATTATCGTTGCAGGTACATCCCATGCAGCCCATGTAGAGGAACATGTACCGGAATGGTGGGGTATCATCATGGTCGAGCCAGACGAAAACGGAGAGATTGATTTTTATGTCCTGCGGGAAGCGGATGTCAATCCAAGAGTGAAGGACAAACGGAAGATCACTATCCTGTGGCGGACGGAGCTTAACAGGCTGCTTGAAAAAAACGGCCTTCCTAAATATAAGGAGAAGAGCAAGCTCTTTGTGCAGGATAAATTAATAGAGAAGGTTCCGGGTGATACCTTGTGGCCGCAGGCATATGATGAACTTTTCGAGAGAGATTATAACACGATAAGCCAGGAAATAGAGGAATTCCGCAGGAGAAAGAAAAGGATAGAGGATGGAACTTTATATCGGAGGGGCCCAAAATGAAGAAAGACGGTTTCAGATGTGGAGGCGGTGCTTACATATTTGGATATAGAACCGGGCGCGGGAAGGTGCGATTTCAGATAGGAGTCAAAGCCGGAGAACCTGCATCTTACGCTTACCTTTATCGGGGAGTATGGCAATCCGGATGACATCCTTGATGTGATGGAAACTGTGCCTTTTCATCCGGTTCCTTTGAAATTTGACGGTCTGCAGTATTTCCGGGATATGTACTTTGCAGGGATAGGGCATACTCCGGAATTGGAAAGCTATGTGAGAAGGCTGCGTAGGGCTTTATCTGGGAAGGGTATTCCGTTTGACAGGAAGAAATTCTCGCCGCATGTCACCTTGATACGGAAGGTATCTTTCAGAGACGGTGTACCAAAGGGAGTTTCAGAGAATATCCATGTAAGGGAAACCATGGCAACAGCGGTATCTCTGATGCGTTCGGATCGAGGCAAAAGAGGGATGATCTACACAGAAATAGGAGGTATTGATGGTGACGGAAAACATTGAGGTATTTACGCAAAGCAGCATTAGGCTCAAAGGACAGGAAGGTATTGTTTATGCGGATCCTTTCCGAATGCGTGAGGAGTCGAAAGATGCAGATTACCTTTTGATCACGCACGATCACTATGACCATTTCTCCCCGGAAGATATCAGAAAGGCCGCGAAAGCGGAGACCATCCTGGTCGTTCCGGAGAAGATGGGGGCAAGGCGCAGGAGGCTGCAAAATTTGTGGGGAGTATCGTCACGGTAAAGCCGGGGACGCATCAGGATGTGGACGGCCTGGAGCTTTTTTTCTGGGGCAGAAATCAGAACCGGCAACCAAGGATGACCTATAGGTGGGAAGGGACCTGCAGGATGAAATAGAGGATATATTGTATCAGGAGGAATTCTATGGGATACAGGATACAGACAGTTCAGGGAGATATTACAAAAGTGGATGATCTGGAAGCGATCGTAAATGCGGCGAACAACAGCCTGCTTGGAGGCGGGGGTGTGGACGGCGCAATCCACCGTGCTGCCGGACGAGAGCTTTTGGCTGAATGCCGGACTCTTCATGGCTGTAAAACAGGGGAGGCAAAGATTACCGGAGCTTACCGTTTGCCATGCAAATATGTGATCCATACGGTAGGACCTATCTGGCGCGGCGGACAGGACGGGGAAGAACAGCTTCTTGAAAATGCGTACTGGAATTCCTTGCAGACAGCAGTTGCTCATGGGATTCGGACAATCGCATTTCCCTCAATCTCAACAGGGGTGTACAGTTATCCGGTAGACAGGGCCGCACTTGCAGCTGTCCGAACAGTCCGGGAATTCTGCGAAGAACATATGGATCAAATTGATATTGTGAGATTTGTCCTGTTTGATTCGGAAACTCTTGCTGCATATGATCATGCGGTTTGGAAAACAGAAATGGATAGACAGTAATATTAGAAAAAGATTCTGAAAATTACCCGTAAAGAAAACGGACAGAGGACGGCATATTTTAAAGGTGATTTATCAAAACTGACAAAAGATATTCTGCTTCAAATTAGTGTCGAGATAGAAAGTTTATAATGGTTATAGAGTGTTATAAAAAAATGTGTTCAGTAAAAATTATGTGACACTGAGATTTTAAAGTAATTCGCTACACGCGTGTAGCAAATCTGCGGAGGCAAGACGGAGAAAAAGAGCGGATTACTTTCAATGAGGGAAGTTTCTACTGCGGGCTTGCTTGCGACAATAGAAGGTTTTTCGTCACTGTTTCATGGTTACTGTTCAGAGGTCAGCTTGATTAAAACAAACCGATGATTTAAACTATCTATTAGTTAGTTCAGTCATCGGTTTCTCCTCTATCCCAATATTCTGGATACTTTATGGAACAGATTTGTTTCTTCATTTTTGCGCATCGCAAACAGCATGCTCATGCATTGACAGAGCGACTCAATACTGTCGAAACTCCGAAATGACACGGCCTGCGTCTGTTTCCTTTTATATCTCCTGAGCAGACGCTCTGCAAGATTATTGGTTGCAGGTACTCTCTGATCATGAAGGAACAGCAAATGATTACTCATATATTGCTCCATTCTCCGGTACAGGTTATACCCTTCTCTGTAATACTTGTCTGGCGGGATGTACTCATACTCATCCTTTGCTTTGTCAAGTATCTTCCGGTAGCGTTGTTCGTATTCTGTTACTTTGTCTGCATCCGGCTTTTCTTTATCTGAAAGCCCATTTTTATAATGGATCATCTCCTGTACCAGTGAACGCATCTTTTTGTTCCATTCACGGTCTGGCTCATTCTCTATACTGGCTTTCAGATACCTCAGGACATGGGCAAGGCATTCCTGATGCCCGTTGCCATAGTTATAAAAGGTACTTTCGTGATCGTGAACCAAAATCCCCTGGTAGTCTTCGGTCACTGTACCCTGTACGCCTTCATGTCCTTTTTTCTCGCGGGCAAAATAGATCGCATCACCATCCGGTACGGCACAGATAAATATATAGGCGTTCTTTCCATTTATCCTGGCGTTCGTGCAGTCCGTATGCATGACCGGTGCTTTCAGCATATCCGCAAAGCTTCTTTTTATTTCTTTTTCCGATTTCTTTGCGAACTCTTTGGTGAGCTTGCTGACCATCCCTTTGGAAATGTTCAGTTTCCCATCTGTCAGGTCATACAGGAACTTCCTGCATTTATCAATGGAGGTGCAGCAGTCATTATTGAGCAGGAACAGAAAGGCTTTCAGATTTCCGTCATAATTCACATCATCAACGACTCCCGGCGGAAACGGGGCGTGGGTACGCTCTCCGGTTTTGGAATTATAATAAACATCTGCATGGTATTCTGTTACTTCCATGACAAGGCGGATGCTTACAGCCTGCTTTTTAATGGTTTTTGATGTCTTTTTGAAATCTACATCCTCCAGGACTTCCTGTGGCGGCGTCAGTAAGACCGCAGGCATGGTTGGAGTCTGCTTTTTTCTTCCATGCCCTTTATGCCCCGGCTGTCCGCCCGGTTTCCTGCCGGTCTTTTCACGGCTGTTGGAAATTTTTTTCTTTTTGATGGTCTTTGACGATGGTATGGAGGAATTTTCATAATCCCGGTTCATCTGTGCCCGGAGCTTTAAATTCCTGCCTTTTTCCTCTTCCAGTTCTGAAGCGGTTTCATACAACTGCCGACGCAATACGATTATTTTATCTAAAGCATCATCCCTCTGGCGTTCGGCCTTCAAAGCCCGTTTTTCCAGTTCCCGGTTGAGCTTCAGGAGTTCTTCCAGCTTCCGGTCGAATTCTTTCTGCATATCCTCAAATACCTGGAACCATTGGTCACGTATATCAATGGCATCACTATGGGCATGCGAAAGCTCCGCCTGCAGCTTCTGGACTTTACGCTCATAGGCATGGATGTCTTTCTGATGCAGGATTTTCATCTGTTTATATTTTTTACCGGACTTAAATGCCTGCACTTCTGCCCCCAGGGCTTTGAGGCGGCATTGGAGTGTTACGTAATCAAAAGTATCCATCATTGTTCTGCTTCCTGTAAATGGATTATGCGTTGTTAATGATATCCGTTATTTTAGAGATATGTTCCTGAAGGAATTCGATCATTTCTTTCTGCTCCTCTATCAGTTTGCTTTGGAGACGTAGTTCCCTTTCCTGGCCTGCGAGCAGTTCATCGCGCATGGCAATCTCTTTCTTCAAATCCGTACTCATGGTATCCCCTCTCTTTCCAACAATAGTATAGCAGAAAGCCACAAAAATGGCGAATTCGGGTGAATTTCCATATGGGCAATTTAACTATGGAAAACTTTTGCTTTTTGAAGTGGGCATGTGGATAAAAGGATGAATAGAAGGCCGCATTTATAAAAAATGGCTGTTTTTGTGGAGAGAACTACGAGAAAAAGGATTGGCTGGAAAACTATCAACATAGTCTTTCCGGCCACAAAAAGTTATCCACAAAATAAAAATTTAAATTTCGTCATTTTTTACAATGCCTTTGAACAGTAACGTTTCATGAAACCAACCCTGGATGGTAGAAGTGGAGATGTTGAAAACAGGAAGGACCTATGGTATATTGTAAAATAATAACAGTAAGTAACAGTTGGAAAGAGAAAGAGTAGGGGATTAACAAGATGATGAAAAGAAGAGAAGTGAAGAAAAGAGCGAGACAGAGCGTAAAAAAGCATTATGGCATTCTATTTGCAGTGTGTCTGGTTGCGTCTTTCCTGGGCGCGGAGTTCACATATTCTTTGGACTTTGTGAAACAGTACAGGATAGATGTATCAGAAAGTACTGAGAATGGCGGAAGTCAGGAAACTTTATCGACAGGTGCTGCCACAGGAAGCCATACGGCAACTTATGTGGCTGTGATGCTGCAGGCATTGTCTGGAGACTTTGATCATGCGCAGGAGACTTCCCAATCCATCATTGATGAGGAAGTACAGGAAACAAAATCAGGAGAAGGTAACCAGGCGCTTGGCAGAAGCCGGGGTGTATTCGCTTCTCTTGTCAATGGAGTGACATCTGGTTCCATCATCATAACAGCCATGAAAGCGGCACAGAATGTGGGAGTGGCTACGGATGTGATCTTGGCGGTTTCCATTATGCTTGCATTGCTGGCAGCTTTTTTGGTGTGGTTTTTCCTGACGAATATGTATCAGGCAGTTTCCAGGAGAATTTTTCTGGAAAGCCGCATCTATGAAAAAGTAACTGTACAGAGAATGTTCGTATTTCTCCGGGTTAAAAGATGGAGGAATGTGTCTGTTGTCATGTTTATGAAGTCTCTGTTACACACTTTATGGTGCCTTACTATAGTGGGTGGGATCATAAAAAGATATTCTTATTATATGGTTCCGTACATTGTGGCGGAAAATCCGGACATCCGTTGGAAAGATGCTATTACTTTGTCAAGAAAGATGATGGCGGGGCATAAGATGGAATGCTTCATATATGAACTTTCTTTTGTTCCATGGATGCTCCTTGGAGGTCTCACCTTGGGTATTGTGAACCTGTTTTATGTGAATCCGTATAAGGTGGCTACATATTCAGAGTATTATGCACAGCTTCGTGCCTTGGCTAAAAAGCAGGAAATAGCAGGAAGCAATCTGATGAATGATACATATTTGTTTGAGAAGGCGGATGTGGCAGTTTTGGAGGGAGCATATCAGGATATCATGGAATTGACGAAGATTCCAGAGGAAAAGATTCCTCTTACAGGATTCAGAGAGTTCGTGGCAAATGTATTCGGTATCGCACTCATAAGCAGAAAAGATGAGGAGAAATACGAGGAAAATGAAAGGCGCAAGCTAAAGATACAGTCAGAAAAGGAGATCCTTGCCGGCAGGTCTTATCCTGGCAGATTATCGGTTATAGGGGAGAATCAGAAAAACGCAAGGGTGGAACATATTAATTATCTCCGCCATTATTCGATTCCTTCGCTGGTTTTGCTCTTTTTCATTTTTTCGTTTATCGGATGGACATGGGAAGTAAGTCTTCATCTGATTTCTGACGGCGAGTTTGTAAACCGTGGTGTTCTGCACGGTCCGTGGTTGCCGATCTATGGTACAGGAGGCATATTGATCCTGGTTATTTTGAATAAGTTCCGGAAGAAACCGGTGTTGGAGTTTTTTGCTACAGTAATTCTATGCGGCTGTGTGGAATATTTTACCGCATATTATCTGGAGATTACACACGGCGGACAGAAATGGTGGGATTACAGCGGATATTTTCTGAATCTCCATGGACGCATCTGTGCGGAAGGACTGCTGGTGTTCGGCGTAGGCGGTATGGCGATCGTGTATGCAGCGGCTCCGTTTCTGGATAATTTTCTGAGAAGAATAAAATACAGCTATGCGGTTCCGCTCTGCATGCTCTTATTGATTGCCTTTAGCGGTGATGAGATCTATTCAAAGAAACATCCGAATATAGGTAAGGGAATTACGGATTATACAGGTGCTTCTATAATGGATCCGTTTGAAATGCTGGACAGTTGTCAGAAAGGTGAGGCATGATAGCACTGTATTTGGCACCGGCATATTTTCTGGTAAACGGATATCTTTTATTTCGGATCTTAAAATGGGCAGGCACATGTACTCCGGTATTCAAGAAACGGTCGGTGCGTATAGTTGTAAATTTGGTTTATGCTTTTTTTGTATTTTCTATTCCTATTGCATTTGTCATGACAGCTGGGCAGGCAAAAAGGATCATGAAACTGATCAGCAATTATTGGCTGGGTGTTCTGCTGTATCTGGTGCTGGCTGTTGTGGTTGCAGAGATAGTCCGTCTGTTATTATGCTTGGTGCAGAGAGAAAGTATCCGCAAGATTCATTCGGAGAAACTTTTTGCGGCTGTAGGGACTGTCTGTGCGGTGGCTGTTATCGTATTCAGTATATGGGGAATTATTAATGCAAGAATTATCCGCGTAACACCTTATGAGGTGGCTGTTGACAAATCGGCAGGAGATGCTGATTCTCTGAATGTTGTATTAATCGCTGATTTGCATCTTGGTTATAATATTGGCATTACGCATATGACCAAGATGGTGGAACTGATCAATGAGCAAGATGCGGATCTGGTAGTGATTGCGGGCGATATATTCGATAATGAATATGAAGCGCTGGAAAATCCGGAGAAATTGGCGGGGATCCTAAATGGAATTGAGTCCAAGTATGGCGTGTATGCCTGCTATGGCAATCACGATATCCAGGAGCCAATCCTGGCCGGGTTTACCTTTGGCGGTGAGGATGGAAAAAGCAGCAGCCAGGAGATGGATCAATTCATGGAGAAGTCTAATATCCGGCTTCTGAAGGATGAAGCAGTATTGATTGACGATAGTTTCTATCTGTATGGCAGACCGGATTATGAGCGACCCAGCCTAGGTGATGAGGAACGTAAGACTCCGGAGGAAATCACAGCCAAGCTGGATCTTGCCAAGCCGGTGATCGTGATTGAACATGAACCGAGAGAACTTGAGGAACTGGCGGATGCCGGCGTGGATGTGGATCTGTGCGGCCATACGCACGACGGTCAGATGTTTCCAGGCAATCTGACAATTGACCTGATGTGGGAAAATGCCTGCGGTTATCTGAAAAAAGATCAGATGCACAATATTGTCACTTCGGGGGTCGGACTTTTTGGTCCTAATATGCGCGTAGGCACCAGAGCGGAGATCTGTCCGATAACAATTCACTTCAATTGCACGGAGCAATATTGAACATTTGGAGTAGCAATAGATGACAAGTTAGTCGGAAATAGATAGTGCTAAACAGGGGCAGGTGTGACTTGTGAAAGCCGCACCTACCCCCTAAAATTTTCTTGGCGTAAAATTAAGAAAAGATATCCTTTGCATGAGAGTCCAATTCTTCCTTACTCATTCTTTTTGTTTCTTTTCCCGTACATAATGCTTCAAAATTCTGATAGATATGTTTGCACATAATCTGTTCCATCGGTTTTGATAATAAAGCGCCAACAGCTTTAGAAATAAAATGAATGCCTGTGTTAATTTCTACTTCGATAATAAGCTTCAATTCCTCCGAAGAAACTTCTTCCAATGTTAAGTAAATAAAGTCATGTCCTTTTTTCGTATCACTGATACCCTCAATAGTAACCCGCTTTTCTTCATCATCAAAGGCTGCTGTGTAATGTGTAGTTGTCAATCCTTTTTCATCAGAACCTGCATAAATACATAATTCTTCAATTACAGTAAAACAGTTTTTTCTCAAATATATCAATTTGCTCCTTATCCACTTCAATTGCATTTTGAGTTTCACAATTACATATTTCGTTTCCATATTAGCAGAATTCATTTATCATTTCAATCCAAATTATCAAACAATCAGTATTTTCTCAGACATAATACAACCTTTATATGACTAAACCTGAATTATTCACGGAACATTATCTGAGCTGATAACTGTACCATGAATTTGAAAATAGATACTTGTAGCCATAACATCACTCAATTAACCTGATATTGGAAAGTGTCTCATAGAATTTATTCTTATAAGGCAGCTGCTACACAGCTTGAATGTGATGTATCTTGCTGATTGAACAGCTTTTGCAGCAATCTTCTGCAGTTTTAAACGGACGGTATCAATGCGTTGCTTTCGCATGTTTTGATATTTGACACCTTAATTTTACCACATTTGGATGCTCTTTTTCATTCACTTGATAGGTGCGATTCAGTCAACAGTCAGCTTGAATACGATTAGACAGTATATGGAATATTTGGAAGATGCCTTTATTATTAATAAACCTAGATTATTCACGACACAGCCGTGGAAGTGGCTGAGAGCCACATAGATACTATATTTTAACGGAATATTGCTTTTCACCTATTAAGTGAATGAAAAAAGAGCATCCAAATGTGGTAAAATTAAGGTGTCGAATCTTAAATAATAACCCAAAAGGAGCCCTTTATGAGTATTGTAAACACCTTATCATTGGAAAGCAATAGACAAATTAAAATAAATTTTGATGGAGGAGATTTATCCTCCGATGCAGGCTTACTTCTCATCAAAGAATTCGTAAGCAAACTTGGTATTGATAAGCTATTAGGCAAAGCTTTCAAGACCAATGATTCTGCATTATTCAGATACCATACGGATCAGAAAAACCTGCTCCAGATGATATATATGGTCATTGCCGGTTATTTCGAAGATGATGCTTCCGATGAACTGACGAATGATCCGGTATTCAAGTCTATACTTGAAAAAAATGCCCTTGCATCACAGCCTACTGTTTCAAGATTCTTTAACCGTATGGATGAAGATACCTTAAACCAGTTCCTTGCGGTCGGCAGAATACTTCGGAAGAAAATTTACAGGATCCAGATGCCGCAAGCTGTTATTCTGGATCTGGATTCCACCCTTCTTAATGCATACGGCAAACAAGAAGGCAGAGCCTTTAACTTTCATTATCAAAGCAATGGTTATCATCCACTTGTTTGTTATGATGG
>JAETQR010000136.1 GCA_021770615.1 Lachnospiraceae bacterium | reverse complement strand
TGCAGTATGTGGAAAAATTCAGTTTTTCCTGGAAACCGGGCTGCCATGCCTCACTGAAACTGGAGGGATACTTAGACAGAAAGATACCGTGGGACGCAGGCCCGTCTTATAACAGCAGTATAAAGATATGGCTGGAAAATGAAAAAAGAACAACGATAATTTACCATGGCTATATCATGGAGGCTGAAATCAGGGAGGAAGGAAAAACAAATCATGTGTTTTTAGAAGCCATGTCTGCTTCCTGTCTGCTGGACCGGAAGATTGGAAGCCGCTCTTTTCAAGATACTGCTAAAACCTATGGTGAAGCAGTTCGGGAGATGGTCGAGGCCGATGGAGGGCAGTTAATCCGCAACAAGGAAAGTGATAAGAAAATAAACTCTCCTATCATCCGTTACGAGGAAACCACCTGGCAGTTTGCAAAGCGCATGGGAGAACGTCTGGGAATTTGTATCATTCCTGACGTGGAAACAGGTAATCCAAACCTGTGGTTTGGCATGAGAAATGGAAAACAAGTGCCAGCGCTTCAGGAGGAGCAGTGCCATATTCAAATGCGTTGTATAGGAAAAGATGTTGGAAGTCGTTTTATGGTGGAAAGCAGGTCTTTTTATAAAATTGGGGATAGGATGGAATATCTTGGACAAAAGGTTACAATCATGGAAGTAGAGGGACTCTTTGGATACGGTGAACTGACATTTAAGTATATTCTGGAGGACCATGGGGTTCGCCAGTCCAAACCCACGAAGGAGGACCATCCTGCTGGACTAGGATTTTGGGGAATCATAAAAAAGGTGAAGGGTGAATCTGTAGCATTAGCTTTGGATATTGACCATGGGCAGGAAACAGGCGATTATTTTTACCCGTGGTACCCTGAAACAGGGAATGCCCTTTATGCTATGCCAGAGACAGGAGCAAGAGCACTTTTATGCTTTTGCTGCGCTGGGGAACAGGAAGGCGCTGTGATACACTGCCTGAATAAAGATTCAGAAGAGAACCGGTGCTATGAAGACCGGGCTTTTAGCATAGAGGATGGCAATGTGATCGATTTGTTGAAAGAAACAATATGCTTATCAAGGGGAGGGGACCATGAGCTCTTATTGGATAACAGCTCAATATCAACCAGTACATCCGCAGAGCTAAAAATCACAGCCAAAGGAAAAGTACGGTTAAAAGCGAAACAGATTATGATAAATACACCAGAAGAATTAAATCTATGTCAGGGATAGTTGAATCTGCGGTATGGATAGTTTGATGATAAAGCCTGACTGATTACACAAAATCTAAAAAATTCGATTTTTTATTCAGTTCCATACTGGATGGCAAGGACGACCTAGAAAAGATGTTTCAAAACATGGAATTCTATAGAGGAGAAACAGATACAGAGTATACAGTTGAAGGTTCTATTATTGGTTGTAACTATGGGTATAACCTGACCAGAATCGGTATCGTGAAAGATCATGCAGTTTATGATAATAATGGGAATGCGATTCTGACATGTGGAGACTGCGTGGAAAAAGAGAATGTGTATAATTTTGGGCTTTGTGGCTCTCCCATACTGGATAAAAATTCAGAAAAAACAATCATAGAGCGTGGCGTTCCCTTTGCTTCCGGTCAGAAAATCGTGGGCTATAAATGTAAGCTGCAGTTAGCACCAGGATGGCAGACAGGGAACGTGCATACACATATCTGGAATGCGGATAAAAATAAATATGAAAAAGCTCTGCCTCAAAACGGGAGTTTGACGTGTTTATATGGTGCGGGAATTATTACTATCAGGGAAGTGAATAAGACCAAAAAGGATGAGTTAGCTGATAGATATTATGTAACGGAACGGTTAAAATTAAGAGCTTCACCAAATGGAACTCAAATTGATGGAGACGTAGTCAATGGAAAAGTACAAAAAAGAGCTTTTATGGCAGGCGCAATTGTAAACGTTCATACATCAAAGGAAACGCAAGTAGTAGAAGGTTCCTCTGAAACCTGGGTGAAAATTTACTATGATGTTACAGAGGTTGGCTGGGTCGGAAAAAGCTATTTGGCAGAATTACCCAAACCGGTTTCCGGTTATAGTTTTAAGTATGACTGGGACAAGTCTTCATATGTAAATCAAGATTTTAAGGATAAAGTAGTAGGAATCTGTAAACCGCTAGGTATTGATCCGGATGATTTAATGGCTGTTATGGCGTTTGAATCTGGCTTTAATCCTGCCGAAAAAAATCATGCTGGCAGCTCTGGAACAGGACTAGTTCAATTTATGGCACCTGTGGCAAAAGAGTTAAATACTACTACAGCTGAATTATCTAAAATGTCTGGGATTGACCAACTCGATTATGTTTTTGGGTATTTCTATCCTAAGAAAGGAATGGTAAAAACTGTAGATGATGTTTATATGAGAGTCTTAGCTCCAGATGGGATAGGGGAACCTGGAAACTATAGTATATTTGTAAAGGGTACAAGAGAATATGAACAAAATAAAGGACTTGACGCTGATGGTGACGGCAAAATCACAAAGGATGAAGCAGTTAAAGCAGTTAAAGACAGGAGAGACACTTACAAGTATTAAGGAGAGAAATGTCTATCCTTTTGGCTCATTCATCTGAGATATATAACTTAAAAATTCCTTTTTTTAAAGGAAAAAACACTTGACTAAATAAGGAGGGTATTTGTTTGAAAAGAAAAAAAATGTTGTATTTGCTGATACTTCTTATCATGGTTTTCACCCTATTTTATATTTTATTGAAGTGCTCTGATCATAATGATGGCAAGTCAGAACAATGGATTGGAAATTATTCATTTTATGAGTTTGCTGAACCTAATCAAAATATGATATATTCAATAAGTATATATGAAGATAACGGCCTGTATGCCCGAATAAAGATTAATGGGTTTGGTACCATGGATCGTTTGATAGCAAAAGTATGGAGTCATGGTGATGAAATTGAAATGACTTTTTATGATTATTACATTGATGAAAACGGCGGCACTACTCTTCTCGAAAGATTTGATGAAGGTAATTTTTTATTAAAATTTACGAGGAAAGATGGAGTGCTTATAACAGAGTGGGGAGGTATTCAGCCACTGTTAATTAAGAATGAAGTGCCTGGGCAATACTT
>JAETQR010000051.1 GCA_021770615.1 Lachnospiraceae bacterium | reverse complement strand
TACTCATGGTAGCTGTCCTTCTCCCGGTTTCTCCGCCACAGCTTAGAATCCAGTTCGGTAAGGGCCTCCGGATCGACGATCTTTTGTCCCTGAAACAAAACGCCATTGAAAAAATCTGCAAAGCGTTCATCCTGCGATATGTAGTCATTCCATACGATGTTCTTTTTTCCCAAATATCCACTTCCTATCTTTTATTATACTATGTAATATACAAAAATCAAGTATTTTTATAATTTTTATAAACAGCCCCTGTTTTACATTTTGGATTTTTATAAACGCACGAATGTGCTTTCTGAAATATTTTTAGAATATAAATCAACGATAAATGCTTTATATCAAATAGTATACTACAGACCGGACAGTTTGTAAACCGGAAAATAGAATTTCATGCTAGATCTATCCACTCACTCCTTCCTCCCCGTCTCTTACCAAATGTCCAGGTAACCAGCTCCGCCGCCCTGTCCACAAAATCCCCATACTCTTCTTTTGATATTGCTATATATGGATATTCGCTTATTTCTTTTTCGATTTCCACTGATAAGGGCTTTTGCAGAATCCCAATCTTCCGGCATGCCCGACCATCTTTCCGATAATATAGGATGTTCTTTTATCCGTTCCCAGACAGAGGCAACCCTTTGTTCATCACGGATGAACCTCTGAAACTCGGCGTCTGTGATCAAATGGGAATAGTATCCCATAAGAAACGAATATTCTTCCAGCACTCTGTCTGCAATCATCAGATGCGTCACCCATGATGCCATCGTATCTACCTCTCCCTTTCCGGTATAAATAGCCTTGACAGATCTGCGTTCTCCAGGATAAGCAATTTCTCTTTTATGGCGATTCCTGCGGCGTAGCCTGTCAGACTTCCATTTGTCCCGACGACCCGGTGGCACGGTATGATCAGGGACAAAACATTGTGCCCGACCGCACCGCCGACTGCCTGTGCTGACATTCCTGTAAGTCCTTTTTGTTCTGCGATCCTTTTTGCGATTTCTCCATAACTCATTGTCTTTCCATATGGGATCGTAAGCAGGATGTCCCATACAGCTTTGCGAAACGGTGTGGTCTCGATCCTCAGAGGCGGAGTAAAATCCGGTTCTTTCCCACTAAAATAAACCGCAAGCCATCTGTCTGCCTGTTCAAAAACAGGAAGCTCTTTTTGCTCACGATCCTCTGAAAGCGTAGCGCCAAAATATTTCTGTCCGTCAAACCACAGGCCAGTCAATGCTTCCCCATCGCTCGCAAGCATGATCCCGCCAAACGGCGAATCATAATGATGTGTATACTTCCATTTCATACCGCCGGTCCCTTCTTCATCCGTCTTTTCCCCGTCACCTTTTCCACCACCAGTTTAAACACTTTTGTTTGAGGCATCACTGCCTTATTGAACGAAAAATCTTCCTTATGATAATGTTCCATCAAAACGCATAACGCATGATATGTTTCATCCGCAGAAAGCATTTCCATATAACCCTGTCCGATGACACTTTCATATTCCATTGTACAGCTTCCCTGCTCTGTCACTAATCGGTGTTCACAGTCCATCTCAAAACTGACTCTGTTATCCTTCTCCATCAAATCATATTTTGTCCCCTCCATAGCTCCATGAAAATATAATTCAATTTTATCCTCTTTTACGCACATTCCAAAATTGAGTGGCAGGATATAGGGATAGCCATTATTATTTAAAGCGATCCGGCACACATCACATTTTTCCATGATCGCCACAATATCTTTCAATTCCTTTACTTCTCTGTCCGAACGCCGCATCTTTTCTCCTCCTGTCTCCAAAGTCAAATACCCCGCGGCAGGCGCCAAGATGGACAAGAGATGCTACGCATCTCTGTTGCATGTCCGCTTGGCTCGTTGCTTCGCGAGAATAAAATTTCAATTAAACCAAATTAACGAAGGCTCTTTTAGTAGTATTCCAGTATGACAGAAGAAAGTTTCTCTAAGCAGGGAGTTGTAAGTACGCTGGTAAGAGGTGCGGAGAAGTACCTGCTTTTGGCACTTCTCCACGCCCTTACCACTGCGTAACTTGCAGAGCGCAAGCGCTCCCTGCGTGAGAAACTTTCTCCTGTCATACGGAACCTGTAAAAGGAACCTCCATCACTTTATGATCCTTACCTTAATGACGCCATTAATTTCCTCGAGGTCTTTTACGATCTCATCGGTGGCCACACTGCATATATCAAAAATCGTGTATGCGTAATCACCACGGCTCTTATTCACCATATTTTCGATATTGATGCCTTCTTTTGCAAACACACTCGTAAACTTGGAAAGCATGGAATGGACATTTTTATGTGCTACCGCAATACGCCCTTCCGTCGTACATACACCGGCGTCACAGCTTGGATAATTCACCGAATTTTTAATATTACCATTCTCCATAAACTCACGGATCTCTTTTACAGCCATCTTTGCACAGTTATCCTCGGACTCCTGTGTGGACGCACCGAGATGCGGAGTGACGATCGTATTCGGAAGCGCCGCTGTCGTCGGATTCGGGAAATCTACTACATACGTTTTTACCTTTCCACTCTCCAGAGCTTCTTTCATATCCGTCTCATTTACAAGCGTATCGCGTGAGAAATTTAAGAAGATCACGCCGTCTTTCATCTTGGCAAATGCCTCTTTATCAAACATTCCTTTCGTGGAATCCAAAAGCGGAACGTGAACAGTGATAAAATCACACTCACTGTAAATCTCATCATACGTTTTCACAAGTGTAATATCCCTGGACATGTTCAGGGCATTGTCTACGGAAAGATACGGATCGCAGCCATACACATCCATACCAAGGCGGTTTGCCGCATTTGCCACGAGGACACCGATCGCTCCAAGACCGATGATACCAAGCTTCTTACCCGCGATCTCTGTTCCGGCAAATTCTTTCTTTGCCTTTTCCGCTGTCTTTGCGACGTCGGTATCGCCCTTATTTTCCTTTACCCACTCAATACCGCCTACGATATCACGGGAAGCAAGGAGCATTGCTGCTACTACTAACTCTTTTACACCGTTTGCATTGGCTCCCGGTGTATTAAATACGACGATTCCCTGATCGGAACATTTATCCAGCGGAATGTTATTTACTCCGGCACCGGCTCTCGCCACGGCTGCCAGATTCCCGGACAATTCCATATCATGCATGGAAGCGCTTCTCACGAGAATGACATCGGCTGCATTGGCATCTTCTACCATTTCATACGTATCATCAAACAGATCCAGACCGCATGCTGCGATCGGATTTAAGCATTTTACTTTTACACTCATTACTTATTCTCCTCTTCAAACTTTTTCATAAATGCGACTAATTTTTCCACGCCCTCTTTCGGCATCGCATTGTAGATGCTGGCACGCATCCCTCCTACCGAACGGTGTCCTTTCAGGTTTTCAAAGCCAGCCTCTTTCGCCTCTTTTACAAATTTGGCGTCTAACTCGTCATTTCCTGTCACAAACGGCACATTCATCAGTGAGCGGTCTTCTTTGCGGACCGTTCCTTTAAACATCTCGCTCGAATCAAGGAAATCATAAAGGATTTTTGCCTTTTCTTCATTTCTTTCCTTCATCACAGTGAGTCCGCCCATTTTCTTGATCCACTGGAACACCTTTCCGCATATATAGATTCCATAAGCAGGCGGAGTATTATAAAGACTCTGTGCATCTGCATGGATCTTGTACTGAAGCATCGTCGGCACCTTCTCATCCACTTCATCCGGAATCAGATCCTCACGGATGATGACGATGACCACGCCGGCAGGCCCGATGTTTTTCTGTACGCCGCCATAGATCACACCATATTTGCTGACATCTACCGGCTCCGACAAAAAGCAGGAGGAAACATCTGCCACCAGTGTCTTTCCTTTCGTATTCGGCAATGTCTTAAACTTTGTTCCGTAAATCGTATTATTTTCACAAATATATACATAGTCTGCATCGTCACTGACCGGGAGGTCGGAACAGTCCGGAATGTAAGAAAATGTTTTGTCCTCAGAAGATGCGATCTTGTTTGCCTTTCCGTATTTGCAGGCTTCCGCATATGCTTTTTTCGCCCACTGTCCGGTCACGATGTAATCTGCCACGCCGTTTTTCATCAGGTTCATCGGAATCATGGCAAACTGCTGGGAAGCTCCGCCCTGCAGGAATAATACTTTATAATTATCAGGAATATTCATTAACTCACGAAGATCTGACTCTGCTGTCTTAATGATGTCATCGTATGCTTTGGAACGATGGCTCATCTCCATCACAGACATTCCTGTCCCTTTATAATCTAACATCTCCTCTGCTGCTTCTCTTAAAACCTCTTCTGGCAAAACGGCTGGTCCTGCTGAAAAATTGTACACTCTAGCCACTGCTAAAACCTCCTTAAAAATGAATGAATTATTGTTTATTTTGATAAGTCCTCTTCGGCGAAAGCTTCCTCGATCGGCGCTCCCGGTGCAACCATCGGCCACACCTTATCATCCTGGTCGAGAACACAGTTGATCACAACCGGTTCCTCTGACTCCATGGCTGTTTTTATCACCTCATCTACTTCCTCACGTTTTGTGATCTGGTATGCCTTTGCTCCAAGCGCCTCAGATACTTTAACATAATCGACTTTATCCTCTAATATTGTATTGGAATAACGTTTCCCATAGAACAATGTCTGCCACTGGCGTACCATACCAAGCGCATGGTTATCAAAAATAACCTGTATGATCGGTATATTGTATCTGGACGCCGTAGCCAGCTCGTTCATATTCATACGGAAGCACCCGTCACCCGCAATATTAAATACGTGTTTGTCCGGCCTGCCGACTTTTGCACCGATACTGGCGCCAAGTCCGTATCCCATCGTTCCCATTCCTCCTGAAGTAAGGAATGTGTGAGGGGTTTTGTATTGAAAATATTGTGCCGCCCACATCTGATGCTGGCCTACATCTGTAGAAATAATCGCATCGCCGCCAGTCAGTTCATTGATCCTTTCAATGATATATGGCCCGGTAAGCACGTCATCCCGGTACCGCATCGGCAACGCTGCCTTTCTGGCAAGAACTTTGTCGATCCACGGTTTGTGATACTGGTTTTCGAGTTTCTTATTTAAAATCTCCAAAATAGACTTGAGATCTCCTACGATCGAATAATCTACCTGTATGTTTTTATTGATCTCAGCCGCATCAATATCAATATGGATGATCTTTGCATTATAAGCAAATTTTTTGGCATTGCCGGTAACACGGTCAGAAAACCTCACGCCAAGGGCGATCAGAAGATCGCACTCCGTCACACTTAAATTCGCTGTTTTTGTCCCATGCATCCCAAGCATTCCGGTATAGTATTCATCTGTACCATCAAATGCCCCCTTGCCCATAAGGGTATCCGTAACCGGTGCGTCAACTTTCTTTACAAATTCCCGCAGTTCTGCACTGTCCTCAGACAAAATATTTCCACCACCGACAAAGATCATCGGCTTTTCCGAACGACGGATCGCCTGTAATACGTCTTCAATATCGCTTTCCCGGATCGTGTCTGTCTTCCTCTGGATCAATTCCGGTGTCTGTGGGGTAAATTCAGTCACCGCCGCTGTAATATCTTTTGGGATATCCACTAACACAGGCCCCGGTCTCCCGGTCTGGGCAATCTTAAACGCCCGCCTCACGGCATCCGCCAGATCATTTACATCTTTTACAATGAAACTATGTTTTGTGACCGGCATCGTCACCCCGGCGATATCCACTTCCTGAAAACTGTCCTTTCCTAAAAGCGGAAGCGTTACATTACAGGTGATCGCCACCATCGGAACCGAATCCATATAAGCAGTAGCAATCCCCGTGACCAGATTGGTCGCTCCCGGACCACTGGTGGCCATACAGACCCCGACTCTCCCGGTAGCCCTGGCATAACCATCTGCCGCATGGGAAGCGCCCTGCTCATGGGACGTAAGCACATGGCGCAGTTTATCCTGATAACGGTAAAGTTCATCATATACATTTAAGATCGCACCACCCGGATATCCGAATATGGTGTCAACTCCTTGTTCCAGTAAACATTCGATCAAAATCTGGGAACCGTTTAATTGCATAAATATGCACCTCTTTTCAATGTTCGTTCTCTGTCTCTCCACCCGGAAACATCAGATCTGTTATTTAAAATTCATTTTTCAGGACTGCTCCTGTATTTCCGGATGTTACCATGTTGGCATAACGCGCCAGATATCCTGTCGTTACCTTCGGTTCTCTCGGCTGCCACTTTTCTTTTCTCTCTGCCAGCACTTCATCGCTGACAGCAAGCTCAAGCTTATTTGCCGGAATATCGATCTTTATCGTATCACCTTCCTCAACAAGCGCAATCGGGCCGCCGACTGCTGCCTCCGGTGATACATGGCCGATCGAAGCCCCGCGGCTCGCACCTGAGAAACGTCCGTCTGTGATCAGTGCCACAGACGATCCAAGTCCCATTCCGGCGATGGCTGATGTCGGATTGAGCATCTCTCTCATACCCGGCCCCCCCTTCGGGCCTTCATAGCGGATGACGACGACATCTCCCGCCACGATCCTGCCGCCTTTGATCGCTTCGATCGCATCTTCCTCACAGTCAAATACCCTGGCCGGCCCCTCATGTACCATCATCTCCGGCACAACAGCGGATCTCTTGACGACCGCAGAATCCGGCGCCAAGTTTCCTTTCAGGACGGCAATCCCGCCTGTCTCACTGTAAGGATTTTCGACCGGACGGATCACCTCAGGATTTTTGTTGACGCATCCCTCGATGTTTTCACCAACCGTCTTTCCGGTCACTGTGATCAGATCTGTATATAAAAGTCCTTTTTTATTCAATTCATTCATGACGGCATACACGCCACCCGCCTCATTGAGATCCTCGATATAAGTAGGGCCGGCAGGCGCCAGATGGCACAGGTTCGGCGTCTTTGCGCTCATCTCATTTGCCTTATCCAGATTCAGGTCCACTCCGGCCTCATGAGCGATCGCCGGAAGGTGGAGCATACTGTTTGTTGAGCACCCAAGCGCCATATCCACCGTAAGGGCATTCATAAACGCTTTTTCTGTCATGATATCACGGGGACGGATATTCTTCTCGTACAGCTCCATCACCTTCATACCCGCATGTTTGGCCAGCTTGATCCTCTCCGAATATACTGCCGGGATCGTTCCATTTCCCTGCAGTCCCATACCGATCGCCTCTGTCAGGCAGTTCATACTGTTTGCCGTATACATACCGGAACACGAACCGCAGGTCGGACATGCATGGCTGACATATTCTTCTACCTGCTCTTCCGTCATTTTCCCTGCCGCATGGGCGCCAACTGTCTCAAACATCGTCGAAAGACTCGTCTTCTTTCCCTGTACATGACCGGCAAGCATCGGCCCGCCGCTGACAAATACAGTCGGTACATTTACCCTTGCTGCCGCCATCAGAAGCCCCGGCACATTTTTATCACAGTTTGGCACCATGACGAGTGCGTCAAACGCATGCGCTAACGCCATGCACTCTGTAGAGTCTGCAATCAGGTCTCTCGTCACAAGAGAATATTTCATCCCCACATGCCCCATGGCAATCCCATCACAGACAGCGATCGCCGGAAATACGATCGGCGTTCCGCCTGCCATTGCCACACCAAGTTTCACTGCCTCTACAATCTTATCAATATTCATGTGCCCCGGCACAATCTCATTATAGGAACTGACGATACCAACCAATGGCTTCTCAAGTTCCTCTTTTGTCATTCCCAATGCGTTAAACAATGAACGCTGGGGAGCTGTCTGCATCCCCTTCTTTACTGAATCACTCTTCATGTCATTCGCTCCTTTCATCCTGGTGAATCTCTTCACAGATCGCAATGCCATCCCAATCTTTCTATACCTGGTGAATTTCTTTAATGATGGCACGACGATCCCAATCTTTTCATCCTAGTGAATCTCTTCACAGATCGCCGTTCCCATCTCCACTGTTCCGAGACAGGTCTTTCCCTCATCCATGATATCGACTGTGCGCAGTCCCTTTTTTAGTACTGCCTTCACTGCATTCTCAATCGCGTCGGACTCTTTGATGAGGTTAAACGAATATTTGAGCATCATCGCTGCCGACAGGATCGTAGCGATCGGATTCGCCTTGTTCTGGCCTGCGATATCCGGTGCAGAACCATGGCTCGGTTCATATAGTCCAAGCGTCCCCTCACCGAGGCTGGCCGATGAAAGCATTCCGATCGAACCCGTTACCATGCTCGCCTCATCCGATAAAATATCTCCAAACATATTCTCTGTCAGGATCACGTCAAACTGTTTCGGGTCTTTCACAAGCTGCATTGCACAGTTATCGACGAGCATATCCGTCAGTTCTACCTCCGGATAGTCCGCGCTGACTTCTTTCACGACCTTTCTCCAAAGCCGGGAAGAGTCAAGCACATTTGCTTTATCAACACTACAGACTCGTTTATTTCTCTTCATCGCAATGTCAAACGCCCATCTGGCGATGCGCCGGATCTCATTTTCATTATAAGTGAGAGTATCCGTAGCCTGTAAAACCCCGTCTACTTCTTTTGTATATCTTTCACCAAAATACAAACCACCTGTCAGTTCCCTCGTGACGACAAAATCAAATCCGCCCTCGGTCAACTCTTCTTTCAGCGGACACGCTCCACTCAGTTCATCAAACAAGACGGCCGGCCTCAGATTGCAAAACAGTTCCAGTCCTTTCCGGATCTGAAGAAGTCCGGCTTCCGGCCTCTTATCCGGCGGAAGATCATACCAATGATTCTGCCCCACATTTCCACCAACGGCTCCTAAGAGCACCGAGTCGCTCTTTTTTGCCCTCTCAAGCGTCTCCGCCGTAAGAGGTTCCCCAAATGCATCGATGGAACATCCGCCCATCAATAGTTCTTCATATTCAAAAGAGTGTCCATAGACTTCCCCTACTTTATTCAATACCTTCTCTGCCTCTGCCACGATCTCCGGACCAATTCCATCTCCGGGAATGACTGCAATATGATAGTTCATCTCTCTTCCTCCATTCATATGAGGGTTTATTTCAAAAATGTTAACTTTTTTAGTATATAGCAAAAAGACACGAAATGTCAAGTATTCGTCCTTTTTTTTACAAACATTGACACCCGTCTGCGCCCATACAAAAAGGTGCGCCTGAAAAACGCGCACCAAGGCCTATGACACATAGTCCTGTCAAGTTTGCCGATTGGCAAACTTGCTCCGCATATGAAGAACTTTCCTATCAAAAAAATACCACAGCAAAAGTCCCGCCAGAGCTCCCGATGTGTCAATGAGCACATCTGTCAGATTTCCATCCCTGCCCGGTATAAAAAGCTGATGCAGTTCATCCGTACAGGAATAGATGATGCAGATCAAAGCGGCCGTCTTTATCCTGTTCTTTTTCAGAAAAAAGCCAAGCGGTGCGACCCACAAAACAGCGAGCAGGGCATATTCGCTAAAATGCGCTCCCTTTCTGAGCGGGGTATGGATTTTTTCTGCCAGCTCCCGCTTCTCCGTCTCACTCCATCCGGTAAACGGTAAATCCCCGGCAACATCGACAATTTTATAAGAAAGACCATCACTTAATTCCGAGGAGCGTTCCCCGGGCGCCGCTGAGAAAGAAAATATCAGTATCATAAGTAAAACCGCCGGCAAAAACGCCAGACTCTGCAAAAAATATCTCATCTTTTTTGTCCTTTTCTAAATTTTCTTTGATCATACAACAAATTTTACTTGATTTCAACCTATTCATATACTAAACTAGAATATATATACATATACTTTTTAGGAGGTTTCTATCATGGATGTAATCGAAAAAATAGACTTTAATAAAGTTGGCAAAAAAATGAAACAGCTTCGGAATGAGCAGGGCATCACACAGGAGAAGATTGCGAAGGATCTTGGAAGCACGATCGCTTTTGTAAGCAATATTGAAAACAACCGGACAAAGATCAATCTGCGTGTCCTCATGTATTATTCCAAGCTCTGCCATATTTCCATTGATTCACTGCTCAATGCCGGAAATCCTGAACTCATCCCGGCAGATGACGACACAGTTGTCGATCAGGAGATCGCAAGAGTTCTGAAACATTACTCAATGGACGAAAAGGTAAAGATCCTCAATATGCTGAAAATCGGAAAAGATCTGGAAATTTAGTGCTACAGATATAACTGGCACACCGGTTTTACAAAATCAAAGCAAATTTTAACAAGCCAAAAAGTCCCGAAAATCACCCCGGGACTTTTTGGTGTTTTAGGATTTATAACAAAAAAGGAAGAAGCTGGCATGTTTAGTTAATCTTTACATCAAATTTATCAATGGCTTCATCTGTTAAAATTTTCCGCCATGTTGCGGTCTTCTCAGAGTAATTTTCTTCCTCCTTGGTCACATTTTCTTTGTCCGCCATTTTTTCATACTCTCCTTCCAGATATTTATTGATCATCATATTAACCTTATACTGGGCTTTCAGGCTATTCCAATACTCGTCTTCGGACATACCTCTTCCTGCTATGACCGCTTTTAACTGTTTTTCCTCTTCCTCCTCATCATGTACGGCTGTACGGATATCATTAACTGCCTGATCCACCTCAGAATCCGTTACGTTGATTCCCACTTCGATGGCAGCAAGATACAAAGCTTTTTCTTCAAGTGCATTTTGCAGTATGATCTCCTCTGCCTCATCTACCGTCTTCCCCATCTGATCCGCAACACTCTCTGCTTTTTCCCTAATCTGCTCACGGGTGGTCTGGGTTGGATCGTATTCTCCTCCCGTTCCTAATCGTTCTTTTTCATCCTTTCCCATAGAATACATATCCTTTTCATCTTCCGTGGCACGGGAGCTATTATAATAATTCTGGGATTCTCCCTGCATTTTTATCATGGCAACTGCCCCTGTTGTCACAACTAACAACCCCAGTGCCCCAATTATAATTTTTTTCTTCATTTGATCACCCTCTTACTACAATATTCAGCGCAATTTAATCCGACACAACGACATCCTCGTTATATCATCCTGTATCACAAAAATGTATTCTCATCCTTTGTTTCTATAAAACAGTATATTCACAAAAATCATACCCTTTCTTCATTCATAAATAGATTACTCATCTTTAGTTCTCTTTCTTCTTTATATGGGCCAGTGTCACCTTAATATGGGTATCATCCGCTGTGTCAGTTATAAGCACATAAAAATCCGCATACGCAGTCTCTGCACCTCTCCAAAAATGAGAAATAAAACGCATCTCTTTCTGATCCATGTCACCTTGTGTGGAAAGATTCAATTCACCGAGAACGGATGTCGGAACAATGTTTTTGAGTTCATTGTCCGTATAGTGACAACCGTAAATCCCTCCGGCATTAAGTACATAAAGATTGTTCTCTTCATCACATGTTTCATACACAGTAAATACAGAATCGTTTGTCCATCCGCCTTCCGGCGTATCTCCTGCACAAAAGATTTCTCTTTGTGCAACATCTCCCGTATCCGGATTCTTTACTGCATATCCACATCCTCCACCTGCCACAGAACGATAAAAATATTCATTTTCTATTGATAGCATATCATAACTTCCCATCAACAGATCTCCGGCGGAGTCAAAGGTTTCTTTCTCCGGATCATATAGAATGACATTCATCTCTTCTGGAAAATCTCCTTCATCAAATCTACTTTTCGGATACACTTTAATACAAATTTTCCCATCGTTACGGATCCGGTAAGAGTCCACCCGCACTTTCTCCGGTAAAAGATCCCCCGGAATTTTCACCTCTTCGATTTCTTCCTCTTCTGTCATTCTGGAAAGGCTTATATCATCATATTTTTTTGACTTTTCATTCCATTGAAGAAGCAAAAAATACCATGTTCCATCTGAAGCGACCTGAAAGGAACTAGCAAGTCCCTTTTGATTGATTTTATCTGTCACTGGGAATTCCTTCGCATCTGACCACTCTCCGGAGATCATATCATATGAAATTTCTTCATATTTTTGTTCCATCCTGCCATCCTCATCTCTCGAAACCAGGATCGACTGTATAAAATACACTTGTGATTCCACTTCACTGGCCAATATATTATACACAGAAGCCAGTTTGGATGTATCCACCCATTCCACTTCGTATTTTTCTGCTGATGGAATAGATTCCTTAGACGCTGCATCTGATTTTCCCGGTAATTCCTTTGCACAAGAACAAAGTAAACAAGACACAACAATATATAGTAACCCAACTTTTTTCATAGCACCGCACACAATCCTTTCTGTGGTGCAGAGCCTGACAGCCCTACACCGCACAAAACATATTCTACTTTAAAAATAAAAACTTTTTTAGTTATCTTTCTTCTTTATATGGGCCAGCTTTGTTTTAATATGATCCATGTCGCTTGAATCTGTTATAAGCACATAAAAATCCGCATACTCTGTCTCCGCTCCTCTCCAAAAATCTGAAATAAAAGCCATTCCTTCCCTGTCGTACTGTTTGGAAAGTTCCAATTCGTCAAGAAGCGATGCCGGTACAATATTTTTCAACTCACTATCTTTATAATATCCGCCATAAATTCCTCCGGTATTAAGTACATACAGATTATTTTCCTCATCACATGTATCATATACAAAAAATATAGAGTCATTGACCCATCCGCCCTCTGGTGTCTCTCCTGCACAAAAGATCTCCCGCTGTGCCACATCTCCTTCATCCGGTGTCTTTACTGAATAACCACACTTTCCACCTGCTACAGAACGATAAAAATACTCCTCCTCAATGGACAAATAATCCCGCTGTCCCATAAGCAGATCTCCAGCATACTCAAAATTGTCCGACTCTGGATCATACAAAATAACATTCATATCCTCTGGCAAAGACATCCCATCATACTTACTTTCCGGATAAACTTTGATGCAGATTTTCCCATCGTTACGGATTTCAAACGAATCTATTTCCAATTTTTCATCAGCCAGATCATCTGGAATTTGTATATCTTTAATCCTACCATCCTGCGTCAGTCTGGAAATATTGGTATTATCGTAACATTTTAATTTCTCGTTCCATTTGGAAAACAAAAAATACCAGTCCCCATTCGGAGCCATCTGAAATGTAGTCCCAAATCCCAAACGGTTGATCTCATCTGCTACCGGAACTTCTTTCGATTCTGACCACTCTCCGGAAATCATATCATATGAGATTTCTTCATACTTATGCTCCATTCTTCCATCTTCATCTCTTGATACCAAAATTGATTGGATAAAACACAACTTCGAATCCACATTACTAGCTAAAACCCAGTCCATGAGAGCCAGTTTTGATGTATCCACCCATTCCACTTCGTATTTTTCTGCTGATGGAATAGATTTCTTTGATATTGTATCTGCTGCCCCAGGTGAATTTTTTCCGCAAGAACATAGTAAAAAGCAAATGATCATACACAATAAAATAATTTTTTTCATAGAACACTTTTTCCTCTCTGCGGTGCAAAAGCTTAAAACTTCTGCACCGCTAAAACAGTCTATTTTACAGACAAAAGTTCATTTTTTACCCGTGCATAAAAATCTGCTTTGCTATAATTCAGACTGGTTTTATACCTAAATGTCGAAAATTGAATTGTCCCATACCCTTTCTGCTGTCCCCATGAGCAAAGTTTATCATTTGAGGTTTTATTCAAATAACCATAAAGACAATGATAACCCGCACTATATCCTCCTACATCTACCCAAAACTCTCGCTTGTCACCATTCGTCCACATCCCCATATTGGCATACTCCCGCTCTGCCTTCGCCTCCGTTGATGAATACAGTGTCCCAACCAGCATACTGGCAGCCATCGCCAGCCCACACGCTCCCTTTGCTAATCTTTTTTGATCATACTTAATTCCTCCATATTGTATTTTATGAAATTTGTACAAACGTTTCGACACCTTCCCCATCAGGCACTTCTTATTTTTATTTCCTTCCTGACATCACCTCCATCTTAAAATATAATATTCAGGGCGCCTGAATCCGGTACAACACAATCTTGTCCGTATCATCCTGTGCCAGCATAAAGAATGTATCCTCCCCTTTCGCTTTGTAACCGTGTGTAAAAATAGTATGTTCGGAAAAATCATCTCCGAGCACATCTTCTGATATAACGCATTCCATCTTTTCATCTTCTGATCCAAAAGAAAAAATACCATGGTTAGAAAAAAGATAAATCCTGTCCTCTTCCTTTTGGAGTGGAAAAGTGGGCGCAAAGTCCTCTTCCTCAAGCTTAATACCTGACTCTGTCAGGTGCTTCTCTTTCACATCCCACATATTTCCCCTTCGGACACACAGCTGTCTTTCATATTCCTGCGGATATATGTAATGATCTCCATCAAAAACAATATTGTCCATTATGAACATTTCTTCCATCACTGTTGCCGTCATTTCTTTCTTTACAGGATCTATGATCACCGTCTCATTTGCTTTTCCCAAAGAAGTATGCTTGAGGGTCGAAATAATACGATCATCCTCCAAAAAACGCCATCCATTTGTCATCTTTTCATAATCTGCCATATAATCCGATAACTCCACATAGAGCTCTATCGTCCCATCATCCTTCATCTGATATATATTTTCTGAGTTTTCCTCTCCACGTTTTCCCCATACTCCGTAGAGATTCCCTTTTGAATCATATTGCGTTTCACCGCCCCACACATAGCCTTCTTTTTCCAGATAATGATTCCAGACAAATTCCTTCTGGCTCCATTTCCCCGACAGCATATCATACTCATACCACTCAAAAAACTGGATCTTGCGATCCTTTTCTCCCCCCAGAAACACTTCTAAAATATCATCATAAATCAAAGACTCATAGTATAACTCCCCATTTTTAAGCTTATCTGCAAACGGAAATTCAATCTCGGAAATGATGTAACCTCCTTTTGTAATTCTTTCCTTTGGCTTTGGTGCATCGGATCCACACGCTGTCATAAAGAAAACACATACAGCCGATAAAATGAAAACTAAAACAATTTTCATATTTTTATTTTGTAGAATAATATGCATCTGCCGTAAAATCTCCTTCTCACCGGTCTAATGTATCATCATAATATTAACTTGTAGAATTTTTTTTGATAAAAAAAACGGGTGTCAAAGTCCCTCTCCAATATTTGTCACTTTAGCTTGCAACAAATATGAAACAGCACTTTTCACACCCATATTATACTTAGGTTCTTTCAAATTCTCAAATCAGCATCTTTTCAGCAGACCGTTCCGTCGATCACCAATGCCGGTAACGTGTTCAGCATTGTTATTTCTTCAGATGCCCATCCTCATTCTTATTTTTATCTTCTTCTGGCCGGATTGCCTTCGCCAGCGCCTTTTTTGCACGATAAATCCGAATACGCACATTCTCTTTTGAAATATCCAATTTTCTGGCAATTTCCTCATCGGTAAGTTCCTCTATGTATTTCAGGACAAGAACCTCCTGATACGCCTTTTTTAACTTAGCGATTTCTTCATGAAGAAATCTTTTCTGCTCGCCCTCACAAATGACTTGTAAAACATCTTCACCGTCTGCCAAAATCTCCTCATCTTCCAAACGGCTTGTCTGCATCCATTCCCTTTTCATTCTCCGAATGCAGTCAATTGAACAGTTCTTAACGATCACAAACAAGAAATTCTTCTGATGCTTGTCCTCCATTTCTCTGATCTTGTCCATACAGCCAGCCACTTTAATAAAAGCCTCCTGTATGATATCCTCAGCCAGTTCTTCATCCCGTATAAATGAATATGCATACCGAAGCATGCCATCCCGATACAATTTGAATAACCTTTCAAATTCTTCTTTTTGTTCATCCCGCAACACAAAATCATCTTTCATATATCCGCACCTTTTCCCATGTATTTCATAAATTTTTTATAATTTAATTATACCTTATATAACGCAAAGCAACAAGAAAAACCGTTCGCCTTTTTACTACAAAATTCGACAAAACCGTCAGAAAAGTGCCTTTTTACGGTATGTTTCGAGATGGCCCTCAAAAGAAAAAAATGGAAAAAATTTTATTGACAGGGAAAATCTATCACTTTTTTGCTGTTTTTATGTAGATTATAAGGAATTTTTTCCTCAAGGAAGGATTTATTATCGAGGGGAAATTTGTAAAAATAAGATGATATTTGTAAATTTAGCCTTCTGCCGTTTTATGTTTGGTATATAATTATATGCTAAAATAATAAACATATTTTTTAATATTTTTCATATATCTATATAGATGGGACTTTTTCTTTTCGCTATTAAAAGACCTGTCGTAAACTAAATTAGGAGGTATTTATGTATCTATGTTAACCAACAAATTCAAAAGGCAGCTGAGACGGGCCGTTTCCGTCTGTTCAGCTGTCGTACTTGTCGTTTGCTCTGTTCCCGGACAGGCAAAAACAAGTACGCCAAAAGTTACTACAATCAAACTTACGTCACCATTAACCCAGACTGGCAGCCGGGTATCTGCCACTCTGACAATGAAAAAAGGCAGTACATTCCGGATCAAAGCCCAGCTTTTTCCATCTTCTGCAAGAAAAGCGGTTCTTACATACAAAAGCAGCAAAAAAAAAATTGCTACTGTTTCTACAAAAGGGATAATAAAAGCAAAAAATACAGGAAAGACAACGATCACTGTTTCACCAAAGGGCAATAAAAAGGTAAAGGCCGTTATCAAAGTAACTGTAAAGAATTCATTAAAGAAAGTAAAAAGGATAAAACTGAATCAGAATACACTCTCCCTTTCTTTGGGAAATAACATAAATTCGGCAAAGCTGACCGCTAAAATCACGTCCCCCAAAAAACCAACAAACAAAAAAATCCGATGGATTTCTGAAAATAATAACATCGTATCTGTCAATAACTCCGGTCTTGTCACAGCAAAAAAAGCCGGGGTTACATCTGTTACCGCTGTCGCCGCAGACGGACAGGGGGCTAAAGCATCCTGTCGTGTCACCGTTGAAGAGAAAAATTTCGATACTACCGGTAGCGCAACTCCATCCAGAAGCACAACACCGGGCGCATCTTCATCTGGTTCCCCTTCGGCTAATACACCAGCCCCTCCAGGAACGACAACATCCTTACCATCTGCAGCACCTCCCACTATGACACCCCCCATTGTGACGCCTTCCACTATGCCATCCTCTCCACCAGCAGTGGTCAATTCCATTAATATCACTGTGCCAGACAACAGGACAGGAATCAAACAAGGCGAAAATATACAACTGACGGCAAAAAATTCAGACTCTGGAGAAGCTGTAACCGACATAACATGGTCGATAACCTCTTTGACCGGCGTCAGCATAAGCGAATCCGGTTTGCTTTCGGTGAGCCCGGAAACCCAAACCACACTCACTTCGCCAAAAAAGATCACCGTTACCGCAAAGCTGAAATCCAAGCCGGAAATCACCGACACTGTATCACTCTCTGTCGTTGAAAATAAGTCCGTGCTTGCCGATAATCACATCAAATTAAACGAAGAGACTTCGGAAAACCCACAAGGACTCTCCTACCGCACGGCGGATGATGGTACAGAAGCCTATAGCACGGTCATCGATCCAATGCGCGGCAGCGTTACCAGAGTAGACGAGGCGATCGGATATAAAAATGATATGATCGCATGGCTGACGGTCAACCCGATTTATGCCGGCAAAACGGTTCATATATCTGCCTATATAAAATACGATAAACTGCCAAATCAAAACACGATTGGTCTTGTTTTAAATGAGCGTTGGGCTTACAGTAATCCTGCCACTAAATGGAACGCCACACCCGGCACCTGGCATTATGTCACGGGAACCTACGACCTTCCGGAATATAGAGATTTCCGATATGATGGTACAAGAAACAACCTGTATCTCAGCCGTTTCAGCGATCTTGCCGATGACGAGCATCCTGTCTACTATCTCGACAACGTTGTATTCTCAGTCGAAAAGGCAGACATAGAAAGCGTCTCACTCTCTTCAGAAGACGATACAGAAACGATCTACCAAAACCACACACGCCAGTATTCGGCAGAAGTAACCGGCACAAAAAATCCGATTCAGAAAGTAAACTATGAAATCGAGCCGGCGGTCGAAAATGTCTCTATTTCAGAGGATGGGCTTCTGACTGTCAACGATGCCCCTGCTGGTTCTGTCATAAACCTGAAGGCCTCTTCCATCGAAGATCCTGAAAAGTATGACATAAGAAGCGTCACTGTACTGGCACAGAGCATTGACTCGATTGAAATTTCAGCTGAGAATAACCCTACGGAAATTTATCAGAATAATAAATTACAATTTACCGCAGAAGTTTCTTCAACCGGTGAACCGGATGAATCCGTTAAATGGTCTGTTTCTCCGGAAGTGGATGGTGTTTCTATCACATCGGACGGCCTTCTGGCAGTAGGAAAAGACGTAGCCGGAGAGACAAAACTTTGTATTACAGCGACATCTGTCTTTGATCCGACAAAGAAAAAAGATTACAACATAACAGTAAAAGAAAATAAGGTGGAGAATGTCACAATAAAATCTGCAGGAGATAAAACTACGATCTCTTCTGATCTGCCTTTAAATCTTTATGCGGATGTAAGTGTGACCGGAACTCCATCTAAAGATGTCACCTGGTCTATGCCAATAGCTGTGGAAGGAGCATCGATAGCTCCAAGCGGAAACAACTGTACTCTTTCGATCGATGAAACAGTTGCAGAAGGAACACAGATTATAATCCGTGCAGTTTCCATCTTCGATGCCAGCAAATTTGGAGAGATAACGATTACTGTTGAAGGTAACTCATCAGAAGAATTTGATTTAAATAAATGTTCTGTCGAATATTGGGAAGATTTTTCAACTACAAGCACTCTAGATGCACTAGCTAAAGATGGTATAGTCTCATATCAAGCTACTACTCCTGATCCCAATTTATGGGATGCGTTTTCTTATACCGATTTTGCAGCAACCGGAGGCGTTCATATTATGGATGATAACTTAATGATTTTTCAAAAAATGACCCGTAGTCTGAATTCTTCATTTGTAAATCAGAATGACTATCTTCAATTTACGATAAACAACACGGAATCACAGGAAAAATCATATACTTTATCTTTTATGTTCAGATTTGTAAGCATTGCTATTGACAGCAACTACAAACCAACTTCTGTAAATTACGAACTTCCATTAAAACTAGTTAGCCTAGATGAAGACAATGTAGAAACCATAATAAAAGACAATATACGAATTCCATACCCTTGTGGCACAAATATTTATGATAGTGAATTTTATGAAATTGCTAGCACTATAAACATAGCTCCAGGTAAAAAAATTCGTCTACAATTAAAACTAGATGGTGATCTCCCGACTTGTCAATCACCTGATAATCATACTGGATTTGATGATATTTTTCACCCAATTGTATATACCATAGATAATATTTCTATATCTACCGGAAACTCCTCTGTAATTACTATAAAAAAAGGAGAAACTTACCAAACACAGCTAAATACTGTATCCTCCGACCAGATAGAATATTACACCAATTGCGATTTAGCAAAATACACACATAAGGAAAATAAAAATGAATGTACGCGTTTTAACGAAACCATTGCAAGCGTTGATGAAAATGGGCTAGTTTCTGCAAACATTCAAGGAGATACAACTCTCATCGCAATAATCACACATGAAGATAATACAGTAGAACGAAAACAATGTACTATCCACGTTATTGAATAATTGGGACTATGAAAAAATCTCTGTAAAAAAAGAATAGCTGTATTCCAAAAAGGTCTTCTATGATAAAATCAAATTATCAAAGGAGGCCTTTTACTATGGCAAACAAAAAGAGAA
>JAETQR010000135.1 GCA_021770615.1 Lachnospiraceae bacterium | reverse complement strand
GGGAAGAATAGGTAGTGTTCTTTTGCTTAACTTCATAATGATCCTCCTTAGCTCAGTCGGTAGAGCACTCGGCTGTTAACCGAGTTGTCGTTGGTTCAAGTCCAACAGGGGGAGTTTGAAAAAGCCTGTAAACACTAGTGTTTGCGGGCTTTTGCCTTTTAAGTTGTTAGGCAGGAGTATCAGTGTGAAACAAGCGGTAGTGGGACAGTTCCCGCAGAGTCCGGAATCTGGGGGAGGGATAAAAGAAGCTTTGACAATGTCGAAGCGGAACAGGTTGGCAATCTATTTTGCTTCACACTTGTCCGTTTTCTTGTCTTTAATGGCTTTGATGCTGAAACAACCGGAAATTTCCGTATCGGAAAAAACAGATGCATTAATCCGAGAAGAAGTTGATATTTTTGCCGATAATATGATATACTATATAGTAAATTAGTATAGTTACTTGATTCGATTTATAATGGAGGAGAGCAGATGCGATACCTTTCAGTTACTGAAATAGCAAAAAAGTGGAATGTGTCGGAGCGTAGCGTTAGAAACTATTGCGCCAAGGGACGTGTGAATGGAGCGTTTCTTACCGGCAAGACTTGGAACATTCCCGAAAATGCAGAGAAACCAGAGCGTACTAACAAGAGAAAAGAGGAACCTATTACATTGTTGGATATTCTGAAAGAGCAGAAAGCAAGCAAATACTCCGGTGGTATTTATCATAAGACACAGATTGATTTGACATACAATTCAAACCACATCGAGGGAAGTTGTCTGACCCACGATCAAACTAGATATATTTTTGAAACAAACACCATTGGCATACAAAATGAAATTCTCAATGTAGACGACGTGATTGAAACAGCGAATCATTTCCGCTGTATTGATATGATTATTGACAATGCAAAAATGGCGTTGACAGAAAAACTTATCAAAGAGTTGCATTTGATTCTGAAGAATAGTACCAGCGACGCCAGAAAAGATTGGTTTGCTATCGGTGACTATAAGAAGTTGCCAAATGAGGTTGGTGGAATGGATACCGCCTTTCCGGAAGAAGTTGCTGATAAAATGAAAGTGTTACTGATAGAATACAATGCCAAGGAAGAAAAGACATTCGAAGATATTTTGGACTTCCATGTGAAGTTCGAGCGAATCCATCCGTTCCAGGATGGTAATGTAACACAGAGACACCAGCAGAAAGCGGCGTAACAGCGGCAGACTGCTTTGTACATAAAATTGAATAGCGTATATGCCAAAGGACATTTCATCTTTTATTCAGGTGGATGTCTTTTTTTGTACCCATTTTCAGAAGAAAGGAGATTTACATGGAATTAAACGAAATGGAAAAACGGATGCTGTACCAGACGGAAGGCTGTGAACGGTATGCAGTTATCAATGAGCTTTCTATAGCTTCACAGTATGCCGGCGATCCGGCGCGGAGGAAAGCGGCAAAAAACCTTATGGAAAAGCTGCGCCCCCTGTCAGATACCGAGTGCATGGACCTGGTGAGGGATATTCAGAAAAATTACCGGCTTCCGCAGGAAGGGCGGACCATCGGGGAGCTGATCGCGGAGGCCAGGCAGAAATCCGGCGCCGAGAAATTGAAGGGGCACGACATCATGGCGCTGGAACGCTTCGACCCGGAGGTACGCCACATGATCGTCTTTGATGTGCTGTCTTATGATTCCCCTGTGGGTGACAAGGGCGATAAGATGCGCCTGTTCCTCACGGATGCCGGCTACCAGAAATTTTTAGACAGCCAGGAACGGGGCGAAGTGAAACTGAAAAACCATGCGAAGGTCTCAGGCGGGCACCTCCACTATGACCACAGGGAGCGCGCCTTGTAACGGAAATAACCGGAGAAAGG
>JAETQR010000134.1 GCA_021770615.1 Lachnospiraceae bacterium | reverse complement strand
ATTGGGGGAATTACCAATGAAAAGATGCTGAATACGGCGTCTCTGGAGGAAGATTATTTCAGTTCTATGTATTCCAAGGGGATTGCAGGGAATAAAAACGAGGAACTGTCTGTTGCCGTTAACCAGAACATTGTAAGGAACAGCATTGTATTCGCAGTAAGTGTAGAAGTGCTGGGCACATTTGCAATGTCCCTGTTTTTGATTGGGAGGAACTTAAGGGTGAATCCAATTCAGATATTGGGAGTTAAAGAAGAATAGAAACAATCAATTGGCGGTGAAGGATACAAATATAATATTAAGCTTCAGACTTTATTAAAATGAGAAACATTAAATAATTGCAAATGAAAAATAATGATTTAATGATAAATGGTATTCAACAATTGTTCCGTAAAAAGTGGATGAGCATTTTATTCTTTTGTATCATTATGTTTGGCACAGTGTTTTTCGCATTGGGATGCAGTCTGTGGATGGGGGTGCAGGATTCTATTAATCGGATGAAGGATACTTTCACCACTATAGGAACTGTAACCCAAAAGCCTGACAATATAGTGACGGAAAAGAGATGGGATGCTGCATTGAAAAAGTACAAAATAAAAGAAAGCTCAAATTATACGCAGATATTGGATGTAGACATATTGAATAATCTCGACATCGCATATATGCATAAACTGGAGAAACGATCCTTTTATGGCGCTGTCTCTCCTGATTTTATTACTGGATACGGAGCAAGCGGAGGCACAAACGGCAATGCTCTGGTGATGGAATTTTCTCCATTAAAAGATTGTGTTCCTAACGGCCCGGTGGAAGTGGAAGTGAAAAAAATTTATTGGGGAGATAGTGAACCGTCTTTGGTGGGGCAAACGGTTTTATTTTGTGACCATTATAAGAAAAATCCGCAACCGTTAGAATCTGGAAAAAGATATATCGTTTTTTCAATGATGAATTTTATGGATCAGCATTCCGAAGAAGGCGGTGACATTGAATATGTTCCAGAATCAATCTTATTAGGAAAGGATCAAGTGTTAGACTGGGGAGAAATGGAGAAGGATTTCTGGAATACAGATAAAGGTACAATATGGAAAAATTTCATTTACGAAATAAATAGACTGTCATGTAAGACGGCGCCAGTCACGCCAACAGGCAGCACAGAGCTTTTAAATCCATTTCATAATGGCCGAGCGATGGTTACTGAAGGAGAAGACATCTGTGCGGAAGAATACCGCGACGGTTCAAAAGTATGCCTGATTTCTCAGACATTTGCTGAATTAAATAATCTTCAGGTGGAACAGAAGATAAAACTGCAGATGTATTTTACAGACGATAAATATTCAACGACAGCAGGAAGAATATCCTCAGGAGGGATGTTCCGAATAGATACTTTGTCTCCGGAGGGAGAAAATTATGATATATTTTATGAAGCAGATTATATGATTAAGGGAATTTATTCCCGCCAATCCACAGGAGGTGAGAATTTAGATGATTTTGCGCCTGATGAAATTATTATTCCAAGCGCATCCATTCCAGAAGAGAAAGTCAGAAATGTTATTGCAGAAGGCCCTATGCAGGGATATAATGCGTCTTTCCAGATAGAGAATGGAGGAATCAACGACTTTTACAAGGAGTTCTCCAAACTTCCGGAATCTTCCCTTCTGGAAGTGACTTTTGATGATAAAGGATATGAGCGTTTTGCCTCCCAGATGAACAACATGCAGACCATAGCCGTCATTATATTCCTAGTGGGTTTTGTATCGGTAATTGCAAGCAGCGCATTTTTACTGTATTCAGCCATTATTCGACAGAGAAGACGCACAGCTATTGAACGGGCATTGGGAATGACCCGGAGGGAATGCAG
>JAETQR010000133.1 GCA_021770615.1 Lachnospiraceae bacterium | reverse complement strand
CAGTCTTGTCCTTATTTGAAGGAAAAATCCTTACATCATCTTATATGGCTAGAATTCCGGTTCAATAAGGCCATAGGTTCCGTTCTTGCGTTTGTAAACAACATTGACCTGGTCCGTATCTGCGTTTAAGAATACATAGAAGCTGTGGCCCAGCATCTCCATCTGCAGGCATGCTTCCTCGGGAATGGTTGGCTTAATGGCAAACTTCTTGGTCTTGACAATCTGGATCTCATCGTCCTGTACTTCGTCCTCTTCCTCTATGAATGCCTGTGAGAAAGAGACTGCCGCCTGTTTCTTGTCAATCAGTTTCTTTCTATATCTCCGGATCTGGCGTTCAATAACCTCCTCCACCAGATCGATGGATACGTACATGTCTGTACTGGATTCTTCTGCACGGATGGTATTGCCCTTAACCGGGATTGTTACTTCAATCTTCTGCCTGTCCTTCTGCGCGCTCAGCGCTACGATTACTTCGGTGTCCGGAGTGAAGAAATGTTCCAGCTTGCCTATCTTCTTTTCAACGGCAGCCTTCAAACCTGGAGTTACCTCAATATTTCGTCCTGTTATGGTATAACGCATAATCATCAACTCCTTTTCTTGAGATAGTGACATTATAACATATTTAGTATAAAATTACAATCAGAACCTATGAATTGCCTAACAATTTATCTTAATTTTTTATAAAAATAATCTTTGAATCAGGGGGATTACCATTGAATCATCAATAGGAACCGCCCTAAAATGTCAATAGAAAAACATGTATTTTCTTTTGAAATATGAAAGTTTATCAGAAGTGTACAAAAATAAAATTTCTGTTAAGCCTGGGTAAAGTTTGAAGGCCAAAGCTTATAAACTTGTGGATAATGTGGATAAGTCAGTGTATAACTATTTTTTGCCTTAAAATGGACAAACTGGGATGTGGATAACTTTGTGGGTAGTGTGCATAAACTTCTGGGGATAATGTGGACAGGTAAAAAATCGAACACATTTTTTGTGCAATGTGCTTGGTTGACCATAAGTGGGTCAAAAAAGTGGGGCGAATGATGAAAGATGGTTGTTTAAATGAGAAAAAAGCAGTAGAATAATGTTTATAGGTATTGCCTGACATTGAGACAGAGGAGAAAGACAGATGAATTATGAAAGCAGGGTTATGGCAGGGAGACGGGAAAAGGCAAAGGATTTAACGGTGTGCGGGCTGTTTTCTGCATTGATAGCAGTTGGCGCATTTATAAAAATAGTGATACCGGTGGGTGCTGACAGCATGAATTTTACCCTTCAGTGGTTTTTCGTACTGCTGGCAGGACTATTGCTGGGGTCAAAGAGGGCGTTCTTAAGTGTGTCCACCTATCTGCTGATCGGACTTATGGGAATCCCTGTTTTTGCCCGGGGAGGCGGACCGGCCTATCTGCTCCGTCCCACCTTCGGCTTTTTGCTGGGTTTTGCATTGGCAGCATATGCCATGGGGAAAATCTGTGAGTGGATGCATTCCTCCAAACCAGGTACATGGATATTTGCGGCAACGGTTGGGTATGGGATTTATTATGGAATGGGTATTCTCTATTTTTATTTTATAACCCACTGGATTGTGGTCACGCCAAACACGGTTGGATGGGGAGCCATATTTGCGGTTTACTGCCTGCCCACCATGTTTCCGGACGGTGTGCTGTGTGTGCTTGCCATCATGGTGGCAGGAAGGCTGCGGCCTGTTGTGTCGCAGATACTAGGGTCTGTTTGAAAATTCATTCCCGCCATCTGCACGCCCCACTTTGCGGTATATTTGGTCCCAATTCGGTCAACGTAGCCCGCTACGCCTCCCTCATCGGGACCAAATCTCCCACAAAGTGGGACGCACAGCTGACGGAAAGCAATTTTC
>JAETQR010000132.1 GCA_021770615.1 Lachnospiraceae bacterium | reverse complement strand
CTGCGTAACAAACGATGGAACACGGAGGTTACCGCGCGGGATGCTCTATATCTTGAGAAATTAGGGATGTCTACACACTAGATATTTTTAGTGCGTATTATACGACTTTTTGGTTATGTATACCTGTTATGGGAGCGTTGCTGTTTGTTGTTTACTATTTTCTTTATGGCAGCACAGCAGACGGTAAAAAGCTAAAAATGATATTAGAACTTACAGCAACGGTTTTTCCTCTGTTAATCAGCGTTATTGTTGGCTTGAATATTACATTAGAAGAAAAGGCATCCCATTTCCAGCCATTGCTTGCCGTACCAAACCGGCGCAAGATGATACTTGCAAAATTAGCTTATCTTTATGGCGCGGGGATCACCTCGTTATCCTGCCTGTTCCTGCTATTCGTATTTGGAATACAATTTTTGGGAATAGCTGATACAGTGCAGCTTGGCACACTAACCAGGGCAGCCGTAGGAATAGCGTTCTGCAATTTGATTATTTATGTCCTGCACCTGTTTCTTAGCCTTAAATTTGGCTTGGGTATCTCACTGTTTTGGGGCGTGTTTGAAAGTATGCAATGTATTTTGTATAGCAATATTGAGCTGAATGGCATAGCGCGGTATATCCCCTTTGCATGGTCTATGAACTGGGTGCGCGATATTTTGAATCATCAGCTTTTCGCTCATGGAACAGAATGGGTATGGATTGCTGTACTGACAATGGGCAGCTTACTGGTGACTTTATTATGGTTTTCTCATTGGGAAGGACGGAAAAATTATGAATAAATGTGGAAAAATGATGACGGCATTACTGGTCGCTTTTGCTGTTTGCTTTTCTCTTGCAGGCTGTTCTTTACAGGACAAAATCAAGGAATATTCCAGTAACAAGGAGCAATGCTATCTGGATGCGGAGAATGTGACGCAATTTTCTTATAAGGGAAATGACTATATCATTTTAGAGGACACCGTATCTAACGGCGGGCTTGGGGAATGGGTTGGATATATCCGGCAGCTTACCGCCATAGACGAAGCGGGAAAAGTGTTGCTTCAAGAAAATGTGGAATCTGCCACCTTTCACACGTTGGCAGATTTAGCGGAAAAAGCCCCGGAAACCGCCTATATTATCCCTTTCTTGAATGTGTATGCAGCTCCCAATGCCGACACCTATCTGATTGTAGATGTAAATGGAGAATACCACAAAGCTATTACACATGAAAAACTGAAAGACACGGATATTGTCTTTGACTTTAAAGAAACGAAACAATCTATAAACGGCAGCTTTGAAGTCAACCAGGCAAATGCTACGCAGCTTCTTTGCGATGGGACGGTTTATCAAGTAACGTCTGACGTGGTATCAAATGATGACTTAGGCAGATATATTGATATTCTCGCAGAAAGCGTTACATTCGATACCGAAACAAAAATTCCTTTGTCAAAGGAAGATTTGAACAAGATTGACTGGAACGGGGAGAATGCCGGGCAGGGGCGGGAGCAATGGTTTTACACAGATGTTTATGAGATTTATGGAACCGATACAACCGAAGCAGTTGCAGTCAAAGTAAATAACAGCTATCATATCGCAAAGCGGCAATGATGGTTTTTCTGCCCTTAAAGATTATGCTATACTGAAAAGAACAACGAAAGGAGGCGACAATATGGCAGCAATCCTTATGGTTGATGATGAACAGCCTATTTTAGAACTTGTCAAAAACGGGCTGCAAAAAGACGGACATCTCGTTACCATCTATACGTCTGCTGCACAGGTGCCACTTGATAAACTGAATAGGTACGACTTGATTATACTGGATATTATGATGCCGGATATAGACGGCTTTTCCTATTGTGATAAAATCCGTTCCCTTGTGGACTGTCCGATTCTCTTTCTAAC
>JAETQR010000131.1 GCA_021770615.1 Lachnospiraceae bacterium | reverse complement strand
CTTGCTGAACCAAAAGGCCAGTCTGGTTCTCCGACTGCCTGAAGTGTTAATTCGTATTTCTTATTTGGCGAAACAGATGTATCGCAAGTTGTCTTCTTGTAATTTACCGCATACGAAATGCAGCACCAAAATAGTACAATCACTGCAAGAAGCGAACCCATAATACATAGCATAATTTTCAAAAATTTCTTCATTGTTATAGCACTCCTTTTTAATGTCAACAAATATCCAGTTCTTCCATCATGGAGTTTCCGCTCCTACATCCCGTTACTTTTTAACACATCTTCTATTGCATCAAATGCTTTTTTCGCAAAGTTTATCTTTGTATCACAAATTAATTCATCGTTGTCGCATATTTTTATCTCTGCAATAATACGGTCATTATCTGCTGTCTGTTCCGTATTTCCGCCTATGGTCATCCAAATGATCTCGACATTTTCTGGTGTTATTTCTCCCTCAGTCTCTACTATAAATTGCACTCCATCGAAAAAAGCCGCTTCTGATTCTGCATTTATGACCAGTTGATTTTCCTGTTGATATATCTCGACAGAATTATATCCCTCCTTTGAACTGGTAAGCAGTTCTCCATTATTTACTGGAACTTGAACTATTCCCTCAGAATCTCCTGTATTATTTCTAAATAAAAACACTGCACAGCATAACAATGAAATTGCAACAACTCCAATAATTATGCTTTTTCTTTTCATTGACTTCTCCTTTCTTTTTTCTTACATCTGTAAGATTACCATAGAACCCGAATATTATCAAATCATTTTTTCACCCGTAACTACTCTTTACGAATACGATATTGATAATTTGGTATGTCTTGTATTCCGTCATTTAGGATTTCATTCCCCAAATACTGAAAACTTCCATCCTCTGCAAACCGCACCGTAAGTTCATGGGTTATGACTGCATCATCGCAAATAACCATATCGCATACCGCCTCTACCGTCAATGTCACAGTTCCATCATCATTTTCTTTAATATTGACAACCTCCGGCAGAGAAGTCCCAAAGAAGGTAGGAGCATAATTGAAACACCCAAGCCTCTCCCAAAGATAGGTTTGGTTTTCCTCAGCAAACGCTGCGTACTCCCGTATCTGCTCTGCTGTTATCGGAAGATACTCCATAATCAGACTTTCAAATTCTTCCTTTGGAATTCCACCTGGATAATCCTCTGAATTGAACTTATCTCCATATTTCATTGCATACAGATATTCATACATCCCATTGAAATCTAATTCTTCCATATGGTCTACATCCCAATTCGAACATAAAATGTTATTGCCCTGATAACCAAGACCTCTCACGCATCTTTCAGACATTTCACGCTGTTCTTCTGTCATTGGCTTTACTCTGATTAGGCAGCTTCCATCCACGATTTCACTGACCTCTGGTGGTTCCGGTACACATAACTCATAGCAGAACCATCCTTTATCTGTATATTTCCACTCTTTTAATCTGGTGTAGGATATATAGGATATTCCCGACTTACCATTCTCATTCCATACGCTTCTTGCACTTACAACATACATGTCTGTACCATCAAAAATGAATTTCATTCTACCTATGCCACCATCATCATGTATCTCGTAAATTACTACAGAACCGCTTTTCCCAGCCGTGCAATCCTCAAGAAAAGAATCCACACTTTCATAATTTCCCATATTTGAATAGGTCACTAATGTAGCAATCGGATATCCCGTTTCCATTAACTTTTTCTGCAGTTCAAGAATGGTCTCATCAGTTAAAACAACATTGGATGCAGTTCCTTTATCTGCCTCATTGTAAATCTCATAAATATGTTCCATCATCGCTCTGCAGTCATTCTCAGCTTCCTTTTCTTCCTGTTCGTCCACCGGAAGTCCATAGCCCTTTTCCCACTGT
>JAETQR010000050.1 GCA_021770615.1 Lachnospiraceae bacterium | reverse complement strand
ATGACTTAGCCACAGCCTATCAGTCTGTGCACGTCAACTGTTGAAACCGCCGTGTACCGAACGGTACGCACGGTGGTGTGAGAGGACGGCGGTTAATCACCGCCTCCTACTCGATTTTTGACCTTGGCATCATTATATTGTGATATAAGTAGGAGAAAATTATGAGTAAAAAACTTTCAGAAATGAGTTTGGAAGAACTATGGGAATTATTCCCTATCTATTTAACAGAACATCAGGATTGTTGGTCTAAATGGTATGAAGAAGAACAAAATATTCTAAAAAAAATTCTTCCTACTACTAAATTGGGTTTGCAAACATATCATATTGGAAGCACAGCCATTCATGGAATATGGGCGAAGCCAATAGTTGATATATTGATTGAAATTCCTAACGCTGATACGCTTATAATTGTAAAAGAACTAATGATTAAAAATGGATATATTTGTATGTTCGAGAGCGATAAAAGAATTTCGTTAAATAAGGGATATACGGAGAAAGGATTTGCCGAAAGAGTATTTCACATTCATTTACGTCTTTTGAACGATAAAGACGAAATATATTTTAGAGATTACTTAAATGAACATACGGAAATTGCGAAAGCGTATGAAAATTTAAAGTTAAATTTATGGAAAAAATATGAACATGATAGGGATAGATACACAGCAGAAAAAACGGAGTTTGTTAATAAATACACAAGATTAGCAAAAGAAAATTTATGAAGTGAAAGGATACACAGAATAAATTAGAAATTGGAGGGATAACATTGCAGAGTATAAGAATTTATGATATGCCGGAATGTAAAATGGTTTCGTCTGGAATAGGTATGTTTGGAGAGGGAAATTTCAATATATTTGACGAATGGTTATCTTCGCAAAAACGCAGTCTGTTTCCAAAGGATTTCCTATATTGGGCAGGAGAGGGTTTTGTTTGGTTGTATATGTATGATGATGGAATGAATGTTCCAAAAGAATTAGAAATAATAGATTTCCAAGGAGGTCTTTATGCTGTAGCAACCGACATAGACCAGAAAACAGATAAAGAACTTATGAACACAGAGATAGATAAGTTTCTAAGTGAAAACGGATTAGAACGTGACACATCACGTTCAGAATTAGGAAATATAATTACGTCACCGCTTGCGAAAGAAATAATGGGATACGAACAGATGGATTATTATTTTCCAATAAGAGCAAAATGAAAATGCGTTATTTGATTTTGAATATTATGATGAGCGTTGAGATTGCCAGTTTGGAGCAGCGCAGATGGATATTTATGTCCCAATCAGAAGAATGGAGGATTAGTTATGGCATTTTGCGATCTGTTTAAAGAGTTCATCCCGATACGGGTGGATGAGGACATTTATCTCCGGCAACATGAACCAGAAAAGGATGCCAGACCGTTTTGGGAAATATATCATAATGAAGAGAATTTTACCTATTTCGGGGGTTATAGAAAACCCCACGATTGGAACGAAGAGAGAGAAATTCGGGCGGAAGCAAGCCGCATAAGGGGATTTAAAGGTAAGCGGGAATATTCCTGGGTTGTAACATATCAGGGGGAGGTAATTGGTCAGATACAGTTGTTTAATTTCTTTAATCATAATACTTGTGCAGAGGTTGGTTATTTCATCAAGAAAACTTATTGGAACCGTGGAATTAACACAAAGGTATTAAAGGCAGTGTGCAGATTTGGGATAGAAACTATGGGATTGGAAAGAATGGAAGCATTTGCCCATGTGGATAATATCGGTTCGAACAGAACTTTGCAAAAAGCAGGTTTTGTGAAAGAAGGAACGCTGCGAAAAAGGTTTGAAGTAAAAGGCGAATTGTTTGACTGTAATGTGTATTCATTTGTAAAGGATAATTTGGAAGAATAGATAAACTTAGAGTTTGACGAGAGGAGAAAAACATGATAACAGAAGCTTTTGACAACCGGTCCCCGGCAATCATCAATCCACAGATAAAGGAAAATGCGCCGCAGGTAGATGCGTGTATTCTGACTTTTTCCCATGTGATTGAAAAGTTTGTTTTGGAGAATTATGAATGTACGCAGATCGCATCCTTTTGGTTCGCGACGGGCAATACACCGATTTATTGTATCAATTACAAGGGAAAGAAATTTGCCTTTTATAAAACCTATGTGGGGGCGCCTGCCTGTGTTGGCACGGTGGAGGATACACTGTCGGAAATAAAGACAGACAAGTATGTTGTATTTGGCGCTGCAGGCTGTCTGAATAAGGAAATTGCACATGGAAAAGTTATGATACCGACAAAGGCCTGGCGGGATGAAGGAACTTCTTATCATTATGCGCCTGCATCGGATTACGTTACGGTAGGAAATGCGGATATTGTTGCCGCTTTCATGGAGGAAAACGGGATTCCTTATGTGAAAGGAAAAACATGGACGACCGATTCTTTCTACAGGGAAACCGTCAATAACTTTGAGAAGCATAAAGCGGACGGCTGTATCTCGGTAGAGATGGAGTGTGCCGCTTTGCAGGCAATGTGTGATTTCAGGGGGCTGAATCTTTATACATTTTTTACAAGTGGTGATTTGCTTGATGCGCCCAAATGGGATGCAAGGCGAAAAGAAGGACAGACGAAAGGCACCCAGCATGATGCGGGGCACTTTGATATTGCGTTGGAACTGGCTAGATATGTGGCGGAATAATACGAGTAGGATAACATCATGCTAATACCATATTATAACAGCTTGGAATAGAACTCAGATGATTTATTTTACGAAATCAGGGCTTTATTAACCGGAAAAATGAATCGGGAGTGTTTGTCACGGAAATCATGCTGCCGCTGTAACAGAAGACCTTTTATGTACGGATTTTTACCATTCGTGCATAAAGCGGTTTTTTTTAAATAATTGTGTTAGACTGACAATAAGATGATTTATGTATTAGAAACGCAGAGGGAAAGGAAAGCTGATTTTTGCAATGCTAAATTGATTGGTTAAAATAAGAAAGAGAGGAAAAAATGAATAAAATGATTGAAGTGATACCATATTTGACGTTTAAAGAAGGAAGCTGTGAAGAAGCAATTCATGCCTATATCAATGCATTTGGCGGAAAAATCATCGGGATGTCGCACTGGAGTGAAAAAAATTCTGACAATCCGGAGCAGATTGGAAAAGTAATGCATGCCGAGTTTGTTATTGGCAGTACACGCATGTCGGGAGGAGACAGCGATGACTGTACCGAAGTGAAGACGGATATCCGTCTGATGGTTCACATGGATTCCGAAGCGGAGGCATTACAGGCCATGGCGGTATTGGCAGAAGGCGGAGCTGTTCTTCAACCCTTAAAACCACATCCGGAACCGGATGATGGCGGCTGCGGGTCCTCCGTAAAAGACCGGTTTGGTTATTTATGGATTATTACATGTCCGAATCCGGCGAAACAGAGAAGCAGTAAACATTCGGAGGAGGAATACATAGATGAAACAAATATTGTGGATTCCCGCTGTGGTTTGCATTGTACAGGCTGCGAGTACAAAAACTCATGCGGCTGTACAGGCTGCATAGAATCAAATGGGCATCCGTTTCATGGCGAATGTCCGGTTGCGCTCTGCTGTCAGAATAAGGGCATCGTACATTGTGGTGAGTGCCCGGAATTACCGTGTGAACTTTTGAAGGAATATTCCTTTGACCCGGAGCATGGGGATACACCTGCCGGTGCGAGGATTGAGCAGTGCAAAACGTGGCGGGGAGAAGGAAAATGAGCCGCAGGTGGATGCGTGGTATTCTGACTTTTCCCAAGTGAATACAGTAACTGGGAGAAATTATGTCTGTAAAATGCCCGCAGAAAGGTAAGGAGGAGATTTCAATTGATTTATTTTACGAATGGACAATTAACGATCCGCAGCATGAAGCCTGAAGATGCACAGGCAATTACGGATGCGGAAATCGAACAGGGATGGGACGCGTCGACGGAGAAATATGAAAAAAGACTGGAAGACCAGAGACTGGGAAAGGCAGTTTCATTGGTTGCGGAGCATTCTGGAAAACCAGTTGGATATATAAACATTTATCCTGATCATACAGGGGGAGCATTTGGAGGAAAAGGCTATCCGGAAATTGTTGATTTTGGCGTTTTGGAAAAATACCGGAATCAGGGTATTGGTACGGTTTTAATGGATATAGCTGAACAAATAGCGGCAACGTATGCAGACATAGTGTACCTGGGCGTCGGACTTCATAGTGGCTATGGAAATGCTCAGAGAATGTATGTGAAGCGTGGTTATATACCGGATGGTTCGGGGGTCTGGTATCAAGGCAAAATATGCACACCATATGAGGAGTGCATAAATGATGATGATCTTGTCCTGTATCTTTCAAAGGAAGTGTGAGGTGGTTATTGATAAAATTGCATACTGCTCGAATGATATTAAGTATGCCATGGAAGCGTTACATTTTGAAAAATATATTTATATGTCCAGCACATCGGTATATGAACCAAAACATATAAATACCAAAGAAACAGATTTCGATGGTATTCACAGAAAAATGGAATGGTGTACCAGATTTGATTATCCATATGAGGAAATTAAACGTCAGGCAGAGTGTGCTTTATGGCAGGAATATAGCGATAAAAAATGGATTGCTGTCCGTTATCCATTTGCAATAGGGATAGATGATTATACAAAGAGGCTGCGATTTTATGTAGAACATACCATGAAAGAGATTCCAATGTGTATTGACAACATAGATTGTCAGATGGGATTTATCCGTTCGGATGAAGCGGGAAAATTTCTTGCGTATCTGGTGGATAAAGATTTTACGGGTGCAGTAAATGCCAGTTCCTATGGGACAATTTCCTTAAAAGAAATTCTCCAATATGTGGAGCAGAAAACTGGCAGGATAGCTTCTTTGTCAGATTCTGGAGAAGAGGCACCTTATAATGGAAAACCGGAATACAGTATTAATACAGAGGTTGCTGAGGGATTGGGATTCAGATTTTCGATATTGAAAGACTGGATCTACGATTTATTAGATTATTACATAAAAGAGATTGATAAACAGGAGTTGATGGAAAAGGAGAAATCTGATAGTTGTAGTATAGAGGAGAAAATGAAATGAATGGAAAAAAAGTGCGTGTAGGTGTGAGTTTACTGGTTGGTAACATGGACAACATGGTTCGATTTTATAGAGATATATTAGGCTTTCAAACACAATGGAATGGTGGTTCATTTGCAGACTTTGAAACGGCAAGCGGTGAATTATCCTTGTTTATGTATAGCAGGGAAGAATTTGTCAAGGCAATAGGAAAGGACTATATTCCTCCCAATGGTATCAACCAGACTTTTGAAATTGCCCTTTGGTTGCCAAGCTTCGCTGATGTAGATTCGGAATTTGAACGTCTGTCGAAACTGGGTGTGCAGTTTCCAACAGGAGAACCCATCACTTATCCTTTTGGTATTCGTAATTTTTATGTAGCAGACCCAGAGGGAAATTTGCTTGAAATCGGGAGTGCAAACGCAATATGAGTTTCGGTTGATTTGTCGGGTAGTTGAACAAAGCGTTAAACCGACAATTTATTAGTTAAAGGAGGGTAAAAGAGCAGTGGAACGATTAACAATTAAAAAAGCCTGGTTAGATCAGATTGACGAGATTAATGAAATCGTAAGTAAAACGATAAAAAAAATATATTCAAGATACTATTCGGATGAAGTGGTGGATTTCTTTTTGGAATTACATAATCGCGATAATATCCATAAGGACATTTTGGAAGGTAATACCTATGTGATTGGTTGTGGAGCTGCCATTCTCGGAACCGGCACAATGAATCAAAACACTATTTTCAGGGTATATGTAACTCCGAATCATCAGCATGAGGGGATTGGAAGCAAGCTTATGGATTATTTGGAAAAGGAAATAATAAAGAATTATTCGCATGTAAATATAGATGCATCGTTGCCGGCTGCTGAATTTTATCGTAAACGAGGATACGGGTTTTTAAGACAAGCGGAGCATTCCGTTGCAAATGGAAAATTATTGTCATATTCTATTATGCGGAAAAGAGAATTTGATATAGACCCCGCTTTCTATAATGCCCCATCTGTTCTTGTCCGAAAAGAGATTGAATTGCAGGGGCTTGATTTTGATGAATTTCAAACAAAGGTGCCAAAAAGAGTTTATTTGCTGGCGGATAGTCTGTTTGATACAATGCTCACAAAGAACGCCTCCACACTTACGTTTGATGTTGGTGGAGGCATATATGTAATGAATCATGACAGCAATTTAGGTTTTGCAAAGGGTGAGATGTGTTCACCGGGACTTGCAACTCAGGCAGAGGATTTATATGCAGCAGGAGTGAAAGAACTGATTCATGTAGGATTTGCCGGCGGGAATAAGATTGGAGAGTATGTTCTTACCGATGGGGCTTATAACGATACCTCTATTACCAGATTGTATGGATTTAAAGGGGAACGAATCGATTCAACAAAGGATTTGACAGACTCTTTTTGTATGGAGCTGGAGAAAAAGGGAATATCCTGTATTCGTGGCTATCATTGGACAACGGATGGCGGATATGTTCAGCCTGAATGGAGAGGACGATATTATTTTAACGATCTGGGTGCGAAATGCGTTGAGATGGAAGGAGCAGGACTATTTACAATCGCAAAGTTCCGTTCTCGTAAGGCAGCAGCGATCTATGTTGTATCTGACAGTGGATCAAATGATGAATGGGAGCTTGGCTGGGGTGAAAGCACTCTTGAACATAGTATTCAGAAATTGATTGATGCATTAGCGAGAAGTTGATTTCGTTAATAGAGAATTTTTGTTAAATCATTCGGGACCGGTCATTCAGTACAGACTGAGAAAAGAAATTATAGGCAATATCTCTGTGCAGGAAGAGAAACAGTTCCTGGATAAAATATATGAACTTCCACACATGCAGTTAATTCAGAAGTATGTGAAACCAAACGGTTATATCGGAAGCGGTATGCATAGCTGGGATAACTGGCGCGGCACCGTGCTCCATGAAACGCCTCTGCAGGATGGGGAGACGGCTGCCAGGCTGCTTTGCTATTATGCGATTCCGAAGGAACATCCGATTGTAGAAAATTTTGTGAAAGCGATGCGCGATGAGAAGACTATGAAGCAGGAGTTTTCTTATATTCCGCCGGAGATTGAGCGATACAACAACAGATGGATCGGTATCCATAACGGCAACTGTCTCGGCGCATTACTGTACACGATGCAGGCGATGCTCGGGTATGGTGATGATTTTGATGATCTGATAGAATTCCAGCAGACCGCACTGAAAGGGTTCGAGCGGATCTTACAGATCTCATCTCTGGAGGAAATTCTGAAAAAGAGAAGGGGAATGGAGAAGAAATATAAACTCCCTTATCTTGAGTCGGACGAATATTTCCCGAATGGCTATACATTAGAGACACTGGCATATACCAAGGCGTGGAGAACGGAAAAAAATATTCGGATGCTTGCGGATGCGCTGAACCATATAAACAAGATTATGAAACCCGACAATCAGATGCATGTAAAGGTAAAAAGCAGATATTATGCGCCCTGCTTTGCGCTTGTGACGCCGATCAGGGCATTTGATCCGGACTATATTTATACGATCAATTACAGGAGAGTTTTGACGGAAATAGCAATGTTGGGCGTGGGAAATCAGGTAGACGTTATAAGACAATCTTTGGAAGCGATATCCGCGGCGACAAACGAGGAAGGGGTACTGAAAATGAACCTTGCGAAGCCGCACAACAGGCATTACTCGCCCATGAAGATAGAATATCCTACGCCATATGTAGATGCAAAACTGGAAGAAAGTTATAAGAACGCTTATGGTCTGGACTGCGATTTAACATTTTGGGCAGTACAGTTTAATGAAATAGTCCGTGAAAATTCACAGGGGGCATTTTGAGAAAGGAGTACCTATGAAACTGTATGGCATTCGTTTTGCAAAAGAGTTTCAATATGGAACAATGGAGACTGTGTTCCGCACGCAGAAAGGAAACCGTGAATTAATACCGGAGTTCTCTTTCTTTTATTATCTGGTGGAGGACGAAGGAAAGCATTTTCTGATCGACACCGGGTTTAGAGATGAGCGGCTGGCGGCGGAGATGGGTGTGTCCTTGCTTTCAGTAGAAGGGGAAATTAGGCAGGTTTTCGGTTTATTTCCTGAGATTGACGCTATATTTTTGACGCATAGCCACTGGGATCATATCAACAACATTGACCTGTATCCCAATGCGCGGCTGATCATGTCAAAACGGACTTATGAGCAGGCAGTGTCGGAGGGAATCGCTGCTGTGAGGGACAGGTTACAGGAGACAGGAGCCCAGATCTCTCTGGTGGAAGAAAGGGAATGTTTTTATAACAGATTCCATTTTGAAGTGATCGGAGGGCATACGCCGGACTCTTCGGTTCTCCATTTTCAAATGGGCAATGATACCTATTGCATTACGGGGGACGAATGCTATTCATGTAAAAATATGGAACAAAATATTCCTATCGGTATCAGTGTCTGCAGAGAGAAAAATGAGAGGTTTATCCAGAAGGCATATGACAGAGGATGGATTCCGCTGCCGTTCCATGATGCGGGTATTTTGAAGAAATATGAAAGACTGACAGAAAACATTGTCAGGATATTCTAAAGGAAGGGAATCATGAAGAAGCATAAAATAAAACAATAGGAATTTGAATCAGGAGAAAGAGGATGGATACAAAAAGAATAGTGCTTTTTTCAGATGTCCACGGTAATATAACCGGGCTTAAAGAAGTTATAAAAGAAGCAAAAAAACTGGAAAACGTGGAATATATTATTGGCTTAGGAGATTATTTTGGATGGGGAGCCGGCTGCAATGATATAATAGATTTATGCCTTGAGAATGATGTAGTTCTCATACGGGGCGGGCATGAAGAAATACTTAATTTGATTGACCGTGGAGAAGATAACGGAAATTATTATCCCGAAATTTTTTTTACTCATGACTGGCTCAAAAAAAATTTGAAATTTGAATATTACCAGCTTGTAACAAGCCTGCCAACGGAAATTAGAATTACACTGAATAATGCGTATACATTGATAGGATTCCATGCAGCTTTAAATGATATGGAATCCTATACATGCGGATCCGACAGAGATCTGGAGGTTTTGGAGAATACATATGGAAGTTTGGAGGAAAACATCATTGTTTACGGACATTTCCATGAGCAGCACGTAATACCAATGAACGGTAAATTACTGATAAACTGTGCATCCGTAGGTCAACGGAAAAATGACAGTCTGAGTAATTACACGGTTATTGAGTATGATGAAAAAAAGGTTGCAGTGATTCAGCGCCAGATTCCTTATGACAAAGAGGAAGAAGACAGGCTGATACAAGAGCGGGGGATGATTAGACGCCTATAATAAATTTGGAGAAAGGAAACATAAAGAAGAATGAAACGGCTGGACATGAATTTAAAATTAGTAAAGGCTTCAGCAGAGTATCGGAATCAGATCAGTGATATGATGGAGGAATGGAATAATTATAATGAGAAAATTGTTCCCTACGCAATCCGCCGGTCGGATTATAGAGATTTTGAAAATTATTGTAACAGCTTGGAGATAAGGGATGATGGTAGCGGACTGGTGCCGGATTCCACATTTTTCTGTCTGGACACAGAGCGAAATATTATAGTCGGAGCAGTCAATATCAGACACTATTTGAATGAATCACTATTACTTAATGGAGGTCATATCGGTGATGGCGTAAGACCCTCTGAGAGAAGAAAAGGAATTGCCACAAAGATGATAGCTCTCGCATTAGAAGAATGCAGGAAATTAGGGATAAAAAAGGTATTGGTGGTATGCGATAAGAACAATATCGGTTCTGCAAAAAGTATTATCAATAACGGCGGAATCCTTGAAAATGAAATAGAGGTGGATGGTGTGATAGAACAAAGATATTGGATTGATATGGCAAAGTGACGGAGGTGTATGGTTATGCGTTTTCAGTATTGTCCCCATTGTGGGAAGAAAGCGGAATTAAAAGAGATCGGCGACGAGGGGCTCATACCGTATTGTGCACAGTGTGAAACGCCGCTGTGGGATATGTTTACAACCAGCGTTATTGCGACGGTTGTGAATGAATGTGGCGAGATTGCGCTGCTGCGTCAGAATTATGTATCAACAACGAAATTTGTATGCGTTGCCGGAATCATGAAACCCGGAGAATCCGCCGAGGAGACTGTGGTGCGCGAGATTGGTGAAGAATTGGGTTTGCATGTGAAGTCCGTAGAGTATGTGAAAAGCTATCCCTATGAGAAAAAGGAAATGCTAATGCTTGGGTTTAAGGCTGTTGCGGAAAAGAAAGATTTTTCCTTGTCGGGGGAAGTGGACGATGCACAGTGGGTAAAACTTGAGGATGCCCCGGGACTGCTTCGGGAGGGCAGTATTGCATGGCAGCTTGTTAAAATGGTGGCAGGGGATTCGGTAAGTTTGAAGGGGGGAAAACATAACATATGAATACGGTAAAAAGAAAATCAATGGGACCACATTTTTCTATGTGTGTTCAGCCGGCTTTTATCATTGGTACGAACAATGAAGACGGGACGCATAATTTTGCCCCGATTACATGGGTCAGTGTTACATGTGAAAGGGATGATGATTATTTGCTGGTCATTAGTATGTTCGGCACAAAAAGAACGAAAATGAATGTGCTTCGGACAGGTGTTTTAAGCGCCAACCTTGTCAGCACGGATATACTTGGACTTATGGACTATTTTGGCACGCGCCGCGCCGAAGATGGTCCTAAAGATGCAGTTCATTACAGTGTCAGCAGAGGGGAAGCCGTGGATGTTCCCATTCTTGATTCAAGTAGATGGGTTTATGAATGCGAAGTGGTGCAAACTGTTGAGACAGGAGATTCTGCTACTTTTTTCTGTAAAATCAAAAATGTTCAGATAGACGAGCAGCTTATTTGTAGAGACACTTTTGGTGTTGACCTTACAAAAATAGACCCTGTGGTTTATTCGGGAATGTACCACAGCATCGGGAAACTGCTTGGAAAAATCGGAGATTTTGGAGATATATGCTGAGGTGGAGACGGTTCCCGCTTACAATAGGATTAAGTCCTTTCTTGCTGTCGATTGGCGGCACTTACACGATGGACTGGAAGTAGGCGGCGGAGTATGCCGTGCAGATCAAACCTGCAGTTGTGATACCGACCATTATGGCAGTATTGTGGGAGATAAGACTGACGGGGAGTTTTTGTTGATGCATATTGCTTTGGACAAAATCGGGCAAATAATGTCGGGACATCAAAGAACCAATAAAGTATACTGTAATCACAGCGAAGGGGGCAATAACTATGGAATGGACAGAGGCGATAAGCGAGGCAGTTAGTTATATCGAGAAACATATCACAGAAGATATCACAATGTATGATGTGGCTGACCATGTTCATATTTCGCCATTCTATTTTCATAAAGGGTTTGGTATTTTATGTGGCTATACCCTGACGGAATATATCAGGAACCGCAGACTGGCACTTGCCGGACAGGAGCTGCTAGCGAATGACAGTACCGTGATGGAGCTTGCAATCAAATATGGATATGAATCGCCTGACAGCTTTACCAAAGCTTTTACCCGTTTTCATGGACATTCGCCTTCCAGTGTGCGAAAAAATAAGGCGATGATCAAGGATTTCGCACCGCTGAAATTGACAATATCTTTGAAAGGCGGTTATACTATGGATTATCGAATTGTGAAAAAGGAAGCTTTTACGGTTTTGGGCGCATCGAAGGAATTTAGTTACAAGGATGCCAAACAGGATATTCCCTCATTCTGGGAGGAGCATTTTGCATCGGGAAGAGGGGAATATGTCTGCGGAATGTATGGCATCAATATTGACCCACAGATGGGGAATGATCGGTTTTCGTATTTGATTGCGGATATTTATAATCCGTCGATTGACATTGTGGAGGGGCTGGAAGTAAAAACCATTCCTGCTTTTACGTGGGCGGTTTTTCCGTGTAAAGGAGTGCTTTTGCAAACGATGCAGGCGGTAAACACCAAGATTTTTTCAGAATGGCTTCCGGCGCAGCGGGACTATGAAATTGCGGCGGGGTACTGTGTTGAAATGTATGATGATGCAGGGAAATATCCCGGCGGGACAGCCGACGAGAATTACTATGCGGAGATATGGATTCCAATCAGAAAGAAAAAATGAGAAAAGGGACAGAATAAGCAAAGGAGAAAGAGAAACATGGAGACATATGCACAGCGTTCAATCAGACATTGCATAGACATGATTGCCCCCTTTGAATTGTCCGATCAGCAGGAAGAAAACGGGCAGTTGCAGTTTTATCAGTTTATGCATTCCCTCTATCATGAGATGTATCAGAGACCGGAGGAATACATGGTGTTTCCGGAACCTTACGAAGTATATATGGCAAAATTAAAAAAGCAGGGAGTGCAGCCAAAAAAGGAGAAGGAGCATGTAACAAATGCCAGAGAAAGCACGCTGAGAAACACATTTCAGCAGGCGATACAGTTTTATGCCACGTACCTGTATCGCATAGGAGTGAAAAGCGAGGAGATTGATAAAAAAACAGGTGCATTGATGATACGGAAAGAAGACTACTCTGAAGTTATGGAGCAGATGAACCGCATCCATGAATCACAATATAACGCCGGGCGGTATGAAGTATTGGTCAAAGGAGGTATTCGGGTGTCTGAAATCGGGGATATTGTCCATATCGTTCACGGAGAATATCCCCGGATGATGGAGGGTATAGCGTATTTGTGTAAAGCGCCTGACAGTAAATACAAGTGGATGAATTTTCTCCGTCTTGATTTCAAAAACGCATACTCCCCAATCCCAACAGTAAATGACATATGCAAAACACTGTCTGCCAGAAGTTCTGAAGCTGTCAGAAAGTTAGAAAACAACTTATCAGGGATGAGTGTCAAAGTAAGGATAAAGCCCCTGAGAGGGATTGTCTCAGATTTTAAGTGGAAAGTAGAATATGTGTACAAGGGGAAAAATATATGTGGCTTTTATGCGGATAATGAATCCTTTATGCTGTGCATTTATTTCAATCATTTCCAGAATATAAGTGAATTTGCCAATCTTTTATATGAGGAGGACCATGATTTATATCTATGGTTCAAAGAACAGTTTCCTGAGAGATTGTGTAAATGCCCAAATAACCGGAGGGTTACTTTTGGCGATGAGTCCCGCCGCATCTGCGGGCTGTCAAACCGGGCTGAAATAGTGAATCCGGATGATCATGATGTGGACAAGGCTTTGTATGTTTTAAGGAAATATCGAAATATTGGTTCCTGACGAGACAAGAAAGAATTATATGATGCTGGAAGGGCCAATCTGTCTGTCAAAAAGAATGAGGTGATATTATGATATGTTGATAGACGCCGCTCATGAAAGAGAGTTCAATACGTTTGGTCTGAGGTACTGTACCGGAATCTACCATGAGAGAAAAGAGGCCATTGTCATATATCTGTCAGAACGGCAGAAAGAAGAATGGGTGGAACCATTTGTCGAAACCGATCAGAGAAGAATGCTATCCGGAAATCATAAGTGTTCTGCATGAGATTAAGGAAAGCGAAGAAAAGAACGTTGTGGCTGCAAAACAAATGTTACCATCAAACGGCATTTAGAAACTTTTGAGCGAATAACAAAACCAATTTAATAAAATCATAAAAAGTGTGCAAAGATTCATAAAATAATGAAATATTGCACACTTTTTATATATAGGATCAGGGTGTCGAAACTTTTGAAATAAAAGTGTTGACAGCACACTATATTGTTGTTATAATAATAAAAACTGTTAAAACAAAAGTCATGAGTAAGAAAAATGGAAAGGAGATTGTTGAATGAAAACAAAAGCGGTAAGGCTTCACGGGGCGAATGATCTGAGGATGGATGAGTTTGAACTACCAGAGATCAAGGACGATGAGATTCTGGTGAAAGTAGTATCGGACAGCATTTGTATGTCTACTTACAAATGTGCGATCCTTGGTACGGAGCATAAGCGGGTACATGAGGATGTGGCTGAGCACCCGGCGATCATGGGTCATGAGTTTGCCGGTGATATCGTAAAGGTGGGAGCGGCACACCAGGATAAATTCAAACCGGGCATGAAATTTACACTGCAGCCTGCATTGAATTACAAGGGGACGATGTGGAGCCCGGGATATTCTTATGAATTCTTTGGGGGAGATTGTACCTATTGTGTGATTCCGGCGGAAGTAATGGAATTGGGGTGTCTGTTAGAGTATAAAGGGCGTGCTTATTATGAGGCTTCCCTTGCGGAGCCGATGTCATGCAGCATCGGGGCGTTCAATGCTGCTTATCATACGAAAATGGGAGTTTATCATCATGAGATGGGGATCAAAGAGGGAGGAAAGTTAGCGATCATGGCCGGCGCCGGGCCGATGGGACTCGGGGCACTGACATATGCGCTTCACAGGGATGTGCGCCCATCCATGGTCGTTGTGACAGATGTAAATGAGGACCGGCTCAAACGCGCAGAGGAACTGTTTCCGGTAGAGGAAGCAAAGGCAGACGGCATCGAGCTTCATTTTGTAAATACCGGGGAGATGGAAGATCCGGTGGCCGGGCTTCGTGAAATGACAGGTGGTACAGGATTTGATGACGTACTCTGTTATGCGCCTGTCGCAGCAGTGGTAGAACAGAGCAGCGGTGTATTGGGAAGAGATGGCTGCCTCAATTTCTTTGCAGGACCTACGGATACACAGTTTGGTGCGAAGTTAAATTTTTATGACGTGCATTATAATTCCACACATGTTATGGGGACGACGGGCGGTAATACAGCAGACATGATCGAGTCGCTGGAGCTGACGGCGGCCAAACGTATCAATCCGGCGGTTATGGTCACTCATGTCGGTGGACTTGACGCAGCAGCAGAAACGACATTAAACCTGCCGAAGATCCCGGGAGGAAAGAAGCTCATCTACACCCATCTGAATATGCCATTGACGGCATTGGAGGATTTTCGTGCCAAAGGGGCAGAAGATGAGCGCTTTACCGAACTGGCTGATATTTTGGACGCCAATAAGGGATTATGGTGTCCGGAGGCAGAAGAATATTTATTGAGCCACTTTGTGGAGGAATAAGATATGGACTCGATGGAACAACGAAGAAATTCGATCGTGGATTTCGTCAATGAAAAAGGAAATATCACATTTGCGCAGTTGGAAAAACAGTTTTCCGGCGTATCTCCGATGACATTGCGGACGGATCTGAAAGCATTAGATGAGGCGAAGAAGATCGTCCGCATCCACGGAGGTGCAAAGTCCGTTGAGGTAGTCCTTGGAACAGATGATTACATAGGACGCCGGGCGGTGCGAAATGTAGTGGAGAAAGAAAAAATCGTGGAAAAAGCAGTGTCGCTGATCAAACCAAACACATCGGTTTTTCTTGATTCCGGAAGTACGACGACAGCGCTGGCAAAAATATGGCCGGACCAGCCGAATTTTATTTTTACAACCAGTATGACCTGCGTGATGGAGCTATCAAAATTAAAACATCCTACCGTAGTTGTCTTAGGAGGAGAGCTGAATAAATACAGCATGAGCGTATGCGGGATGCAGGCGGTCGAGTCGGTAAAAGCGTTTAATTTTGATCTGGCATTTCTGGGAGTGACCAGTTATGCCGCAGACGTCGGATTTTCCTGCGAGGTGTTAATGGAATCTTATTTAAAACAGGCTGTGTTGCAGCGGGCTGCCGAGAAGACTATACTCATGGATTCTTCCAAGATCGATAAAAAAAGTACGTTTCATATTTGCCGGTTAGAAGAGGCGGGCGTGGTCGTTTCGGATGAGAATGTGCCCGGAGATTTCCGGACGGAGTGTGAAAAAGCAGGGGTGTGTTTGTTATAGGATCCGAAGGCAGGATGTTTTCTGGTCCTCCGGATCACGTAGTATTCATTTGCAGAATTTATATATTTGAGAAAGGAGTCGTGTAAAATGAAAAATGGGGTACAAAGATTTGGTAAGTTTTTATCCTCGATGGTGATGCCAAACATCGGTGCATTCATTGCGTGGGGACTTATCACAGCACTGTTTATTGCGGATGGCTGGCTTCCGAACGAAGGGCTGGCTTCCATCCAGCCGTATATGCTGACTTATCTGCTTCCGATCCTGATCGCTGCCACAGGCGGGGCGCTGATCGGGGGAGACAGAGGACGCGTCATGGGTGCGATCGCCATCATGGGCTGTATCGCCGGCGTCGGCGGAACAGAAGGGCAGCCGATGCTCATGGGAGCTATGGTGATCGGTCCGTTTGCGGGCTGGGTGATCAAAAAGTTTGATGAGCTTATGGATGGCCATATGCCGACTGGTTTTGAAATGCTGATCAATAACTTCTCGGTTGGTATTCTGGGTATGATCGTTGCGATCATTGGATATTTCCTGATCGGTCCGGTCATGACGACGATCCTGAAAGTATTATCTGCCGGGGTGGCAGTGTTGATCGATCATGCACTGCTGCCGCTGGTTGCGATATTTGTGGAGCCTGCGAAGGTATTGTTCCTGAATAATGCGATCAACCACGGCATTTTTACGCCGATTGGTTCAGAACAGGCACAGGCAGCAGGACAGTCGATCATGTATATGCTTGAGGCAAATCCGGGGCCTGGTCTTGGCGTGCTGCTGGCATACTGCTTCATGGCAAAAGACAAGGCAACAAAGCAGTCAGCACCGGGTGCAGTTATCATTCATTTCTTTGGAGGAATTCATGAGATTTATTTCCCATATATTCTGATGAATCCGATTGTGATCATCGCACCGATCGTAGGTAATATATGTTCCATTTTCTTTTTCTCACTGACAGGCTGCGGACTGAAGGCACCGGCTTCACCGGGTTCTATCATTGCATTTCTGTCGATGACGCCGAAAGATAAGATGGTATTTACAATATTAGGTGTGTTAATTGCTACGGTTGTATCGTTCCTGATCGCAGCCCCGATCATTAAGATGACGGATGGGAAGAAGGGCAGTTTGTCGGATGCAAAAAATCAGATGAACCAGATGAAGGCAGAAGCGAAGGGGCAGGCTGTGGCACAAAGTGATACTTCCGGCATTAAGAAAATAATCTTTGCCTGTGATGCCGGGATGGGGTCGTCGGCTATGGGAGCGACCAAATTCCGTAACCGAATCAAGGGCGTCCGTCCGGAGATCGTCGTAAAGAATACTTCTGTGGACAATATTCCGGCGGACTGCGATGTGGCCGTGGTACAGACGACATTGGCGGATCGTGCGAGGAAGTCGGCGCCTCAGGCGAAACTGATCACGATCGGAAACTTTTTGGCAGATCCGTCTCTGGATGCTTTCTATGAGCAGTTGGTGTCAGGAAACGATGCGGCCGATCAGGGATCGTCGGAGACGGCACAGGCCGGGACGACAGATGGATCACAGGATGCAGAAAAGGATGTTCCGAAGAAGAGCGTGATCGATGAAAATGGGATTCGGTTAAACCAGTCGCCGGTATCAAAAGAGGAGGCGATCCGGGCAGCGGGAGAACTGCTTGTGAAGCAGGGCTGTGTGGATGAGTCTTATGTGGATGCGATGCTTGAGCGTGAGAGGTTAACGACGACTTATATGGGCATGGGACTTGCGATCCCTCATGGCACATCAGAGGCGAAGGGCTCGGTAAAGAAGACCGGGATCGTACTGGTACAGTATCCGGAGGGCGTGGATTTTGGCGATGAAAAGGCACAGTTAGTGTTTGGTATCGCAGGGATCGGTGACGAGCATCTTGATCTGCTGCAAAAAATCTGCGAGGCGCTGGAAGATGAAGATGTAATGGAGAAGATGAAGACAACTGACGACGTCAGCTGGATCTTAGGAAAACTGCAATAATTGTGAGGAGAGTGTCTTCGGGCTATGTTTATAAAGACGATAGTTTGGGGACACTCTTTCAAGTGGTGGCGTGTCAGGCAAAAGGGCGCATGAATCAATGAGAAGGGAGATCAGTATGGATGACAAATATTTGAAGCTTCTGGCAAAGGAGTATCCGACGATCGGCAGTGTCGCAAGTGAAATGGTCAATCTGTCGGCGATACGGAGCCTGCCAAAGGGAACGGAATATTTTTTCAGCGATCTGCACGGTGAATATGAGGCTTTTCTCCATATGTTGAAAAGTGCCTCGGGAACGATAAAGAAAAAGATCGATCTGGTATTTGGAAAAACAGTTTCAAATGCAGAGAGGGAGAGTCTTGCCGGTCTGATCTATTATCCGGAGAAGGAGATGAAAGCATTGTCCGGTCAAAATTTATTGACGGATGAATGGAAGAGGCTTACGATCTACCGCCTGATCCTGGTTTGTGAATCGGTATCGGCAAAATACACCCGTTCCCGGGTGAGAAAACGCGTCGCAAAGGATCTCGTATATATTCTTGATGAATTATTGAATGTCACAGATGACGTCAATAAGGACTTTTACTATGATGAGATCATCAATACCATTATAGATACGGAACTGGCGGAACAATTTATTATCTCACTATGCGGGCTGATCCAGTCGCTTGCGATCGACAAACTTCATATCATCGGAGATATTTATGACAGGGGGCCAAGGGCGGACATTATCATGGATGAACTGATGTCCATGCACGATGTGGACATACAATGGGGAAACCATGATATTTCGTGGATGGGAGCGGCGTCGGGAAATTCCGCACTGATCGCCAATGTGATAAGGGTTTCTATGCGCTATAATAATTTTGACGTCCTTGAAGACGGTTATGGCCTGAATCTCCGGGCTCTGGCAGTATTTGCGGCAGAGGCGTACAAAGAGGATGAGTGCAGGCTTTATTATCCGAATACGCTGGATGATAATATTTATGATCCGGTCGATGCAAAGCTTGTGGCCAAAATGCACAAGGCGATTACGGTCATACAGCTTAAATTAGAGGGACGGCTTATGGAAAAATACCCGGAATGGGAAATGAAGGAGCGAAGTTTATTTGGCAGGATCCATTTTGCGGACGGTACCATAGAGATGAATGGGAAGGTGCATAAATTAAAAGACAGCTTCTTTCCGACAGTAGATCCGGATCACCCACTGGAGCTTTCAGACGGGGAAAAAGAACTTATGGCGGTGCTGACAAACTCATTTTTGCACAGTGAAAAACTGCATACACACATCCGTTTTCTTTTGTCAAAGGGTTCGATGTATCATGTATGCAACAGTAATCTTCTCTTTCATGGCTGCATTCCGATGGATGAAAAAGGAGAGCTGCAGAGTGTCCGTATAAATGGCAGAAACTATAGCGGGAAGGATCTTCTTGATAAGCTGGATGAAATGGTAAACAGGGCGTATTTCTTTTATGAAAATACACAGGAGAGGCAGTATGCCTGTGACTTTATGTGGTATTTGTGGTGCGGGCCGAAATCTCCCTTATACGGGAAAGATAAAATGGCATTTTTTGAGAGGTATTACCTGGGGGATAAAGAACTTTGCAAGGAACGTTATAACGATTATTATTTGTTTTCACAGGATGCGTCTGTCTGCAACCGGATCCTGAATCTGTTTGGAATCGATGAAAGCAGGGGGCATATCATCAATGGGCATGTCCCCGTAAAGATCAAGAACGGTGAGAGCCCGGTTAAGGCAGATGGGAAGCTGTTTGTGATCGATGGGGGTATCTCAAAGGCATATCAGAAGGCAACGGGGATCGCCGGTTATACGCTGATCTATGACTCGCACAGTTTAAGCCTGGCAGAGCATAAACCGTTTATACCCGGGGAAAGCAACCAGACGCCGGAGATCCAGCTTGTGGAAAAACTGGAGAGCAGGGCCAATATAGCGGACACAGATAAAGGCGGGGAGATATTAGAGGAGATTGGCGATCTGATGGAACTTCTGAAGGCTTATAAGTCGGGAAGTATAAAAGAGCAGTATGCGTGATGGTTATACTGTCTAAACGGAATTGGCATTGTACTTTTGATATGATTTTTTATATAATCAGATTTAGGGTATCAAAAGCCCTTTGTTTCTTAAATATATGGCAATATACACAAAAAACAATACCTTCGCAACCGTATGCACGAACCATTTCGTTGAGCCTCATTTCGTGGGAATCGTGCATAAATGTTGCTCATCTTATTGTTTTTTGTGCATATTGCCAGGCTCTTTCATAACAAAGGGCTCTTGATACCCGAATCATGATCATTATAAAAGCCAAGTCAAATGAAGAATAAGGCAAGGGAAAGGAGATCATCATGGAATTTGTTACATTGAATAATGGAGTTGAAATGCCATTGGAGGGATAATGAACGGATATGTTCCGTTTTGCAGGTCGGCGAGGAGAGTTTTTTCATCCTCTAATTCCGGGGCAATAGCCATATTCGGATAAAGTTTTGACAGGATAGCTTCATAGTATAGATTGGGACCGGGTGCGACTGAGCCGAATGTAATCGTATGGTTATTGCGGTCCTGGGTACGTACATGATCGATCATATTCTGTTCTTTGTGAAGGATTTCCCGGGCATAACGGGCGGTTAGTTTTCCGTTTTCATTCAGGGAAATTTTGTTTTTGCGGCGTTCAAATAGAGGAACCCCAATCTCGTTTTCTAATTTTTGCATAGAACGGCTGAGAGCGGGCTGGGATATAAGTAATTTTTCCGCTGCTTTTGACAGAGTCCCGGACTTTTCAAATTCAACTAACTGTTCTAATAAATAGATTTCGATCATGATAGTCCCTCCCTTTTTGGCGCCGTTGAACTAAGTTAAGTATAGCATAGAGAGATGTTAATATGCAAGCGGGTATACTGTACAGGAAAGATGTATTGTAATGTTATATGGGGTGTGATATAATGATCACATGGGAAACCAGAGAGCTAAAGGCGGCTTTATCCCTCCTGCTTTTCGGAGGGTTAACAGGGCCCTCCAGACAAAAGAAAGGAGGGCGGTATCATGATTACATATCAGGATTTTTTCTTGTTTTGTACATTTACTGTTGCCCTTATCAGTCTGTTTTATCAGATTTTTAAGGGAAAAAAATAGCCGCCATTACCCACAATAATGACGGCCTGCCTAGCACAAAAGCATAGGTAAAACTCGTAGTTGGGGTAAAGCCGCTTCTCTGGCTTTCCCTTTTCTATAATATAGCATATCTGATATTGAGGCGCAAGGATTTTTTTTCATTGACTGTATTGCCAAAATGTGAAAGTCGATTACAAAACGGGAAGGTCGGGTTACATTCGAGCCCGAACTGCCCCCCCTTCTCTGAAATGAAAAGTAAGATTCCCGTCTGAGAGGGAAAGACGGTTACAAACTGAATAACAGACACCAGTGAAACTGGCAGTACAAAGACAGAGGGCAGTGCTTCCCCCTGTCTTTTGTGTTATAGTGGAGGATGGCCGGCGGGGGAAGGAGAAAGATTATGGCTAAGTTTTTAAGTTACGAGGACCGGCTGGAGATCGAAAGCTGCCTGAAGGCACACATGAC
>JAETQR010000130.1 GCA_021770615.1 Lachnospiraceae bacterium | reverse complement strand
GATCCAAATCGAAGAGCTCAGGGAGCCAGTGAAGGTGTATAACTTCGAGGTAGAAGAGTACCATACGTATTATGTAGGGGCTGCTGAGGTACTGGTGCATAATGATAATTGTGGGCACGGGTCTGGGAATGCTGGGGGAAGTGGCGGCAATATTGCAAAAAATCTAGATACAAATAATATATCAAATATGACAAAACAAGAAATTGTTGATGCCATTCCAGATAATTGGAAATATACAGAACATAATAATTTTGTTCATATAAAAGATGAAGTAGGAAAAATGCGTATTAGAATTGATCCACCAGATAAAGTAACTCAATATCCACATGTTCATATTTATGATAACAATGGAAATTTGTTAGATAAGGCGGGAAATGTTGTAGATAGAAAAAGCCCCGATGGACATATACCATATAAAAACTAGGAGGATGACACCATGATAGAAGAATTAAAAAAGAAAATAGAAGATAGTTACTACTGGGATGCAAGAGTTAAAGCATTAGATTGTAATTATTTCGGAGATGAAGTCAAATTAGTATTTGAAGATGGCAAAAAGAATATTACATATTATTTTGAGGGGTGTTATAAAGTGAACATTGAGCACGCTGTTGAATATACGAAAGATAGAGCCTCAAAAGAACTTACGTCTGCACAAATTCCATATTTTATGCAGGATGTAGAATTTAAAGAAATTAAAATTTGTGAAAAAAAATATATAGAATTTAAGATAAATTTACATCCTATTGAATTATTAATAGTATGTACTAAATTTAGTCTATTTTAATAATAACTTGCACAAGTGAAGGATAAATTGATTTTGTTTCAAAGTAATAAAAGCAGGACTTTTCTACATTTATGAACCGTTTTCTGATATAACCTGAATTCTTGGAACGCATGACGAGAATCAAATAATCAAAACATCTTCAAACACTATTTTTACGTAAGTGCATAGGATCAGAGCATACCCCATAAATGAAAGGGGGCTGTCGGGTAATGACATTTTTTAAATCCGATCCCCCAAAAAGCATCTCCCGCAGAATTCCGTGCTTTTCATCATGGACTCTTCTGCGGGAGATGTCTTTTTCCTTACTACATTTTCTGCTTTTTTGGGCGCAAAAATCTTTTCCCACCGATTTTTGAAACGCTCTGTTTCCTATGCAGCCTCCTCTTCGGTTTTCCCTTCGAATTTATGTATTTTATCATGCAGGAAACGATGGGACATACGGACTACAGCTATGACCAGAACGGCCGGCTCACAGAAGCGGCTACCGGCGACGGGGCAGAGGCAGCCGCCGTCACCTATACCTATGACACCGTAGGAAACCTCTCCTCCCAGCGGGACGGCAACGGGAACACCACCACCTGGGAGTACGACCAGCTCCAGCACGTCACCAAAGAAACCGACGCCCTGGGGCAGGTGGAGGCCTATGAATATGATAAAGACGCCCGGCTCTCCAAAGTGACCCGCCCCGACGGGAGCACCATCACCTACGGCTATAACCGGCTGGACGAGCTCCTTCGGACCGCCTACTCCGGAGAGGAGGAAGGGGAGGTCCTCTACGGCTACGACCGGGAGGGCCGCAGGGTCAGCATGGGCGACCTGACCGGGAAGAGCACCTACACCTACGATGAGCTGGGGCGGGTCACCGGGGTACAAAGCGGCGACGGCAGCATCCTGAAGTACCAGTACGACGGATTCGGCAACCTGGGCCAGCTCACCTACCCCGACGGAAGCCGGGTCACCTACAGCTACGACGCCCTGGACCGGCTCATAAAGGTGACCGGCCGGGAAGGGCAGGAGACCACCTATACCTACGACGAAGACGGCAGCCTGACCCACGTAAAAAGGGCCAACGGCACGGAAACTGCGCTGACCTACGACGGGGCAGGCCAGGTATTGTCCGTAAGCAACAAGGACCCAAAGGGGAAGACCGTCTCCCGGTATACCTACACCTATGACCCCGGCGGGAACATCCTCACCGAAGA
>JAETQR010000129.1 GCA_021770615.1 Lachnospiraceae bacterium | reverse complement strand
CGGGAGTTTGACACTTCATTTTCAATTGCATAAGCCAAGCATATTTGAAATACCACCGCTTGCGGTGAATTTTTTTGTCAACTTTTATGATTTTGTTGGTGCTTGTTGGTGCTTGTTGTGGTATAATATAAAAAAGGAGGGTTTCACCATGTACGTAAATATTACCGGTAGCGCCAACAACAAGGATGTATATATCTACCAGTCATATCGCAAAGAAAACGGAAAGACTTCTTCCCGCATATACAGAAAGCTTGGCAAGCTCAATGACCTTCTTGCCCGATTCGATGGTGACAAGGGTAAAATGATGGCCTGGGCTAAGGAGGAAGCTGCTAAGGATACAGCCGCCTACAACAGGCAAAAAGAAAAGGTCGCCGTTGAATTCTCCCCTATTGCGCGTATCCCTCTGGATGAGGAACGCAGCTTCAATGCAGGTTACCTCTTTTTACAGAAAGTATGTGGCGAGCTCAGGATCGACAACATCTGCAGAAACATACGCAACCGTCATAAATTCACATACGACCTGCATGCCATTCTCACGGATCTGATCTATGCAAGGATCCTTTCGCCTTCAAGCAAAATGAGTAGCTACTCATTCTGCGGTACTCTGCTGGAGCCGCCTAAATACTCTTTACAGAACATATACCGTGCGCTTTCGGTAATGGCTGAAGAAGCTGACTACATACAGGAAGAACTCTACCGTGATTCAAACTTCATACATGACAGAAACACAAAGATCCTGTACTACGATTGCACCAACTACTACTTCGAGACTGAGGAGGAAAGCGGAGACAGGAGATATGGCAAAAGCAAAGAACACAGACCCAACCCGATCGTGACCATGGGACTTTTCATGGATGCGGACGGTCTGCCTCTCGCTTTTGATATCTATCCCGGAAACCAGAACGAGCAGCTCACTCTCAAGCCTCTTGAAAACAAGGTGATCCGTGATTTTGACTGCAGCGAGTTCATATTCTGTTCCGATGCAGGGCTTGGCAGTGTAAGGAACAGGTTTCTCAACAGCTTCGGCAACCGTTCGTATGTGATCACACATTCGTTGAAAAAGATGAAAAAAGAAGACCGTGAGATCGCATTGAAGCCCACACAGTTCAGAATGCCTGGCTCAAATAAAATGATCGATCTTAGGACATTGGATGAAAGCGACGAAAACGTATTTGACAGTGTATACTACAAAGAGATCCCCATAGTAACAGGGGACATGAACGAAACACTCATCGTCACATACTCTCCTAAATACAAAAACTATCAACGGAAGATCCGTGCGCGGCAGATAGAGCGCGCTGAAAAAATGATCGAAAGCGGAAAAAAGAGGCGTGGTAAAAATCCTAACGACCCTGCCCGTTTCATTCGGAAGACTTCTGTGACCGGTGATGGCGAGATCGCCGAAAAAACCATATATGAACTGGACCCGGAACGCATCAGGGAAGAAGAGATGTACGATGGATTCTATGCTGTCGTAACAAACCTCGAAGATGATCCGGCAGAGGTCATAAAGATAAACCACCGTCGCTGGGAGATCGAGGAGAACTTCCGTATCATGAAGTCCGAGTTCGAAGCAAGGCCCGTCTATGTACAGCGCGATGACAGGATCAAAGCCCACTTCCTCACATGTTACATCAGCCTGCTGGTATACCGACTGCTCGAGAAAAAGCTCGACGAAGAGTATACCTGCAGTCAGATCCTTGAGACCTTGAGGAGCATGCAGATGACACTGCTGAGTAAAGAAAGCGGCTACATCCCTTCATACAAAAGGACGAAACTGACTGATAAACTCCACAGCGTCTTTGGATTCAGAACCGACTTCGAATTCATATCAAAGTCAATGATGCGGAGTATTATCAGATCGACCAAACAGATAGATAGCACAAACAAGAAAAAATAGCACATATCGATGCAAAACACAAAAGCTTGCAATCCCGGTCATTCCAAGGGACAGCAAGCTTTTTGGGCTAATTAAGTGTCAAAGACGGGAT
>JAETQR010000128.1 GCA_021770615.1 Lachnospiraceae bacterium | reverse complement strand
AGGAGTATACGAAAGCGCTTCGGGAGGGAGGGCTTCCGGAGTATGTGAAGATCGTCTCCTGACAGGGTTATGGCTGGGGCGAAGGCGAAAGTTAGATGCTGATACCGGCGCTTTGTGTCTGGAGTATTTAGCATCAGTAAAATGAAAACGAGAGGGGGAAAGTGGGAATGAGTGCCTTTTTAAAAAGACTATGCTGTCTTGCGGTATTTGCACTGGCTGCCACGCTGTTTTGTATCCAGAGTGGCAGCAGTGCGAAAGTACACAGTGGGAAATATGGGAATAACACGACATGGTATTACAATACGGATACGAAAACGGTGACGATTGATTGCAAGGGAAGGTTGGAGGATATTGACGATCATATGGGACTGCATCGGGAATGGAGCGGGGGATCCAAACGTCGTTGGTATATGAAAGCGAAACGGGTAGTGTTCCGGAAAGGGATTACTCACATCGGGGCGGAAACCTTTAATGGGTTTCAGAAAGTAGAGGAAGTGGTGCTGCCGGAGGGACTGGTATCCATTGGAGATTTTGCCTTTTGGGATACGTATGCGTTAAAAAAGATACGTTTCCCATCTTCCTTAAAGAGGATTGGGTGGCATGCGTTTTATGCTTCGGGCATCGAAACAGTTTCGCTGAAAAATGTGGAAAAGGTGAAGAAAGGGGCGTTTGATGGAACAAAACTAAAAAGAGTGACGATTCCATCCCGATGTAGCTCCATCGGAAGTAGTGCATTTTCCTGTTGTTATGATTTAAAAACAGCGAAGATAGAAGAAGGAATAAAAACGATCAGTGCGTACATGTTTGCCCAATGTGGCTTTGAATCTGTAACAATCCCCTCCAGTGTCACAAAGATCGGAGCATATGCCTTTTTCTCCTTCTCGCCGGAAGAGGGAAAACTAAAGGAAGTTACGATCCGTTCCAAAAAGATCAAGGAGTGGGGGAAGGGGATCTTTGGAAACGCAAGGAAGGTTCTGGTCATCAAAGTGCCAAAGAGCAAAAAGGAGGAGTATACGAAAGCGCTCCGGGAGGGAGGGCTTCCGGAGTATGTGAGGATCGTCTCCTGACAGAGTTGTGGCTGGGGTGAAGGCGGAGGTTAGATGCTGATACCGGCACTTTGTGTCTGGAGTATTTAGCATCAGAAAAATGAAAACGAGAGGGGGAAAGTGGGAATGAGTGCCTTTTTAAAGAGATTATGCTGTCTTACGGTATTTGTGCTGGCTGCCACGCTGTTTTGTATCCAGAGTGGCAGCAGTGCGAAAGTACACAGTGGGAAATACGGGAATAACACGACATGGTATTACAATACAGATACGAAAACGGTGACGATCGACTGCAAGGGCAAGTTGGAGGATATTGACGATCATATGGGACTGCATCGGGAATGGAGCGGGGGGCCTAAACGTTGTTGGTATATGAAAGCGAAACGGGTGGTGTTCCGGAAAGGGATCACCTATATTGGAGCAAGAACTTTTGATGGGTTTCAAAATGTAGAGGAAGTGGTGTTACCGGAGGGACTGGTCTCGGTCGGATATGCTGCTTTTCGGGCTACTCATCATTTGAAGGAGATCCGCTTCCCTTCTTCTTTAAAGAGGATTGGGAGGGATGCATTTGATGGTTCAGGGATTGAAAGGGTTTCGTTGAAGAATGTGGAAAAGGTAGGAAGTGAGGCATTTGACGGAACAAAGTTAAAAAGCCTGACGATCCCATCCCGATGCAGATCTATCGGGAGTTATGCCTTTTCCTGTTGTGAGGATTTAAGAACAGTGAAGATAGAGAATGGTGTAAAAACAATCAGTAACAGTATGTTTTTACGATGTGGGTTTGAATCTGTAACAATCCCATCCAGTGTCACAAAGATCGGAGCATATGCCTTTTTTTCCTTCTCGCCGGAAGAGGGAAAGCTAAAGGAAGTTACGATCCGTTCCAAAAAGATCAAGGAGTGGGGGAAGGACATCTTCGGGAAGGCGAGGAAGGATCTGGTCATCAAAGTGCC
>JAETQR010000049.1 GCA_021770615.1 Lachnospiraceae bacterium | reverse complement strand
ATATGAACGTGGATAACTTTCCTAAGAAACAGGACAAATGTGGAAACAGGCAATGTCATTGAAAAACATTGTAGGAGGATTCAATTTTAAAAATTCATTCTTCAGTGCTGAAAATGTCCTGTCCCTACTTGCACTTATCGGGAAAAAACATTACAATATTACTATTATGGAGGAATTAACGAAATTATTGCAGGAAAATTTAGATCAGGAGTTTATCTCTGCTGTGCTGAGCGCCCCGCGGGATAAAAACGGGGTGTCAAAGGTAAAAGTCCGTCCGGTGCTGAAAAGAGGGGAGCTTGTTTTTCAGCTGGAGTCCTTTCGCGGCAACCAGGCATTCCACGAGAATCTCAGCGGAGAGGATGCCAGGGAGAGAATTCTTCAGTATATGGGGAATATGAGGCAGCTGCAGTTTGAGACGTCCCATTGGAGTTACACAGTACTTGTAAGCAAAAAGGGAAAGCTTACGGTGAGAAAAAAAGCACGGAGAAATATCTCCGTACAGGCGGATCTCTCCCATAACCGTAAGAAACGGTATATTCTGGAGGAAGGTGTGCCTGTTCCGTTTTTAAAAGATCTTGGCGTTATGACGGCGGACGGAAAAATCGTGCATTCCAGGTTTGATAAATTCAGGCAGATTAACCGTTTCCTTGAGTTTATTGAGGATATCCTGCCTCAGCTGGATAGAGGAAGAGAGCTTACGGTTCTGGATTTCGGATGCGGAAAATCTTATCTTACCTTTGCCATGTATTACTATCTTCATGAACTTAAAAAATATGATATACGTATTATAGGGCTGGATCTTAAGAGGGATGTGATCAGCCGCTGCAATGAGTTGAGCCGTAGGTACGGTTATGAGAAGCTGACATTCTTAGAGGGAGATATTGCAGACTATACAGGGATCAGCGAAGTGGATATGGTCGTGACGCTGCATGCTTGTGACACGGCAACGGATTACGCGCTTGCCAAGGCTGTGGGCTGGAATGCAAAGGTGATCCTGTCGGTTCCGTGCTGTCAGCATGAGTTGAATGCACAGATCAGTAATGATATATTAAAGCCCGTTTTGAGGCATGGCTTATTAAAAGAACGGTTTTCAGCTCTTGTGACGGATGCACTCCGTGCAGAGTATCTGGAACGTCAGGGCTATGATGTCCAGGTGCTGGAATTTATCGATATGGAGCATACCCCGAAAAATATCCTGATCCGTGCGATATATACGGGCAAAGAGGGGAAGAATACACAGAGGATTAAAAACTGTGAGCAGTTTCTGCATGTGTCTCCGACACTGGGAAAACTGTTAGGATAAAAAAGAGGATACAGATGAATATTAAAAAGAAATTGAAAGAAGCCGCGATATTAGTTGGAGCATTTTTGATAGCTGTAGTTGTTTTCAGTTATTTTACGAATAAAGGGAATAATAATATGACTGCCGATATGGGGGCGGCAACCTATCCGATGATTTCTTTTACCTATAACGGATACAGCCTTAACAGTATTGCGGGTTATGCCGGTGAGATGAATATTCCGTCTGTGCGTGATACGATTACCCCTGTCTCCGGGAAACAGTTGAACCTGGTAATTGCCGCATATGAAAATGAGGTAAAAAAGGCGGCCTTCAAGATCTACACACTGGATGGGAAAGAGGTGCTCCACGAGGATCAGGTCAAAAACCCGGGCAAGGATATCAGTCTTGACCTGAGCGCTGAAAATATCCTGAGTGAAGAGCGTGTACTGCAGATAACCTTAACGCTCAAGGAGGATAGAAAGGTTTATTTTTATACCCGGATTGCGGATTCCGAGAATGCCGGCCTTATGGAATGTCTGGATTATGCGAATAAGTTTCACGATAATGCCCTGGGGGAAGCAGAGGATATGAGCTTCGGGGCAGCGCTGGAGCCGAACGAAGAGGGAGACAATAGTACATTTTCCCATGTTAACATCCATTCCAATTCTTCTCAGGTGGGGTGGGAGGATCTGGAACCGGCGGTAGAAAACGGAGAAAGATGGAGCATTAAAGAGATGAACAATGTCACTACGGCGCTCCAGATTGAATATATTGTCCGCTGCAAGGGAGAGGAGAATGAAGGGGATGCTTATAAGGTAAAAGAATTTTTCCGGCTCAGGTACGACAAAGAGAGAAAGCGGACATATCTTATAGATTATGACCGTACGATGGAACAGATCTTTGATCCGACTAAGAAAATTTTGAGTGAAAAAGGGCTTCTTCTTGGAATTACTTCTCCGGATGTTCCTTATCTGACCAATAAGGATGAGACCATTGTTTCTTTTGTCCAGGCCGGAGAGCTCTGGAGCTATAATCAGGAGACGGACGAGGTATCCCTGGTGTTCAGTTTTTCCTCAGCAGAAAATATGGATGAGAGAAATTATACGGAGCAGCATAAGATCAGACTTCTGGGGGCGGATGATAATGGCAATATAACATTTGCGGTGTACGGATATATGAACCGCGGCGCACATGAAGGAGAAGTGGGGATTGCAGTATATTATTACAATGTCGGGAAGAGTTCGGTGGAAGAGAAAGTATTCATACCATCAAACAAGTTTTACGGAAAGGAAGTAAGCGGTCTTGGGGAACTGCTGCACTACAGTGTGAGCAACAAGAAGCTGTATTTGCTGGCGGACGGGACGGTTTATGAGACGAATGTTGAAAAGGGGAAGACAAAAGAGCTTGTAAAAGGACTAAAGCCAAATCAATATGTGGTGTCCGGGGACGGGCGCCTGCTGGCATATCAGACAGCGGAAAATGAGACTGACGTCAGGGAGATCATTATTATGGATCTTTCTTCAGGGCAGCAGAAGAGTATTACCTGTAAGGATGGAGAAAGCATTCACCCGCTGGGGTTTATAAGAAATGATTTTGTGTACGGTATTGCGAAGACAGGAGATATGGGACAGACCGTCTCCGGCGAGGCAGTGATACCAATGTACAAAGTTGAGATTCAGAACAGAAAGGGAAAGGTTATTAAAACCTATGAAGAAAATGGAGTTTATGTCCTGGATGTTGTCCTTGAGGAAAACAGAGTGGTCCTGGAACGTGCCGGCAGGGAAGGAAATGTTTACACGACCATAACACAGGAGTATATCTCCAACAATGAGGAGGAGAAGGAAAAAAATATTTTCCTGGAATCTTATACAACAAAGCTGAAAGAAAAGCAGATGAGGCTCACATTTAAAAACGGAATCTCGGATAAGGAGCCGGCGGTGCTGAAGCCGAAGCAAGTATTGTTTGAGAACCCGACAGTGGTATCCTTTGAGCATGCCGGTGATGAGAAAAAATATTATGCTTACGGACATGGGGAGCTGCAGGGGGTCTACGACACTGCGGGAGCTGCCATCCGGGAGGCGGATAATTTCGGCGGGGTTGTGCTGGATCAGAATCAGGCGTACGTATGGGAACGCGGGAACAGGGATCTTAACTTTTCTATTCCGGAGGCAGATGCCTTGGCGGCAAATATCAAGGAACAGCTGGCCGGAGGTTCTTCGCCGATGCAGATCATGGAAAAGGCCAGGCCGGGTGAGAGTATGGATCTCAGCGGCTGTGATGCAGAGCAGCTGGCTTATATTATTAATCAGGGTCGGCCGGTGGTTGCCATGCTGGATGCCGGGACTCCGGTTATCCTTGTGGGATATGGGGAAAGCACGGTTGTATATGTGGACATGGGAAATAATGAGAGAAAGAGGGTTACCTTTAAGCAGATGGATGAGATGACGGCGTCAAGCAGCCATACGTATATTGCATAGAGGGAGACCGTTACAGGAAGAGCAGACAGGAGTTCTTTGGAGTCCCGTCTGCTCTTTTGTCGGATTATTTTTGAAACACAAGATTTTTATATTTCCAGAGGGCGGAATAGAGGATCATTCCCAGCACGCCGCAGGATAGAATTTCTCCGATCCCTACTGTCAGCATCATAAAGGGAATCGGCAGCAGCACGCTGTATCCGTAGCGGAGTACAAAGGGTATGATTACGGTATTGGCTATGATCGGGGGGAGGGGTGCGAGGAAATGTTTCCTGCCGCTAAGCTTATATGTGCCGCAGGCTCCGAGCAATGTGGCGATACTCCCGAAGATAATATCGGGAAGGATCGCACCTCCCAGAATATTCCCTGTGAGGCAGCCGATAAACAGCCCGGGGACTGCGGCAGGAGTAAAGACAGGGAGGATGGTGAGCGCCTCGGCAATTCTGATCTGGACTTCGCCGAAAGAAAACGGTGCGAATGCATATGTCAGCACCACATAGACGGCGGCGATCATAGCCGCCTGCGCCATAAAAGTTACTTTTTGATTTTTCATAGATTTTGTTCTCCTTTAGTTTACGAAATTCAGCCATTTAGAGTTCGCCTTCGGCGAAGGGCTGAATTTCCTCTTGGCCTAATATACACGTTCTTACGGACTTTGCAGTACATGCAAAGTCCTGTGTGAACAGTAACCGGCCTTGCGTCGATGTTTCGGTTTTCGTAAGGGGAACATTGTGAAACGGATGGAAATAGGGTATAATGTGGAAATAGAGGATGGAGGTGGCAGGATGAAGAAGGCGTTGCCGGTTGGCGTGGATAATTTTGAAAAAATAATCAGCGGTGGATATTATTATGTAGATAAGACTATGTTTATTAAAGAATTACTGGATTTAAAAGGGGAAGTGAATTTATTTACCCGCCCAAGGCGTTTTGGGAAGACGCTGAACTTAAGTATGCTCCGGTATTTCTTTGAGGATACGGGGGATGCAGAGAGGAATGAGCAGAATAAAGAGCTGTTCCATGATTTGAACGTCATGGATGCGGGGGATGCCTATACCAGCCAGATGGGAAAGTATCCGGTGATAAACCTAACATTAAAATCAGCGAAGCAGGAAGATTTTGAGACTGCCTATTATATGATACAGGCTGAGTTGGCCTCTGAGTTTGAACGGCACAGGGAGATTGTTGAACGGGGGAAGCAAAGCCTCGCTGTAAAGGAATATGAACAATATATCAGCATAGCAGATGAAAAGGCGGACCAGAAACTGGTGCGGGGTTCAATTAAATTGTTTAGCCAGTGTATGCGAAAGATTACTGGCAATAATACAGTGGTACTGATAGACGAGTATGATGTACCTTTGGAAAACGCGTATTTCAGGGGATTTTATGATGAGATGGTTGGCTTTATCCGTTCGCTGTTTGAGTGCGCCCTGAAAACAAATGATTATTTACAGTTTGCAGTTATAACCGGGTGTCTCAGGATTTCAAAGGAGAGTATCTTTACAGGTCTGAACCATTTGAATATTATATCTGTACTTGACAAAAAATACAGTGAACATTTTGGCTTTACAGAACAGGAAGTTATTCAGATAATGTCCTATTATGAAGTGGAAAGCCGTTTTTCTACAATGAAGGAATGGTATGACGGATATTTATTTGGAGATACGGAAGTTTATAATCCCTGGAGCGTGATTAAGTTTCTGTTTGATTTATATTCAGATGCAGAAGCCTTTCCGCGTCCATACTGGATTAACACCAGTTCCAATGATATTGTCAAAGATTTGATTGCGCGGGCTGACCGGGAGACAAAGGGACAGATTGAAAAGCTCCTTAACGGAAGTACGCTGGACATCCAGGTGCATGAAGAAGTTACCTACGGAGATATGCACAGCAGCGGGGAAAATCTGTGGAATTTCTTATATTTTACCGGATATCTGACCAAAGAAAGTGAATACTTTAAAGAATCGGCAATTTTCTTGCGGGCGCGGATTCCCAATACAGAGGTGAAGACCATATACCAGACAACAATATTGAATTTGTTCCGGGAAAAGATAAAGAAAGAGGACTTTCGTGACCTGTACCGGGCAATGGAGGACGGGAACGCGGAAAAGGTGAGGGACATCCTGAACGGGCAGTTATTTCCGACCATCAGCTTTTATGACAGTGCTGAGAACTTTTACCACGGTTTTTTGACAGGAATTTTAAGCCAGAGTCAGGACTATCTGGTGAAATCCAACCGGGAGTCCGGCAACGGGCGTTCAGATATCATGGTGAAAAGCCCTTCTTTGCGGGGGAAAGCGTTTGTTTTGGAAGTGAAAGTATCGGATTCCATTGACGATCTGGAGGATGATGCAGAAAAAGCACTGCGGCAGATACAGGAGAAAAAGTATATAGAGGAACTGCGGCAGGAAGGGTATCGGAAGATAGACTGTTATGGGATATCATTTTTTCGGAAAGACTGTGAGGTACGGTTTGAGGCAGGCTGGCGATTATAGAATAGGACAAAGAATAAACCGGAAGGTGTCGCAGTACCGGAGGTTTATGGTAAAGGCGGCATAAGGGAAGACCCGCGTCAGGTAAGGAAAAGCAGGAAAACTGTCAGAAAAGCAGGAAATAAGGAGTATAAAGCGGATATACAAAAGCCTGAAAATAAGATATAATCTAATTGTAACAGTTGTGGATTTTGCAGGATTATCGACGGATAAACAGATAAATAGTTTTGAGCGTGCAAAAACAGGGGGCAGTGCAGTCTCCTGTTTTTTATTTACGAAAAAAAACCACCCGCTGTGGCGCGCGATGTCTGTTATACAAAAAATCACCTTTCCGTTATAATAGAGGTTATGAAAAGGCAACTTGATGAAAACTTTTCAAGTCAGTGTGTTCGTGCTATAATTTGGAAAACATATTTAGGAGAATTTTTGAATGGAGATAGTAAAAACGGCAAGTTTAAAAAAATATTACAATATAGGGAACTGCGAGGTGCATGCGCTAAACGGAGTGACAATGTCTGTGGAAGAAGGGGATTTTCTTGCCATTGTTGGAACATCGGGAAGTGGGAAGACAACTTTATTAAATATGCTTGGAGGTTTGGATACGCCTACCGGAGGCGGAGTGTGGATTCGAGGAAACAGCCTGAAGGATATGAATGAAGAAGAACGGACGATCTTTCGGAGAAGGAACATGGGATTTGTATTTCAGGAATACAATCTGGTATCGGTGCTTAGTGTATATGAAAATATTGTGCTGCCTCTTCGGTTGGATAGTACGCCGGTTGACGAGGAGCTTTTTGAGAAGGTGGTAAATGTACTGGGGCTGGAAGATAAGTTAGAACGTCTGCCGCAGATGTTATCAGGCGGACAACAGCAGAGAGTGGCAATTGCCAGAGCGCTTTTGGCAAAACCTGCAATTATGCTCTGCGATGAGCCCACCGGCAATCTGGATTCTGTCAATAGCATGGAAGTAGTAGATCTATTAAAATCCTGTGCAGGACAGTTTCATCAGTCGATCATTCTTGTAACGCATCAGGAAGAAGTCGCTCAAAAGGCAGATCGCATGATTCGTATGGAAGACGGGAAAATAAAAGAGGACAGAGTTTTGAAGGAGTAGCGTATGGGTGAATATTTATTTACACCTCATAAAAACCAATCGGTAATCTGTCAGTTGGCCAGAGCATATCGGAAAGAAAACCGAGTCCGCAATCGGATCTTGTTGGCTGCAATTAGTCTTTGTGTGCTGGTATTAACCGGCATCTTTGGGATTGGATACGGGAAAGTACAGGCAGAATATGTGAGGACTGTCAGACAAAATGGAGAGACTGCATCCACATATCTGAACGGGGGGACAAAGACTCAGTATGAACAGATACGGGGCTTAAGTTATGTGAAATGTGCCGGACGAAAAAATATCATTGGGAATGCATATTGCACACAAGAAAGTAATGAAGGAGAACAGATCGGCAGGCTTGAAGTGTTGGATGCAAGTGGCTGGAATGATATTGTGAAACCGGCATACACCGGTATCAAAGGCAGGTATCCTGAAAAATCTGATGGGCTGATGTTATCAAAAGAAGCATTGGAGATACTCGGTATTAAGGATCCGGAGATTGGCATGAAAATCATATTGGAGGTGGAGGTTGATCTTTTTCAGAAAAAAGAACAGGAATTTCATTTAAGCGGCTGGTATCAAGACTATATTCAGAATAACGGAGTAAAGACATGTGGGTATATTTCCGAGGAAAAAGCAAAGGAATGGGGATGTGATATTGACCAGTCGGCCACGATACTGATCAGTCAGAAGAACCAGTGGACAGGGAAACAGACAGAGACCAGACTATACAAAGATGTGACTATGAAAGATTCTGGACAACAGGTTGTCGGTGCCAACACGGCTGCATATGAAGCGACCAATGCCTGGATTGGAAGTTATGGAAGCGCGATGATTCTGACTCTGCTGGTATTAGCAATAATGTTTTTTCTTGTGCATAATGTTATGCAGATATCCATGGCTTCGGATGTCAGACAGTTAGGGCTTTTACATACGCTAGGGGCTACGAAAAGGCAGCTGAAAAAAGTATATTACCGGCAGATGCTGGGAATTTTAATCGTGGGAATTGTGACCGGAGGTACCATGGCGTCTGTGCTTTTGAAGTTTGTGATCCCAAAAAGTTTAGGAAAGCAGTATCTGGCTATGTATGGAGGTGCAGAAGGGTTTTCAGTATTTCGCGGAGGCATCCTTGTGATGGCTGTTGCATTTACAGGGCTTTTGATGATTATTGTATGTGCAGAAGTCATTCATAGAATGGTCGGTCTTTCCTGTGTGAAGAGTATATATTACACAGGTGTAAAAAAAGAACGATTTGGTATTTGTAAAAGAAGAAATTTCAAAAATCTTAGAAAGAAAAATAGGATCCGGAACAGAAACAGTCGTGTAGAACTGTTATTTATGGCATTGAAAAATGTAGTCAGGTATCCGGTACGCTATCTATTTACCGTGTTGTCATTGACATTGGCAGTTATTACATTTTTCGGGGTTGTACGGATTGCAGATAAAAAAGACTATGCCCATGTGATAGAATCAAGGCCGGATTTCCTAATTGCAGGGAAGTTTAGTCAGTGGGCCGAACAGGAAGGCTACGGGAAAGAGTATCAGACAAGAAAAGCAGGAGAAGACCCAATGAAAACGCAAGGGGATAATTTTGCATTGCTGTACGACAATGAATATGATGAATATGCGCCTGTTTCAGCGGAAGTCCAGGAGAGATTACTCAATATTAACGGTGTAGAAAAAGAGAAATCCTATGTTATGAAGGGTGCATACTTGTATTCCCTTCTTTCAAGAAAAGGAATCCGACCGCTTGTCAAAGAAGAGAATAATGCGGTGAAAGAAAATGAAAAATCGGAAGCCAGCATGGATTATGGGGACGGAACTTCCATGGTTCAGGGAAGCAATCCTGATACGGTGCAGATCCTGAAAGATTCCGAGATTGAACAATTGAAAAAATATGTGGATAATGAGCATTTAAAAGTAGACATGCAGAGCCTGGAAAATGGAACAGGGGTATTGATCATCCACGATCATATGCTTTCTAAAATACAGGAAGAGCAGGCAAAAGAAAGTGTGGGAGAACCAATTTATTTTAAAAAGCTTTTGTCAAAAGATGTTCTAAGTGTGTGGATTCAAATGTCACCGGAGGAAAAAGAAACTTCTGAAAAAAGTGTAGATTCCGGACTCTATGGCGGAGAAAAATCGCAAGGATTTATATTATGTGGATATTTAGATAACCAGGCAGAAGGGTTTCCGGACATTCGCCAGAGCTGGCACGGGGCAGAAGGATCCATTTACTATTTTATCAGTGGAAAAGGATTTGAAAAACTTCCGACCCCAAAAAAGACACTTTATATGGAACTTTCCGTAAATCCGGATAAAGAAAAACATGTGTATGAGCAGATTCAAAGCATTTTATCCAGTGAAAATCAAAAGCGTGTAAAGGAGACTTCTGCAAGCTTAGACGGTGTAGGCGAATCAGGAATTTTCTGTATCAGCAAGTCAGATCTTTTAAGAGAATCACAGAATTATATCTGGGGAAATCGAATGATTTATGGAAGCATCAGTATCATTTTGTTGATTGCAGGAATAACGAATTACTGTAATGTTGTAATTACTGGGATCATATCCAGAAGAAAAGAACTGGAGACCATGCGTAAAATCGGAATGACGAAGAGGCAGCAGAAGTTTATGTTAGCAGCAGAAGGTGGTATTTATCTGATCAGCGTGGCAGTTTTTGCAGCATTTGGAATTTCAGCATTTTTAATTATGATTTAAATATAGCCGGAAAGAAAGAGCCGCTACCATAGCGGCTCTTTTAGTGTCATTTTTACCCTAAAATGTGCAATTCGCGGACAAAACATGACAGTTCGCGGACATTTCCCCAAAAGTGTTGAAAAATATGTTATGATTTATCAAAGTAGCGATGGAATAATTTTACACATTCCAGAAGATACTGTTTTTCCGGAATCGTCATTAGCTCAATGTAATAATTAATGTTGCCGGTAAGAGAGGATGAGTCATTGTCTGTTTGGCGGAACAGGTCACATAGGAGATCCTGCAGCCCTACATCAAGGATGTTAGCTAACATATATAGCCGGTCGATGCTGGGCAGAACCCTGCCATTTTCAAGACGGCTTATAAAACTGGAAGAGACATTGGCTTTTTCTGCCAGTTCTTCCTGGGTTAGATCAGCGTTAATACGTGCCTGCCTGACACGGAATCCGATTTCCTTTTTCATAGCGGCTCCTTTCGATGTCAGTTTATCAGTTCATGAAAAAATTTTGAAATAACTAATACGCCCATATATTTACTAAAATGCACATATTGCAGGAGATAGTGATGAGCAGAAAATTAATCAGAATGGAAACAATAAAACTGGCCCTTGACAATATAGAAGATGCGGGCCTGGATCCAAAGGAAGTCCTGAAGGATAGTATTGGCTGGTTGTATGAAAGATATTCCGTGACCGGCAACCGGTCTTATCTGGAACAGGCATTATATCATATTCAGGCTTATGTACAGCTTGGTTTTTCCTATGAAGAGGAGCAGACCATGTTTGACCGTATACTTGATATCCTAGGGGTAAGGAAGTTCCAGATCATGTTCCTGGATGAGAGATATACAAAGACGGTCAGGCTCAATAAACATCAGGTGAGAAGTATGATCGGAAGGTGGAATCCGAAGATTCAGTCCATGCCTATCAATGATGTGGTGGACGATGTGATAGATAAGGTAAAATATGAAAAGGAAGGCGTCTATACTTATGTCAGTGGGCGCAGGCAGTTGGGAGACCGGGAAATTGCAAAGGATGAGTACCGCCTGATAATATACGGTCATAAGGCGCAGTTTTTTGATATAGGAAAAAAGCTATATTATACAATACAAAAAGAGTGTTAAGGTGAAGTCATATGTTTAGAGTGGCAATTGTAGATGATAATAAGGATATAACAGAAATTGTGAGGGATTATGTAAAGAGACAGGCAGAAAATTCGGGTATGAGCCAGGAGGTTATGGTGAGGACTTACACCAGGCCCAAAAGCCTGCTGGAGGAGATGCAGGGCGGAATGGAATTTCATATCTATATCCTGGATGTGGAGATGCCGGAGATCAGCGGGGTTGAGCTGGCAGACTACATACGGGAGATGCCGGGCAAGGGTTATATTATATTTCTGACCTGCTATGCATCGTTCGCACCCCAGGGATATGAGAAGGAGGCTTACCAGTACGTGTTAAAGACCGACATAGAACGGAGGCTTCCCTATGTGCTGGATAAGGTTCTGGCGGAATGTAAGCGGGAAAAAACGGAATATTACCAGATTTCAAATCAGCACAGGATCGAACGGGTGAGGTGCAGTGATATTATTTATGTAAAAAAGGATGGCAAAAACTGTACTATGTTTACGGCAGATGAACAACATTTTGACCGGAAAACAATAGAGCATGTCAGACAGATCCTGAGCCGGGTAGGGTTTATTGCCATAGACAGAGGGAGACTTGTAAATATTGAACACATTAGGAAGATTGAGAAAAATGAAGTCCACATGGATAATGGCGAGGTTCTGGAAATCAGCAGATCAAATATCAAAAAGGTAAAAACTATGGTTATGAAATATTGGAGCGATAATATATGAGTATATGGGAGGGGCTTCAGATTGTGTTGACTATTTTTGAGGTCGGCATATGTATCTGGATCTGTGATGTGGTGGTTTATGATGGGGAAGTGTTAAAAAGGAACAGGGGTGCTGCAGTGTTGGGTGGAGCGGTGCCAATGCTCTTTGTAATTAGTAGTCGTAAGTATGTATTTTTTTCTTGGATTACTTTTTTGATTCAGGTTTGTTGTACATGGATTTCATTGGCTTTTATAAAGAAGAAAAATAAAGCGTTATGTTTTGCGTGCGTATTTGACTATTATTTGTTGGATGTATTAATAGATTTGTCATTAGCCTTTTTTGGGGCAAGCTATCTGGATACAGAATTTGCAGAGGAATTGTATTACAAAGTAAGTATGGGCAGGATATCCATATATTTTTTTTCACGTTTCATTGTGTTTGAGATGTGTTTCATACTTCATAGATATAGGAAAAAGAAATATTTTAATATTGAAGATTATAAAGAAGTTTTATTTTCAGTAGGTGCAGTGGGATGTGTTTGGGGATGGCTACTTTTAACAACATTGGTAGACAGTGTTAATTGTGTAGGACAAATGAACAGTTTTTTTATTGTTAGTTGTTTACTAATCCTTTTGGCACTTATGGCTATTGAATTGAATAATACCCATGTAAAGGGTCAATTTAAAATGGCGCAAATGAAAAATGAGTTGCTAAAGCAAAACTATAAGAATTTGCAAAATCTTTATATGAGTAATCAATATATTTTTCACGATTTTAAGCACCATATAGTCTTGCTGAAAAATCATCTGGAAAACTGTGAATATGAAAAGGCCTCTCAATACTTAGGAAAGATTATGGAGCCGGTGGAACGATTGAGTAAATATATTTATACTGGCTGTGATGTATTGGATTTGGTTCTTAATATTAAAGGAGATGAAGCGAACCAGAAAGGAATTCGGTATCAAGTGGAGGTAGAAGGAGAATTCAAAACCAATATTAATGAAAACGATATGGGTAATATTTTTTTCAATTTGCTTGAAAATGCAATAGAAGCCTGCGAAAAGATTGACGGATGTGACAAATGGATTCGGGTGGTAATAAAGAGAAAGAATCAAATCTATATAGTGAAGATAGAAAATAGTTTGGGAGTGCCAGTACTTGTGAAAAATGGAGAATATCAGACAGACAAGGACAATAAGAAAGGCCATGGTTTTGGTATGAAATCAGTGGAGTCTTGTGTAAAATATTATGGCGGAGAAATTAGCTGGAGTCATACAGCAGATGTATTTACTGTGGTAATCACATTCTTTGAGAATGGGTTATAAATAAAAAGGAGGTAATAATTATGCAGATGAATGAAAAAAGTATGGAATTAGCAGGAGATTTGTTCCAAGAGTTCGAGGAAACGAAGAAAGTTGGAGGCAATGACGAAGGTGTGCCATATTCTACATGGTCAAAAATGTGTAGTATGTTTCTTACAATTATTTGCTGCTAGTACAGTGAAACGCTGTACTGGTATAACGTATTACATCTAATATCCGTTATACACAATCCGCGCGAAGGGGGTAAAAGTACAATTGGCTTTTACCTCTTTTCGGTATAGGCGTGTTGGTATACAGATGATTTCAGACAATCACTATACATTGACATTAAGATCATAATATCTATAAAGGAGAGTTACAGCATGGATCGAAGAGCGTCATATCTGCACGAGCGGATTTTTTATCCTGATCTGAAGAAGGACATCAGAAATCCAGAAAAAACAAGATTCTGGGGTAGTAATCTGGGGGAAGAATGCTTTAACCGGATTTGCAGGCACATTCCACAGGTGGAGGCCTATATATGTGATCAGGCTTATGATGTGACAGGAATGGAAAATGTTTTTCCGGACCCGGAGGCCGCAGACAGTGTCGCCGGTGAGCTGGCAGAAAGCTTTGTATCGGAGCACCAGTCAGAGAATTTTATTGGTTTTTATACAGGATATCTTAGAGAAGCGCTTGAGGCAGACCGGCAGCTTCTGGAGACATTATCCGCATCGCCGGGGCTGTGCGGGAGTTATCTCCATTCGCTCTTGTGCAGACTGGAGCATATCTGCATCCGTACATTGATCTATGAAATCCATAGGTGTAAGAATAGAGGAGAATTGAAGGGAAGGGATACAAAAGAAGAGTATCAGTATTTTTGCCATGAAATAATGACCGCGCAGTGGAAACAGCAGTTTGAGAAAGAGTATCCATTGTTGAAAAGGAGTATTTACGAAATCATACAGAGCTGTAACCGACAGTATTCCCAGATGGTGAACCGGGTGGAAAAGGATCATGGGGAGATTCGGGAAACCTTGTGCAACGGACTGGAGTTTTCCGGAATCGCGGATATTACCGGGGGAATTGCAGACGTCCACCGGGGTGGACAGAGTGTGGTGAAGATTCAGCTGAATAATGGCTGTGTCGTGATCTATAAGCCACATTCACTGGATAATGAAAGCTGTTTCGAGGCGCTTGCGGATCGTTTTTGCAGAGCCTGCGGGCTGGATATGAAACGACTCCCCCGGGTTTGCCGTGACGGCTATGGCTGGGAGGCCTGCATAGACAGACTGCCTTGCCGTACAAAAGAAGAGGTGTCCCGTTTTTATGAGAGGGTGGGTGTCCTTATGTTCCTCTTTTATCTGCTGGGGACTAATGATATCCACGGGGAAAATGTCATCGCCTGCGGAGAATACCCTGTGGTGGTGGATCTCGAAAATCTGCTGGGAATGCCGGAGGATATTGCAGACGGCAATATAATGGAGAAAGTAAAACTATACTTACATACATCTGTGCTCGATTCGGGAATGCTGCCCTCAGCGAAGTGGCGGCAGGAGGGTGTCAGCGTAAATGTCAGCGGGATCGGAGGAGGGGAGAAGGCGCGTCTGCCGTTTAAGATTCCGGGGATTGCAGGATCCGGCACGTCTGAGATCCGGATTGCCTATCATCACCCGGAAATTAAGCCGGATCAAAATACTCCGTCTTATCAGGAGGAAGCTGTCTGTCCGGTGCAGTACGAACAGGAGATTGCGGAAGGGTTTGCAAAAGCTTATCATTTTGCAATGGGGCATACAGAGGCGGTGGAGAATATGCTGCGTGGCCTCAGGGATGTAAAGAGCCGGTATCTGGCAGCTGATACCCAGAGATATGCTATGTGCCTGGACAGCTCATACCATCCGTCATTAATGACAGACGGCGCAGACCGGCAGCTCTACCTGTATACCATGTGTTACGGGCGGAACCTGGCCAAACCGGGAATGTTAGAAGTCGTGAACAGTGAGGTGCGGGATCTGGCGGCCCATGATATCCCGTATTTTTACTTCTGTGCAGGCGAGCGGCATCTGTATAATTCCAGGTGTCAACCGGTGAAGGATTATTTTCGCCGTACGGCCTTCGGCATTATGATGGACAAACTGAAAAGACTCGGGGAGGAAGACCTTAAGCATCAAAAGCGATTGATCCATATTGCACTTGCCCTGCCGGGGCAGGTAACGGAAAACCGCGTGTTGGACGGGATACCGAACGTGGCGGGAATGTCTCCGGATGTGCCTGACCGGGGATGCTATCTGGAAATTGCAGAGCGCATGATGGAAAAACTTCTGAAGCAGGCGGTGTCTTTGGATAAAGAATATGGCTGGTATACTGTAAATGTGGCATCCTTCGGTATGGAAGGGATGCAGATTGAACCCATGCATATGTATCTGTATGGAGGTGTTATGGGACTCGCCCTGGTTGCCCATATGATGGAAAGGTGTGTGGGAGAGGGAAAATATAAGGATCTCTGCAGGGTGTTGGATGGCCAGCTTTTTGCATATACCAGGCAGTTGGAAGGGATGAGACTCAAAAAGCTGCAGGTTGGCATCTATAATGGAGAGATGTCGGTTGTGTATGGATATCTCTGCATTTATAGGATTACGGGCAATCATAGCTACCTTTCCTATGCCCTGGAGCATGCGGATCTGGTTCTTCCGGCGATACAGCAGACCGAGACCTGCGACCTGCTGGACGGTCTGGCGGGGGTAATCTGGGGGATGCTGATGCTTTATGAGATTTCCGGGGAAGAAAAATATCTGGGGGCGGCGAGGCTCTCGGGCAATCTGATCTGTGAGAAGGCGTGCCACATGGAGGAAGGAGCCGGGTGGCGGACAGCCGGGGAGGAGGAAAGGCCGCTTCTTGGAATTGCCCATGGCAACGCCGGAATCGCGGCAGCCCTGGCGCGGTTATATGCCGCGACAAAGGAACCGCGCTATTACGGGCTGCTCCGGGAGGCTATCGCCTATGAAGACTATTTTTACAGTGAAAAGCTTGAAAACTGGCTGGACTTCCGGGTGAGAGACGAGGAAGTCCGGAATCGGACAGATACAGCGGCGTGGTGCCATGGGGCCGGCGGCATTCTGGCGTCCCGGATTATGATGAGAAGCAGGGTAGAGGAGGATCTAAAAGGAGTGGTGGAAAAGGATATAGAGCGTGCGGCAAAGAAACTAAAGCGCCGGTGTTTGCGGGAAGGCATGTGCCTGTGCCATGGAAGCTGCGGCAATGTGCTGCTTCTTTCCGGATATGACGGGGATTCACAGGCGGTGATGGAATATCATGCATATATTTGCCGGAGCGTGCTGGAGGGCCATGCATTTTTGCCTCAGGAGAAGTACCATCCCGGTATTATGAATGGATATATGGGAGTGGCATATTATATGCTAAAAAAATATGACAATAATTTTATGAATATCTTAATGTTGGAGTAAATTTGTCCGATAAAATAAAAGAGACCAAAAAGAACGTAAAATTAAGATGTGATAAGGTGTGATGATAGTGTAACTATTTACATTCTTATCAATAAAATAATATGGAAATTCAGTATATTTTGCCTCTGAATTTTGATAAAATATACTATTCGCGGACAAAAACCTACAGTTCGCGGACAAATCAACACAAATGCATTTTTTTGTTATATAATATCTTCAAGGATGATTCTTTACAGGAACATCCCTGAGGATATTTTTTTTGGACGGATTTAATAATGTTTCCGTTACAAGATATATTTACAGAATGTGAGATGAAAAATGCAGATGAAGAAAAAAATAATCAGGACAGGAATCACCATTTTATTAGTTTCCGCGGCTGTGTCCGTAGGGTATTTCGCCGGAATACATACGGAGCAGGCAGAAAATGAGAGAAGAGTACAGGAGGCCCGGTCGGGCAAGGAGGACCGGGGGACGAAGATTGCCGTTGTAAATTTGGATGAGGGGGTAGAGACAGGCAATGGGCAGGTGCAGTATGCGGCCCAGCTTCTCCCCTATACGGGTGTCGAATATACCGTGACAGGGCTTGCGGATGCACGGATCGGCGTGGAGACCGGAATGTATGGCGCCAGTGTCGTTATCCCGTCGGATTTCTCCCGGTCCGTTTACAGCATTAATAATCAGCCTACCGAAAGCCGCCTGACATTTACGGTCAGTAATGAGATCAGTGAAGAGAAGCGGGAGCAGGCGATACGCAATGTTGAAGCTATGGGCAGGAACCTGAACGACAGCCTGACCCAGATCTATCTGTCGTCTGTAATGAAGGAGTTCCACCAGGCGCAGGATGTATCAGATAAGATAATCGCAAACGATGCGGAGGATGCAAAGCTTCTGGAGGCCGTTGATCCGGGCAGTCTGATTGCAATGGTCGAGATCCCGGAAATGGCGCAGGTGGAAAATAATGTGGCGGAGTTGGAACTGTCGGGGGAATATGCCCGTGGAGAGGCACTGGTCACAGATCTGGGAGCCGCCTATCAGGGGTTTCTGGCCAAAGGGCAGCAGGACATTGATCAGATGAAAGGAAAATCAGGCGGGGTGAACAGCCATATGAGCGAGGCGGCAGGTGCATTTGCCAGCGCCAATGAAGCTCTTGGAAATGCCTCCCTGGATCAGGAACTTCAATCCTTCCAGGAGAGAGGCGAGGGCGTGAAGGCAGAAATGGAGGCGGTCTTTGGCCAGTATGAGGCTTATATTGATGAATACAATAAACAGACGGAGGAATTTATTGCAAACCGGAAAGAACTTCAAAACGCACTTACGGAATATGAAAAAACGGAGACTGCCTATCAGAAGCTGCTGGAAAACTATGTAGCCGGGGCGGACAAGGATCATTATGCATTTATAGATCGAGGGGCATATGTGAAGAAGCTGGCCGAGGCTCTGGATATGGCGGGCGTTGACATTAGCCCGACGCAGGCTTTTAGCTGGGAGGAATTTTTGAACTCTGTGACAGATCAACTGGCGGAAGGAGATTATTGTCAGATTTCGCCTTTGATTCCGGATTGTGTGTTTAACCAGAACCGTCCCGGTGATGGATCCCTGCCGGCTGCCGAGGAGGTAAAAAAACCTTCGGAGGTTGCCGGGGATGACGGAGTGGATATGGAGACTGCGCTGCTTTGTAAAGCGTCAGATATCATAGACCTTGCAGAAACGGAGCTTGTAGAGGCTTTCCGCAGTAAAAAGGAGGATTTGCTCCGTACATATGCGGAGGTAGAAGAGAGATTCAAGGCTGTCGGGACGGAGGCCGGGGATTTTCAGGCAGAGTTCGGTAGTTATGATGCGGCCTCTTATGTGGACAGCCGTCAGGTGGAGTCTGTTGCTGGCAATATGCAGGATAATTACCGCCAGGTAGAGGGGAAAGTGTCGGAATATACCGGTGCATACGGACAGTATGTCAGTGAAGTATATGAAGCTGCCGGCGATCATATGACCGCCATGCAGGATAGTGTGGCAAAGGCAGAGGAGTCGTCGGAGAAACTTCTGACGGAGGGGCTTGCAAAGGCCAAGGCCTCCCGGGGCGAAAACAGTAAAGTCAATCTTACACTTCTTGGTGATCTTTCCGGGAAATTGCCATATACCAGGATCGGGGACGTGGAGAACAAGGAGGCCTATGGTTTCATGGCGGCGCCGCTTTTGTTGGAAGAAAAAGAGGTGGAAGCAGATAAACAGGAGACCCGGACAAAGGACGAACAGGTCATGTCCGGGATTGACCAGAAGCTTGTGCTCAGAGTACTCCTTATTCTGGCAGGAGGCATTTTATTTGCAGCGCTTGTACGCTTGGTGATCGTGCAGGGGATAAAGCGCCGGGCTATGGAATTCTGAGACAGGTCTATACGGCAGGATAATGGGATAGCTTTCATAAGGGACATGCACATGGCTCTTATGTGGTTATAAAAAAAATACCCTGATCAGACAGGGAAAGCAAAGGAGGAGAAACTATATGTTAAGAGTGGATTATGAGGTGCTGGCATCGTCATCATCAACACTTCTGCAGCAGAGTGAGGCTTTCGGGGATTGCATTGACATTATGACAAGTGTGATCCGTGACCTTCCGGATGCATGGGAGGCAGAGACCTGTGACAGGTTTGTGGAGCAGTATTTTGATGCAGAGCCGAAGCTTAAGGATGTAAAGCAGATGATTGAAGACATGGCTATGCAGATGCGTCAGATTTCCGAGAACTTCGAGAAGGCAGACCAGGATATGAAGAGCCAGATGTAGAACCAGAGCCGGCCTTTCCGGACCAGGTACAGCGGGTCAGCCGCCCCCTGTACCGGAAAGACCGGCGGCACAAGGAGGAGGCCATGTGAGAGATGGGAGAGATTACGATTGAGGGCAGGACAGACGGGAAACAGGAGAATCCGGCAGATACCCGTAACGATATTGAGATCGACACCAGTATCCTGAAGCAGCAGGAAAAGACAACGACATCATTGTGTGACAGATACAACGTGCACATTTTCAGAGAAGAAGCAGAGCTATTAGAGGAGAACTACGATCAGGAACAAGAACTGATGCAAGAGGAGATCCTGGCAGATATACTGACCGGGAAGCCGGGGACAGACAGGCAGAAGATCCTGAAGACTGTGATGGAGGCGGACACCTCTGCTATGGTAAAGAAGGATTATGAGGACGCTTCAGGAGGTAAAAGCAGTCTGTCCATGTACGCATATGTGCTGGCGGGGGTGATGCTGGCAGGTACAGTTCTTTTTTACATAGAAAAAAGAAGGAAAGGTAAGAAGCAAGGTGAAACTTACAGTTACGATTACGAACAGGACGAAGAAGCAGTCTTATGATATTCAGGTGGATTCCGGCCAGCGTGTCGGGACTACGCTGAAGGTACTAAAGGAAAATGTTCCGCAGATGGCGTGGGACGAAGGGAGTTTTATACAGTCTGAGAGGACCAGAAGGCGGATCTGCCCTCAGCAGACATATGAAGAGGCAAAAATATATACAGGAGACAGGTTATGGATAATAGAAGGACAGTAAAAAAATCACAGCTGCATGCAAGGGATACCTTTGACTATGAAAGGATGAAGGAGGCAGGAGAGCATTTCCTTGGCTGTCAGTATGAAGAAGACGGAGAGGACATCTGTTTTATCTATGATGTGGAAGGGAAGAAACCGCTGCAGGAGATTCTGGAAGAGGACAAAGGGGCGAAGTACAGTCTGCTTATTAATTTTGCAGGTTTGAGGGAGGTATATTTCAAATACCAGATTCCATTTTCCATGGAGGAAATATATTACGATGACAATTATATTCCGTATGTCAGGGGGAGGGATCTGTATGAGCCCGGAAAATGCGGGGAGGAAGAGGAGTTTTTAAATATTTACAAGGCATTTGCCGGAGGGATACTGAGCAGACGTTACGATGTGGCAAAGCTATTAGAAAGCGGGATTGAAATCCTGAAGGGGGAACGGGGCTTTCAGGCAATCTATGAATGCACCTCGGCAGAGGAAGTGAAGGCTGAGATCCGGCGCAGGAAAAAAGAGCTGGAAGAGACCACCAGGCGCACTACGACGCAGGTGTCGAAAAAGGGCTACCTGGCCTGGAGGACGGTGGCTGTGGCAGCTGTGATCCTGACGGCTGTTTTCGGTGCGGGGACATTTTATTACGGAAGGTTGGTCGTCCCAAAACAGGAGTCAGTAATCGCGGCGAACCAGAAGTATATCGTGAATGATTATGTAGGATGTATTGACAGTCTGGAGGCGCTTTCTCCGGAAGAGATGGACACTAATACAAAGTATATTCTTGCCGCATCTTATGCGAGAAGCGAAAGCCTGAAGCAGGAAGAGATCGCCGTTATTGTGGAGAAACTGTCGCCGGAGAGCAATGAAAAAGAGCTTGACTACTGGATCTATCTGGGGCGGCGTAAACTTAAAAAGGCGGAGGATATGGCGATGGCATTGTCCGATGACAAGCTTCTTGTGTATGCCTATATGAAGGAGGCGGATATTTTAGAGGGGAATACGGAGATCGACGGCTCCAGGAAGCAGGAGAGGATGGATCAGCTTGAGCAGGAGATTGAGAAGCTTGGTAAGAAGTATGAGCCGGAGGGAGAAGGGCAATAAATATGAAAATCATTCAGATTGCAGCAGATAAACAATTGGGATACTGGTATTTTGACAAACAGGAAAGACAGTTCATAAAGGTCAGCTATGATAGGATGCGGCAGATGGATACTATCAATGGTTCTCCCTTCATACATATTGCTGTGATAAGCGGATGTATTCTGGCTGCAATAGGAGCTTATCTGACCAGGAGGGGTCTGTATATAGAGACCAGGAATATGTGGCTTTTTGTGGGGGTCAGTGTTGTTCTATCCTATATATATGCAACAATCCGAACCCGGAGATTTGCTGATGAAGCAAAAAAATCAGGGCGCATCTATCCTTTTACGGCAGAGGTTCTGCAATATGTGTCTCAGATAGGCAGGAAGATTTATGCCATTTATTTGCTTATGTTGTTTGTGTTGATTGCAATGACAGGCTTAGGATTGTATTTTTATCCTAAGGAGGGAGATATACGGATGGCGATTGTCGGAGTTGGGGGGATGGGTGCAGTAGTCATGTATCTTGTTTCGCTTCATCCGTTTCAGAAGCTGCTCTTCTGGATAAAGGTAAGGAAATTATATTAGATCGCTTATAGGAACAGGAGGTGACAGATGTGGGACTGCTTATGAACACAAAAAGCGTAAAAAATCAGTTAAAGCAGATGAACTAGAATCTTGAAGCCGTGATTCTGAATGCACAGTTAATGATCAGGAAAATTGACGCATTCATTGATACGCCGGAATTACTGGCACAGTCTTATGGGAATCTGAAGGGCTATTATAGTTCTGTACATATTCCTGTGCTTCGGGGGCTCATCTGCTGTGCGGAAGATTTGGCTGCAGAGAATGAAGCATACGGTGCGCTGATAGATACTTATCTTGCAGATGCAGCAAATGTAGATGAAGATGGTCTGCTGGAGGATGTGGAGAGGATCGGAACGATATTACGTATTTTAGAGGATACACCGCCGGGCGTGATGACTATGCTTGATCTGAGGCAGACATTGGAGAATCAAAAGGCAGATATTGAAGAGAAATTAGAGAGAATCAGTCAATTTGTATCCTGTGTATCTGCACTTTATAGTGGGAATGACGGGTTAAAAGTCCAACTTCTCCAGGGACTTGACATTATGCAGGGGATTCAGTATAACTCTGCCGGCAGGATGTTCCAGATTTCAGGTATCGATATGGAGTGGAGCCGCAGAATCAATGAAATGTGGGGAAGCCGACAGGAGATGGCGGATGTATTAGCAGATGTACTGGCAAAGATAAAAAAAGAAAATCCAAAGATGAGTGACGATGACATTTGTAAGATCGTAAATTATATGGTGCAGAATCCGATTCGAGAAGAGCAGACACTTGAGGAATATCTGGCGGAACATAAGGAGGAAATAGAGTTATTAGGGCTCGGGTGGACAGTGGCGTCACAGGCGTTTTCCACGACTTGTTCAGCGCTTGGAGAGATTACAAAAGCGCAGGGAGCATGGCTTGCAGAAAATGCGGCCAAGATCTTAAGTTACTCTCAGGGAAGTGCGGATGATATGCTTCGGTATGGTGACGATATCATTAAGGCTGCACAGGTGGGAACAAAAGGAACCAAAATTTCAAATATTGGCGGTGCACCTATGACCGTTATCGGAAGTGGCATTGATTATGGACTTCTGCGGGCAGGGGGCGCTGATAAAGGCGAGGCGCTGATAAAGACAGGGGCACATACTGCAATTGGCTGTATGGCAGGGACAGCAGTGAAAATGGTTACAACGGCAATGGTGGCATCTAGTGCAGGGGGGCCGGTTGGCTTAGTTATAGGGGTAAGTGTAATAGTAACTGTGGTTTTAGTTAATTATTTTGATTATATGTATGATAATAACGAAACTCTACAAGATACCGGAGAGTTTATAGATAAGAAATTAGATGATGCAGGTAGATGTATTAATGATTTTTCATTAGGAACGGTAGTATTTGAATAACAGGCGAGGGTACAGATATGAGAATGATTCAGGTTGCATCTGATAAAGAAATAGGCGTCTGGTATTTCGACAAACAAGAACAAAAACTGATAGGAATCAGTCAAAGTACAATGTTACAAGTGAACAGTGGGGAGAATATCCCTGTAGTGGGAATTACAGCGGGATTGGGGAGTATATTGGTAGCGGTTGGGACCTATCTGACAAAGCAGGGAGTTTGTATTAACTATAAGGCATTGATTGCTTTTATATGCATTAATATTCTTTGCTCATACATATATACGAGACATTACGTAAGAAAAGTGGCAGAAGAGGTAAAACAAATCGGAAGGCAATATGAAGTATGTGAAGAGATACTGCAACAGATTTCTCATGCAGGAGTAAAAGTATATGTATCATTGTCCATTGTAACAGGATTTATGATCGCTATGACCGCGTTGTGTATTTTCCTTTATTTAAAAACACAGAGTTTTGTTATGATTCTGACGATAATCGTAGCCATTGATACTGTGACAATGCTGATCGTCACTCTGCATCCCCTTCAGAAGATTTTGTTCTGGGTAAAGGTGAGAAAGTTATATTAAAAATATAAAGCGAAGGGAGGTAGCAGTATGAGAATAATTCAGGTTGCATCTGATAAAGAAATAGGAGTTTGGTATTTCGATAAGCGGGAGCAAAAGTTAATAGAAATCAGCCAAAGTGCAATGACACAGATGAATAATGGGGAGGATATCCCTGTGGTAGGGATTACTGCGGGGGTGGGGAGTATATTAACGGCTGCTGGAACCTATCTGGCAAAGCAAGGAGTGCATATTAATTATGGGTTGTTGAGGATATTTATATGTATAAATATCCTGTGTTTATATATGCTTAGCAAATACTATCTCAGAAAAGTGGAACAAACAGTGGAACAACTTGGAAAAAGATATGAAGTAACCTCAGAGCTATTACGATATATTTCAGGTGCCGGAATGAAGATATATATTATGTTAATGCTTGTAGTAATTGGTGTTTTTGTTATGTTGGGATGGACGTATTTTCTTTATATTGAAACGCAGAACATTGTACTGATATTTGCGGCAATAATAGGAGGCAATGTAGTGACCATGCTGATCGTCACTCTGCATCCCCTTCAGAAGATTTTGTTCTGGGTAAAGGTAAGAAAGTTACATTAAAAATATAAGGCGAAGGGAGGCAGCAGTATGAGAATCATTCAAGTTGCGGCAGATAAAGAGGCAGGAGTCTGGTATTTTGACAAAAGTGAACAAAAATTAATAAGAGTCAGTCTGGAAACAACGCAGCAGGTCGATAGTGCAAGAAATCTACCCGTGATAGGAATTGTTGCAGGAGGCGGGTGTGCAATATCAGGTATTGCTGTTTATCTTTCATCCAGAATGCCGTATGTAAATGGAAGAATACAGTTCCTGCTGATTTGTATCAGTACTCTTATTGGATATTTGTATCAGAAACATCATGAAGATGTAATAACAGCAGAAGCAAAAAAGACAGGCAGAATGTATGACCTGACACCGGAAGTGCTGACATGTCTTTCTCAGGCAAGTGTGAAAATACATATTATGTATGTAGGATTTTTAGCAGTCATGATAGCAATGACATGGTTTGGATTATACATGTATCCGAAAGATCATGATCTTCGAGGATTAATTGTGGGAGTGGGAGGTCCCGGTATAATAACAATGCTTATCGTCACCTTGCATCCCCTTCAGAAGCTGCTGTTCTGGATAAAAGTTAGGAATCTATATTGAAAATATGAACAAACAAAATACAAGGAGGAAGAAGTATGAGGATATTACCACTGGGAACCATTGTGAGACTAAAAGAGGGAACAGAAAAACTAATGGTTACAAGCCGCCTGCCGCTATGTAACCACAATGGTAAGATCGGCTACCTTGATTACGGGGCATGCATATATCCTCAGGGGCAGATCAGCCCGCAGTCATTTTTTTTCAATGACGAGGATATAGAGGAAATATGTTTTGAAGGTTACAGGGACGAAAAAGAGGAGAAATTTTGTGAACTGTTTAGAGAGCAGGTTAAAGATATTAAGTATCCAAGGTTCACAATCAGAGAAATTGAATAGATGTGAGGAGTGAGAAGAGATGGAGCCTGTATTAAAAAGTGATTTAGGAACAGCCGAAGATCAAAGCAGCAATCTCAAAGACGGATTCCGGAACCTTGGGGAACTGGACAACGTGGCAGAGGGCAGTACAAACGATGACGTAAATCAGAGGTGCATAAGCCTTTATGAATCTATGCAGGATATTCTGGCTTCGTACTTGGCGGTGGCCGGCAGAGATGCACAGAGAATCCGGGAAATAGGCCTGCATTTTGCGGATGTAGACAGTGGAATGTCAAATGAAGTGGCAGAAGCAAAATAAGGAACGAAGAGGAAGGATTCAGGATAAAAGAACAGATATGGATGAACAGGAGTACAGACAAAAGCTGAATGAACTGGAGCGGAGGCAGGATGATCTGAGAAGGGAAAAGCGGAGGAAGAAAGAGGCGGAGGATATTTATTGGGATATCAAAGGCCATATCAGAGAACTGATAAAGACGCTTCCCGAGCACTGGGAAGCGCCGGAATATGACAGGACCATAGAGTGCTTTGAAGAAGATTTATTCTGCAGTTTCCGGCGGATAGAGCAGGAATTTGAAGAGGAAGAAATACGAATAGAAAAGGAAAGAAACATTTTAATCATAGAAGAAGATACATGCAGGTATGAGTATCAAAAACAGGTAATACAGGAGGAGAACCAATGACAAGCGTACAATGTTATGAGAGAAAACCGAGGGTGTGGATCGGAGCCGGAGGGGATGGCCTCCCGGTGGATATCGTTATCCCGGGGCTTTTGACCCCTCTCCTTGTGAGGAAGGATTCCTTCCTCCTGAAACGGGAGGGAGCCAG
>JAETQR010000127.1 GCA_021770615.1 Lachnospiraceae bacterium | reverse complement strand
TTTGAATTATCCCTCATGACAAGGGTTCCAGGGGTTTGGGGGTGGAAGACCCCCAAGGGTTTCTGGATAAATTAATTTGCTTGAAACTAGATCAAATAGTGTGACGTTCTACAATATCTCGCGCGCAGATACACTATTTATCAGATACACTTTGAATCCAAGAAGTATCTTTTAAAAGCATATATTGCTCCATATTTTGAAAATATATAAGTGTCGCAAAAGTATTCTTTTCCCCTCTTATTTCTCTATATTTTGGCATTATCTCTTTTTGACATAATTGACCCGCTTGAACAAAACATATTTCTAATTTACCTTTCTCGTTTTTTATAATATATATCAGCATTCTTATCCATTTCCCTTTTTGACTCTTCACATATCCTTTTATCTCACAAACTATATATCTCAAACCACACATAATTGGATATAAGAATACAATAATTAAAAGATACCTAGCTATTTCGTCGACAATATCTTGTCTTTTTTCCAACAAAAAAATACCAATAAAGCCAAAAAATATTAGAAAATAAAATAAATCTACCAGTAATTGCTTTTTTATCCTTTTTATCCACTTATATAATAATATTTCTTTCTCATAAGCATCAATTAAAACCGCCGAATTTTTATATAACTTCTCCTCATATTGTTGAATCATCTTTCCTCCCTACATTTTTCATTCATTGCTAGATTTTTCTAAAGTTTCTTTATTTTTGTTTAATCCACCCCCTGCTAAAAACTGTTGAGAAAAGCCTGCAAACGCTGATACTCCTTGACCTTTCGGAGCCACCCCTCCTGTTATTTTCTCAGGACCTATGCTGAGTAGTCCTGCAATTACTCCCTGTTCTACCCCATTAATCAATGCTTTATTTAAATCCGGTTTGTCCCCGTTTATTGTATCTAACAATAAACTAGAGCTTGTTCCTGCCATGTAGTTGACACTTGCATTAATCACCATCTTGCCTACATCTCCTATATAATTTTGCGGCAGATTAACCCCCATAACCGTAGAAGTAAATACCGACACGCTTGTATTTAGTGCACCTGCAAACATTCCATCAAAAAAGTTTCCTCCATTCTTCTGGTTAATGTATCCTGAATACGCAGCATTAGCCGCAATTCCAATTCCTGCAACAATTGCCGCCCCAGTTCCAACCAAGGTAACAACTGTACCAACTGCCACTGCTCCGACCGCTATCGAGCCAACAACTTCCAGCGCACTCAACGCTGTTCGACCTACCTTCTTCCAGTCCACGTTCTTGACAAAGCTCACCGTCGCCTTCTGGATCCGCTTCGCCGTCGTGCACACCTTGCCGCCCCGATGGCTACCTTCTTCCAGTCCACGTTCTTCACAAAGCTTACCGTCGCCTTCTGGATCCGCTTCGCTGTGGTGCACACTTTCTTCTTGATCTTTGTGGCCGTCTTCTTCGCCTTCTGGTACAGCTTGCTGCTCTTGACTTTTTTGGCGGCTTTTTTTACCACCTTCTTGACGGCTTTGTTTACGACGGTCTTTGTTTTTTTCACCACCTTCGTGGCGGCTTTGGTGACGGCTTTCGTCACCTTCTTAGCGGCGCTCGTCACCACCTTTTTTGCCTTGCTGGCGGTCTTCTTTACTGCCTCCTTGGCCTGCTGTACTTTTTTCTTCAGCCACCCGTGGCCGCTGGGGTCCTCTAGGTTGACGGGATCGTTCCCTGCGTAGGTATACCGGTTCAAGCTTGCAGGCTCTGTCTGGTCTCCCGCATAGGTGTCCCGGGTCAGGAAGCTGCCTGTGGACGGGCGGTAGTACCTTGCCCTCAGGTACTGGTTCCCGGTCAGGGCATCGGTGTACTCCCCCCGGTACTGATAGGGGTGAAAGAGCGTGGTTCCTTCTTCCGTGATCCCTCCTTCCGTCGTAGGCGTAGGTGTAGCAGGCCTCCGCTTCTTCGTCATAGCGGCCCAGGTGTTCCACGCCGTATTCATAGGTGCTCTGCAACATACGGGTATCCGGGGCATCTCTTGACGGACAACATCCGACTGCTCCCGGCAGGGAGCCTGTATTACGGGACGCCCCTGGGATATACCCCATCAGGGTCTCTATAGTGGCTCAATTGTCCGTGTAGGCGCGGTTGATGTCATTGATGTAATATGTCAGCTCATAGGTGTCCCGTTTTGTTTCGCTAACGCCATAGAGGATCAGGGTCTGGCTGTAAAGGAGTTCCTCCAACGGTTGCCCTTCCGTTGAACCCTTTCAGTGTATTCCATGTCGTTATCCTGACATCGTCTCTTTCGGCAATAGAACTGATAAATACCTGTTTTTAAAGTCTGCCCATCTCCCATATGATGCCAGGTATAATTCTCTGATATAACCCTAAAACCAGCAATTCACAATCGTCTACATTATATCTGACCAAAATGGTATAGGTGTAATATTTTGAAACGCAATTGTATTCTGCTCCTTCTTGCCAAACTCGATATTAAAATAATCTTCTAAATTTTCACCATAATATATAATATCTATGTCATGTATAGAAATCACTGGTGGATTTTCATCTAAAACTATTGGCATATATCGATGTGCATAAATTGGTAATAACTTAGGTGCTTTTTTTAATCGCGCTCTTATTTCCTGCACAATAATTTTTCCATCTTCTGGTTTCTCACCCCAATTATCACACCAATAAATTTCTTCTGCCATATTATAAATATCTAGCAATGGTTTATTTAAAACTTTTTTAATGAATCGGACATTATCGTCTTGAATATTTCTCCAATTATAAAATCCCCTTGAAATCGGCAATGCTGTCATTAAGAATTGTCTTAAACTTCTAGGAAGTTTAAGCTGATAAATTCTTTCCGTTTGGTTCAATTCATCTAATGTAAGCCCTTTTTCAAACTTAACCTCTTGCATTTCCAGTAAGTTTAAAATATTTTCATACATAAGCTATTTCACCTCATTCTATTCAATTTGTGTAAATGTATAATAATGGTCGCTTGTATACCAAACAGAATCATCATCACCTATTACAATTCTCTCTGCACCTCTGTTCTGCCCTTTAATATATGGATTAATATCATATTCTTTATAATTAACCCCTTCTGGCAGTTTCTGTGCTCCATCTTCCAATGGTATATTTTTGTATGTTCGTCCGCCTTTATATCCTTTAGGTGGTGTACCATTATTAGCTTTTACTTGTTGGACTACTTCTCTTGCCTTATCTGGTATGGAAGAGCCTCCACTCTCCCCAGCATTCCCAGACCCCTGCCCATAATTATCATTATGCACCAGTACCTCAGCAGCCCCTACATAATACGTATGGTACTCTTCTACCTCGAAGTTATACACCTTCACTGGCTCCCTGAGCTCTTCGATTTGGATCCCTTCT
>JAETQR010000008.1 GCA_021770615.1 Lachnospiraceae bacterium | reverse complement strand
TACACCTGTTTTAAAGAAATATGAGAAAATGATGAAATAATCGCTGAATTTATTCAAAACACAGCAAAAAGGAAGCTGCCACTTCACGATTTTTCAATCGCTAATGCGACAGCCCCCTTTTTTCTTCATGCTTTACCTTTCCGGCTATGCACAGTTCGCCTCTTTCATTACAAGAAGTACATCCCCTTCATGGATCTGGTCACTCTCCAGTTTATTGATCTCCATGATCGTATCGATCGTCGTATAAAATTCTTTTGCGATATTCCAGAGTTCATCTCCTTTCTTCACCACATATCCGATCAGTCCCGGTTCTCTCGCCCTCGCATCGCAGTCCAGTTCTTCGATCTTAAAGTCAGCGATGATCGGCTCCTCGATATTATTAAAAGCCAGCACATCAATAACTACAATGGCTTTTATATCCGCCTCATTTTCTCCCAGAAGAGAACCGCTGATCTGTTCGATCCCCGCTGTCATACGGATATCGCTGTCAGGTAAAATATCCGGTACCTGAATGTGCTGCTCAAAAGGCAGGACACCGGCGGATGCTGCGAGCGGAACACTACTATCCGCAGACTGGTACAGCACATTTATATCTATGATTCCCTCTACTTCCACGCCATCTTCCACAATCCTTTTTTCGTCCACCCGCACATCTCCTGTAACTTTCCATATCTGCAGAGGCGGATTTGCCGAATCCATCTGTATTCTCCCGTTTACACGTGATTTGCTTTTGTTTTTCAGAATCAGGTTTTCAAAATAAGACGTCTCAAATACCGGTGTGCACTCCCTTTTCGTTGAATAGAAATCGGTGAGAAGTTCCATCCTCTCCTCCCCGAATGCTTTTATCGCAAGATCAAGGACAATTTCCACATCAATGACGCGATCTTCCCCATCCTCATCACTCTTTACCTCGATCTCCCGGCTGTGTATCCCGACCTCAGCCTGAACCACATTTGTCTCATCACATCCTCCGCAGTTAACCTCTCCGGCCAACGGGATCACACACTCATGAAAATTAAGCTGGGGAGATTCATCTGCGCTCAGATAAATAATGAAGAGACTTGCCTCACCAGAAAGCACAAGCTTATCCTCTCCAACTCTCGTCTCCACCTCAAGTAAGCTCACATCGTCATATAAAATACGCCCGATCGTATCTTTTGTCCCTGGTATCTTACATTCGTCGCGAACCCGTAACGTATCTTTTTTTGCCAGGATCAATCTGGTGATATCCATACTTTTTTTCCTCTTAAGGATCGAATCATCACCTTCGATCTCGATTGCCCCTTCGCCATCATATACCGTTTCAGCCAAAACTTCCATATTTATGATAGCCTTCACTCCAAATTTACGTGAATTGATAAGCTCCCCCCGAAGGTCATCGATCGACGTATGTATCGTGATCTCATCCTCCCTTGTGGAGTCACATCCGAGCGCCACAGTCTCACTGATCGGAATATTTCCCGTCAGGTCGCAGACCGGCATTTCATCCTCTCCGGCATATAAAAGTGTAAAATACAGCGCACCTTTTATATTTACTTTACCATCAAGGATCCGGATCTCCTCGATCACAACCTCACCTTTTTCCTGCATAACTGCCCTGGCATCCGGTTTTATGTCTGGTACATTAAAATCTGCATCCAGTGTAATCTGTACATTTTCCCTGCTGTTACACCGGTTCATATGAACTCTCTGCTTTATTAGCTCCATATACCCTCCTCATCATAGCCTGGACGGACAGTCCGGCTACGGATTGATCACTACTAAACTATATTCTCCTCCCCATCCCGTTATGCCTGATAATAAAAAAAAACGAAGGAATAATTTGGAGATTCCGGCATATAATAATAATGTCTTTCTGCGAAAGCCATTATGTTTTGCGGAATACATTGGCTTTCACAGAAGGACATTATTTATAACAAGATTTGACAAACACTATATTATGTGGTACAATGTATTTGTATTTCTATATATCGTGGTTAAATACTAAGGGAAATAGGGCATCACATTATCTGTCGTTATAAGGCAGAAGAAAGGTCGGTATTATTTATGTTGAAAACAGATGTTGGAAATGTGCGGAAGGCGGTGAGCAGGCACATTGGTAGCAGGGTGGTCATACGTTGCAATTTGGGAAGACATAAAGTAGATGTTACGGAAGGTGTTATCACGGAGACATTCCCTAGTATATTCCTCATTACCGTAAAAAATGAACTTGAAAATACGAGTCAGACAGTATCATACAGTTACACCGATGTATTGACAAAAAATGTTCAGATTACACTTTGTAAAGCATAACAAACCAATTTATATTTACTTTTCTCACGGGAAAGAGCTGCCGCTTCTGCGACAGCTCTTTCCCGTTGAGTTCTTTTTTATTTATTCATGATCATATCCAGAACAGCCTGTGCCACCTCATCCTTTGACATACAAGGCAGCTCTGTTATTTTCTCTTCTGTAATGAGCGTAACGACATTCGTATCTGTCCCGAATCCCGCCCCTTCTGTCCTGAGATTATTGGCAACGATAAGATCGGCTTTCTTACTCTCTAATTTCTTTTTTGAGTTTTCTAACATATTTTCCGTTTCCATAGAAAATCCGCAGATATACTGCCCCTCTCTGCGATGGCTCCCAAGATAAGCGAGAATGTCCTCTGTCCGCTTAAGGACAAGCTCCGTATCCGTCTCTTTTTTCTTTATTTTCTCTTCGGCATAAAGGGCAGGTGTGTAATCCGCCACTGCTGCCGCTTTTATGATAATGTCCATATCCGGCGCCAGTCTCTTTACTTCCTCAAACATGTCACCGGCACTCACCACATCGATCACATTGACACAGACCGGCGGTTCGATCGTTACAGGCGCGCTCACAAGAGTCACTTCCGCCCCCCGGTACATCGCCGCCCTCGCCAATGCATATCCCATTTTCCCTGTTGAATGATTTGTGATATAACGCACCGGATCAATCGCTTCTCTCGTCGCTCCCGCTGTCACAAGCACCTTTTTTCCTGCCATATCTTTTGGGGCAAGAATTTCTTTGAAAATATATTCCAAAAGAATGTCTTCAGATGGAAGTTTCCCCTTGCCGACTGCCCGGCATGCAAGCATCCCCGTATCCGGCTCGATGATCTCCATGCCAAATTGTCTCAGCCTGTCCAGATTAGACTGAACGACCGGATTCTCATACATATTCGTATTCATGGCAGGAGCCACAAGCTTTTTACATTTACAGGCAAGAAGAGTCGTCGTCAGCATGTCATCTGCGATTCCATTTGCCATCTTTCCAATGATATTAGCGGAGGCCGGGGCAACCAGAACAACATCTGCTTTGTCGCCAAGCGCCACATGTTCTATATTATAATTAAAATTCCGGTCAAACGTATCTACCAGACACTTGTGCCCTGTCAGCGTCTCAAATGTGATCGGGTTAATGATATTCGTGGCATTTTTCGTCATGATCACATGCACATCGCAGTGGCACTTGATCAATGTGCTGGCCAGACCTGCCATTTTATAAGCCGCAATACTTCCCGTCACCCCTAAAACTACCGTTTTCCCTTTCAGCATATCCTCATCCTCATCTCTCTAACCCGAGCTGGCCGTGCTTCTCATAAGTCGATATACGCTTTATCTTATTTTCATCGTCCACAAATACCACTTTCGGTTTATGGTTCTCTGCCTCTTCCGGCGTCATATCGCAATATGCCATGAGAATAATATGATCCCCTACCTGAACCTGTCTTGCTGCCGCACCATTCAGGCAGATCATCCCGGAATCTTCCTCTCCGGCAATCGTATATGTCTCAAACCGGTTTCCATTTTCGATATCCACGATCTGAACTTTTTCATACTCCAGAATCCCGGCTGCCCTCATCAGCACCGGATCTACTGTTATGCTCCCCACATAATTAAGCTCCGCCTGTACAACGACAGCACGGTGGATCTTACCTTTCAACATCGTGATATTCATAATCATCTTCCTCCATCTGCACGCTGACCTCCCGATGGTCAACACATGTCGAAAACACGATCTGTGTCTTCGTCCTTCCATAAATCTGAAGTTCCCCTATAAACTGATCAAGCTCTACCGTACTCTTAAACCAAACCTCCAAAAGCATGGAATAGTCCCCTGTCACACAATTACACTCGATCACATTCGGACAATCTGTGATAAAAGGATAAAACTCCTTTTTGTCTTTCGGCTCCACTTCAAGATTGATAAACGCTTTTACATGGTAGCCCAGCAATTCCGGATCCAAACTGGCATGAAAGCCCGTAATATAATGTCCTTTTACCAGATTATTTATCCTCGCTGATACAGCGGGCGCTGTGAGAAATACCTCTTTTGCAATATCCTTCACAGGCGTCCTGGCATCTTTTTTCAAAATCTCTAATATTTGTTTATCGATTGCATCCAATTCATCATTTTTCATGTCTATCCTTATTTCTGCGCTGTTCTCTGCGCCTTTTCAATCTTTCATAGTATAACACCATTTCAAAATTTCGTCCATAGCCACTTTTTACAAAAAGACCAGCTCAACGGCGCCAATCTGACCCCTGCCTCTACGCCTTAATGGCAGCCACCGCAACTGCCGCATCCACCGCCACAGGCATGTCCCTCCCCGTGATGTGAACAATTCGCTGCGCCATCCGGCTGAAGGATTCCTTTCAGAAAATCCGCCACTGCCATATCCGCATCTCCCGTCACTCCCGGCACAACGAGGATTCCCGCCTCACTGAGAGCCAGCATCGCCCCTTCACCGACACCGCCACAGATCAGAACTTTTACATCACCCTTTGCCAGAAATCCTGCCATTGCCTCATGTCCGGTTCCATTTGTCCCGATGACCATTGTATTCACAAGACCGCTCTCCCCAAATTCATATATTTTAAAATGTTCTGCATGTCCAAAATGCTGGAACACCTGACCGTCTTCCCCATACGTTACCGCTATCTTCATAATGTTTGGTTTCCTTTCTTTATATCGTGACGAAACAGCTCCCGCTGTCTTATACTCTGCAATCAGCATACATTGTAGCATAACTTCCGGCAAAAATCAACGAATGTGTCCGACACAGGATCAAATTTTAGCAGTTGCAGCTTCCTTATGAACGGATGAAAATTTGTACAGCAGCGGGTATAATTTCTGATAAGGACCGTATAAACGTGTCGGTCCTGTTATGAAGTGACTTTTGTCAAGAGGAAAACTTAAATGGCACAAACTTTTTTCTTTTCCCGTTGACATTACCCATATTTTTGTCTGACAGCATCCGGAAGGAGCCCTGATTTAACAGTTCCCGGCAGTTGGCCACTCTGTTATTCGTGGATTGGTTACCAACAGGCTAATGGTCCGCCGTGAGCCCTGCGATCTTAGGACGTGGATCACGATCTTACGTGCACACAAAGGACCGACACAGATGGCCCGAACCTTCTATTGATCCCAGCCCCTTCCGGATGCTGTCAGATGTTTTTTGTTACTGGCTGAAACGCTGCCGTTTACTGCCTGGTTGTCAGGGGCTGCGCCGGCAGTTCATTTTACCCTTGACGGGCAGATGGCTGTGATGTTGTTTCCCCCTCAGGCTGTTTTCAAACTGATATTGTCCGTCATCATTCCCCACACAAAACACGCCAGTTCCCTTGCTATTGCCGCTGTCGCAACATTTTTCTTCTTTCCATTCCGTATAAACCGGTAGTACCGGCTCCTGAGCCTTATGTTTGCCTTATCGGCATAGGCGATGACTTCCGCCGTGTTCCCATTCTGCCTCGCCCGCAGTTCTTTTGATTTATGCCCCACCATTCCTTTGCATATGCCCTGCGCCGCTTCGGTCAGCAGACGCCTCAGGTGGCTGTTCCCCATTTTGCTGATCCCTGTCCTACTTACATTCTCCCCGCTGGAATTTTCTCCTGGTGACAGCCCCAGGAACGCTGCATACGTGTTTCCCTTTGCAAACCTGCTGAAATCCCCGGTTTCCACAATCAGGGATAGCGCGGTATGGGTTTTGATCCCAAGGAAGCATCCCAGTTTCCCTGCCTTTTCTTTATACCTTTTCTGGGCAGCCAGCTCCTCGATCCTTCTGTCAAAGCGTTCTATCTTCGCTGTCTGTTCATCATAAGACGCCAGGTATTCCTCCAGCGTTTCCCTGTACAGCGGGGACAGCTCCAGTTTCCTCAGCCATCTCATATGCCTGAGGCTCCATCTGGTTCCTTCGTAATGGCATCCATGGCGCAGGCAGAATGCATTGATCTGCTGTTTGATCTTCTTGAGTGTGATCTTATGGTCATCCCGCATCCTAAGGTATTCTTTTACGGAATCATCCTCTTCTGTCGGGATGTAGACCGGACGGTACCCGCCATAGGACAGGCACTGGGCAATCATGTGGGCGTCCCTTGCATCTGTTTTCACCCGTTTTCCCTTCTGCGTCATCATAGTTGTGGGGGCAAGGATCACGCATTTTACACCTGCAGCTGTCAGCTGGTTATACAAAGAATATCCCAGGCATCCGGCTTCGTAACCGCATTGGATATCATATTCGTTGTCCAGGCCAAGCTTCAACTTTAAATCCTCAATAAACAGTAAAATATTTTTGTAATCTGCTGTGACCTGGATAGTTGCAAAAATGCGTTCTTTTTCCCCGATCACCGGTTCCATTGCGCAGAGTGTGTAATTTTTACTATGGACATCCATCCCGATTTTGATTATTCTATACATAGTGGCCTCCTTTTGTATGTGGTAATTCCTGTTTTTTTGTTTTGCTAAAACTTAGTATACAGGTAAATCCACGTTGGTGCAAATGTGAGGTCACTTCATATTATCTTAGGCTGCGTATAAGGTGCGATTTGGGCACCTTGCAGCCTTTGTACCGCTACATGTTTATTTTAAGCGCAAGCGGGTCTGAATCAGGAATTATACCCGCTGCTGTACAAATCTTACTAGTCCAGGGAAGCTGCAACTGCTAAAAATTCATTCCGGTGTCCGACACATTTCGACGGATTCCTCATATAATAACCAATAAACAAAAGAATGGGGTCTGTTATGTATATCCTGTTATTTATCCTATTATTAGTCGCAATCCTTTTTCTTCTCATCTTCCACTGGAGGAAAAAGAAGATCATCCGGGAGATCTGCTGTATGTCTTCCTATTACAAGTGCCATCTTTTAAATGATCTCGCCAAACCATTTGGTTACTGCTATATGAGTCAGAAGGAAATTTTCACCAGCACTCAGGACGCATGGCAGAAACAATACGGCTATGGCAAAATTTACGACCGCATGGCGCCTTTTTTTAATATGATCTTCGACTGTCAGCCAGTCTATTTTGATTACGATGGAAAGACCTGGTTGATCGAATTCTGGAAAGGACAGTACGGGATCAATACCGGAAGCGAAATCGGTATCTACCACGCAGATGCCATCGTTCCCCCGGGAATCCGGAAAAAAACGATCTTTCATGCCGCCACAGAAGAAGAATATCTTTTTATGAATACAGAATTGTGTGAGCGCGGCCGCCCTCTCTCCGATCTGGGTGCCCCGCATTGGTGGCTTACACAGTTCTTACCGGGGCACTTTGCCTCGCCTAAAAATCTCACGCTTGAGATCACGATCCGTTTTCCGGACACAGAGATGAGAGATTCTTTTCTGGACGCTCTCACGCTAAAGGGATATGACATAAACCACATCGGAATCTTTTTTACTACCGTTTCTTTCTGCTTTTGCTCGTCTCCACGGCAAAAATGTTTTTTCAAAAAAGTATACCGTGGTTATGTCCAGTTAAAAAACCGGCTTTTTTGCAAACTGTACCAATTTGTCACAAGACCATTTGAGAACACCTGTGACAAGGTATTATATCTGTATTATTATCTGCCCTTTGTCTTCCGGCGTATGCTGAGACTGCACCGCTTTAAGAAAGGAGAAAACAAATGAGCTGCCGGAGCCGCCTGAACAAATCTTTTAAAAATGCACCCGTACTGCCACTTGACCACGGTTGTAAATATGTCCTTTTTAGTGACTGTCACAGGGGAAATGGCACAAACAACGACAATTTTCTAAAAAACCAGCATCTCTATCTCGCCGCACTCCGCTACTATTACCGGCATGGTTACACTTATATTGAGTTGGGCGATGGAGATGAACTCTGGGAAAACAGAAACATGGAGCAGATCAAAGAAATACACAGCGACGTATTCTGGCAGCTTTCCCGGTTTTACGAGAAAGACCGTCTTTATATGATCTATGGAAATCATGATATGGTAAAAAAATATGCCTCTTTTACAAAGAAAAAATACTCGTCATATTACTGCTCTTCCCATCAATGCAATGAGCCCCTGTTTCCCGGAATCCGGTTCCACTCCGGAATCGTCCTCCGGGATCAGGCTGCCGGGCATGACCTCTACCTGACCCATGGCCACCAGGCCTCCCTTTTAAATTCTACCCTGTGGCCTGTGAACTGTTTTCTTGTTCGGTATGTGTGGAAGCCATTGGAGCAGATCGGGATACTCGACCCCACAAGCGCCGCCAAAAACTACACGACCAAACAAAAATCTGAAACGAGACTCACTGACTGGGCCAGACAATATGGCCGGATACTGATCACCGGCCACACACACCGTCCGATGGCCGGTGAAGAAGACTCCCCTTACCTGAATACCGGCTGCTGTGTGCACCCTTACTGCGTTACGTGCATCGAGGTCGAAACCGGACGCCTGACCCTTGTGAAATGGTATATGAGCGCCAGAGAGAGCGGAAGTGTTTATGTGGAGAGGGAGGAACTCGCTGCCCTGAAACCATGAAAATATTGTAATGCGTACTTTTCTAAGTATTCCATATAATAAACTATAGGGAAGCATACGAACAAATATTCGATGTCGTATTGACAAAACCTATTAAATCGTGTATTATCTAAAAAAGGAAATCAAGAACATAAAAATATATGTTGTAATTACAAGATAATTACGAAAGGGAGGAAGTCTTATGGAAAATACATTAACTGTTGCAAAAGATTTGTATCAAACTTATCTGGGACGCCTGAATCATCCAATGGACGAAATGAAAATGCATAAACTAATGTATTTTGTGCAAAGAGAATCCTTAATGTATAACAAAAAAGTATTATTTGATGAACCTTTCTTAGGCTGGAAATATGGGCCTGTTTTAGCTTCTGTCAGAAGAGAATATTTGAGCGGCAGTTTATTTTCATCCGTAAGCGATACCGTATCGCCAGAAACCAAAGCCCTTGTAAATAACGTATTAGACCGGTATGGTGAAATGTCCTCTTGGAAATTAAGTAGTTTATCTCACAATGAATTTTCATGGAAGTGTGCCAGAAAAGGGTTGAATTCATCTGATAATGGAAATGTCGAATTGACAGTTAATGCGATGAAAGTAGATGCTGCCCGAGAAATGGCAGAAAGAAAAAAACAGTAATTTACTGAAATGAGGCGATGATGAGCAATACTAACAGCAATAGAAAATATTTTAAAAATTTTCATCCCGAGATATTGACCTCAAAACAAATCAATCAACAATCTGTAAACAATTTTGTCGCAACCGGTGACGGAAAAGGATTAGAATATTATCTAAAGAATAACGCATGGCAGGCAGACTTAGAGGGTGAAACCAAAGTATACTTAGTGAAAGACAACATGGATACCATTGCCTTATTTTTTTCAATCAAATGCGGGTTATTATATAAAAATTATCAATACGACACTTTGGAAAGCGATAAGCGTGATTTTATTACCCTGTTAATGGATGCCATGTTACAAAAAGATACCAATACATTAAGCGAATATTACGATTCCAAAGTATATAATACGCAGGAAATGGATCGCTTATTTGAAATAGCTAAAAATCGGATTGGTCTGAAGATAGAAGAAAAGGAATTGCAAGACAATAAATTCACATTAAAGGTCGAAGAATGCTATTCGGCAATAGAAATACATCATTTTTGCAAAAACAGCGCATATAAAATGGATGGACAAACTAGCGTACCATTAGGTTTCGGCATTTTCTGGGAAGTAATAGTCCCCTTGATATGCGAAATAACAAGCAAAATCGGTTGCAAGTATCTTTATCTTTTTGCTGCTGACCAGACCTCCGATGAAGAAGTAAAAAAATTAATTCAATATTATAAAAATGAATTGAAATTTTCTGACGTTTGTTCTAAATTCTAATACTAAATAAGACTAAATTTAATTCCTACATATACTCGTCAAAAAATGGATACATCTTAGTTTCAAAGTTTCTTCTGGTACTTAATTTTTTTAAAAATGGTAAATAGATTTTGCCTGACGCAAAAAACGGCCAATTAAAAATTGACCGTTTTCGTATATATAAATTTAGAATCTCAAACCATGTTGTTGCCAAAGCATCTCTGACAAAGATCTTACAGCTCATCCAAGAGATACATTGGTAATATTAACTTTAACATTTGCGTTAAAGGTTACACCTTCTGATACCTTAAGCCCGATCACGGCATCTTTTTTCGTCTTCAGCTCATCCGTCAATGCCAGGAAATATGTCCCGGATTCCTTATTATAACCGAATTGCGCATACTCTGTACCTGTATTTCCCGCAGAATATATAACCGGATTAAGCGTTTTTCCCTCCGGAGCTTCAAAAGTCACTCCGATCACATCATATTTTGACAGATCACAGGCACTTAAATCCACTGACGCAGTCACAGCGTAATTTCCCTCGCTACCTGTCGCCGTATATTCCGCATTGTCTCCAAGGTCAACTTCTGTCATTTTCACAAGAGAAACTTTGGTAATACTAACTTTAGCATCTGCGTCAAAAGTTACATTCTCTGATACCTTAAGCCCGATTACTGCATCTTTTTTTGCCTTCAGCTCATCCGTCAATGCCAGGAAATATGTTCCGGATTTCTTATTATAACCGAATTGCGCATACTCTGTACCTGTATTTCCTGCAGAATATATAACCGGATTAAACGCTTTTCCCTCCGGAGCTTCAAAAGTCACTCCAATTACATCATATTTTGACAGATCACAGGCACTTAAATCCACCGATGCGGTCACAGCGTAATTTTCCTCGCTACCTGTCGCCGTATATTCCGCATTGTCTCCAAGGTCAACTTCCAGTCGCGATTCTTCCGCTTCCACCGTCACTACACAAGCTTCCGATTCCACATCGCCCACCTTCGCTGTAATCTCCGTTGTTCCTGCTCCTACCGCTGTTACCTCGCCACTCTCTACCGTAGCGATCCTTGTATCACTTGATGACCAGACAATGTTTTGGCCTTCCATTTCATTTCCGTACTGATCTTTCACCGTCGCTATCAGCGTTACTTTATTTTTTCCTTCCTCCAGACTGAGCGTCTCCGTTGTCGCACTGAGTTCAACGGTTGTTACGACCGGTACCGGTATTTCTTCCAAAACTACGATCCTGCAGGTTCCGCTTACCCCACCAACTGTCGCCGTGATCGTAACAGTGCCTTCTGCCACTGCTGTTACCTCGCCACTCTCTACCGTAGCGATGCTTGCATCACTTGACGACCAGGCAACGTTCTGATCCGCCATCGCCTCTCCATACTGATCCTTTACCGTCGCTGTCAGTGTTACTTTATTTTTTCCTTCCTCCAGACTGAGCGTCTCTGTCCCCGGCTCAATTTCAACCGTTGTTACTACTGGTGCTGCTGTTGGTGCCTCCGTTGGCGCTGCTGTTGGTGCTGTTGTTGGTGCTGCTGTCGGGGCCTCCGTTGGTGCTGCTGTCGGCGCTGCTGTTGGTGCTGTTGTTGGCGCTGCTGTCGGGGCCTCCGTTGGCGCTGCTGTCGGGGCCTCCGTTGGCGCTGCTGTCGGGGCTGCTGTCGGGGCCTCCGTTGGCGCTGCCGTTGGTACTGTTGTCGGTGCTGCCGTTGGTGCCTCCGTTGGGGCTGCTGTCGGGGCCTCCGTTGGCGCTGCTGTCGGGGCCTCCGTTGGCGCTGCTGTCGGCGCTGCTGTTGGGGCCTCCGTTGGCGCTGCTGTTGGTGCTGTTGTCGGTGCGACCGTTGGGGCTGCTGTTGGAGTAACTCCTCCATCCTGATAACGCTTTACACTTATTGTACAGGTCAGTTTTTTACTCTTAACCTTTTTACTCCCTTTTAAAGTGTACTTAACCGTTGCAGTAATTTTTGCCTGTCCTGCCTTTTTCGCCGTCAGTTTTGTAGATGTTTTTTTCTTACTGCTAATAGCTACTACACTTTTGTTGCTGGTTTTCCATGTAGTCTTTTTGATTGCCTTCACCTTGTTCTTTATTACTTTCAAGGTATATACATTAGCTCCGGACCTATTGTAATAAAGTGTTTTCTTTTTTACATTAAGAGTCGGTACCTTTTTACTTGCTGCATCAACAGAAGGTGATACAGCAACTGCAGACATACCAAGCGCAAGTGACAAAGTAAGTGCCATCGCTTTACGGGATGTCTTTGATGATTTCTTTCCCAGAAGTCTCATCTTCATTTTCCTCCTTTGATCTTTCTTTTGCTCAAATAAGCTATATTGCTATTTCTTCGTTACTATACTATCACGATAGTAAAATATACTTATCTGCGGTTTCATCGTATTTTAGGACAAAAAAAGGGACCAATCAAAAAATGATCGATCCTTTTGCCTCTTTCATGGCATATTTTTTATGTATGAAATTACAGATATCCGCAAAAAACAAAAATTTTTATTGCATTTTTTCTCTTATCGTGATAGTATAATTCGCTTTTCAAACCCGCCTTAATTCTCCTTGAAAAAACGACATGGTTTCTTTTTCTGCTACTATATTGCTACTATTTTTCCACTCCTCTTCTCTCCGCCCCAGCTTTTCAAGAGATGAAACTAATGCAGTTTGGCGATTCGGGAACAAATGCGCATACGTATTGAGTGTGGTTGATACATTTTCATGCCCTACTCTTTCAGCAATGATCAACGCATCAAATCCCAGATTGATCAAAAGGGAAACATGGGAATGCCTAAGATCATGGATGCGAATTTTCTTAATCCCTGTCCTCTCGCAGCCCCGTTTCATTTCATAGCTCAGAAAATATCTTGTAAATGGAAATAGCCGTTCACTCATTGTGTCACAGGAAAGACTCTTCAAATACTCCCACAACTCCTCACACAAAAAATCCGGCATAAGAATACTTCGATTACTTTTTCTCGTCTTAGGTTTTGTGATGACATCTGCTCCCTGAATACGCTGATATGTCTTCTCTATATGGATTTCCTTTTTCTGAAAATCTATATCCGCTGGTGTCAGTGCGAGCAATTCACCACTTCGTATCCCCGTCCAATACAAAATTTCAAAACAAAGATACGATACCTTCTTATCACATATACCCTTCCTGAATGCCAAAAATTCATCCAACGTCCAATATTGCATCCTGTCGGCTCTGTTTGCACCGATACTTCCTGCCTGTTCGCATGGATTTTTTGCCAGATTATAATACCTGATAGCATAATTGATGATTGCTGACATTTGATTATTGATCGTCTTTAAGTATGTCTCTGAATAGTGATTTTCCGCTTTCATCAATTCATTTTGCCAACGTCTTACATCTGCTGCGGTGATTTCATTTACCATTTTATCCCTAAAATATGGTAAAATTTTTGTCTCGCAGATATTTTTCTTGATCAGAATCGTAGAATGCTTGAGACGCACCGACATTTCTTCCAAATAAACCTCATATAGATTTTGAAATAAAATATCCGGACTTGCCACCTGTTGTTGCAAAAAATCCCGCTCATAGATTTTAGCTTCGCGTTTCGTTGGAAATCCCCGCTTCCATTTTTGTCTCCGAATCCCCGTCCAATCTTTGTAATAAAATTTACAGTACCATTTTCCATTCTTTTTGTCTTTGTATGCTGGCATTGAACCATCTCCTTTTCTACAATAATGTTTTATTTATGCCACAATACCAATCATACTATACAATTCACGAAATTCTCTTTTTAATTGATCTGATACCTCTGTTCGCTATAGCGAACAAGGATCACATTTCGGGATCTCATTACAAAGATCTTACTAATATGGCCGTTCCATTGATTTCACAATGAGCGCACTGTCTTCGCGGAGTTCTACCGCGATACATCCATCCTTCACCTCATACGCCTTAGCATTCAAACTAAAACCATCATTATCACTGTAGACCATATTTACCATGTACTCGCCATCGTTCATTTCCAGACGCCAGACCGGTACGGTAACAGTCCGGGATTGTCCGCCCGCCTGTACAAGTATAAGAAATTTATCCTTGTCGTCAAATCGCCCGTATCCAATCAGATTCGGCTCATTCATGATATAAATGAGGCTTCCTGTCCGCAGCGCCTCATAATCCTTATGGATCCGAATCAGTTCCTTATGGAAACAAACCAGCTCCCGGTCTTCATGTCCCCACGGATAGGTCCGTCTGTTGTCCGGGTCAGTCCACCCGCACACTCCGGCCTCATCACCATAATACACGGTAGGTGCTCCAACCCATGTCATCTGCATGATGACTGCAGCCATCATTCCTGCCTTTCGTACCCCGACGTTAGCAGACTGCGGCCCTGCTGACGCAGTCCGCCCTACTCTGCCGTTTGTCCGCGTCAGAAAACGGGAATGATCATGATTGGAAAGCTCATTCATTGCCACCTCATATGACTGCATACTGAATTTGGCTCCAAATTCTGTCATCTTGGCAAAAAAAAGATTACTATTTCCTCTCAAATCCGGCCGGCTTACGTCACTATGCTTTTCCATTCCAGTGATAAACCAGCTCACCGGCTCCATAAACGCATCATAATTCATGACCGTATCCCACTGGTCTCCCCGCAGCCACGGCGACGGATCCCCATAATGCTCAGCCAGAATAAGCGCTTCCGGATTTGCCTCCCTGACATTTCTCCGAAATTCCCGCCAGAATTTGTGATTAAACTCCTCACTATTTCCCAGATCAGCGGCTACATCCAGACGCCATCCATCTACGTGATAAGGCGCAGATACCCATTTTCTTCCAATGCGCATAATATACTCAAACAAAGTCTCAGATTCCTCATAATTGAGCTTAGGAAGCGTATCATGCCCCCACCACCCATCATAATGCGTATTATACGGCCATCCGCCATCCGGAAAAAATTTAAAGAAGGAATGATATGGGCTGCTCTCATCAATATAAGCACCCTTTTCATAAGAAAAATCTTTCTCATAGATCCGTTCTCTGTCAAGCCATTTATTAAAGGAGCCGCAATGATTAAATACTCCGTCCAGTATCACTTTCATTCCACGCTCATGCACCTTTTCTACAAACTTTGCAAAAAACTGGTTGGAAGCCTCCAGATTTTCTCTGTCCACAACACGCTTTATATATTTTGATGCATGCGTATTGTCATGATCGCCCTCCGCCAGCACCTCTCCACCATCTTCTTTGATCACTGTAAAATGCGGATCAATATGATCATAGTCCTGTGTGTCATATTTATGGTTAGATGGCGATACAAAAATCGGATTGAGATAGAGAACCTCTACACCCAGATCCTGTAAATAATCAAGTTTATCAAGAACACCCTGCAGGTCTCCGCCATAAAATTCACGGACTCCCATGGACGCAGGATATTTATCCCATTGCTTTACACGGGTCACAGATTCCCCTATGTAAGAATATTCACGATCCTCTACATCATTTGACCGGTCTCCATTATAAAAACGATCTACATAGATCTGATAAAACACAGCACCTTTTGCCCAATCAGGCGTTTTGTAGCCCGGAAAAAGACAATATGAGAATCTCATCTCCGGCCGATCCACATCTCCCTGTTTGTTAAAGTAAACCTTTTCATTCCCTTTTTCAACCAGGAAATAATAAGAAAAGGGGTCTACTCCGAGACGGATCGTAGTCTTATAATAATCAAAAAGCGGACCAGAGAACTCGGGATCTATGTCCATCCGGTACTTGTACCCTTCTGATATGAGATAAACCCTGTCAGCATCATCTTTGCCTGTGCGGCACCTGATAATTACTTCTTCATAAGCTTCCGGCTCCGGCGGCATCACATACCTGCTGGTTCCGGAACTAAATATTGCCCCCCTGTTCAAATTTTCTCTCGCCATGATCTTACTCCATTCGTTTTGTATTTACTTCCCGAACCCTTATTTGCCTGCTGACGCAGGCTCATCGTGTGTGGCTGGCGCCACATATCCGGCAAGCGGAAAAAATTTCTTCGTGCAAGCACGGAAACGCACTCCTGATATCTCACGCCATCGCCACTCTTCGCCTGCTGACGCAGCCTCATCGTGTGTGGCTGACGCCACATATCGAATCAGCAAAATCCGTTGTTTGGTGCAAGCACCACAACGGTTTTGCTAATCCGATGCGATGGCTTGTAGCTTATAACATGTCAAAAGGACAGCTTCACGTGGGCTGTCCTTTTGGGAGAAGGTATTTTTGTTACTTATGGGGTGTAGCAAAAACTATATAATGTATTGGGGTTTACGATAAGAAGTATAGCACGATATCGCAATAAAGTGTGCACAAACATTAAATAAATTTAAAAAATTATTTGTAAAATGTGCCCAATACCCTTCTCCGCATACGAGAAAATGCACAATCGCTCAAACATTTTCTGCCAATTCCTCGTCATTTTGCTCAAACAGCGCCTCAAACTCTTCCTTCGTGATCCTTTCTTTCTCGATCAAAAGATCTGCAAGCCGATCAAGAATGCCCTGATTCTCCTTCAAAATCGTCTCTGCCTTCTCATGACAGCTGTCAATGATCTTTTTCACTTCCTCATCAATCACCTCAGATGTAGACTCACTGAAGTTTTTCGTATGACCAATGTCCCTTCCGATAAATACTTCATCATCGGATGTATCATAATTTATCATACCAAGAGTATCGGAAAAACCATATTTTGTAACCATGTCACGTGCAGCATCCGTCGCCTGGCGAATATCCTGAACAGCACCTGTCGTCACATCATCAAAGGCAATACTCTCTGCGATCCGGCCACCAAGACAAACCGTAATATCCTGAAGCATTTTCCCTTTCGTCAGATGCATCTCGTCCTTTTCCGGCAGTGGCATCGTATATCCGGCCGCCCCCTGACCGGTCGGAATGATCGAAACGGTATATACAGGCCCCACATCCGGGAGCAGATGAAACAGGATCGCATGACCCGCCTCATGATATGCAGTGATCCGCTTATCGCGGTCAGAGATGATCTTACTTTTCTTCTCTGCGCCAATCCCTACTTTGATAAATGATTTTTTGATGTCCTCTTCCATGATAAATGCGCGGTTATCGCGGGCTGCAGCAATCGCCGCCTCATTTAACAGGTTCTCCAGGTCAGCCCCCACAAAACCAGCCGTCGTTCTGGCGATATCCTCAAGATTTACGTCATCCGATAATGGTTTATCTTTCGCATGGACTTTGAGAATGTCCTCTCTTCCCCTCACATCAGGCCGCCCTACCGTGATCCTGCGGTCGAAACGTCCCGGTCTCAAAATCGCCGGATCCAAAATATCAACCCGGTTTGTGGCTGCCATAACGATGATTCCCTCATTGACGCCAAAACCATCCATCTCAACTAACATCTGATTTAATGTCTGCTCTCTCTCATCATGCCCGCCGCCAAGGCCGCTTCCGCGTCGTCTGGCCACAGCATCAATCTCGTCAATAAACACGATACACGGCGCATTTTTCTTTGCCTCTGCAAACAGATCACGGACTCTGGAAGCTCCGACTCCTACAAACATCTCTACAAAATCCGAACCGGATATACTGAAAAACGGTACCCCGGCTTCTCCTGCCACTGCCTTTGCCAACAGGGTCTTTCCGGTACCCGGAGGGCCTACCATGATAACCCCTTTGGGAATCCTCGCACCGAGCTTTGTATATTTACCCGGAGCCGCCAGAAAATCTACAATCTCTTCTAACTGTTCCTTCTCTTCCACAAGGCCTGCCACGTCTGTAAATGTCTTTACTTTATCATCCGGCATCATAAGCCTCGCACGGCTCTTGCCGAAATTCATCATTTTTCCTCCCCCGCCGCCACCGCCGGCATTGGAGGACATCATGCTGAACAAAAGCAGAATCAACACAAATCCCAGTATATATGGTAAAAATTCCAGATACCACGGCGTTCTTTCCACATCTTTTACGTTCACCTGGGTAAAATTCCGCTCATCCAGATAATTCAAAATCTGATTGACATCCGGAACATATAACCGTTTGGTCGTATCCGAATATTTAGCAGTTACCTCTCCGGTCGGTACCTCCGCATTCTGCGTAACCTCTACACTCTGGATCTTTCCCGCCGCAATATCCTCTTTAAACTGGGTAAGATTATAATTTCCACGATTCAAATTGATAAAATAGTAATTGGATATATATACAACTGCAAGCACTAACAGCAGCACCACAAAAAATCCATAGCCCTTAAAAGCCTTCATTCTCTATCCTCCTTAAAAACCAATTCTCCAATATATGGCAGATTTCTGTACTTCTGCGCATAGTCCATTCCGAATCCCACGACAAACTTATCAGGGATCTCAAATCCTAAGTAATCTACCTTTATCTCCGAAACATGGCTGCCTGGTTTATCAAGAAGCGTACAAAGTTTCAGACTTGCCGGATTTTTCTTTGCGAGCATATGGAACAGAAAAGAAAGCGTTCTCCCCGTATCTATGATATCCTCTATAATGATAACATGCTTTCCCTTTACATCCAGATCCGTGCTGCCATTTACCGTGACAGCACCCGAACTGGTCAGACCGTCACCATAACTGGTGACACTCATAAACCCAAGCTTTACGGGCATCTCTAAATATTTTGAAAGTTCACAGGTAAAATACACGCTTCCTTTCAGGATACAGAGCAGAAATACTTCTTTCCCCGCATACTCCAGATTGATCCGGCCTGCGATTTCTTTAATCCTTTCCAAAAGCTGTTCTTCCCCGATCAATACTTTTACTTCTTCTTTCATGATCATCCTTTCTGAAAGAAGGCTTTACACCTTTGTCAATACAACTACTAAAACCTTCTTCGTGTCTTTTGTTACTTTATATGCATTACTGATACGTCCCGGAACTGCCCAGATCACATGATTCCCATCTGCAAGCACAATTTCCTTTGTTCTCTCACTAAACGGTATTTTTTCATCAATATAATATCTGGAAAGTTTCTTTCGTTTTCCCTCTGAGTCCATTACAAAATAATCTCCCTCAAGAGGGTTTCTCATATATATGCCACTCTTGATTTTATCATAATCAAACCATTTCGTATAGTCCTTTTGTACAATTTCTTTGGGGAGTTTTTCCCTTGCAACCACATCCATATCAATGTGCATTCTTTCCCGTCTTATTTCCACGGCTCCTTCAAACGGCATCTCACACATTTGCAAGAATATATCTCTTTCCTCCTTTGGAACATGCCGGTACCAGACACAGCCATATCTTCTCTCAACACATACGCCACCTGGCAGGTTCACCCTTTTGCCGGCCTCCATTTTCGACATGGATAATAATTTGGTATAATGCTTCTCTGTAATATCTTTTACCGATTCCCGGAAATTTTTCAACACCAGCCGGATGATCTCTACTTTTATCACAATATCCAGCTTATCAAACTCCACACAATCATAATAATACTCTCCGCGGTCCACACGGACTACCCGCATATATTCTTTTTTCGCCTGTTTCTCAACATAAGCATACTGAAGGGATATTTTCTGTGCTGCTTTTGCCACATGTGATTTTGCCCTATTATTTATTTCCTTTTCTACATAAGGAAATACCCGAAGGCGTATTTTATTTCTGGAATAATCTTCATCCAGATTTGTACTGTCTTCACGGTAGATCAGATTATTTTTTTCAATATACTCTTCAATCTCGCTGGTCTCAGCAAACAAGATTGGACGGATAATATACTCCCGCTTTGCATGGATACCGGAAAGCCCTCTTGGGCCGCTCCCGCGAAACAACTGAAAAAGAACAGTCTCAGCGACGTCATCCTGATGATGTGCGACTGCTATCTTTTGATATCCTTTCTCCATGCACACATGCTGCATGATCTGATATCTGGCATACCTTCCCGCCTCCTCTTCCGTCATCTTCTGCTCCTTTGCAATTTCCCTTACATCTATCCTCTCACAGTGAAATTCGAGCCCTCTCTCTCTCGCCAGTTCTTCCACAAACTTTTCATCACGGTCAGCTTCTTCTCCCCGCAGGCAGTGGTTGACATGTACTACAAGCAATGAAAGCTCAAACTCTTCCCTGCACTTGTCTAACACATCCAGAAGACAGACGGAGTCCTTTCCTCCGGAAACTCCTACGACGATCCTGTCCCCTTTCTGAAAAAGTTTATTTCTCTTATTATACTTTAGTACCTTATCCTTAAACATAACATTCTCCCTGTGTTTTTATCACTTTTCCCACACACCGGCCACGAGCACGCTCATATCATCCGACGCTTTTTTTGCATTTCTGGAAAGAGCCTGCATCAGTACCGCATTGGCAATGTCCGACGGATTATTACTGGTTATGTTTTCCAGTATATTCTGGACATAAAATTCTTTATCCTCACCCGGAAACGCATCAATAATACCATCTGACACCATGACTACCATTTCCCCGTCAGACAGCTTTGTCTCGATTGATTCTGCCGGGGCCTCCATGTAGATCCCCATCGGCAGGGTTTTTGCAAAAATCGTCTCTACTCCGCCTTCCCTCTTGATAAATGTGGCAGCTGCACCATTTTTTACTATCTCACATTTTCCACTATAAAGGTCTATCGCCGTCATGTCAAGGGTTGTAAACTTTTTTCCCTCGTATGACATGACAAACAAAGTATTCATAAGACGAAGTGCAGACTCTTTGCGAAACCCTGCCTCGATCAGACTCTCCAGGACCTCTACGAGATTCTCACTGTCCCGGCATGCCCTGTCGCCGCTTCCCATGCCATCAGAAAGCACCATAACTAATTCTCCGGTAGACAGCTCCATAAAGGAAAAATTATCTCCTGAGACCCTTTCACCACTTTTTGCCACTCTGGCCAGACCGGTAAGAGTTTTAAAATTTGTATCCTGTACAAAGACCACGGCTTCATACTCCCTGGGAATGACATTTCTTACATAATGTCCCGGACACATGCGCATATCTAACACATTTCCTAAGGCAAGAGACACATCTTTTTTCGTAATACATGCATTTCCTTTGGCCTTCGCCATAAAATAAATTTCCGTATTCCCTCTCCTGTCTGTTTTAAAAGACAGGTTTTTAACCCGGATTCCAAGGCCCCTCAGGGCAAACAACACTTTCTTTTTTGTTTCCACGGGAACTTCTACCGTCTGGTTCAACTCCACCGTAAATTCTTTCAATGCCCCTGCGATCTCCAACATCTGGCTCGCCATCGCCTCACGGCTTTCTGCCATCTTATTGCGCCAGCTCAGATTCATGCGGGCCACTGCCATTCTTTCATTGATCTTTTCAATGTATTCGTCCAACCGGAGACACCGGTTCAAAAACTTCTCATTGATCCGTTCTGTCTCCACCATCCCCTGCTCACTGGCCGCCGCAAGAATACTTCTTATATTTTTATATGTCTCCTCATAATTTGTCTCCCAGCAATAATGACAGTTCACACACTGCCGGCATACCTTTCCGGAAAGCTCATCAAAAATCTCTTCCATTTCATCTCCCGAGATCTGACGCTCCTTCTGTGTAAAATCACTGAAGGATTTTGCCAATCTCCGGAATGCCGTCGAAAAACCGTCGATCTTATAATCAGCAAGCATTTTCAGATCTTCTTTTGCGAATGGATTTTCCTGATCCTTCGTCAGATCATCTTCTATCGTCCGTATGACAGATCCCGGTATCGACAAAAAGATAATAGCCGCTGACACCATGCCGCGCAGTTCCACGATACCAAGCACCTCGTTCCGGATGATATATGCCATGATAATACCCATTGCCAGAAAAGCCAGCGTACTCATGACCCTTCCAATCTCCCGGAACACGCCCACGCCGATCCCCAACAGGCAGTAAACGCCCACCAGCACCATTCCGCTCCCGGATGCCGCCGCCAGTATTCCTCCCGCCGCTCCTGCCATCGCGCCGGGTGCCGCACCATAGCGATACCCTACAAACAGCACAAGAAGATAGGACATTGTCTCGACAATGGAAAATACCCCCTCAAAGGCGCGGGGCATACCATATATCGCCAGTGCCGCCAGAGAAATAAGACTGATCATTTCCTCATTGCCTAATATCTTGTCCCAGTCTTCGTATAACAGAAAACGTAATCCCCACTGAAATACGTTTGCGAGAGCAACGATACACAAACTCTCAAGCACATTCAACCAGATCACTTCTGTCGTATTAAATGCGACTACACCTGTAGTGATCCCAAGTATCAGATTCAGGATGCCGCACACACACGCCACTGACAACACACTTCCCTCTTTCCCATCAATCTGTCTCATGACCTTCTGTACAAATCCTGTCAATCCGATCAAAATAATATACTGCAGAAAATCCAGTCCCCTCGCCTCTGTCAGCACCCCCGCCAACACTGCCAGAAGCACCGGCGTCCTGCTCTTTGGACAAACCACCGCCGCACAAACATACGCAGGCGCAAATGGGTTTATGGAAAACAACCATACACGTCCCAGCATAAATCCCAGCACCGCTTGCAAAATCCACCGCTTCTTTGATATCGCACCCTGAATCATCATTATCCCTCCGTTTACAAGTGTAGTAAACATAAGTATAGACAATTTCGATATCAGATTTTGTCAAAAAAAGAATCATGTCAAAAAAACTTTTCGACATGATTCTCACCGGGCCTTAAAAATTATCTCATTATCGTATACAAGACCAAACTTTTCGCGCGCCACCTGCTCGACATATTCATTCGTCTGCATATACGCTTCCTGCTCCTGTATGGACTTCTTTTCCTTCGCCAGATCATCCCTCTTTTCCTCCAGCTCCTGCTTTTGCTGCTGCAGCGTCTGGCAGTCTGCTTTCAGGGATATACTGTGGATCATAAGAGTACCACAGAAGAGCAGGACAACCGTCATAACCAGAAACAACCCGGCTCGGTTTCTCCTTCTCCTTTTTTTCATAATCAATCTCCATTCCTGCGCCGTCTTTTGCGCTTGGCTTCATTACCCTTTTATCTGTCCGTTCATTCTACAACTGTATTTTCTATAGTTGTAGACCAGTGTGTAATTGTTATTATAGAACGTTTTTTGGTAAATTTCAAGGTTTTTTTTCATCTTTTTTCGGTTTTTTTAGTATTTTTTTACAAAGGCAAACAAATGGTCTGGAAATCATATGGATTACCTTCCGGATCAGTCGCACACAAAAATCCGATACTGCTGTCCCGAAAGTTTTCCGGTACAAAAGAGCCCCCGCTCCAAAGGCAAACAGAAAAAAGCTCCGGATCGTACCGTTATTACACAAAAAGATCATCCGGAACACAAACACCGCACTCACAGTAAAAAAAAGCACGTCGGCGATAAACCTTCCTATGACCCGGGGCCGGAAAAGTCCCCGGAATATATTTACCGCCTCATACGCAAACATAACAGCCACACCACTCAGAAACGACCCCAGCAAAAATACAAGCTGATTCTTGATCTCTTCCATTTATTTAAACAGCTTTCCCAAAAAGGAGCCTGCGTCCTTTACCGAGTGGGTATCTGAATATTTCAGCTCATTGATCTCTCCCTCTAAATCCACCTCGCCCCTCTCAAGGGTAAGACGCTTTACATGAAGATTTTCCCCGTGAAATCCCAGTATACCCCGCGTCGTTTCAAGCAGGATCTCATTGCTGTCAAAGGATATGACTTCCTTTACCCCTGACACTGTGGCCTTCCTGCGGTCTGCCATGTTCACGTCATGCCTGCTGTTTGCGCCATCATCCCTCGCATCCGGGTAATGACTGAATCTGTTTTTCTGGGAATCCTGCAATTTCCGCCACCTCAAAAAAACCATTTACCACATTATATGAGGGGACAGAACCGATTATGCCTGCCAGCATGTCTTCCTCTATATTTCCATTTTAAAGATTCGGCTGCTCAAAAACCCTGTTTTATAAAAGGAATTAGCAATATGCATAAAAAAGAATACGCGGAGCAACCTTATGCACGATGGAGCTGAGACTCAGGGAATCGTGGAAGTCCTTACTGAACACGATTCCCACGATATTGAGACTAGTGTGGCGACCGAAAAATCCTTAAGGGTTTTTGGGTCGCCACACTGCGGAATGTCCCGTGCATCCGGCTGCTCCGCGTATTCTTTTTTATGCATATTACCAAACCTCTTAATGAAACAAAGCTTTTAACGGCCGAATCTTTAAAATCATGCCCGTGAACGATCACAAATACCGGTAAAGCTCCTTTGCCTCATCCTTTTTATACGTCTCCTCAACACTCAGCACTTCTACTTTTGTATTTTTATTTCCAAACTGAATCTCAATGACATCTCCCGGCTTTACATTAAGGGATGCTTTTGCCACTTTATCATTCACAAGGATCCGCCCGGCGTCACACGCCTCATTTGCCACAGGTCTGCGCTTGATCAGCCGTGATACCTTTAAATATTTATCTAATCTCATACTTTGCTCTCCTCTACATCTACATTTTAAAAACGCCGATTCTGAATGCTTCAGAATCGACGTTCTAATTTCACGATCTTACCTGTCCAACCACTAAAATTATGCGTTTACAGCATCTTTCAGTGCCTTACCAGCCTTAAACTTAGGCGCCTTAGAAGCAGGAATGCTCATCGGTTTCTTTGTAAGCGGGTTAATTCCCTCTCTTGCTGCTCTTTCTGTAACTTCAAAAGAACCGAATCCTACCAACTGAATTTTCTCACCTTTCTTAAGCTCATCTGTAACTACATCTACAAATGCTTTTAATGCTTTCTCAGCATCTTTCTTAGATAATTCAGCCTGATCAGCAATAGCTGCTACTAATTCTGTCTTATTCATGGATGATATCCTCCTCGTAATTTTTACTTTGATTTTTTGTAAACCTACAATCCCTGTAAACCTACTAAACATATTTATACCCTTTTTTCAGCCATTTGTCAAGGTTTTTTACTGTTTTTACCATGGAAACGGTAATATTTACATATTGTTCACTTTTAAAATGCCGGGATCAAAAAGCCCCTTCGGGGCAAAACCGCCACAAACAGACACCCTTTTGACCCCGGCATCTTTTTAGCTTTCCATCTGCCTGCCCAGAAAATTAGCCCCGCACAGCGCCATCTTCTCCTCAAATTCCCCAAACTTTTTTTTATTATCATTGGATAAGAGAATAACTGCCCCGATTGCATCACCTTCTGACACGATTGTCCCGATTGCCTGATTTTCCTCCTCTTCTCCATCTTCGATCACTCTGCAGTGGGTATCCTTCTTTTCTGTCGATAAAAGATTTGCCCGTTGATCGATACACTGTTTCAGCTCTTTATGAATATCTTTCCCTGAATAGCTTTTTTTCGAGGGGCCGGCCGCCGCTACGATCTGATCACGATCCGCCACACACACCGTACATTTTGCCACATTTGCTACAGATTCCACATATTCTTTTGCCATCTCGCCAAGCTCACCGATCGGCGAATACTTTTTTAATATGACCCCGCCCTCATGGTTCGTAAATATTTCTAACGGATCCCCTTCGCGTATCCGAAGCGTCCTTCGTATTTCTTTCGGTATAACAATTCTTCCAAGTTCGTCGATCCGACGCACAATTCCTGTTGCTTTCATAATAGCTCCTTTCCTGAAAGGAGGTTTTCTCCTTTTCCCTGTTTTTATCTCTTCTCGGTTTAAGTTCAGCAGGTCAGTTCTGTCACAAAAACCGGTTATAAAGTTATTATCTGTAAAAAATGGAGAATTATTCGTTGTACAGATATCCACATGCCGCAAGAGCTGCCACTGCTCCATCCGCAGCTGCTGTCACAAGCTGACGAACGCTTTTCGTGCGGCAGTCGCCCGCCACAAAAAGTCCGGGTGTATCCGTCTCACACGTCTCATCGGCCTGAATATAACCATCCTCACTTAATTTTACAACATCTGCAAATTTCTCATTTTCCGGTTTCTGGCCAACTGCAACAAAAAGCCCGTCCACCTTTTTTTCCTGTACAACGCCTGTCGCTACATTTCTAATAATGATCGACTCAAGGCGGCTCTCACCCCTCAATGAAGTAACTACACTCTCCAACACAAATTCTACATTTTCCCTCTGATGCAGCGCATCTACCAGGTGTGATTCCCCGCGGAAACGGTCTCTTCTATGAATCATAAAAACTTTCCTGCAGCGATCTGCCAAAAACAGCGCATCCTCGAGCGCTGTATTTCCGCCGCCTACGACCGCCACATCCTTTTCACGGTAAAAAGCCCCGTCACACACGGCACAGTAGGATACGCCGCTTCCTGTTAGTTCTTCCTCCTTTTCCAATCCAAGCCTGCGATATGCTGTCCCGCCTGCAATGATAACAGCCCTGCATTCCAGATAATTTTCTCCTACCCGGACCTGCTTTTTTCGTCCCTGGTCAATAATCTGTTCCGCTATGCCTTCCCGAATTTCCGCTCCCAGTGTCTCTGCCTGCTCTTTAAGCCCCTTTACAAACTCAAATCCCGATATAAATTTTATACCGGGATAATTTTCCACCCTGGGTGAGTTTATGATCTGTCCTCCTGCCTGTCTGGCTTCCAGTACCAGAACCTTTTTTCCGGCTCTGGCACCATACACTGCTGCTGTCATTCCCGCTGTCCCCGCACCGATCACAATAATATCATAATACATTTTTTCACCTCTCCAAAACGACTTATCTGCCAACAAACGGAGACAGTTCAGCCCGGATAAAATATCCCTGATCCGCATCACATACAGGACACTTTTTCGGTGCTTTTTCACCTTCATATATATATCCGCACCCCAGACACATCCAGCCTGTCTCTACATCTGACACATATAATTTGTTCTGCTCCAGATACTCGGCAAACCGCCCAAAACGGTCCCCGTGGAGTTTTTCGACTTCTGCGATCATGTGGAAGGTACCTGCCACTTTCGGGAATCCTTCCTCCATCGCCTTATCACCAAATTTTTTATAGACGTCATCATGTTCCTCATATTCATTGTGCTGTGCCATTCTGAGAAGCTCTGACAGATCCTCGCTTAAGTCCACCGGATAACCGCCATCCACATGTATATTCTCCCCGGAAAGTTCTTTTAAATGGTCATAAAAAACTCTTGCATGCTCTTTCTCCTGCTCTGCGGTAAATAAAAACACCATAGAAATAACCTGATGGTTTTGTTCCTCTGCTTTCTGAGCGGCAAATGTATAACGGTTTCTCGCCTGGCTCTCTCCCGCAAAGGCCCTCATCAGGTTATCCTTGGTCTCACTATTTTTGAAATCTGCTGCCATGATCTTATTTCCTCCTTTAAAAAAATATTTGCACTTAGTTTTCCATTTTTTAGGGGAAATATACAGTTTTTCTAAATTATATCTTATGCGTAGGTGCGAAAAGGCTTTTGTTTTAATGTGTTGCTCATTTTATTTCTTTTTATACAGATTACCAGATTCCTTAATGAACAAGAGACTTTTCCTAACCCCACTTTATTTACTCCATATCCTCTTCCTCCGGCTTCCACGCCTGCCCAAACCTTACATCCTTAAACAGCGCTGTCAAACCGGTGATTTGTTTTAATCTTAATATTTCATCCCTGTCCATTCCCAGATGTTTTGAGATCCATGCATCCGATCTTCCGATTTCATGCAGTTCCTTAATAATATTGCTCATCAGATCTACATTATGGCTTCCCCTCGCACGGTTATGACGGATCGTGCTGGCCATACGGTATTCAATCGGTTTATCAATAACAGACACCGGCAGCATTCCCTTTTCACGCTCATAAATATCCGGATTCTCAAGCATAACACGATAACGATGAAATCCATCTACAATAACATATACATCACTGTCTTTGGAATAATAGCATACGATCGGCATCGTATAACCATCCTCCCGGATACTATCATACAAAAGTTTCATCTCCGGCGGTGCCACCGAATTCGGATTATATGAATTTGGTTTTATTTTTTCGATTGGTACTGAGATTACATCATATACCGGACTTTTAAATGCCATAATCTATCTCCTCTAAATTTCCGTATTTCATTTTGATCACGTCGATACGTTTTTGCTGTTCCCTTGTGAGCCCAAATCCCATAAAACGGCAAATGTGATCATTTTTCAAAATGCAAAAGCACATTCTTTTCCAGCTTGGTATATCTTTTGTAGACTTTATATCATCCGTATCATCCGGAATCTTATCCTCAAAAATTATACGTGACTTTTTCCGGATCGTATAATTAGAAACGCCATTTCTTTTAATCCGGTAACCATGTTCCTCCAATTCCTGAATCGTCTCCTCATCCAGTCCCCCTCCTGTTTTATGCCAGAAACGGATGGATGTATTAAATTTCTTTACATAATTATTTCTGAGACGCACAGGAAGCGTGTCCAGTAAAAATTTCGTATAAGATTCCCACGTATGCCCCTCCGGAAGTGTGACATTGCGATACCCCATCGCTTTCGTCTTCCCATATATACTGGCAAAATTTGCACCCTGCACCCTGCCGACGAGTTTTGCCCACATCTCCGGATCGATCACACGGTAAAGATTTAAACTGTCTTTGGAATAATCATTAAATGGTGAGGCCACTCTCATCTGGGACACGTGAAGCCCTGCCATATGATACAGATCATACAGATGATTGTATTCATAATCAAAGATATAGTTGGCATGCCATATATCTTTCAGCGACCAGTCATAAAGAGGAGAGGCGCACCAGACATCCTTAAACTGTTTACTGATCCAGCACTCACCTTTATAGCCATATTTTTTATTTAAAAAGCCACTGTATCTCTGCATAGACTCATCTGCCCGCACACCAAGAAGGCATACTGTCTTTTTCCCGCCATGGCACATTTTATACCATCTGCTGAATTGTCTGGACAGATCCTCCTGATGCATTCTGTATTTATATGTCGTCATCGGATTATTTTCCAAATTGATCACATAATCGTATTCAGGCATCGGACGCACCCATGCCTCCTTTTTTGTGTCATCCCATGGATACCAGAACATTTGATAACTGCTGAGTGCCGTCCGGGTCGCCATCGGCAGGCACACCCAGTATGGCTCCACATCTTCCTGGATCCGTTCAAAGGTCTTTTCTATGTACTCTGTAGTCACACTGTACTGTGCCTCAAAATCCTGATGAAATACACCGATTTTTTTGTCCGGATAATATTTTTTCTGGTAGTCGAGCACAAGATTCAAAAGAAGCCCACTATCTTTTCCGCCTGAAAAGGACACATATATATTATCAAATTCTTCGAAAATGAGTTTCAGCCTGTCTTGCAAGGCATCGTATACATTTTTTTCTTCGTATCTTCGTACCATAAACCGTATGCCCCCGTTTCCTCTGATGTAATATATGGTAAATATACCATATTTTGGTATATTTTTCAAGTAATGAGGTCAGTGTTTGGGAGGGGAGATGTTTCTAACGCATGGGCGCTCCCCCTCCCAAATACTGCACTTCATGGCATCAAAATGTAGTTCTGCCGGGAGCCAACTCTGAGCCCCGTACAGACAAACCCTTCCAACTGCTTCAGGAATCCAGTATTTCAAGGAAAGAAAATTTAATGCACATAGGTTTTAAGTGCGTTGGTATGAGATGTTGGTCGTTTCAACATCCATACCACTACGTACTTAAATAACGCGAGTGCCCATGTGAATAAATTTTCTTTCCTTGAAATACGAAACTTGGAATAATTACTAATACTCGCCGGGTGCTAACAATAGTTCTATAGAAATTGACTTTTCCCCCTCATCCCCGTATAATTTACTAATAAACCACAAAGGAGGACACCTCTTTGATTCCGATCTATCTTGGCACGCCGCTGACTTTTATGTGGCTCGGGAAAGAGACCACAATGTCTCAAAACTGGATCCACTATTCCCGGACCTTACATGAATATGAACTTATGATCGTAGATAAAGGAATTTTATATATTGCAGATGAGCATGGAAAATATGAAGTAAAACAAGGAGAATACATCCTTATGCCTCCCTGCGGACATCAATACGGATGGCGTCCGTCGTCCTGCAGTTTTTACTGGCTTCATTTTGATTTCAACAAACAATGCCGGCCTGAAAAGGAATATTTCCGCCTGCCAAAACAGGCCCGGATTCCTGATTTTTCCGGAATCCAGACCTATTTATCACAAATATATCACAATGAACAATTTTATTCTGACACAACACAGTCGTCTTTTCTTGTCTCCGCCCTTTTGCTGGAGATTTACAACCAGTTGTACCATACAGACCGCTCCCGCTCTGACCTAAAGGGCTCTGACGGAATCTCCCTGCAAAAAACTGACTTGTGTAAAAAGATCAAAAATTATATTTACTGGAACAGGGCCCACTATATCAAAATATCTGAAATCGCAGAATACATGCGATATTCCGGGAAATATCTCTCCTCCGTATTTGTCAGCGTTACCGGCAAAAAGCTGAAATATTATATTGATGAACAGCATATGGAGGCGGCAAAGGAACTTCTGTCCGGTTCACAAAATACCATCAGTGAGATCGCATTCCAGCTTGGTTACACGGACAGTCATAACTTTTCCCGTATTTTTAAACGGATCACCGGAATGTCCCCAAGCGAATACCGTATTTCTGCGGGTATGAACAATACGCGCCCCTAGACATCATTCCTCATTATACCATCTCAGGTATGTCTTCATCTCTCCCACTCCCCGGTTACACCAAAGATAATACGGGATAAACCTGATCTTGGCCAGCTTATATTCATATCCCCGGTAAGGTTCATACAAGCGATCCGGATGTCGTGGACAAATTCTTCTTCCGTCCGCTTCCATCACCACGATATCACCCAGCTCTCCATGCTCCTCACGGACAGATGGCTTATGGGCAGCATTTACCTCTAAAAGATCCATTTCATTCCCATTATCCACTTCTTCTGCACAATATACCATTGGCCCCCGCATCAACGCCACCTTGCCGATGTCATCCCTCACCCTTGTATCCGCCTGATAAAATACAGGCTCCATCGGAAGATGCAGCCAGATCCGATCTCCGTTTTTCCACTTGCGTTTTATGTACATGTAACCATCGGATACCGGATATTCCTCTTTTTTCCCGTTTATCATGACAGAAAAATCCTCACACCATCCCGGAATCCGCAGCGCATAAACAAACTCCGTCTCGGCATTCATTTCCAATTCGATTTTAACATCTTCCTTCCACGGATATTCTGTATCTACAGAAATTTCCACCGTCGAGTTCCCAAATACTTTATGAAGTCTGGCCCCACAGTACAAATGCATAAAAACAGTGTCCTCATTATCGCTGTAGGCATACTGTGCCACTGAGCTTATCATACGGCACAGATTGGGCGGACAACAAGCGCAGCCAAACCATTTCTGTCTCGGCAGTGCCACATGTTTTCTGTGAGCATCCCGGCGGCATCCCTCCGGCTCTGCCTCCATTGGATTTACATAAAAGAAACTTTTCCCATCAAGCGCCATCCCGCTTATGATTCCATTATATAAAGCCCGCTCCATCACATCCCCATATCGTGCATTAGGGCTCATCTCCAACATACGCCTCGCAAAAAACACAAGCCCGATCGACGCACAAGTCTCATTGTACATCCGGTCATTCGGCAGATGATACGGATATGAAAATGCCTCTCCCTCCGGTGTTCCGCCAATCCCCCCGGTGATATACATTTTCTGTTTTTCAATGCTGTCCCAAAGTTTTTCACAGGCACTTTTCAACCCTTCATCATTCGTATACCTGGCCACCTGTGCCATCGCCGTATAGAGATAAACCGCACGGACCGCATGGCCTACCGCTTCATCCTGCTCCCTCACCGGACGGTGTGCCTGATGGTAATAATAATCCTCTTCATCCTCTTTCTCTCTCTTCACCTTGTGTTCCTGATCAAAATAATACGGTTTTTTCCCGCGCTCATTAATAAAAAACTGCGCCAGTTTCAAATATTTGTCCTCTCCCGTCACCTCGTATAATCTGCCCAATGCCATTTCAGCAATCTCATGGCCCGGATACCCCTTGCACTTTCCTTTCTCCGGCCCAAACACAGTTCCAATATGGTCTGCAAACCGCATCACTGCTTTCAGAAGTTTATCCTTTCCGGTCGCCTCATAATAAGCAATGGCCCCTTCTGCAAGATGCCCAAAACAATAAAGCTCATGATGATCCTTTAAATTCGTGAAACGTTTTGACGGATCATTGATGATATAAAAAGTATCCAGATATCCGTCCTCATACTGAGCCTCACACACGATATCAATCGCCGCATCTGCAAGCTCCTCCAGTTCCTTATCCGGATGAGAACTTAAAGAATATCCCACTGCCTCGATCCATTTAGAAAAATCGGTATCCTGGAATACAAATCCGTAAAAGCAATCCTCCATTTTTTCCATATCTTCCGGAACAAGATTAAAATTCTCCACAGAATACACCGGGAGTTTTTCCTGCCCTTTTTGTTTCCTTTCTTTTGCCAGTTTTGCGGCCAACTTAAAATTACGCATGCAAAAACTCGGCTCGGCACCTTCAACCTCATCATTTAATGCTTTCCACTGATAGGGGATGACCTCCTCCCTCACCGTATCCATAAGTGTTCCAAAAAAACGATCGGTTATTCGGATATTTTTGAGGTTAAATCCCCTGCTAAACAATCTTTTTTCCATTCTCTCCTGCGCTCCTTTCCATGGTATCAAAAATCCCCTCTGATGCATAAATTATAATCTTATTATAACTTATACATCAAAGGGGATGGAATATCAGAACGTTTGAATCGGTGTCATTTTTTCCTGTCCTTATTCTGCCTCTCTATACAAAAATTTTTCCAACAACCGTAGCAATTCCTTGATATTAAGTGGTTTTGCCGTATGCGCATTCATTCCGCACTCGATACATCGCTGGATATCATCCGAAAACGCATCTGCTGTCATGGCGATGATCGGCAGATTTTTATCCGGCCTGTTCAAATCACGGATTGCTCTTGTAGCCTCATAACCATTCATCACCGGCATACGAATATCCATCAGTATCGCATCATAGAAGCCCTGTTCCGACTCTTCAAATTTTTTGACACATTCCTTACCATTCATCGCCCACTCTATTTCAAAACCAACGGAAGTCAGAATTTCATTGGCAATCTCGTAATTCATTTCGATGTCCTCTGCCAAAAGAATCTTCTTACCGGTAAAATCAATCTCATGACCTTCCTGTTGCTCCAGATCCGTTTTATTGCCTTCCACATACTGGATCAACCGTTGGTACAATGTCGATTTGAACAATGGTTTTGAGATAAATCCTTCGATTTCTGACACAATATCCTCATCCTCAATATCGTTCCAGTCATATGCCGAAATAATAAATACAGGAATTTCTTTCCCCACTCTCTTCCGGATTTCGCGGATCGTTTCTATCCCATCCATTCCCGGCATCTTCCAGTCAATAAGGACAAACTGATAATCCTCCTGTCTTGCATGACGTTCTTCGATCATGCGAACCGCTTCTTCTCCATCCATTGTCCAGTCTGTATGAACACCCATCTCCTCCAGATTTGCCACTGCACTAAGACATAACTGCTCATTATCATCCACAACAAGTATATTCCATGCAGGCAGCATCATATCTTCCTCTTTTACTTTGGCACACCTCAAGTCTAAGGTGACATGAAACTCACTTCCCTTTCCAAGTTCACTCTTCAACTCAATGGTTCCATCCATGAGATCCACGATATGTTTTGTAATAGCCATACCAAGACCGGTTCCCATGATATTTTGTACCTGCTCCGTCTCCTCCCTTGCGAAAGAATCCCAAATCTTCCTCTGGAATTCTTCTGTCATTCCAATTCCATTATCTTTTACCTTGAAATGATTCCTCACATAATCCTCACCGCGCGGCGACGCCTCCTGATACAGATATACATCAACCCTTCCCTGCTCTGGTGTAAATTTCACTGCATTGGACAGGAGGTTCAAAAGGACCTGATTTAAACGCACACTGTCACAATAAACATCCTCCCACTGAATCTTCTCGATGAAGATATCAAAAAACTGATTCCGTGCCCTCACCTGCGGCTGCATGATATTTACGATATCATCCATCGTCTCTCTCAGGGAAATCTGGGTTATGTTCAGGTTGAGTTTACCACTTTCAATCTTTGACATATCCAGTACATCGTTAATCAGTCCTAACAAGTGCTTACTGGATAATTTTACTTTTCTCAGACAATCCTCCACCCGTTCCATGTCATTCTTATTTTTCAATGCGATCTCCGTCATCCCGACGATAGCATTCATCGGCGTCCGGATATCATGGCTCATACTGGATAAAAACTCACTTTTAGCAAGATTGGCCCGGGATGCTTCCCGTCTCGCCTCCTCTAATTCCCTCATCTGCTGCTGCGACAATCGGTAATACAAAACAAAGAGAATCATCATCACAATAAAAATAATGATCGCAGAACTAAACATCATTATCATACGCGTCCTATCCAGAGATGCAATCTTCTCATCCAGAACCCCGCTTGTCATAGTCGTCACCAAATACCAGTCAACATTCTCAGAGATCGGCGAACAAAATATGTGACGCGACTCCCCCTCTACAGAGACAACGGCAGAATACTCTTCCCCTTTGGAAATCGCCTCCTTCAGCTCATTCACATATTGTTCACCTTCTTTTTCATTTACACCCCCGACAATACCCCGCAGACGTTCAAAATAACTCTCTCTGTAAGCATCCCCATTACGGATCACAAAACTTCCATCGCTCGCAATTACATGAGAATATGCCATCGTATCGTCTTCATTCAGATATAACGCCTTATTCAGATATTCCATTGATACCCCGGCGATGAGGGCAAAACTTTTCGTCCCGTCTTTTAATGGATAGTCGACTGTTTTCCCAAGCAGGAGATATTTCCCGCCTGCCCTATCTGTCCCCAACGCAATAGCAGTCCCGTTTTCTTTCAGGCTTCCCACTACCTTGTCATATTCATTGACGTCCAATTCTTCCCCTAAGATTTTTTCCGCCAATCCCGTCTCTGAATAAAGCCCCAGATAAGAAAAATTTCTTACCTCTGCATTCAGCTTCAGTTCATCCAGCATTTCCGTACCGTATTTCAGCGAATCAGATGGTGACCGTTGAATCATACCCTCTACCTGGGTCAGACGCAGAGCAGTGATCGACTTGAACTTCTGTTGTAATTGAACATTCATCTCTGACATGTAGATCTCACTGATATCAACGACCGATTGCTCTGTCTTCTGTGTCATAAATACCGTAAGGAAGACAAACACCAGTATACAAATAAGCACTACAATAAGAAACCCAAATCTTATAACGTTTTTAATCTTTTTATTCATTATCTCTCATCCTTTTCTCTTATAGATAAAACGTGATCTTTATTTGAAGCGGATAAACTGTACTAGCTATTTCTTTCGATACACTCAAGTATCTTTTCCTGAACAGGCAAAATATCTTTTAATACCTGTCGGGCTTCTTCCGGTTTCCCACTCCTCAAGAGATCTACGATATCTGTATATGCCTTATAGATCGGCGTAAGAGAAAGATTTCCCGAGGTTCCTTTGATTGCATGGGTTTTTTCAATCATTTCTGCGTAATCATTCGCATCAAAATCAGGATCCACCTCTGAACTCCTGATCATTTTGGGAAAGGTACGCAACATTTTCTCATAAAGAGCCGCATTCCCAACAAAACGCTCTATCGCCTCCTCTGTATTTACTCCCATCTCTTTTAATTCTTCGAGCATACCCATTATGATCCTCTCCTTTTTTGATACATTTATATCGTAATAAAATGCCACAAATCAATTTTATGGCATAAGAAATTATACTAATGCCATACAAAATTAATAATATCATATGGGCCTGTAAATGTCAATACGCCAACGCTTCTAAAACACGGGATCAGGCACACAGATCAATTTTAACTATTGCAGTTCTTTCATATATTTACGGAAACGGAGCGGCAGCATCTGCATCTGCAGTTTCGGATTGATCCGCTCTTTGATCGCAATCGAATCCACAAATCGTTTCCACAGCTTCTGCCAGAGTTCCTCGCCTTCTGAATAAGAAAGTTCGAGAGCGTCAAAATCTATGTCCTCTGCACTTACCAGACTGCACCCTTTATTTTTTTCATGAACCAGCACTCCTCCATGTACGGTGTCGGCGATCAGCCAGTCCTCTCCGGAAAAACGATCAGAAAAATGCTCTGCCAGATAGGGAAGAAGTGTATTTTTCGGATTGATCCTCGCAAACAGCGCACCATTTGCCAGTTCTTCAAAACGGAGAAACTGGATCTCATGCTGGATTTCATTGGCAATATGTCTCTCAAGTTCCATCAGGAACTGTACATTAGGCTCTGTCAGGTAATCTAATACTCTGCTCCCCATCTTCAGGGCAAGGATGATCACACGATAGATGGCATCCGCCTTACCGGCATGAAAAGATACCGATGTCTTCTGTATCAATTCATACACCTCCTGTGACACCTTATTCTGCATCGTGCGCGCCACCTTCACCGCCTTTTCATAATCGGTATCAACAGAAATATATGTCGCAAATAATTCCTGATGATACATTCCCTCTGATATGAGGATTTTATTGTTTTCATGGCCACGCCTGTCCTCATAAGCATTATAAACCGCTGTCAATATTCCCTCAAAAGAATCTTCACACAGATAAATATATTTTTCATCCATTTCCCCATGCCTCCTTTTGCCCCTGCGGCATCAGATCCAGCAGAGACATCTGCTCATATACTGTCTCCCCCGTCACCGATACCGGAAGCCTTTCCCTAAGCCCCAGAAGATTTGTTAAGATAAACCTCTCATTTAACTTAAGCGGAATCATCGTCTTTCCCCCACAGGTAATAAAATACATCGCCCGCTTGAGAACTACGCCAAATTTTTTAAGCGCCGGATAATCAAGGCTCCCGAGTCTCCTCGCTGCGAGGATCCTCCTCGCCGACTTAACCCCTACTCCCGGAATCCTGAGAAGTGTATGATAATCTGCCGTCTGAACCTCCACGGGGAAAAATTCGAGATGGTTCAGCGCCCAGTTGCATTTCGGATCGATCTGTACATTCAGAAACGGGGTGTCCTCTGTAATGATCTCCTCTGCCTTAAACTGATAGAAACGCATCAAAAAATCAGCCTGATACAGACGATGTTCCCGCAAAAGCGGCGGCCCCTCTTTCCCATCCGGAAGAAGCGGATCCTTTGTCGTATTGATAAATGCGGAATAGAAAACCCGTTTCAGATCAAACTGCCTGTACATCGCCTCTGCCATGTGCACGATCTCATAGTCGCTTTCATCGGAAGCCCCCACGATCATCTGGGTACTCTGGCCGGCAGGCACAAAACTGGCGTCAGGATGAAATTCCTGAAGGGAAAAATTATTCCCGGTCCGCTCCGGAAGCTGCTTTTTCCCCACCGACGGCTCTGCAGCCTCTTTTTCCTCAATCCTGAAAGGATGGCGTGTTCTTTCACCGCTTTCCAAGAGCAGACGCTGCTCCATCCTCCCCACCTGGATCTGGCGCATCGGCGTCAGTATCGTCTTTCGCGATTTCTGGGGAGCAAGCGTTTTCAATCCCTCTGCTGTCGGCATCTCCAGATTTGCACTCATCCGGTCTACAAGCCACCCCGTCTTCTCGATCAAGAGGGGATCCGCCCCCGGTATCGCTTTTACATGGATATATCCGTTAAAACGGTATTTTGTACGCAGCAGATATACCGCCTGATAAATCTGCTCCATCGTAAAATCCGGATTTTTCCGTATCCCTGAGCTCAAAAACAACCCTTCTATATAATTTCTGCGATAAAAAGAAACCGTCAGCTCAGCGATTTCCTCAGGCGAAAAAGACGCCCGGGGTACATCGTTTGACAGACGGTTCACACAATATTTACAATCATAAACGCACTCATTGGTCTGTAAGATCTTTAACAGGGAAATACATCTGCCATCTGCGGAAAAGCAGTGGCAGATCCCACCGGATACTGTATTTCCCATCGTTCCTTTTCTTCCCTTCCTGCTCGACCCGCTGGATGTGCAGGCCACATCATATTTCGCCGCATCGGAAAGTATCTCAAGCTTTGAAAAAATGTCTGCTGTCAGCTCCATTATGCCACCTCCGAACATTTGTTTTGATATTAGTATAACACATATGTTCGGAAAAATCAAACATTTGTTTGTATTTATTATTCATCAATAATTTTCCGGCTGCAACGGTAAGTAATCACAAAATAGATGCTATAAACTGCCAGCAATACCGTTGCCGTAAAAATGATAGAATAAAGCAGACCCGTTTTCCCAAAAACTTCCATGATATAGATACATACCTGGATTCCAAAAATCGAATGTATCACAGCGAGGAGGAGCGGCATGGCAAAAAAGATCAGGTTCTGCTGAAAGAGCGAACGGTGGATCATTTTTTCATCCACTCCGATCTTTCTCAGGATCCGGTATTTTCCTTTACTGTCTGCTGCCTGCGACAACTCCTTGAGCGAAAGCAGTGCGGAGCTTGCAAGGACAAAGATAATACCAAGATATAATCCTATAAAGACGATCAGCGCCGTCAGTCCAATACTCCTTTGCTGGATCTCAGTCCTGGTTGATACAACAATACCCATATCAAGCAACTTTTTCTGGAATTTCTCTCCGTTCACAAGTTTATCGATCTCCTCCACACTTTTGCTGTGATCTTTATTATAATCAGCAATATAATACATACAGCACAAATGAAGATCTTCATCTGCCGGGACATCATCAGGAACTACCGTAAATCCAAGTTCTGAACTGTTTGCCGACATCATCAGGTATCCATCCTGGCACTCCTTATATCTGGGATGGTATTCCTTTCCACCCAGCCGGATCACATGGCCTTTTCCCAGATAATCCCTGTTATACGGCTCCCGTGTATAATCATAATTTGATATGACAATGTATTCATCCTCTGCCAGTGTCTGCTGTTTCAGCCCATATGCTTTTGCCACTTTATTATAATCACTTAATTTTAATACGATTCCGCTGTTGGCAAAGACATTCGTGTTATCACTTTCGGCCACCTGCTCCTTTTCATTCCATTTGTAATATTCATAGGCAGTGATATCTACCACATCCTCAAACATACTGACGTCTATTCCCGCTTCTTCGATCATCTCGCCAGCCGTCTTCTTTTCACTGTCAAAAGAAAGTCCCTGATCATAGGAGCCAAAAAAATTGACATCCCTCGGCACAAGCGTCCTTAGATTATCGTTCATGGATTTATTGATTGAAAAACAGGTGGAAAAAATACAGATCGTAATAAACAAAAGAAGACAGATGATACTCCCTGCAAATACATTTGTATTGACCCGGCTGCTGATCTCTTTCGTCGTAAACGTATTGATCCCCTTCATATAAGACCTTTTCCTCAGTTTTGCAAGGAAGATCAGAAGTCCCGACAAGGACCAGAAAATCAAATAGGTAGCAATGATCCCTTTTATGATCTGAACTACGATCTGGCTTTCTTTTGTCAGCTGCTCTGCATTTGCAGTCATCATCCAGTAAGCGTGACTAAGGACAGATACCGCAATTACAAACACAACCAGGCAGACCCATGGATTTTTTGCCCTGTTTTTCTCTGTTTTGCGCTCCGCATTTAACAGATCGATCAGGCGGGATTTCCCCACAACAAACACATCCAGTATAAGAACCAATGCATACATAATAAGAAAATATAATAATGTCTTTCCCAAAGCCTCTGTTGATACATCAAAGGTAAATTTCGACATGTCTGCCTCAAACAGGCTCGCCACAAGCACGCTCATTCCCTGTGACAGGATGATCCCGAGCCCCATCCCTACGACAAGTGAAAGGATACCGATGATCACCGTCTCTGCCATGAGAACACCTGCTATTTTTTTCTTCCCCATCCCAAGCAGCATGTAAATACCGAACTCTTTTTTTCTCCGCTTCATGAGAAAGCTGCTGGCATATACGATCAAAAACGCCAATACCACCGACACGATCACACTCGCTACAGAAAGCGTACTTTTCATCAGATCCAGTATGTCGTATTCATTTTTGAATATTTTTATCATCACCGTCTGATCCGAAATCGCATTAAATACATAAAAGATAGAGATACCGATGATCAGCGTCACAAAATACACCGCATAATCCGACATGCTCTTTTTCATATTACGGAATGCCAGTTTAAAGATCATTCAGATCACCACCCATCACCATAACTACGTCCATTATTTTGTCAAAAAACTCTTTCCTTGTATCCGATCCCTTTCTCACCTCATTAAAGATCTGTCCATCCTTTAAAAAGATGACCCGTGTGGCAAAGCTCGCCGCAAACGCATCATGTGTCACCATGAGAATAGTGGCATTATAATTCTGGTTCATCCCCTCCATGCTCTCTAACAGGCTCCGCGCCGATTTGGAATCCAGAGCCCCCGTCGGCTCATCCGCCAGCACCATCGCCGGATCCGTAATAAGCGCCCTCGCCGCTGCTACTCTCTGCTTCTGCCCGCCGCTCATCTGATACGGATATTTTTTCATGACACTGTCGATTCCAAGGATCCCTGAAATCTCCTCGATCTTAGCATCGATCTTCAGCGGCGCCATGTTCTGGATCGTCAGCGGAAGCGCAATGTTTTCATACGCCGTCAGCGTATCTAACAGGTTAAATTCCTGAAAGATAAATCCAAGTTTCTCCCTGCGGAAACGGTTCAGGGCATTCCCCTTCACTGCAGTGATATCTCTCCCCTCGACGAAGATCCTTCCGCTCGTGACCCGGTCGATCGTCGAAATACAGTTTAAAAGTGTCGTTTTTCCCGAGCCGCTTGCCCCCATGATCCCAACAAATTCCCCGGTCTCTACCTCAAAGGAAATCCGGTCGACCGCCTTTGTCAGGTTGGACGTATTCCCGTAATATTTTTCTACGTTTTCTAATTTTAGTATTGTATCCATTGTTGAATCGCTCCTTTCGTTGGTACTAATTGAGAGCATACCGCAAATGAAAGGATTTTTCCATCGAAGTTTCTTACGTAGGGTTACAGTTTTGTAAGGTTGGGATCGTCCAGCAAAAACCGGATTGCGTTTTTGTGGATAATACCATCCCGGGAGAAATCTCCCAAATCCATCGAAATTACATATTTGGGGAAATTATCCGGAATATTTGCAAATGCATTAAATTCCCTGTCAATTACAGACTGATCAGCCAGATAATAGGCTACCTGATAGTATTCCTTATTATTTTCTTTTATGGCAACAAAATCAATTTCGCCCTTTCTTGTCTTACCCACATAAACCTCATATCCCCGACGGACCAATTCATTATATACTGCATTTTCCAATAGCGCTCCCATTTCCAGCTTGAACCCGGTATTCCGTATACGGCCAAGGCCTAAATCCGTTAGGTAATACTTATCCTTTTTCTTCAATATTCTCTTTCCCCTGATATCATACCTTGATGCTTTTCTCATGATCAGGGAAGAGGTGATGTGCTCCAAATAATTATATATCGTTTCTTTTGATACCTTCCTGCTGATACTTAAAAAATAATCTGTAATTGCGGACACAGAAAATGTCTGCGATGGGTTGTTGACTAAATAATCAATAATACGCCCAAATAATTCGATATCTTTAATTTTCCCACGTTGTACAATATCCCGAAATACAATCGTATCATACACATCCCGCAAAAATGTTTTCATCTGCTCTTCCTCTTGCATCTGAAAACGTTGTGGCATACCACCCCACTCCAGATATTCCATCAGATCCTTCTCTGTAGCCGCATCCGGTTTGATTTCTTTTATTTCACACACCTCGGCAAAGGAAAAGGGCTGAAGATAAAAACTGACACAACGTCCGGACAAAAAAGTAGCCAATTCCCCAGATAATAGTTTCCCATTGGAACCCGTGATAAAAATGCTTGTATTGAATTTTATACGGAAAGAATTAATGACCCGTTCAAAATCAGAAACCATTTGTATTTCATCAAAAAAAAGATAATACTTTTTATCCTTATCTAATTTCTTTTTGATATATTCATGTAAATCCGTACCCGACTGGATAAAATTGTAGTCATAATCCTCAAAATTAATATAAATGATCTGGCCATCATCTATTCCCTGCTCTTTTAATTCCTCGATGATCTGCGTTAAAAGAACAGATTTTCCACAGCGACGGATTCCCGTAATGACCTTGATCAGATCCATATGGTAAAATCCTCTCACCTTAGCAAGATATGATTCCCTCTTTATCATAGCAGCCACCTCCACGCTTATATTATCGAACTTTTCCGCAAAAATGTCAAGTAAGTTCGGTACGGGCGAACTTACTTGACATTTATCTATGAATAGCACTTTCCGTACCATCGCAAAACCGCTGATTGATCACACCAACAAACATATCTTCATTTACCGCAAATAGTATGCAATTATGACTAATGACCTAAAATATCAAAATCAGCAGAATATCCACCATCATATATTATTAAGACATAATAGTCATCAAAATTGACTTCATTCTGTATCGTCTCAAACACTATTTCCTCATGTTCCACATACTTTGTTTCTAATCGATTACTCCGCAGCTTTATCACTTCTGTCTCTACAGTCTCATGATCTTTTGCCGGAGCAAATTCATAATTATTCAAATAATCATAAAGTTCCTTTTGCAAACGCTTCGTCTTAACCAAAATACAGGCAAAAAAATCCATTCCATTCCCATTTCCATTCAACTTGCCTCTAACCTTATGTTCCTCCATGATGTAAATATCCTCTGGCAAATCCATTTCAAACAACTGAGAAGAAAATCTTGTTAAAACAAAGTTATTGTAATTAAGCATCAATACAAACAATCCGATTATTAAACATGTAATAACCAGTTGCAAAATCCATCTTGATTTCATCCATATTCTATTTATACTCTCTGTGGCTTTCAACTAAAAACCTCCTCCTGAAGAAAACGGCGAACGAATCGTACTTACTCATACGTAATGTACTAAAGCATTCCCTCAAAATGTATTTTCGTATGATCATATTTTCCATAATCAATTACAATGCTATCCCCTTCGATATAAAAACTACTTTTTTCAAATAGCGTTGGCAACGTTTGTTCAATTTCATATATAATAGGGAATTTTTTTTCTTCCATAGAACATTGAATTAGCATTTGTCTTAAATCTTCCTCTGGCTCTTCCAACAGTAAACTTTTTAATTGATTGTTTGCCTCATCTTTTTCCAAAGTAAAAGCATGTGTATCTGCATATATTCCGTTCCCTTCCTTCATTTTCGAAATCAATTGATTCTCATCACTAACAAAATCTTTCAAAAACAGGCGTTTTCCACTTGTAATATCTACTACAATATAATTGTTAAGTATTTTACTTCTATTTGCCTTTAAATAATAGCTCAAAGATATTGATATATATTTATCATTATGACATGTTAACTCTGTTTCTATCTGCTTTGTGTTCATCTTAATAAATTTGTAATCCATCCAATCTGTCGCCGTGTTATAAATTGTTTCATTAATCCGATTCTCCAATTCCTCTCGATTTTCATCTAAAAATTTAATATACGGAATACAAATTTCCTTTTCTACGCCCCTTACTATTTTACTATCCTGTACAAATCGGATTATATAATCATTTATATCTATACTTAATTCCTCATTCGTATTATCTTCCTCGATATTTCTGTTATGGATAAAAGATACTGTTGAAGCTATCCCAGATAATAATATTACAATAGCCAGTATGCTTATTCTTTTTTTCATTTTCTTCCTTTCCTTCTTAGCTCACTCTCTATATAGCAGGCAATAATTCCCGCCTCCTCCAAATCAAATGGATGAAAATACTACGAATCTTCGGGACTCTCATTTAAAGGCTTAACTAGTCCTGTAATCATAAAATTACTTTGTCTATTATCCTCATTTACCTCATAAAGAAATACATCATTATAATTCATTGAATCAATACGATACTCTCCTATTTGGGATTTTTTGTTCTCTACCAGTTTATATATATTATCTTCATCGATTTTTCCATAAGTAAATTGCTTGTAAAAAGATACTGCCATCTTATAGTCTTCTATAGGATAATCTCCTTCTTTTCCTTTTACCTCGACTTTAAACCACAAGATACTATAATTCACTTCATATGTCAATCCAATTAATGTGCCCTTCTCATTCTCATAGATTTCATAATAATAGGAAGTGATTGACCTATCCCCAATACTATCTTTAAGCAAATTAATATTACTGGAATCTGTACTCTTCCTTTCGTAATTTCTATCACTCAATTTAGGAGTAATTTCCTTTTTAATATACCTAATACGGCTACATATTTCTGTCACCGACAATACCTTACCGTAAAAATTTTTTTCCCGAAATGCGCAGGAATATATACCATAAATAATAACCCAGATCAAGATTATACTTATCAACAATCTGAAAACATTTTTCTTTTTCAAAATCTTAACCCTTCCTTCTCTGTATAACTCCACTCAAATGATTCAAAATATTCTATATGCTGCAGAACATATTCGCACTCCCACGCCAATACTTATCATCATTATGTAAAGCAGCAGTATCATCTTTATCTTCCATAATATTTACCACAGCTTGCACATACACATAAAACCATGGCAATGATTAAAAATAATACTAAATTTTTTTATTTTGCTTTCATTTATTTCCCCTCTCCGACCTTCGTTATCTTATCAAGTATAATAATATACTTCATAGTACCAGTTAACTCTAAACTCTTTTCCAAGTGCTGATATCTCTTCACCATACTGAGCAGCATATTTATCCTTTTCAGGACAGTATTGTGCGATTGCTCCCCCTACACGACCTTGGCCAGCTGCAATGATGGGAAATATTATCCGGACACACTTTACATCACCCTCTTTTAAGCTAAAAATTCTCTCACATCCCAGATCACGAAAAAATTTTCTTAATCTTGTTTTCTCATCTTCAGTTATTTTTCCTTTTTCTACCTTTATACCCTCATTTTCATTCACTATTTCAAGTTCTTCGTTTTTTCCATATAGTTTCTCCAGCAAAGTAAGTGTTTCTGTATGTTTTAGCAAATTACTAATCCTTTCATCCTGCTTGGGTTCTGAGACAACATTATTTTTTAAATAAATCAAACTCAAAAAAATAACCACCAAAAGAATACTCAAAATCCCAATCGCTATTTTTCTTATTGACTTTACTCTCAACTTTGCAAACATGCCATCTTCCCTTTCTTTTTGGCCTCTCCTAATTACTTGTTTTTTGTCTGACTTATTATATATATTAATAAATGTTTCCGGATTCGGATATCAGTATAGATTTAAGCAAAATATTTATGAAGCAACTATATGTAGTTTATCACAACTATTTGTATTATTCCAGAATGAAATCTAACATTCTTGCCGCAAAAAGGATGTTCCCGTACAACAGGAACATCCCTTTTCATTACGAATCTATATGGTTGCGCCGAATCCCTCTGCGCTTCTTTACTTCCATTCCCGGAAAATCAAGCATTACCTCCGTACCCACATCCACAGTGCTTTCCATACTGATCTTTGCATGGTGATACATGGCTCCATGCTTTACGATAGCAAGTCCCAGCCCTGTCCCGCCTACTTTCTTTGAATGGCTCTTATCTACCCTGTAAAAGCGCTCAAATACTCTGTTTTGGTGTGCCGCCGGTATCCCGATCCCGGTATCCCTCACGATCACATTCACACCGTCTTCGGTCTGGTTGACTATGATATCCACTGTCCCACCTTCGTTATTATATTTAATCGCATTGTCGCAGAGATTATACAGCATTTCCTCCAGAATTTTACGCACACCCCGGATCCCGGCGCTGCCGCCGATCAAATGAAGAGCGATACTCTTTTTGGCTGCTTCGTTTTCTAGGCGGTCGATCACCTTCCTTGATAATTCGTACAGGTCCACCGGTTCGCTTTCAAAAGAAATGCTCTGTTCATCAAGTTCTGAAAGTTTAATAATATCATTTACCAACGTAATAAGTCTCTGGGCCTCATCATAAATAGACTCCGAAAAGTCAATGACATGTTCCTCCGAAACATCCCCCTCTTTCATAAGCTCAGCAAAGCCGGAAATAGAGGTCAGGGGCGTTTTCAGTTCATGGGAAACATTTGCTGTAAATTCCCTTCGCAGCGTATCCCTTTTTTCACTTTCCGTAACATCCAGAATAACAATAACAGCTCCGATCACTGCCTCTTCCTCAAAAACCGGATTGGCAAGCAGACTGTAACTGCGTTCCTCCCGTACCATAATACTCTCTGCCCGCTTCCCAGCCAGCACATCGGATATGACATCGCGGAATTCTTTGGCCCGGCAGAACATAAGCACGCTTCTGTCGGCGGGCGGCGTAATGTCAAGCAGCTTTAATGCAGAAGAATTATAAGTCAGAAGATTTGCATCCTGATCTATTACCAGAAAACCTTCACTCATATTTTCCGTGATCAGACTAAATTCCCTTTGTTTTTTATGGGCATCCGAAAGCTGTTCCTCGATCGTCTGCTTCTGGTCTGCAATTTTTCTGAGCAGCGGCGTCAGCTCCTCATACGCATCATTATTCTCCGGAACCTCCAAATCCAGTCTGTTGATCGGTTCTATGATGGCTTTCGATACCCTTGAGGAAAATACCATCGTCAGGATCAGGGCAACAAGCATAATAACCAGAACAGGCTGGACCATCCCAAGCAAAATAGTTATCACCGTGTACTGTTCCGTGGAAACCCGCAAAATACAGCCATCTGAAAGCCGCAGGGCATAATTCACGGTTTTTTCCGTCAGCGTTGTAGAATACCGTATACTCGTTCCTTTCCCTTCTTCCATCGCAGCCTTGATTTCTTCCCTGTCCGCATGATTGTCAAGTGTCCGGGCATCCGCCTCGCTGTCAAACAGCACCGTTCCATTCTGGTCGATCAACGTTACTCTGTTATTCGTGCTGTCAAAGCCATCAAAATACCCTGCCCCCTCATTTTCAACAGCCCGGGCAAGAAATCCCGCTTCGTTCGCCAGCTCCGTCTGTATCTGTTTTTCAAAGAAACGAAACAAAACCCCCATGATCAGTGCAATCGTAGCGATCAACACAAGAAACACGGTAAGCATTGAAGAACGGAAGATTTTTTTACTCATTCACCGCACCCCCCAACTTATAACCAATCCCTTTTACCGTCTGTATCATTTTTCCTGCATCGCCAAGTTTTATACGCAGTTTTCGGATATGGACGTCTAACGTCCTTGATTCCGTGTAATATTCTCCCCATACACTGCAAAGCAGTCTGTCTCGCTCCACCACATTGCCTTCCGCCTCTAATAAAACCATGAGCAGAAGATATTCTTTATAAGAAAGCGATACCTCTTCTCCTGATACGGTAATGATGTGTTTTTGCGGATCTACATACAATCCACCAAGCTCATAAATTCTTTGATTCTGTGTTTTTTCAAAACGGCGGAGTACCGCCCTCACCCTTGACATCAGTTCCATTGTCCCAAAAGGCTTCACCACATAATCATCTGCTCCCATATCCAGTCCTGTCACTTTATCAAATTCGCTTCCCTTTGCCGTAAGCATAATAACAGGAATATGCTCGGTCTCAGCATGTTTTTTCAATTTATCAAGAACCGACAATCCATCTTCCCCCGGCAGCATGATATCCAGTAAGATCAACTCCGGCAGTTCTTTATCCATCCCCTGCCAAAATTCTTTTGGCGAAAAATATCCTTGCACGTCAAATCCTTCTTTTGACAAAGCATAACATACCAGTTTTCTAATATTGTCATCATCCTCAACAAGATAAATCATTCTATTCTTCCTCCTTATGTCCGGAGCGTTTCCGATGCTCTCCAGTCACGGAATAGATAACCCACTCCGCGATATTTTCCGCATGGTCGCCAATCCGCTCAAAATATTTTGCGATCATAAGCAGATCCATCAACGCCTCCGCATCACTGTGCCCTTCTGTAATCGATTTTATCAATTCCTGCTTTACCTTGTCAAATAATCCATCTACCACATCATCATGTTCAATAACAAGACCTGCAATATCCAGATTCATTTTTACAAAAGATTCGATACTTTCCGATACCATTTTAATAGTTGCCTCTGCCATTTCCCTGATATGCGTTTCGCCAAGAGTTCTCTTTTTCGCTACATAGGGAGCTATTTCCACAATATCGGATGCCTGATCCCCGATACGCTCCATATCGGATATCATTTTCAGGGCTGCTGAAACGATCCGCAGGTCTTTTGCCACAGGCTGCTGCTGCAGGATCAATTTGATACAGAGAGTTTCAATATCACGCTCCTTTTTATCGATCTGCCTGTCAGCATCCAAGCATGCGTTTTTACTGCCTTCATCATTATCTGTAAGATATTTCACGGCATTCCGGATCGCATCCTCGCACAACGCTCCCATCATTACCAGTTCCGTATTAAGCTGTGATAATTGTCTGTCAAATTTATTCCGCATTATCCAAACCTCCCTGTGATATAATCCTCTGTTCTCTTATCAGATGGTTGCGAAAACATGCTCCCCGTATCATCAAACTCTACCACCTCACCCAATAGAAAAAACGCTGTCTTATCCGCGATCCGCACCGCCTGCTGCATATTGTGTGTAACCATGATAATCGTATATTTTTCTTTTAATTCGATTGCCAGGTCTTCGATCTTTGAAGTGGAAATCGGGTCAAGGGCAGACGTGGGTTCATCCATCAGAAGAACCTCCGGTTCAACCGCCAGCGCCCTTGCAATACAGAGCCTCTGCTGTTGTCCCCCGCTTAGCCCCAACGCACTTTTTTTCAGCCGGTCTTTGCACTCATCCCAAATTGCCGCCTGCATCAGGGAGCGCTCCACGATCTCGTCCAGTTTTACCCTTGATCTTATCCCGTGGATCCTCGGGCCATAGGCAATGTTATCGTAGATGCTCATTGGAAATGGATTCGGTTTCTGAAAAACCATACCGACACGTTTCCTTAATATGTTTACATCAATCCCCTGGTAAATATCAACGCCGGAAAGTGTGATCTCCCCTTCAATCCTGCAGTTTTCTACCAGATCATTCATTCGGTTCAATGTTTTCAGATAAGTGGATTTTCCGCAGCCGGAGGGGCCGATCAGCGCAGTAATTTCTTTCTCGGGAATCTGCATATTGATATTTTTCAGGGCATGGCTTGCGCCATACCATAAATTCAAAGCTTTTGTCGTGATAATATTCTCCATATTCTAACCTCGTTTCTGTTTCAATTTTACTGCAGCGGCCTTTGCTGACATATTGATCAGAAATGTAAGCACAAGCAATATCGCAGCAACTGCAAACGCAATGTCAAACTGCCCGCGTTCCTTTGCATACATATACAGGGCAACCGTCAGGGTAGAGCCTGCATTTCCTGACTGCAGGGCCTCCGGCAGAGACAGCAGCTCATTTGCCATTCCCGCCGTAAAAAGAAGCGCAGCACTTTCGCCCACCACCCTGCCGACCGATAAGATACATCCCGTTACGATCCCATCAATCACGCAGGGAAGGACGACCGTGCGGATCATATACCATTTTCCCGCACCTAATCCAAGCGCCCCCTCCCGGTATGCCATTGGCACAGTTTTCAGGCTTTCCTGTGTGGTACGGATAATCGTCGGAAGCGTCATGATCACTAAAGTCAGCGCTCCAGCCACCAGGCTTGTTCCGAAAGAGAAAAACTGCACAAACACTAACATACCCACCAGGCCATATATAATGGATGGTATCCCGGCAAGAGTTTCCGTTGCCAATTCGATCATCCTTACAAATTTTTTGTTTTTTGCATATTCATTCAGATAAATAGCGGCTCCTACACCCAATGGCAGTACAATCAGAAGGGTCATTAAAATAATGTATAACGTATTTAAAATATTAGGAAGGATGCCGACAGTTCCTCTCAAAAGACTTGGTTTTGTGGAAACAAGCGTCCACGATATGTGAGGGATCCCGCGATACAGAATATATCCGATCAACCCGAGTAAAAGACCACAGATCAACGCAGCAGACAAAAACATCAATAAATTTAAAATGCCATCTCTGATCTTTCTTGTTTTCGATATTGTATCAGTCATTTCTTTCCCTCCTTTTTATGATCAAATTCAGCATCAGGTTGATCGCCATAATAAAAAGAAACAGTACAAGGGCAATGGAAAACAATGCCTGCCTCTGTAAACCGGAAGAATAGGACATCTCACTGGCGACTGCCGTAGTCAGAAACCGGACGCTTCCGAAAAGGGTCGGCATATTGGCAACATTTCCTGCTACCATCATGACTGCCATCGCCTCCCCGACCGATCTTCCGATCCCCAATACAATAGCGGTAACAATTCCGCTTTTTGCAGCCGGGACAACTACCTTGAATACCGTTTCCGTCTTCGTTGCTCCCAGTGCAAGAGATGCTTCCTCATATTCTTTCGGAACTGCTCTTATCGCTGTTTCTGATACGGAGATAACCGAGGGAAGGATCATAACAGCAAGGACGAGGATTGCAGAAAGCAGATTCGCACCATCCGGGAGATGAAATATTTCCCTTACACATGGAACAATGATGATCATCCCTACAAGTCCATAAACGACAGAAGGGATTCCGGCAAGCAGATCTACCACATTTCTCACAATGCTGCCTGTTTTCCCCGGAGACATTTTTGCCAGAAAAACAGCGCATAAAAGTCCTACCGGAACCCCTATGAGAATTGCCCCACAGGTTCCATACACAGAGGTCAGGATAAAAGGAAGGATACCATAGGAAGGCTCTGCGGCAGTAGATGCCCAAACCTTCCCAAACAGGAAATCTATCATACCTATATTTTGTATTGCCGGAATCCCGCTTATCACAAGAAAGACCGTAATCAGTATGACAAATAATATCGTCATCAGACCGCACACCAGAAACAACAGGTTCATTGTCTTTTCAAGCCATTTTGCTGTCTTTTTTATCTTTTCCATAATATTCCCCGTTTCTAACGTTTTACCGGTACCGCACCTGCTTCCGCGATAAGGCTGTCTGCCTGTGAGCTTGTAGCAAAGTCAAAAAACTCCTGTGCCGTTTTGGAAAGGGCGGTGTCCTTTTTGGTTACAAGTACAAAATTTCTTTGAACTTTGTATTCCCCGGACTGGATCGTCTCTGTTGTCGGAGTAACCCCTTCTACACTGACCATCTTTACCGTATCATTTGCAGAAGCAACCGACGCATAACCAATGGCGTTCGGATTCCCGGACACCGTCTGCACTACGTCTCCTGTGGATGTAAGTTCCTGGGAATACTGGCATTGATCCTTTGTATCTGTCACTTCCTCAAAACCATCCCTTGTGCCAGAGGCCGCCTCGCGTCCGATGCAGACGATCGGTGCATCACTGCCTCCAACTTCCTTCCAGTTCGTAATCTTACCCGTGTAAATCTTTCCGATCTGCTCGATCGTCAGGTCGGTTACCGGATTGTCAGGGTTAACCACAATTCCAATCCCATCAATCGCAACTACCGTCCCCTGCAGATCTGCCGTTTCCTCTTCCTTCAGATCACGGCTTGCCAACCCGATATCACATCTGCCTTCAGCTACCGCCTGTATGCCGGAACTGGATCCCGTTGGATTATAAGTAACCTTTATATCGCTGTGTTCTTCCATATAAGCTTCACTCAAAAATCCGATGACTTTTTCCATAGAGGTAGAACCGTCTGTGGCAACCACCTGTGAACTGTCCGTGTTCTTGCTACCTGTGTCGTTGCTCTTCGTATTTTTTGCGCCACATCCTGTTAACACTCCCGCTATAAGAGCAATCGCTGCTACAATCGTAATCAATTTTTTCATGTTTAACACACTCCTTTGAATTTTTTGTATAAGCAAAATATAATGCCTTTCATGTTAATTCCAAAAGTACATGTGTGTTAATTGTATGTTAATTTGCAGCCTGTTTTTTCAGAAATTCCTTTCGGAACGAAAGAAAAGCATGCGTTAAAAAGGGCATCCCTGTACAACAGGAACGCCCTTCTCATTAATTTCCTTGAAAATATTCTCACTTGTTATCTGCAATTATTCTGTTAAACTAAATGACATTGTGTTACTCACCTTCGTTTTCCAGTACGCTTTTCAGTCCCTCTGCTCCATTTTCAACATTTTTCTGCACACTTTCCAGTGTTCTTACAATATCTTCAATTCCAGTCATCTGCTCTCCAACAGATGTGGTAATTTCAGTAGTAGTCTGGGAAGATTTTTCAGACATTTGCTCTAAATGTTCCATGGAACCAAGTAACATTTCTTTCATATCTATGATACTATTCAGTTCCCTTTCCAAATGGTGTGTAACTTGTATTACTTCTTCTGAAGAGTGTAGCATTGTTTCGAAAATCTTTACCGTATCCTCCAATCTTTCATTTGAAACCTTCACAATCTCATCCGTACTTCCCATAATTTCACTTGTACGAACAATCGTGCTAACAATATCCTTCAAGATAGAATCCACTTTTCCTGTAGCCTCTGTCGTTTCCACCGAAAGCTGATTAATCTCATCTGCAACAACCGCAAATCCTTTTCCTGCTTCTCCTGCTCTGGCCGCTTCAATAGCTGCGTTCAAGGCAAGTAAATTTGTCTGCTGGGCAATCTCATGAATACTTTCTATAATCTGCCCAATTAAAGCAGATTTTTCAGACAACGCTTTAATTTCTTCAGAAACCGCTTGTGTCGATTTGATATTTTCACCAAATTTTAAAGATAATTCTGAAATAGCTACCATTCCCTCATCATTTTTTTCTTTCAAATGATTAATATTATCCACCGTTTTATGTAAACATGTTTCTGAACTAAGAATCTTCCCATTTAACTTGTCACATATATCTACACTTCCATTTACTTCCGTTCTCTGTTGCTCTGCTTGTTCCGAAATTTCTCCGATCGATTTCGTAATCGTTTCCGAAATTGTTTCAAAAGAATTTAAAGAAGTGCAAATATTATCCGAAGATTCTCCAAGCTTCTCAAATGCATTTTTTACATTGTCAACAACCCCCCTTAATTCCTGTTCTTTATCTTCCACTTTCGCAAACAGTTCATAGGTCTCCCTTGCTGTCATAATAGCTCCAACCACCGCCAGAATATATACAATCCCTATAAAAATCCAGATAATCCAGCTATGCATTTGTAAAAATGCATTTGGAAAAATTATCATGCCCATAATATTAGAAATGAGTGTAACAACTGCATTTACCTTTATTACTGATATATCATAATAACCAATCGAAAGCAGCAATACAAAAAAATATGCTTGCGTCATGGCAGCAAATTTCCCGTCTGCTCCTACTGCAATTACAACTGCTCCCAATAAAGGTATAATAGACACATAAAGATATTTTGCAAACTTCCCTAATTTTACTTCAAACAGCCGTATCATCACACCAGCCAATGACACAAGCAACACACTGACATCCCTGACCGTTCCGTTTAGGAACAACATCACAAAAAGCAATGCTGCAATTGGAACCGATACGTTTACAATAAACATCAGCAGATTCTTTTTTCTCTCTACATTCTTTAATACATTCAGTTCCATACAAATCCCCTCCACGAATTATATAATTATCCTTCTGATCTGCTCTTTAGTATAGCATAATCAAAGATAAATGTACAGAACAGTATTAAGTCAAAAATCCCTCTACTACTCTAATACATAGATCCCGGGCTCGTCTTCTTCATCCTTCCACTTAAATCCATCCGGCTTATCCTCCTCTGTCATCACCTGTATCATGTACAGACCAATCTTTTCATCCTCCACACTATTCTCAACATATATCGTAAGCCTGAGCTGATATGACTCTTCCCCGTTCTTCACCGTATACTTAGGCATTATCACATATACGGTCTCGCCTTGGTCCGTCGTTTTGTGGCTTCTTACATTCCCTTCATATCCGCCATCACAACCGGGATAAAACTCCATTAATTCTTCTATTTTCCCATCCAGATCATACGCATGTTCCTGGGCATAGGTGGAAAATAACTTCTTTAATCCCTCTGCATCCCCTGCCTCCAATGCATCCAGTACCGACTGCATCATCTTATCCGCATGTTCTTTTTCCGTCTGGTTTGTCTCTGCCAGATAGTCTCCCCGGCTGCCAACTCCGCAGCCGGAAATATTGCCAAGCATCAGACACCAGACCATCACCATCACGATACTCTTCCGTCGCTTTTTTATTCTCATTAAATATCCCCCTCCCTCGCACAATAAATGTCCTTAACACAACACAGAAATCAATTTGGGGCGGCCACAATTTATGGAAAGCTGATAAAGCTTCGTACAGTAGCGGGAATATTTTCTGATAAGGACCGTATAAACGTGTCGGTCCTTAGGCTGCGTATAAGGTGCGATTTGGGCACCTTGCAGCCTTTGTACCGCTACATGTTTATTCAGCGCAAGCGGGTCCAGATCAGAAAATATTCCCGCTACTGTACAAATGTCACGATTCTCATAAATTGTGGCCGTCCCAAATTGATTTCCGTGCTAACACAAACACTGCCGCCAGGCAGATTGCAAAACAAAGCAGCCCATACCGGACATGAAGCAGCTCCTGCTGTATCTCATACTCCTCCGCAACTACCATCTCCTCATTCTCGATCACATATCCCAGCTTCTTTAGCCAGTCGACATGAAGTCCATCCAGATCATGTTTTGTAAACTGCACCCGCAGGCTGCAGGCCTCCTTTAAAAGCCAGCTGTCTGTCCCCGCCATAAAAACAGCACACTCCTCTCCCTGCTGCCCTGTCTTCTGCACGATAAGCTTCGCTGTTTTATAATCCGGCCTGGTCGCCTCCTCTCCCTCCGGATCCTTCGTGGCCTCTGCCATAAAATAACGGATATCGTATTCCGGAACGTCATCTGTCTGTCCCACGCTCTGTATATCCACATGATTCTCCGATAACGTAAACTGTAATTCCCGAAAGGCGGTTTCATTCATATAGATCTTTTTCGTTCCGGCTAAAGCTTCCGCTCCACACATTCCCTCAATATATTCTTCGGAAAGCACCGTAGCCGTTATGTCCGCCACTGCTCCCTGACAGGATATGGATACCGGAACCTCCAGCTGCCGGCTCACCATGGCCACATCCTTACTCTTCCATAATTCATCTACCCGCCTTTGCGATATCACACTCTCTCCGGCCAATACATATTCTGCCGGAGTATTTACATAACGGTAGATCGCCCTTATATGACACGCCGCACTGATCAAAAATGCGGCTCCTGACAACACAAAGATACAGATCCATTTCACCACATCATTTTGTTTTCTGAGTTTTAAAAAATACCGGATCTTATTTTTCATTCTCTTCTGCTTCTCCTGTCTTATCCTGTCGTAACCTTCTCACAACAACTATGACTGCTGCCAAAATGAGGAGTACCGCAATAACCGTCATGATCACCCACCATTGTCCGGTATCGTCTGTCTGCCGGTTCGTTTTCTCTTCTTTTAGCGGAGACACGATCGATGTTTCAAAACGTTGTTCCTGTGTCATCTCTTTCCCCGCCTCATCCTCATAATAAAAGGTTATCTTTCCCTGCGTTGTGCCATATAAGAACTCTCCCGAAAGCCCTTCTGCGGTAAATTCCATGCTGCCCGTCATCGATGTCCCGGCTTCAATATCCCCGATAAACGCCAGTCCGGAAGGTGACAGTCCATCCGCTTCCAGCATGGCACGGACATTATAAAGCTTTCCCTTTCCCAGATTCATCACCTGTGTCTGCAGATCCACCGTCTCTCCCATTTGTATTTCCTTTGGCACACAGTGCGGGGCGATCTCAATCTTTGTCTGTTGCTCTGCTGACACTTTCACCGCATCTTCTAACGTATAAGAAGTTCCCCTGCCATCCGCATAATCCATCGTAATTCCGACACTGTACTGTCCACAGGGCGCTGCCGCTTTTACACGAAATACAAATGACAATTCACAGCTTCCTCCACTTCCCAGCTCCTCCACATACGCGCTGCCTGTTTCCCCGCACAGCTCTATATTCTCATCCGGCACGACAGTCACGAGCATATTTTTTACAGGATCTGTCTTACTTGTATTTCTCAGCGTAAGTTTTGCAGTAAATTTTTGTCCGCACAAGATCTTTTTTTCAGAAAACCGGCAGGATTCGATCATAACCCTGGGAGCAAACTGAGCCTGCTTCCCTTCGCCACCCCCGGCATCCGCACCGGCCTTCTTTCCATCCTTGATAACGACGTATACCGTAAAATCCTGATGGAGTTCATTCCCATCTTTATCCTCTGCACAGACAGATAACGTCACAGGATAATTTCCATTATAACGCTTCTTTTTTAATTTCACCGGGAAAGTGACCAGATAACCCCCTGTCCTTTTTCCATTTTTCCCGGTCTTATGATATTTAAATTTTACTTCCTTTTCATAATTTTTTTGCACAAATGGTGAGTGCTCTGATTCTCCAAAAGAAAGGGAAACTGCCATCCGGTTTCCGGACAACTTACGCTTTGCCTGTAACGGAAGCACGATAACTGCCCGATCTCCCCGGATCACCGGAACATACCCTCTGGAATATGGTTTCTCCATTCCTTTATATATCCTCTGGTTATCAATGGCAAATCCCCCACTGCCATCTGACAGATCCTGTTTTCCCACGCCATTCGTAATGGTGACATGTACAGTAAACTCCTGATAAATCTCACCGCCCTCCTCGTCCCGGGCATGAACAGACACGGTCACAGGGTAATCTCCGTTATAGCGCTCCTCCTCTAACTCCAGGTGAAACACAACAAGCCAGCATCCTGACAATGCACCCCCCTTTTTTGTCTTATGGTATCCATACGAAACTATTTTCTCATAATTTTTTTGCACAAATGGCAGATGTTCCGATTCCCCCAAAGAAAGGGATGCCGTGATCTGGTTCCCGGACAATTTACGTTTTGCCTGCAGCGGAAGCACCACGACCGCTTTCCTCTTTTCAATCTTCGGAACATATCCCTGAGACCACGATTTTTCCATTCCCTCATACACATTCTGGCTGTCAATGGCAAATCCTGTACCTCCGCCGTCGGATGCTCCCTGTTTCCCGTCCTCTGACAATTCGTCCTGCCCCGCCACTGCTTCCTTCCCCTGTTCGGCAGAACCTGCACAAAAACCATCCGGGCCTGCCTGCAAAATGAGTCCTGCCACAAGGCACAAAATTGCCATTCCCCTTTTCCATTTCAATCGTCTCATCCTCTTCATTCCCTTTCCAACGTTAAATCTTTTACATGGTCACACAACACTTCGATATCTTTTGCATTATGGCTGGCGAGCAAAATTGATTTGCCCGCTGCTTTCAGCCCCTGAAGCAGTTCCCGTATTTCCACGACCCCGTATTTATCCAGCCCGTTAAGGGGCTCATCCAGAACAAGTACATCCGGATCTTCCATGATCGCCTGGGCGATCCCCAGTCTCTGTCTCATTCCAAGAGAATATTTTGCCACCGGCTTTTTCAGTTCCGGTCTCAATCCCACCTTTCTCATTGTCTCCTGAATTTCCCATTTTCCGATCCGTCCTTTCAAAGAGGCAAGAATTTTTAAATTTTTATATCCTGACAGATTCGGAATAAAGCCGGGCGTCTCTATGATCACACCGAGCCGGTCTGGAAAATCCACCTCCCTTCCCACCTTTTGTCCATTTACAAAAATAACTCCTCTGTCACATTTCATAAAACCACATATACATTTCATAAGTACTGTCTTCCCACTGCCATTATTTCCGACCACGCCATAAATGCTTCCGGGCGGAATCGAAAAGCTGATATCCTTAAGCACCTCTTCCCTCCCAAACGATTTATAAACATGTCTCACTTCAATCCCCTTCATTTTCTCCATTCTCAAAATCCTCCCATTTTCAAATCCGTACCGGTGAACTGAAACGGATAGTTTTTTATTTTTATAAGGGATCCTGCAAAAAGCGCTGCACTCACGACAAAGAAAAATAAATAAGACTGCCACAGCTTGGGCAGATTATCATAGCCAAAACTGTGCATATAATAGGTGGCGTGATTAAGAGGCGAGATCCATCCACTCAAAATATTGGCAAAACGCATTCTCTCTATGGATATTCCAAACCAGTCTGCCACAATATCCGGATTCATCAAAATACCGAATGCCGTAAAGATAACGCCCCCTGCCATTCCTCCATTACGCCTGCAGAGGTTCAGGAATAAAATAATACCTGCCATCGTCACCGCATAGCCTGTTATCAAAAGGAAAATATGCAGGGTACAATGATAGGGGTCTGTCAGTTCCAGTACCTTCACAAACGCCGGTATGGCCAGTTTTTCCCCATTTCCTGAATAACCTAAGATCGCCGCCGTATCACTCCAGAGGTTTGCCGGATATGCCCTGCCCGCCGACAAAAAAACCGTAGCGACAAGGATAAAAAGCATAAAACAAAATGTCGCCGAGATCAAATACAAAATCTGCCCAAACATCCATACCCTTCTGTCCGTCCTCACCATAAAATACGGAACCTCATTGGAAAGAACCGGCATGTTGGAGAAGAGAAGGAGCAAAAGAATCGAAATAGCAAGTACTGACTGGGAATCACCAAACGTCCATATAAAGGCCTCCATGCCCTGCAAATAAGTCCCGTGTGTCTGTGCAAACTGCATCACTTTATCCGACAATAAAAAGCAAAAGATAAAGGCAAGCAGAAAACATAACACAATCTGCGGATTCCTGTGCCATTTCCGAAAATCTTCCCTGGCGATGCAAAAAACCTGCCGGATCTTATACACGCTCCATACACCTCCTAAGTACTTCGTAATAAAGAATGCCGACTAACAAGATCATGCCCGCAAGCATCAGTACGATCCCTGTGTCCCCGAATACCCACGTATGCTCCGGCGCATACCATTCTACCGGATACAGGCAGTACAATGTCTTGAAATAACGCTGGTATAATATGACGAGCACATAAAACAGGACAAAACCACCACCATAGGCAACACACCGGTTATTTGAGGCAGCAGCAAGCGTCGCCGACACGACTGCCCACAGCATACCGGAAATAAATATAAGAAGAAACCTCACTGTCACTTCCCCGTCACTCTCACTTTCCCGCACACAAAGAACGCAGGCCGCCGTAAGCAGAACTCCACCACTTATACCACAGGACAAAAACTTTCCCAATATATAAGATGTTCTTCCACAGCGCGGCAGATATTCTTTGATATAGCCACTCTGATAATCCCCAAGCCATGCCGTCGAATAGGGCAGGGACGCCAGAACGGGGACACTGATCCGAAACATCTCCGATCCTGCACCGGACAACCTGAGAATGATACATGCTGTCAATAATCCCGCGATAAAATTCACACTGCCAAATGCACGTTTTAAATCTGTCTCGAAACTATTCATATCAATAGCCCAGTCTCTGATCGATCACAGACCCGTCAATCGCATTAATCGAAAGAATATTGCCTGTTTCTTCCTGTCCAAATTCATCCGTGATCGTCCCCTCAAAATCCCACACAGGGACTACAAGCCCCGTATCAAAACTGTCCTTCTCACTGATCCTTGTATAAACGAGCCTTACATCTGTCACCTTTATCGCCACCGTTCCGTCCTCTTTGTCTTCCGGCGTATTTTTGATCACCACCATTTTCTCAAATGTCTGCTTGATCTCATCAAACGATTTGATATGGCTCTTTTTCACCACAGTCTCATCGACAGAAAGAGGGGACAGATAAAAAAAGTCTGCAATTCCATTATCGTTTACGGTTACTGCGATCGCCTCACTTCCCCACATCTTTTTCACATAACTATTTCCCCGCCACTCGTCGGTCAGTTTAAACCCTGCCTGATTATTTACAAAAACCCCGTCCAGCTTTCTCAGGTATAAAAACCGGTAGACATCACGGTATATCATATCTTTCTTCCCAGCACGGTTCCCTACTAACTGCGAGTATTTCCCCTTTTCATAACACGCATAATCCTTCAATCCAAGCTGGCTAAGAAGCGTATTTACCTGCTCCTCCGCTTCCGCCTCACTCAGTGTAAGCGGTTCGTTATCCGCACGCTGCAGTGATATTCCTTCTTCCATCTCAATCCCGGTTTTTGAAAAATCCGGCTCTTCCTCTTCCTTCCATGGAAGCATATACGAAATGTCATTCTCGACATCTGCATGATACAAAATCGTAGGAGACTCACAATCATTTTTACTGCATTCATATCGCAGGCAATTCCCATAATTTGCTGAATTTTGCATATACAGCGTATGATATTCTCCACTACTTCCGTCACTTACCCCATAAAACATCTCCCCGTCGCCATGCAGTTCATGCAGCCACTCAAAAAACGTATCCTTCGGGTCGCTATCATATAGCTTCCGGATACTTTGGATCTTCTGGTCTGATGGGTAATCTGTGAGCCGTGAAACCTCCGGTGCGCTTTTATACTCTTCTTTCAGATCTGCGATCCGTCCCTCATATTCCTCCAGGTATTCCTGATCTGCTGACTTTTTTTCCGTTTCCAGTTCTTTCTCCATTTGCTTCAGTTCTTTGGCAACCACGGATTTTGTCCTGGCATTCTTTTTTCTTCCTTCGTAATAAGGTACCTCCGGTGTCAGCGTCTCCCGGAAACGATCCAGAAATTTCTGATCGATCTTTTTCGCACTCACCCGGTAAACGGAAAGCTTCTCTACTTCCGGAATCTCTACCTTTGCATCTACCTCTGCCACAACTTTCAGATTCTTATCCTCGATGCGGGTCTGATAAGTTTCATATTTTTTTACCTCTTCTTTTACCTCATCATACGACTCCTCCCCATTCCCCGCCGCAGCTTCCCCTAGCATTTTATCCATATTTTTTTCTTTGACAACTGACCTCTCCGGATTATCAGCACAACCCGCCAGCATAAGAGCAATAAACCATGATAGCACCAGCGCCATCCTTCTTCTTTTTCGCATATCGGATTCCTCCTGTCCTTTCTTTCCATGATGCTTCCACCAGCATCACTATAAATAAACGTCCATGTTATCTGTATCATAACATGGACGTTTGCACCAAGTATTCATCGCTTTTTAAACAAATTGTAAAATCATCCTCGTTCCCTCTCCCACCCTGCTCTCGATCTGCAATTCGCAATCATGCTTCTTTAATATCATCGCCGTGATCGCAAGCCCGAGGCCGGCACCGCCGCTTTTTCTGCTCCTCGACTTATCAATCATATAAAAAGGTTCCAGAATCTTTTTTGTCTCCTCCTCTGGTATACCGGTTCCAAAATCCCTGACCTCTATAACACCCGGAGACGCAGACAGGATGATCCGCCCTCCCTCTCTACTTGCTTTTCTGGCGTTGTCGATCAGATTGATCAGCACCTCCGTAAAAAGATCCGCATCTACAAGAAAGTTCTCTCCCGCCTCCCGGCATTCCAGAAAAATCCCGTCCTCCGCCAGACTGTGGCTGCACGCCTCCGACGCATTATGAAACAATGTCTTAGCCGGCACCTCTACCCGCTTGATCTGCTCCTTATCCTCCAAAAGCAGCAGATTCATCATCTTCTGGGAGAGCCTCTCCAATCGACAGCTCTCCTCATAAATATAAGAAAGCGCTTCTTCCTTATCCTCCTCAGAAAGCTTCACCGTCATAAGCGTCCTGGCATAACCGGAAATCGCAGTCATCGGCGTCTTCAGCTCATGTGTTAAGTCCCCCATAAACAAAGTTCGTTTCCACTCCGCCTCCTTCAGTTGATCTGTCCGGTGCTGCACCGCCTCTGCCATCTGGTTAAAATTATCGCTCAATTCTCCGATCTCATCCTTCCTCATTACCGCGATCCTCTCATCATACTGCCCTCTGGCAATCTGCTTTGCTCCGGCATTTAATTTTTGCAGAGGATACAGTACCCTGTTTATTATGACAAAAAGCATAAAACAGACGAACATCGTGATGACACAAGTCAAAATTACAAGCCCCAGCCCCAAAAGTCTCATACGTTCCCACACATAGCTGACATCTTCAAGTCTGTAAAACACAAAGCTGCCATAGTGTCCGGTCTGGCAGTACACCAAAAAATGTTTTCCCTCCCACTTCATTTGTGCCACTTCCGTCACGATTCCTTCCACCGGATGGTAACTCAGCCGTTCAAAATCTTTTTGTTCAAAGACCGTGGAATTAAAAATTTCCTCCCCTTCCGTACCTCTTTCGGAAAAGCAGACCAGCATCTCATCATTCTGCTCTTTCAAAATGTATTTCATCACTTCTTCATCAATGATATTTGTCTTCCCCGCATATAATGTCCCAATGCGCTCTTCTATGTCTGAAAACTCAACCAAAGCATTTTTAAGCCCCTGTGCTTCGGCTGCGTTAAGAGAACTGTTTTTTACCAGACTATAAACAACCACACTACAGACAGCCGATGAAAATAGTACGCTGATACAACATATCAAAATCATTTTGGTCTTGATCCGCATCTCTTCATTCCTCCAGCCTGTAACCCATCTTGGAAACCGTTTTTATCTTATCATTTAAAGAGAGCTTTTTGCGGAGCTGTCCGATATGCACATCCACCGTCCTCGTCTCGCCGACATAGTCAACTCCCCATACCCGGCGTAAAAGCTCTTCTCTGGAGATTGCGATGTTCTTATTTCTCGCCAGCACACACAACAGATCAAATTCCATCGGCTTTAGCAAAATTTCTTCCCCGTTTTTTCTGACGGTATGCTCTGCCAGATTGATCTCAATGTCCAATACATGGAGAACATCTCCAAGTTTTTTATTCCGATCAAGTACCTTCTCCATCCGTACCATAAGTTCCAGCATCTCAAAAGGTTTTACGATATAATCTTCCGCCCCGCCCTGAAGCCCCTGTACTTTCGAACCGATATCATCTTTGGCAGTCAGAAAGATCGCCGGGATCTCATAAGATTTCACGACTTCAAACAGCGCAAAACCATCCATCCCGGGAAGCATGACATCAAGCAGGGCAATATCATATGCGTGCTCCTTCCGGAGCGCTTCCGCCGCCTCCCTGCCATCATGAAACATCGTGATATCATATCCTGCCACCCTGAGGTTCATGGATATCATCTTTGCGATTGAAATCTCATCTTCTACGATCAGCACCTTATTGTTTGCCATAAATATCCCTCCCTGGCTGTATGTCCGATCCCATTTTTATCACCGGATCAGATAATTATCCTTGCCAAACCGAAGCACCACCCTGGTAAATTTTCCTTCTTCCGATTCCATCCATATCTCATGCCCGATTTTCCGGCACATCTTTCGGCATATATAAAGCCCCATCCCTGTCGATGATGGCATTTTTCTACCGTTTTCACCGGTAAACGTTTTCTCAAATACTCTCTCTAAATCCCCGGCCTTTACCCCGATTCCATGATCCTCTACCGAAAGCATCACACATTCTTTATCCTCTGTGGCAGAAAATTTCAGATACCCCGGTTTATTCCCCCTGTATTTTATACTGTTACTCACGATCTGCCCCAGCATAAACTGCAGCCATTTTGCATCTGACATAATAAAAACATCGGTATTTTCTTTCTCAATCGTAAATTTCTCTCCGATCAGCAGATCTTTATTGGCCTGAAGGACAGAATTCACCAGTTGTTCCACATGACATTTTTTGATCAGAAAATCCTTCTGGGGTGCATCCGCCCTTGTATAATACAGAATCTGTTCCACATAATTTGAAATCTTTCCCACCTGCCGCCTGTATCCCTGAAAATCGGTATGCTTATTATAATTCATAAGAGACAGCGCAGAAATCGGCAGCTTGATCTCATGGATCCACATCTCGATATACTCTTTAAACTCCTGAACAGAGCTTTCCATTCCCACGACCCGCTCATTCATCGCCTTATTTGTCTCATACATGGCGTCACAAAAAAGATCTCCTTCTAAAAATCCGGGTTTTTTTATCATTTCCGTGATCAGATATTTTTTATCAAGACCGTCAAGCTTATCCAGCATGTCATTGTAGAAAATACTTTTTTTCCGGAAATCTGCACCTATGGCAAAAACCACAACAAACACTTCCAGAAATACGACGGAAATAATATATGCCTTATTCACTTGAATCGCCATTCCAAGCAAGATGACGAGAAGTAATTGAAATAAAATACATATTAACCATCCGGATTTCTCACGGATATAATCACCTAATTTCATCCTAACAGATACCCGATTCCTCTCTTTGTCCGGATCATATCCCCGGCGCCGATTTCTTTTAATTTACTGCGGACGCGGTTTATATTTACTGTCAATGTATTATCATCCACAAATTCCTCCGCATCCCAGAGATAACTGATGAGCTCCTCTCTGGTAACAGTCTGTCCCCGGTTCTTTATAAGATAAGCCAGTATCCTCATCTCATTCTTCGTCAGTTCTACCTCCCTCTCATCCATCGCCAGACTGCCGCGCCCGATATCCAGCCTCAGATCCTCATACATGATGATATTTTCATTTCCAGGGGAGGATAACCTTTTAAATACAGCTTCGATATGCAAAAGTAAAATCGCCGGATTATACGGTTTTGCGATAAAATCATCTGCTCCATAACTCATACAGATCACCTCATCCATCTCCGTATTTTTACTCGTGACCATAATAACCGGAATATCGGAACATTTTCGGATCATACGCAGAATATTTGCTCCGTCCGCTCCGGGAAGCGTGATATCCAAAAGCACCATATCAGCGCCACTCTCTGTGATCTGTCCCGCCACATCGCTGTATTCTGTCACAATGATGCACTCGTATCCGTTGTTTCCCAGAAAGTCTTCCAGCTGTCTGCATATTTCCCGGTCATCTTCCACGATTGCAATCTTCTTCAAAGCTGTCATCCTCTTCCCTCCCGTGCTTTTGACGGAGAAACCCCGTATGCCTTTTTAAATAATTTACTAAAATAGTATACATCCTCATACCCAACCAGATCTGCTGCCTCCGATACAGGCAAAGCCGGATTATTTTCCAATAATTCCTTTGCCTTTTCCATTCTTATACGGATCAGATAGTGGATCGGAGATTCCCCGATTTCCGACTTGAAAATTTTAGATATATAAAACGGACTCAGATACATATTTTCTGCAATCTGATCCAGCGAAATCTTTTCTGCAAAATGTTCTTCCAGATAATCGGCAATCTGCTCTGCCACATATTTCTTATCCGTAGACTCAAATTCCTTTCCCCGGACCGGTTCCGCCGGCTCCATCTGATCTCTGACGATTGTCAGCAGCAACTGTATCAAAGACGATTTCAGCATAAAATACCAGCCGGGATTCCGGGCAAGATTCTCTTTCTCCATTTCTTCACAGAGCCGGACGAGCGCCCTTCTTGTCTTTCCCTGCGTATGGAGGATCGTTTTCCCATCCCGCAGATCAATATGATTTTTCCTCATTCCGGTAAACTGCACATTCGTAAATCCCACGAAAAATTCCATCCGGCGTTCTTCAGGCGCATAAATCACACTCTCATGTCCCACTCCCGGATTAAAAATAAGCACGTCACCCGCTGTCACCGGTACAAATTCATCATTATAATGATAAGTTCCACTGCCTTCAAGAATGATCCCGATTTCAGGAAAATCATGCGTATGATAATTATCTTCACTTGATGTGCGGTCAATCTTCCCGGCATACAACAGCATGGGATTCAAATCTTCCGGCACTAAATCAAATCGTATATCGTCCATTGTCTCCTCTTCCAAACCTCTACCCGATAAAATTGTCGATCAGCCTTGTCTTCCCGATATACACAGCTACTGCCACCAGCACCTCTGCCTGCACCGTATCCACCGGTTTCAACGTATTCCAGTCCACAAGTTCCACATAATCGATCTTTGCTAACGGCTCACGCTCAATGACTTGTCTTACTGTATTTATGATCTTTACCGCATCCCTCTCTCCTGACTTCAGCAATTCCTCTCCGGCATTCAAACCTTTATGGAGAACAACCGCCGCCGCTCTCTCTGCCTCATTCAAATACGTATTCCTCGAACTCTTCGCAAGCCCGTCCGCTTCCCGCACGATTGGGCATCCGATAATTTCCAGATCAAAATTCAGATCCCGCACCATCCGGCGAATGACCGCCAGCTGCTGGGCGTCCTTCTGTCCAAAATAGGCGCGGTCCGGCGCCACGATATGGAACAGCTTGGAAACTACTGTGCATACACCCCGGAAATGAGTCGGTCTCGTCTTCCCGCAAAGTCCTTTCGTCAGATCATCCATATCCACATACGTACAGAAATCATCGAAATACATCTCATCATCTGCCGGATGAAATACAAGATCCGCCCCGGCATCCTCACAAAGCTTTGCGTCCCGGTCTAAATCCCTCGGATAACTTGCCAGATCCTCGCTCGGCCCAAACTGGATGGGATTAACAAATACACTGACAACTACCCGGTCATTGTCTTCTACTGCTTTGTCGATCAGGCTTTTATGCCCTTCATGGAGATACCCCATCGTCGGCACCAGTCCGACGGATAACCCCTCTTTTCGCCACGCCTTTACCTGTTCTCTGACTTCCTGTACTGTCTCTGCGATATTCATATTCATTCTCCAATCTGTTTCTATACTTTTGACTTTCAATAGATGCCACAAATTGTTTCGCACTTATCCCGGCATCAATACAACTTCTCGATCACGCTGTCATCCATCGAATACTCATGTTCCTTCGCCGGAAATGCCCCGCTCTTTACTTCCTCGATATAATTTGCAAACGCATCTTTCATCACTTCCCCAAGGCATGCATACTTCTTAACAAACTTTGGCGTGAAATCAGAAAACATGCCAAGCATGTCCTGATAGACAAGAACCTGACCGTCACAGCCATTTCCCGCTCCGATTCCGATCGTTGGGACCGTAAGCTGCTCTGTAATAAGATCAGCAAGTTTTTTCGGCACGCCTTCCACGACGACTGCAAATGCGCCCGCTGCCTCGACTGCTTTTGCATCATCCAAAAGTTTTCTTGCTGCCTCTTCGCTCTTTCCCTGTACTTTAAACCCACCAAAGGCATTGATGGACTGAGGAGTCAAACCAATATGGGCACAGACCGGGATCCCGGCCGCTACAATCGCCTTGATCTGTGGAGCCACTTCCGTCCCCCCCTCCAGTTTCACAGCATCGGCACGCCCCTCTTTCATCAGACGTCCGGCATTTACAAGCGCATCATACACCGATGTCTGGTAGGACATAAACGGCATATCAATAATAACCAGCGCATCTTTTACGCCTCTTGCCACCGCAGCCCCGTGATGGATCATATCTTCCATTGTGACAGATACCGTATCGTCATATCCCAGAATCACATTTCCCAGTGAATCTCCCACGAGGATACTGTTGATCCCGGCCTCATCAATCAATTTAGCTGTCGAATAATCATATGCTGTCAGCATCGTGAGTTTCTCACCATTCTCTTTTGCCTGCTGAAATGTCGTAACTGTATTTTTCATCGTCCTCTATCTCCTATTCTGTCGTCGTTAATAATGACTTTATTCCATTATAATCCCTCTCCGGATTTTTCGTTTCCGCCAGAGAGAGCACCTGCTTTCCGAGTATATGATACAACTCTGTCTCCGCACTACTTTCCCCATACTCCCTTTCAAGGATTTCCAGATGCTTTTTTACCGTCTGGCAGTCGCCCCGTTCAATCGGCCCGGTCAATGCCTGTTCACATCCTTTATCTAACATTGCCTCAACATTACCCCGTATGAGCGGAGCAAACAGTTCCCGACCCATTTCTCCGGAAATGCCGCACTGTCTAAGCATATCCAGCCCCATCTGGACGAGACCGATCATAAAGTTACTCACAAGAGACGCACTGCAATGATAGAGCGCTTTCTTATCCGGGCTGATACGTAGAACCTGATTTCCCATTCCGGAAAATAACCCATCCATGACACCAAGCGCCTTCTCCTGTCCTTCCATCGTAAAAATAACGGTATTTAATTGCTGATAAGATGTGAATTTGTCGCTGAACGCATACATCGGATGAACCGAACAGCCGGATGCTCCCGTGCCGTCGATCCCTGAAAATACAGCAGATGATAATGAGCCACTGAAATGGCATATGACTTTATGTTCCAAAGGCCGCACGACAGACCATTTCTTTGAAATACGATGTATCTCTGACCAGACGTCCCCGACCGCATCATCCGGAACAGTAATACAAAGCACATCGCACGCCTTTATGATATCTTCTAAATTCTGAAAAACATTTGTGCCTGTGAAAGTCCCGGCCTCTTCCGAGCTCTCTGCACGTTTACTGAAATAACCCGCTACAGGCAGTCCGCACTCTCTCATATATTTTCCGATCGAGCACCCAACTTTTCCTGCGCCTATAATGCCTATATCCATGTCATCACCTTCCCATCTGTCCAATCCCCAGTGATAACACAAAATCATCTGATGCAGTTTCCTTCGAATACCGCTCATGGTATAGAATACCACATCAGATGAAAAAAAGCAACTTTGAAAGTTTTGCAACATAGCAATCAATTTTTGGCGGCCGCAATTTATAAGAATCGTGACATTTGTACAGCAGTGGGAAGCTTTGTCAGCTTTCCATAAATTGCTGCCGCCAAAAATTGATTTCTGTGTTCTGCAATTTCTGTCAAGTAACAAAATGCCGGAACACCCCTGCGGGTACTCCGGCAAATCTATATCTTATATTTATAGTCACTCATCCAGAGGAATCAGTTCATCTTCTTCCATTCCAAGAATGACTTCCTCTCCTTCCTCAGCCATAAAAATGGCATCCGGATCAGCGATTGCTGCCTCCTCTTCAGCAGGCTCTGTGATCTCATTGACCTCGTCAGCATTTTCTTCCTCAAATACAGGTTCCGGTGGCTCAAGACTATCCACAAGATCACTACGGAGTCCAATGTTGCGATAACGCTTCATTCCCGTTCCGGCCGGAATCAATTTACCGATAATAACATTTTCCTTCAGGCCGATCAGTGGATCGATCTTTCCTTTGATCGCCGCATCTGTAAGAACCTTTGTCGTCTCCTGGAACGATGCCGCAGAGAGGAAGGAATTTGTAGCAAGTGATGCCTTCGTAATACCGAGAATGATCTGTTTCCCTTCCGGCACTTCCAGTCCCTCTTCCTGAAGTTCTGCCACTTTATCGTCAAACTCAAGTGTATCGACCAAAGTTCCCGGCAGGAATTCCGAATCCCCGTTATTCTCAATGCGGACCTTCTTCAACATCTGGCGCACGATCACTTCGATATGCTTATCGTTGATCTCAACACCCTGAAGGCGGTACACCCTCTGAACCTCCCGGAGCATATAATCCTGAACAGCACGCACACCTTTGATCTTCAGGATGTCGTGCGGATTCACACTACCTTCCGTAAGCTCATCGCCTGCCTCCAGATCCTGGCCATCCATTACCTTGATCCGGGAACCATATGGGATCAGATATGCCTTTGTCTGTCCTGTCTTATCATCTGAAACAACAACTTCGCGTTTTTTCTTTGTGTCCCTGAGTGTAACTTTTCCGCCAAACTCAGAAATAATCGCAAGACCCTTCGGTTTTCTCGCCTCAAAAAGCTCCTCGACACGCGGAAGACCCTGTGTAATATCATCGCCGGCCACACCTCCGGTATGGAATGTACGCATCGTAAGCTGGGTACCCGGCTCACCGATCGACTGCGCTGCAATGATACCGACAGCTTCGCCTACCTGTACCGGCTCACCTGTCGCCATATTGGAACCATAACATTTTGCACAGATACCGATATGGGATTTACAGGTGAGGATCGTACGGATCTTCACCTTCGCCTTATCGCCGGCATCAATGATCGCTTTTGTGTTCACGATCCTTGCCGCACGTTTCGGCGTGATCATATGATTGGCCTTGACGATAAGATCTCCCTCGTCATCATACATATTTTCACAGGCATAACGCCCGGTAATTCTCTCTTCGAGTGTCTCAATGACCTCTCTTCCATCCGTGAATGCACTGATCTCCATACCCGGAATTTCATCTTTTCCCTCACAGCAGTCTGTCTCACGGATGATCAGATCCTGTGACACATCTACAAGACGTCTCGTCAGATAACCGGAGTCAGCTGTACGAAGGGCTGTATCCGAAAGACCCTTACGGGCACCATGAGCAGAAATAAAGTACTCCAGTACGTCAAGGCCTTCACGGAAGTTCGACTTGATCGGAAGTTCGATCGTACGTCCGGATGTATCCGCCATCAAACCACGCATACCGGCAAGCTGCTTGATCTGCTTATCGGAACCACGGGCTCCGGAATCGGCCATCATGAATATATTATTATATTTATCCAGACCATTTAACAATGCATCTGTAATCTCATCATCGGCATTTTTCCATGTCTCGATAACAGCTTTATAACGCTCTTCCTCTGTGAGAAGACCCCGGCGGAAGTTTTTGGAAATATCCTCTACGGTTGCCTCGGCATCTGAAAGAATCGTCTTCTTCGCCTCCGGCACCTCCATATCCGATATGGAAACCGTCATGGCCGCCTTTGTGGAGAATTTATAACCAAGCGATTTGATCGCATCCAGTGTCTCTGCGGTCATCGTCGCACCATGGTTATTGATACATTTCTCAAGGATCTGTTTAAGCTGTTTCTTTCCGACGTGGAAATCAACCTCCAGTTTGAGGAAGTTCTCATCATCATCCCGGTCTACAAACCCAAGATCCTGGGTAATGATCTCATTGAAAATGAAACGGCCAAGAGTGGACTCGATAATACGTGATTCCATCTCTCCGTTTTTATTCATGCCTTCACGTCTCACCCGGATCTTCGCATGGAGAGTGATTTCTTTATTTTCATAGGCAATAAGTGCCTCATTCATATTCTTGAAGGATTTTCCCTCACCTTTTGCCCCCGGACGCTCTTGTGTCAGGTAGTAAATACCAAGCACCATATCCTGTGAAGGTACTGCCACAGGACCTCCATCAGAAGGTTTCAAAAGGTTGTTCGGTGAGAGCAGGAGGAACCGGCATTCCGCCTGCGCCTCTACAGAAAGCGGAAGATGTACCGCCATCTGGTCTCCATCGAAGTCCGCATTGAACGCTGTACATACAAGCGGATGAAGCTTGATCGCTTTACCCTCAACGAGTGTCGGCTCAAATGCCTGAATGCCGAGACGGTGAAGTGTAGGGGCACGGTTTAACATGACCGGATGCTCTTTGATCACCTGCTCAAGGATATCCCATACCGCAGGCTCCAGCTTCTCTACCATTTTCTTTGCATTTTTTATATTGTGTGCTGTACCATTTGCCACCAGTTCTTTCATAACAAACGGTTTAAACAGCTCGATCGCCATTTCTTTCGGAAGACCGCACTGGTAAATCTTAAGTTCCGGCCCTACGACGATTACGGAACGTCCCGAATAATCCACACGTTTACCAAGAAGGTTCTGACGGAAACGTCCCTGCTTTCCTTTCAGCATATCCGAAAGAGATTTGAGGGCACGGTTTCCAGGACCTGTGACCGGACGTCCTCGCCGTCCGTTGTCAATCAGGGCATCCACAGCCTCCTGAAGCATACGTTTCTCATTGCGCACGATGATATCCGGCGCACCTAATTCGAGAAGTCGTTTCAAACGGTTATTGCGGTTAATGATACGGCGGTAAAGATCGTTCATATCCGACGTCGCAAAACGTCCACCGTCTAACTGGACCATTGGACGAAGATCCGGCGGAATAACAGGAATGACTGTCAGGATCATCCAATCCGGTTTGTTCCCTGACTCCCTGAACGCCTCCACAACCTCAAGTCTCTTTATGATACGGGCACGTTTCTGCCCGGTAGAAGCCTTTAATTCAGCTTTTAATTCCTTCGACTCTGTCTCCAGATCGATTCTCTGCAAAAGCTCCTGGATCGACTCAGCGCCCATTCCCACACGGAACGTATCACCGAAATCCTCTCTCGCTTTCTGATATTCCTGTTCGGAAAGCACCTGCTTTACCTGGATCTCCTTGACATCTGACTCAAGTACGATATATGCGGCAAAATATAAAACCTTCTCGAGTACCTTCGGCGAAATATCAAGGATCAGTCCCATCCGGCTTGGTATTCCTTTAAAATACCAGATATGGGATACCGGGGCTGCCAGCTCAATATGACCCATGCGCTCCCTGCGGACACTTGATTTCGTAACCTCGACGCCGCAGCGGTCGCAGACAACACCTTTATAACGAACCTTTTTATACTTACCACAATGACATTCCCAGTCCTTGCTCGGACCGAAGATCTTCTCGCAGAACAGACCGTCCTTTTCGGGTTTCAGAGTTCTGTAATTAATGGTTTCCGGTTTCTTTACCTCTCCTCTGGACCACTCACGGATCTTACTTGGAGAAGCAAGTTTGATCTTTATTTTATCGTATGTTAACGTTTCCTGTATAACATCACTTACCTGTGGCATATTCCTTCCTCCAATTCTTAAAACTCTTCTGCGACTCCGATACTGCTGTCATCATTCAGGTCTTCTAATTCTGCTTCCCTGAATCCGGCATCCTCAAAGGACTCTTCCTCGAGTTCAAATTTGTCTCCCTCCATAAGGCCGGATACATCTTCTACGGTACCTTCTTCCACAGATTCTGTCATCTGGATCTCGTCTCCGTTTTCATCCAGAACGGTAACATCCAGTGCCAGGGACTGCAGTTCCTTCAAAAGTACCTTAAAGGACTCAGGAATTCCCGGCTCGGAGATATTATCTCCTTTTATGATCGCCTCATAGGTCTTAACACGCCCAACTACATCATCGGATTTTACAGTAAGGATCTCCTGAAGAGTATAGGCAGCACCATATGCCTCCAGTGCCCATACCTCCATCTCCCCAAAACGCTGTCCGCCGAACTGGGCTTTACCACCGAGCGGCTGCTGTGTGACAAGCGAATATGGTCCTGTGGAACGGGCATGTATCTTATCATCTACCAGATGGTGGAGTTTCAGATAATGCATGAAACCGATCGTGACCTCTCCGTCAAAAAACTCACCGCTTCGTCCATCACGAAGCTGAACCTTACCGTCTTCACGGATCGGCACTCCGGCCCACTCCTTACGGTATTCCTCGTTCTCAAGAAGGAATTTCATAACTTCCGGATCCAGTATATCTTTATACTTTTTCTCAAACTCATCAAGCGGCGTATTTACATAGTCATTTGCGAGTTTAAGCGTATCCATGATATCGATCTCATTGGCCCCGTCAAATACAGGCGTTGCCACATTAAATCCAAGCGCTTTCGCCGCCAGACTCAGATGGATCTCGAGTACCTGTCCGATATTCATACGGGAAGGCACGCCAAGAGGGTTCAAAACGATATCGAGCGGGCGTCCATTTGGAAGAAATGGCATATCCTCTACCGGAAGCACTCTCGAAACAACACCCTTGTTTCCATGACGTCCGGCCATCTTGTCCCCGACCTGTATCTTTCTCTTCTGTGCGATATAGATCCGCACTGTTTTATTAACTCCCGGTGACAATTCGTCCCCGTTCTCTCTCGTAAACACTTTGGCATCCACAACGATACCAAACTCACCATGAGGCACGCGCAGAGACGTGTCTCTTACCTCTCTTGCCTTCTCCCCGAAGATCGCACGGAGCAGCCTCTCCTCTGCTGTAAGTTCCGTCTCTCCCTTCGGTGTAACCTTTCCGACAAGAATATCTCCGGCACGGACTTCCGCTCCGATACGGATGATACCCTGCTCATTCAGATCCTTCAGTGCATCATCGCCGACGCCCGGCACATCTCTCGTGATCTCTTCGGGCCCAAGCTTCGTATCTCTCGCTTCTGTCTCATACTCTGTGATATGAACGGAGGTATAAACATCCTCCTGTACGAGCCGCTCGCTCAAAAGAACCGCATCCTCGTAGTTATAACCTTCCCACGTCATGAAACCGATCAGCGGGTTCTTTCCAAGTGCGATCTCTCCGCCGGAAGTAGAAGGTCCGTCTGCGATAACCTGTCCCTCCTCGACTACATCACCTTTTTTGATGATCGGTCTCTGGTTCATACAGGTTCCCTGATTGCTTCGCACAAACTTGGCAAGCTTATACTCGTCGTAATTTCCGTCTTTCTTCTTTATCACAATGCGGTTCGATTCCGCACGGTCTACCGTACCGGCCTCTCTGGCCACCACACAGTTTCCTGAGTCGACTGCCGCTTTCATTTCCATACCTGTTCCGACTACCGGAGCTTCTGTCACAAGAAGCGGAACTGCCTGACGCTGCATGTTCGATCCCATAAGCGCACGGTTTGCGTCGTCATTCTCAAGGAACGGGATCATGGCTGTAGCCACAGAAAATACCATTTTCGGCGACACATCCATGTAATCAATTTTATTTTTCTGGAATTCAGAAGTTTCCTCACGGTAACGTCCTGAAATATTTTTGCGGACAAAATATCCATCCTCATCGAGCGCCTCATTCGCCTGCGCCACATGATAACGGTCTTCCTCGTCTGCTGTCATGTACACGACTTCGTCCGTGACACGCGGATTTTCCGGATCGCTCTTATCCACCTTGCGGTATGGCGCCTCTACAAATCCATATTCATTGATCCTCGCATAGGAAGCAAGTGAGTTGATCAGTCCGATGTTCGGACCCTCGGGCGTCTCGATCGGACACATTCTTCCGTAATGCGAGTAGTGAACGTCACGCACCTCAAATCCGGCACGGTCTCTCGAAAGACCTCCCGGTCCCAGAGCGGACAGACGTCTTTTATGTGTCAGCTCTGACAATGGGTTATTCTGATCCATAAACTGTGACAGCTGCGAACTTCCGAAAAACTCTTTTACTGCGGCTGTAACCGGTTTGATATTGATCAGTGACTGTGCGGAGATCGTCGCCACATCCTGTGTGGTCATCCTCTCGCGCACCACACGCTCCATACGGGACAGTCCAATGCGGTACTGGTTCTGCAGAAGTTCCCCTACTGCACGGATACGACGATTACCAAGGTGGTCGATATCGTCATCATTTCCCACACCGTACTCCAGATGCATATTATAATTGATCGAAGCAAATATGTCCTCTTTGGTGATATGTTTTGGTATCAGATCTGCTATGTTCTTTTTGATTGCTTCGTATCTTTCCTCATCAGAAGCATATTCCTCCATGATCTCTTTTAAGAGCGGATAATACACTTCTTCTGTCACACCTAATTCCTTTTTATCTGCATTCGGTAAAAATGCATGTAAATCAACCATCATATTGGAGAGTATTTTTACAACACGTTCCTCTGTCTCGATCATCACATAAGGAACTGCTGTATTCTGGATCTCAGTCGCTTTCTCTTCTGAAATCACCTCACCTGCTTCCGCCACGACCTCACCCGTCGTCACATCCACTACATCTTCTGCCAGGGTAAATCCTGTGATGCGGTTGCGGAATGCAAGCTTTTTATTAAATTTATAGCGTCCCACCTTTGCCAGGTCATAACGTCTCACATCAAAAAACATGCTGTTTATGAGATTTTCCGCACTGTCTACAGACAAAGGCTCACCCGGACGGAGTTTTTTATACAGTTCAAGAAGACCATCCTGATAATTCTCAGAAGCATCCTTGGCAAAACTTGCAATGATCTTTGGCTCTTCACCGAACAGATCCAGGATTTCCTGATTGGTCCCCACGCCAAGGGCACGGATCAGTACCGTGATCGGGACTTTTCTATTCCTGTCCACACGCACGTAGAAAATATCATTGGAATCCGTCTCATACTCAAGCCAAGCACCGCGGTTTGGAATAACCGTTGAAGAATACAGTTCCTTACCAATCTTATCGTGTGCGATCCCATAATAAATACCCGGGGAACGAACCAGCTGGCTGACGATAACACGCTCTGCGCCATTGATAACGAACGTACCTGTCGCTGTCATAAGTGGTAAATCACCCATGAAAATATCATGCTCACTGATTTCTTCTGTTTCTTTATTGTGAAGTCTCACTTTCACCTTCAGTGGCGCTGCGTAAGTTGCATCGCGCTCCTTACAGGCCTCTATGGAATATTTCACATCATCCTTGCACAGCTCAAAACTCACAAATTCAAGACTGAGATTACCATTGTAATCGGAAATCGGGGAAATATCACGAAAAACTTCATTTAAACCTTCTTCCAAAAACCATTTGTATGAATCTGTCTGTACTGCGATCAGGTTCGGCATCTCCAATACTTCTTTTTGCTTTGAGTAACTCATTCTGACGCCTTTGCCCACACTGACAGGACGTATTCTGTTTTTCTCCATCGATGATTTCACTCCTTGTTTTTTTTACAGAACTGTGCTATAATGAATTTACATAGGGCTACTGTCCCTAATTTACCACAGTACTGTATATTCCATCTTACCACAGTTGTAGAGCAGTGTCAATAAAAAATTGGCACTTTTTTCATGCCAATTTTTCACCCCAGTTTTTCATATCAATTTTTTATGCCTTATATAATTCGAGTATCAAAAGCCCCTTCTTCATCAAAGGGTCTGGCAATATGCACACAAAACAATAAGATGAGCAGCATTATGCACGATGGAGCGGAGACTCAGGGAATCGTGGAAGCCTCTGCTGAACACGATTCCTACGCCCTGGGCTCTGCGGAATGACTCGTGCATCCGGCTGCGAAGATATTGTTTTTTGTGCATATTGCCATCACATTAAAAAACAAGGGGCTTTTGACACCTTAACCCTTATATATAAGGCATGAATCCATATTTTCTCAATATAATTATAGTAATTGCTCTCCCTATAGGGGTAAATCACATGAACATTTCCAGACACAATTCCCGGAAACTGCTTCTTTCCATCTTTTTGTCCTTATGCCTGTTCTTTCAGGCCTGCTCTTCTTCTGACCCGGCTCCCGGAGATAACAGGAGCCGGGAAAATACAAAATCCGATGATTTTACCAAATTTACTGACAATCTTTTTAAAGAAAGCATCTCTTCGGATGCCCTTTCGCTCAATTATTCTTTGTCTGATCCTGAAACATACGGTATCAGTCCGGATGCCGGCGGCTTTACTCCGGTCTCCTATGAAGCCCTGAAAAGCTCTGCTCCGGAGACAGAAAATCTCCTGTGTGCGTTAAAGGAATTTGATAAATCCTCTCTTTCCCTCCCACAGCAGATCTTATATGACTCTCTTAATTACACACTGGAAATGGATTTAAAGGGAAGTGACTTTATTTTATTTTCCCGGCCTCTGTCCCCTGTGACCGGACTTCAGGCACAACTCCCGGTACTGCTTGCCGAATATTCCTTCCATACAAAAAACGATATTGAAAATTATTTTTCGCTGCTTCGCTCCATTCCCGAATATTTTACATCAATTCTCGCATTTATGGAGCTGCAGGCACAGGAAAATATGCTTCCCTGCCAGAATACGGTTTCCGGGATCGCTGACCAGTGTCTTTCCTTTTTGCAGGAAAAAGGAGACCGTATCTTAATCTCCTCTTTCAAAAAAAGAATGCAGTCCTGCACATTTCTCGATGCGGATACCGCAAAACAATTCAGGAAAGAAAACAAAAAACTTGTTAAAACCTGCATCGTTCCCGCTTATCAAAAATTGATCGACGGTCTGAACGTTATTTCCACGATGTGTGGATCAAACGGCTCTCTCTGTTCCTATAAAAATGGAAAGGAATATTATAAATATTTATTTGCCACTGAAACAGGCTCTGACACGAGCGTAGACGAATACTATGAAATATTAAATGACCGGCTGAATAAATCCAGAGAAATCCTGCTCGCCTATGCCAAAAAAGATCCTTCTCTTTTTAGCGGTCTGAGTACAAAATCCGCAGGAAACACCCCGCCGGAAGAACTTCTTTCTACTTTGTCTTCTGCCATCACTGCTGACTTTCCAAAAATTTCTGATGTGAATTTTACTGTGTCCTATGTAGACGAGTCGCTGGAAGATTATCTCAGTCCCGCCTTTTATCTGACACCACCCCTCGACGCCTATACCGAAAACGTTATATACATCAATAACAGCAGCCGCTTTGCCGGTTCTGACCTATCCTCCACACTTGCCCATGAAGGATATCCCGGACATCTGTATCAGAATGTATACGACCGCCAACAAAACCATCCTCTCTTATCCTATGCGCTTAATTTCAGCGGATACACCGAAGGTTGGGCGACCTATGCTGAAATTTATTCATATAAATATCTGGGATACTCTAAAGATGAAATCGGCATTTTACGAAATAACATGATCATTTCCCTGTGCATCTATGGCATCTGTGATATCGGGATCCACTATTATGGATGGGATGAAACAAAAGTCCTGGAATTCCTGAACCAGAACGGAACTTATTCTGAGGAAACCGCCCGCTCGCTCTGCACAAACATCATTGATGAACCCGGCTCCTATCTGAAATATACGATCGGCTATATGGAATTTATGAAATTAAAGGAGAGCGCCAAAAAGCAGATGGCTGATGATTATTCCGAAATGGCCTTCCACAAATTTGTCCTTTCTGCAGGTCCCGCGCCTTTTTCCGTGCTGGAAAACTATATGCCTTCTCTCCTAAACGAAACATAACAAAAGCTTCTATCCATTCTCTTTCTGATGCCTGCACAGCCACTCCCATAGATCTTCCTGTGTCTTTTCATACTCCAGTTCATTCAAAAGCTCATGTCTGGCTCCCGGATACAGGATGCATGTTATATCCTTTATACCGGCCTTCCGGTATGCATTTGCCACTGCTTTGACGCCTTTCCCGTAACCTCCTACCGGATCCTCATCCCCGGACACGAATAAGATCGGTAATTCTGCGGGGATTTTATGAATATGTTCTTTTTTCTGAATATAGGAAATGGCTTCAAATAAAGTACGGTATCCATTTAACGTAAAGGTAAACTGACAGTATTTATGATTCCGGTATGCGTCAACTTCATCCTCATTCCTTGTGAGCCAGTCGGAAGGGGTGCGCACCGGCGCAAAGTGGCTGTTATACATGGCAAAACTCAGTTTATCTAAAATACGGCTGTGCCCCCGCTCTCCTTTCCATTTACTAAACAGGTCCGCTAACACTACCCCTGTATTCAAAAGCCACTGTGGCTTACTCCCTGTTCCCATAAGGATCAGGCCGTCCAGTTCTTTGCCATACATCATGGCATAGCGTCTCGCCATAAAAGAACCCATACTGTGTCCCAAAAGAAAAAATGGCACATCCGGATATTTCTTCCGAATATAACGGCTGACACGGTGCAGATCCCGGACCACATAATAACTGCCATCTTTCGGGGCAAAATACCCGAAATTTTTCTCTGCTGCCGTCTCACCGTGCCCCAGATGGTCATTGCCAATAACTAAAAATCCCCTATCGGCCATAAATCTTGCAAACCGGTCGTAACGGCCGATATACTCGATCATCCCATGAGAAATCTGCAAAATCCCCTGCACTTCCCCGTCCGGTTTCCACTCAATAATATGCACGGTATCCTGGCCATTTGAAGACGACATACCGTATTCAGTCTTTTCGATCATCACTTTCAGGATCTCCTTCTACATATTGATTTCAAGATCTGCCACAAATACAGGCAGTTTTTCCTGAAATTCCTCATATACAAGCTTTGCTACCTCCCGCATCTGCGGATGTGCATGCGAATCCACACGAAGACGGAAAAAATTTCTCCACGAGCGCAGATTCATCGTAACCACGATCTCTGTTTTCAGGGAGTTCGGAAGTACAGAGCGCGCCTCCTGTGGCGTCGCTCCCAGCTCCAACAAACGGAAATAAGCTTTTTCCGTTTCCTCCATTGCCTTTGTCCAGACATCGTATTTCGCCTTGTCATTTTCTTTTGAAAGATCATATTCAAATCCACTGGCAAGATCGATCACCGAAATCTGGTTGTCAAACTTATCCCCTGCATAATTACAATAACGGGTGCTCTCCTGACTATAACTTGCGATCCGGTGGCGGACGATCTCATGGGTCACACCCCTGTCACAGATCATACGGACTGTAACTGACTCATGCTCGATCACTGACTCATGCTGTCTTGTGAGAAGGCCGCGGATAAACTTCTCTGCCGAATCCTCCGTAATCTTCCCTTCGCTTTTATAACACACCCGTCCGATCTTCTCAATTTTCTTCAGGATCGATTCATAATTATCCATATCTATGATCTCGATTCCCGGTTTCATTACCTGCATTCCGATTTCCTCCCATATCTTTTACTCATTATAATCATACTTCAACACTACTACTGAGAGAGGCGGCAGGTAACATTCAATCTCATACTCTGCCTTCTGCCCGGACACCTTCGATTTCCCGGAAGGCTTTCCTGCGGCCTTTTTCTTCTGCGCAGTGATCACCTTTTTATTCATCCGGCCCTGTCCGCCGTACTTTTCATCATCTGAGTTTAGTATCTCTGTATACTTTCCTTTGCACGGAGCCTTCACCCTGTATTTTTCGTGAGCTACCGGTGTGAAATTTAAAAGAAACAGGAGCTGGTTTGATTTTGTCTTTCCTCTTCTGACAAATGCTACGGTACTTGTCTCCGGACGCGCACAATCCATCCACTCAAATCCCATGATATCACTATCATTATACCAAAACGCACTGTATTCTTTATATAAATGGTTAAAGTCCCGGATAAAATCATGGATTCCCCGGTGCGGCGCCTCCTCCAGAAGATACCAGTCCAGACTCCTCATCTCGCTCCACTCACGCTGCTGGGCAAACTCCTGCCCCATAAACAATAGTTTTTTGCCTGGATGACCATACATAAATCCAAACGCCGCCTTAAGCGCCGCATATTTGTCTCCGGTCAGACCCGGCATTTTATTGATGAGTGAACATTTTCCATGAACCACCTCGTCATGGGAAAGTACCAGGATATATTTTTCGCTGAGATGATACGACAGGCTGAAACAGAGCTGGTCATGGTGGAACTGTTTAAAATACGGATCAAGCTTCATGTACTCAAGAAAATCATTCATCCATCCCATATTCCATTTAAAAGAAAAGCCAAGTCCCCGACCTTTCGTCCCTTCCGTAACTCCCGGCCATGCGGTGGACTCCTCAGCAATGATATAAGCGCCCGGATGACTCTCTTCCATCACCGCATTTAAATGACGCAAAAATTCTATTGCCTCATAATGCTCATTTCCTCCGTCTTTATTCGGCAGCCAGTCACCATCCTGTTTCCCATAATCAAGGTAAAGCATGGATGCCACGGCATCTACCCGAAGTCCGTCAATGTGGAATTTTTCCACCCAGAACAGGGCATTTGCCACGAGGAAGTTCTGCACTTCTTTTCTTCCGTAGTCAAAGATATAGGTTCCCCAGTCCGGATGCTCACCACGGCGTCTGTCCGGATGCTCATACAATGCTTTTCCGTCGAAATTCCCGAGACAATGGGCATCCTTCGGAAAATGTGCCGGAACCCAGTCAAGGATGACTTCGATCCCGCGCTCATGCATGGCATCTACAAAATACATAAAATCTTTTGGCGTCCCGTATCTGCTGGTCGGCGCATAATAACATCCCACCTGATACCCCCATGAACCGTCAAATGGATATTCTGCAATCCCCATAAGTTCCACATGGGTATATTCCATTTCTACCAGATAGTCGCCAAGCATCTGTGCCAGTTCCGGATAAGAATAAAATCCATTATCATCATCCTCGATCCGCTTTTTCCATGAACCCAGATGAACTTCGTAGATATTCATCGGATTTCTCTCCCGGATCTCCCTTGTCTTTTTCTCATGTGCCTCCATATAGGCCCGGTCGCCCCAGGAATACCCCTCCAGAGACGTCACAACAGAGGCGTTACCCGGCCGCAGCTCTGCAAAATTGCCATATGGGTCGGTCTTATAGAGCAGTTCTCCGCTCCGGGTCGTGATCTGATATTTATATACCGCCCCTTCTGCCACACCCGGCACAAAAAGCTCATAAATTCCCGTCGGCCCTAAAAGCCTCATCGTATGAAGCCTTCCATCCCACATATTAAAGTCGCCCACTACACTTACGCTTCTCGCATCCGGCGCCCATACTGCAAATCTCGTACCGGTCACACCGTTTATTTTCTCCACATGGGCTCCCAGCTTATCAAATATCTTATAATTTTTCCCCTCGCCAAATATATAGCAGTCAAAATCTGTTATGACTGGTTCAAAACTATACGGATCCGCAATCTCTATGACGTCGTCGCTGCTATACTGTATCCGTATCCTGTATTGCTTTAACTGCTTTGTTTTGGCTTTTATTTCGAGGCCGAAGAGCCCAAGCTCCCCATCCAGCTCCTCCATCTCATAAGCTTTGTCTCCCTTGACATTTGTGATCCACACAGCCCGTGCTTTCGGACGCCTTACGACAAACATCTGGATCCCCTCAAAATAATGCATTCCCAGCAGATCCTGCGGCGCATTGAGGACTCCTTTATCCATTTCCTCGATCAGCGTCGGATTCATCCACCCCTTTAAAGTTTCATTCATCATTTTTGCACCCCTTAATCTTTCTCTTTCAACCTAACGTGTGGGTTTCAGCGGCAGCCGCTGTTTATATGAGCGTCTTCTTTACGATCTCTGCAAGTGCCATAGACTTCTTTTCGGCGTCCGTCATATCCGTTCCCACAACCCCGAAATAAATCTTGATCTTCGGCTCTGTCCCGGAAGGACGCACACAGATCCATGCATCATCCGTCAGTTCAAAATAAAGTACGTTTGACTTCGGCAGGCCGGTCGTACTTTCCTCCCCGGTGCGAAGATTCTTTACTGTGTCTTTCTCATAATCTCTGAATGCGATCACTTCATAATCACCAAAACGTACCGGTGGCTTTTCCCTCAAACCATCCATGATGGATTTGATCTTCTCAAGCCCTTCGATCCCCTTATGGGTAATGGCAATGACATCATCTTTATAATAACCGTATTTTTCATACATATCGATCATGGCATCCCACAGTGTCTTCCCACGCTTTTTATAATAAGCCGCCGCCTCGCACAACGCCATCGATGCGACAATTCCATCCTTATCTCTTGCATGTGTACCGATCAGGCAGCCATAACTTTCTTCAAAACCAAAGAGATATGTTCCCTTCCCCGTAAGCTCTGTTTTCAGTATTTCCTTTCCGATCCATTTAAATCCGGTAAGACATTCCACCACATCAATATTATAGTAATTTGCGATCGCATCTACAAGATTTGTCGTAACGATCGTCTTTACAAGCATTCCGTCACGTGGCAGAGTTCCTTCAAGCGCCTGTTTCTGTCCTATCTCGTAGTCCGCAAGAAATGAACCTGACATATTTCCGGTAAGGCAGATATACTCTCCCGACTTACTGTCCTTTACATATACTCCCAGGCGGTCAGCATCCGGGTCTGTCGCCAACACCAGATCCGCATCCTTTTCCTTTGCCAGCTCTAATGCCAGTTCAAATGCTTCTCTTGCCTCCGGGTTCGGATAACTCACCGTCGGGAATTCACCGTCAGGAAGTTCCTGCTCCGGCACAACAAATACATTTGTAAAACCAAGTTCTTTTAACACCCGGCGCACCGGTATATTTCCTGTACCATGAAGCGGTGTATAAACGATCTTCAGATCCTTCTCCACTTCTTTGATGCAGTTTGGATGAAGAACATTTTTCTTTAACTCCTCCATATATCTGTCATCGATCGCAGCCCCGATCGTCTCATAAAGCCCGGCTTTCTCCGCTTCTGCTCTGGTCATCGTCTTTACCGTTGCATAATCTGTCACCGCCTTTACCTCGTCCATAATTCCGCTGTCATGAGGCGGTGTGATCTGTGCGCCGTCCTCCCAGTACACTTTATAACCATTATACTCCGGCGGGTTATGGCTGGCTGTGATATTGATCCCCGATATACATCCAAGCTCCCTGACTGCAAATGAAAGTTCCGGCGTCGGACGCAGACTCTCAAAAACATAAGCTTTGATCCCGTTTGCCGCCAGACAACAAGCCGCCTCATCGGCGAACTCCGGTGACATCCTTCTTGAATCATAGGCGATCGCCACACCCTTTTTCTGACCCTCCTGACGGATTATGTAATTTGCCAATCCCTGTGTCGCCTTCCTGACCGTATAAATATTCATTCGGTTCGTCCCCGCACCGATCACTCCTCTGAGTCCTGCTGTTCCGAATTCAAGATCTGCATAAAACCTCTCCTTGATCTCGGCCTCATTTCCCTCGATCCCTTTCAGCTCTTTTTTTGTCTCCTCATCAAAATAGGGATTGTCGATCCACTGTTTGTAAGTTTCCATGTAACCCATATGATAATTCCTCCTTTAAAAATTTTTATAAATAATGATCACCCGACCGACGAACTTACCAGATCCGGAAAACTCCACTGGACATCCTTGCTGTCGTCAATCGTCGTAACAGTATAACTTTTCGTTGTAAATCCCTGCTTCGACAGCGTGATCGTAATCGTTCCGATCTTTTTGGCAAAACTGCAGGGGGCTGTCCCCTTATAAGTTCCATCCATGTATACACTCGCACCTGCCGGTGTACTGATCGTGATCTTGTGAAGATTGTCATACTGGTCAGATACCTGCCCCTTGTCATCCGACTCCCCATCCGAGACACTTGTCCCGTCATCATCTTCCACCTCAGCCTCTTCATCAGCAAGACTGATATGGACGGTCGGATTAGCAGACTGGACATCAATGACACCTGCATATGACGTATAACCATCCAGAACAACCCGGACAGAATGCTTTCCGTATTTCAGCGATACCGGTTTTGAATAATCGGTAAGCGTGCCATTTACATAAAGTTCCGCTCCCACAGGCTCGATGTCAAAGATAACCTGCCCTGTATTTGCCGCCGTACTCTTAAAAATGGACATGTCAAGTACAAACTGCTTGTCCCTCTCGACCTTCACTTCCCGGCTCCCCTCAAAATCCCCATTTTTCATGGAAACCGCATAGGTTCCCTCCGGGACGGGCACGAGCATGTTATCCGTGACCGGAAGAATCATAACTCCACCTACCGTCATCGTTCCCCCTATGAAGTCCTTATACTTTTTCGGCTTGATATATCCGTGGCCCCGTGTCACAACAAGAGAATACGCCTTCCCCTTTACACCCCGGAAGGTGACTTCATCTGTCTTTGTGATCTCCTGTATGTCCAGTGGCTCCCCATCTGAAAATACAGTAAAACCACTTCCATAGCGATACTTTACATCCGCGATCTGGATATACTTTTCATTGACATCCACGATGAGGTCTTTTACATTCTCATACTCAAGAATATCCCCCGACAACTGCATTTTTACAATTTTTTTTGTTTCTTTATTCAGAAAAACATCTACAACTTGTCCTGCTTCAAGAGATTCTGACGAAATGGACTTCCCATTTTTTGTCAAAACCTCAGTTCCCCCACTATATTCATACTCCTCTTCTTTTTCATCTGATGTATTATAAAACGTAACCTTTTTATTTGCATAATCTGCTTTCTTGAATACCCCGGCAAAATCCCGTCCCGGTTCATAGGTGACAGAGGCATTCGGGTTGCCGGAAACCATTGGCCGGCGTTCGGATTTCCCACAGCCGGAGATCATAAGGCACACACCAAGAACCAATGCCATAATTCGATATGCTTTGTCTCTCACGATGTTTTTACTCCTGTCCTTTTTCCCATCTGATCATAGGATTTATTCGCTGCCAGGCGACGCTGCCTGATCGACCAGGCGATTTCGCACGGCTATGTTAACAGTATAACATGATACTGGTAAAACTTCCACTTTTTTCATGAATATTTTGTGGCAAAAGCGCCAAGGAATTTCTCCCGGTTTTTCTCCATGTTTCTCACATCTTCCAGTTTTTCAAGACTTTTCGCCGACAACCATGATTTCTTTTTATTATAATAATGGTTCATCAGCTTCCAATACTTCTCCGGGTACAAAAGCATGATATAAATAAATTCGATCTGCTGCTTCGACAGGGCATTTTCCCGGTCGTAACCCGAGAGAACGGCATCTCCGGCATGTTCGCTCCAATTATTTTTTTCCAGCGTCTTCCTCATAAAATAAGTCAGATCCAGAAGCTGGACGCCATACCCGGATTTTTCAAACCCCGTCGTTGCCATTCCCTGCGGTGTCAGGATCAGGTTATGATAATTATACTCCCCATGGCTGATATCTTTCCTGTCTGCTCCATATTCTTTGTAATAACTGCAGTGAGCAAGTAATTCAGCAGCCTCGCACGCCTTTTCATAGTAATCATTGAAACAATTTATCGCATATATCTCAAACTCATTTTTACGTTTTTTATTTTTCATATAACCATTTACTCTTTTAAGTTCCCGGTTATGTCTTTGGAACAACTGAAGAAGTTCTTCCCCTGTATCCGCCTTCTCCCCCTGATCCTCTGATTTCTCCGTCAGCTCAAATCCTCTGAGCGCCTGATGCATCCTGCCCAGATTCCCGCCTGCCGATTCGAGACATTTCTCAGACCTCAGATTACATTCGTCCCCGGAAAACCAGTTATAAAGAACATACATCTCCCCGGTTTCCAGTTCCGTCACAAGCTTCCCTTCCTGATTGGGAACAACACTGTCCACACGGGAAAAGCCTTTTTCGATCAGAAACGCTTTTATTTCATTTTCCACGCTAAAATGACTGCAGACATTTTCATACTCCCTCAGCAGTTTCGGACCCATATTGGTATCCAGCATCCACCCACCACGGGAACGGTACTTTTTGCGTACCGTCAGTTCGTATCTGGTAATTGCTGTATCCTGTCTATCCTCCACTTGATACCCCTCCTTCATGCTCTATCATTCTATGAAGAAGTACCTTAAACTATGCCTGTATTTTCGCATCTTTCACATCTTTCGCATCTAACCCTATGAGCTAAATCCGTGCCGACTGGCTGACCGTTTTCAATATTGTAAGCCCGATCGGTCCCAGAATGATCCCGCCAAGGCCAAAAAGCTTGATCCCAACGTAAACTGACATCAACACATACAGCGGCTTTAAGCCCATTTCTTTGCCCATCAGGCGGGGTTCCAGTATCTCCCGGATAAGCATGGTAATGACATAAAGAGTTAAAAGAACTGCTGCCTGGTAAAAATCCTTCTGGATCAATTCAACTACCGCCCATGGCACAAGAATACTCCCGCTTCCAAGTATCGGAAAAGCATCCACTACTCCTATGATGATCCCGATCAGGATCGCATAAGGGTTTCCCATTATAAATAACCCCGTCACACTCACAGCCGCCACGATAAAAATAATGATCCCCTGTGCTTTCATATAGGCAAAACCAGTTACTTTAAGCTGGTTAATATACGGCATCAGGCTACGGTAACGGCGGCTGCTCTCTCCGTCGAAAGAAATCAGAAGCGTCGACATGATAAAAACGATAAAGCCTGCCCCCCACTGCCCCAAAGCCACGAGCATTCCGGGGATATACCCTGTTATCTTTGGAATATATATCTGGGAAATGCGGCTGTCCATATTGGTAACACACCCCTCCACCCAGATAAAAGTATCCCCGGGTCTTAATCCAAGCAAATTATCCACACCTGTACAGGCCCGTCGGCACAGACGGGCACAATTCCCCATATATGCCGGTGCATTTCTCAGTATATCCGTAATCTGACCGATACAGATATATCCGATATAAAACAGGAAACATCCGATCGCTCCCAGAAATACTACGATAAGAATGACACTGCAGACCTTTTCATTGATGCGGCTGACCTTATGTAGCCTGCCAGCTATTGGTTTGATCATTTTTGCAAATACAAAAGCAAATACAAAAGGAACTACCAGAGGAAGCAGGTAATAAAAACTTAAATATACCACTCCGGCAGTTCCAAGAATTATCAGTAAACTTTTCCATTTTCTGTTGTAGCTCATATGTTTTTCCCCTTTCACAATACCATTAGTAGACAAGATTTAGTATTGTCAAAAGGCAGATACAATATTACAAATTTTCTTTTACGATAAAGCGGTATCCAACCGCCCATACCGTCTCGATATACTGTGGATTCTGGGTATCCTTTTCAATCTTTTCGCGGATTTTTTTGATATGTACCGTAACGGTTGCAATATCCGCCCCCACCGGACTCAGCTCCCACACCTCCTGCAGGAGTTCTTCCTTTGAGAATACCCTGTTTGGATTTTTAGCAAGAAAGAATAACAGGTCAAATTCCTTTGTCGTCAGGGACTTTTCAACTCCATCCACATAGACACGTCTGGCTGTACGGTCAATCTTAAGGCCGCCCGTCATTATCACCTCGTTCTCCTGTCTCTCAACGCTTCCCACAAGTTTATTGTACCTCTCCAGATGCGCTTTCACCCGAGCCACGAGTTCGCTTGGACTAAATGGCTTTGTCATATAATCATTCGCCCCTAAACCAAGTCCACGGATCTTGTCAATATCTTCCTTTTTCGCCGAAACCATGATAACCGGTATCTCCGTGACCTCACGGATTCTGCGGCACACCTCAAATCCATCCATACCGGGAAGCATAAGATCCAGTATGACCAGATTAAACTCCCCTTTCAGCGCCTGTTCAAGCCCCCGGTTCCCATCTGTCTCGATCACCACTTCAAATCCACTGAGTTCAAGATAATCTTTCTCAAGCTCAGCGATCGGCAATTCATCTTCCACAATCAGTATTTTGTTCATATTCTCCCTCCTTAGCTGTCCTTCCCTTCCTTGGGGATTGTAAAATATATCGCCGTCCCCTTCTCCATTTCACTTTCCGCCCATATTTTCCCATCATGTTCATCCATGATCTTTCTGGCGATAGCAAGCCCCAGTCCGCTTCCCCCTGTTTTTGAATTTCTGGAACTGTCTGTTCGGTAAAAACGGTCAAAGATAAACGGAAGTTCATCCTCCTCAATTCCCTTTCCATTGTCACGTATCATCACCGTGATCTCTTCTTCTGTTTCCGAAATACTAATGAGCAGGACACCGTGCCTGTGATCAATATATTTGACCGCATTTCCTATGATATTTGTTATAACTCTCTTTATTTTATCGGCATCCAGTTTCACTTTTGTAACTTCACTTACATAACATTGATACAATAATTGAATTTCCCTTGTCTCCAGATCAAGAGCCATATCGCTTATACATTCCCCAAAATAACGGACCACATTTACCTCAGAAAATGTAAATGTCTCCTCTTTTTGGTAGATTTTTGTAAAATAAGACAATTCATCTACTAAACCTGCCATATCAACCGCCTTGGCATGTATTGTCCTGACATATTTTTCAATCCGGTCCGGCGTCCCTGCCACACCGTCCAGGATCCCCTCTGCATATCCCTTGATAGCTGTCAGGGGGGTCTTCAGATCGTGGGAAATATTTCCTACGACTTCCTTTGTCAGGGCATCCGCTTTATTTCTCTCGTCGATCGACTCTTTTAATGTAAGCCTCATGCTGTCAAGCTCTTCATAAAGCTCCGTAAATTCATTCTCTCCCTGTGCCTTTATCTCATAATCCATGTCGCCCTTACTGATATGGATCACAGCCATTTGAAGATTCCGGATCGGAACTACGATATTATAATAAGCATAACCGATTATTGCGATAATTACAAGTACCGAAATGACAACGACCATAACGATAAGCCCCACGGTAAAGATCGTTATATGAGGCAGATTCACGTCCAGATCCGTAACAATACATACACTTCCCCTGCGCCCATCCGGAAATGTAATGGAGATCTTTTTAAACAGATACCGGTTCATCCCCTTTGCGTAATAATGGGCATTCTCCTCTGAAACACTGTCCCCTTCCATTAAAAGCCCTTCCCGGATCCGTTCCAGACAATCCGGCTTTCCAAAATATGTGATTTCATTATCGATAATAACCGCCAGAAACGAATACTTCTCCCCCAGACTCTCATTTTCTTTTTCCAGATACTTTTGCTGCAGAAAGGCCTCCGGCTCACGTCCTGCTTTGTCCTGTAGTTCCAGAAAATCATACCGGGTGTATGAATTCAGGAGCAGGACCTTATCAAAAATACTGTAGGGAGAATCAATATCTCCATCCTCAATATGATAGGTAGAACGAATCCCCTGCAACTCCCCATATACAAAAAGTATTACCATAAAAATAAGTGCAAGCAAAGGGACGATGGCAATAATAATGAATATATTCCTGCTTTTCCCCTTCCCCGACCACATATTGTTTTTCTCCATTGCACTCCCTCATTTTATCTAATAAGATAATTATAGTTTAACATAATTTAAAAATGATTCCCACCCTTTTTTGCCTTGACATCCTTTTGTCCGGGTGCTAGAATGACTTTGTGTGAATTTTAAAGGCTGTAAAACCGTCCTTTTGAGGCTGATATGATACCATGCAGCATAAGGACGGATTTTTTTATCAGTATAACGAATATTACATCGTGCCAGCAACGCTAAATAATAAGGAGTGAATATACATGATGAAGGTACTTAGAAATCTACCGGATCCGGAGGAGGTTAAAAAACAGTTTCCTATTTCAGAAAAGGCCGCCCGGATCAAAGAAGAAAAAGACCGTATCCTGAAAGATATCCTGGCGGGCAAAAGTGATTTATTTGCACTGATCATCGGCCCCTGCTCAGCAGACAATGAAGAGGCGGTGATCGACTATACGCTTCGTCTGACCGCGATCCAGGAAAAAGTAAAAGACAAAATCTTTATTGTCCCAAGGGTATATACGAATAAACCACGGACGACCGGAAAGGGTTATAAAGGAATGGCCAGCCAGCCAAATCCTGAAAAAAAAGAAGATATGCTCGAAGGGCTCCACTCCATCCGCAAAACCCATATCGCCGTGGTGGAACAGACCGGCATGACCTGTGCAGATGAAATGCTTTACCCTGAAAATTATGAGTACCTTTCTGACGTGCTTTCCTATGTGGCGATTGGCGCCCGTTCGGTAGAAAACCAGCAACACCGCCTCACCGCCAGTGGTATTTCTGTCCCCTGCGGTATGAAAAACCCGACAAGCGGTTACCTGACGGTTATGTTAAATTCGATCGAGGCCGCCCAGTGTGGACATCATTTTATTTACCGCCAGCAGGAAGTGGAGACAGCGGGCAATCCTTATACTCATGCGATCCTGCGCGGAAGCGTGAACAAACACGGAAAAAGCCTTCCGAATTACCACTACGAGGATCTGCTTCTCCTTCACGAGATCTATTGCGAACGGAATCTGGAAAACATGGCTGTCATCATTGACACCAATCACAACAACTCAGCCAAGCAGTACAACCAGCAGATCCGCATCGCAAAAGAAGTTCTGGAGAGCCGCAATTTTTCAAAAGATATAAAGAATCTTGTCAAGGGACTCATGATCGAAAGTTACATCGAAGACGGCTGCCAGAAGATCGGGGAGCATATTTATGGTAAGTCTATTACAGATCCCTGCCTTGGCTGGGAAAAAACAGAGAAACTGATCTACAAAATTGCAGATATGCTCTAAAGGGGGCTTTCTATGAAAAATCCTATTCTCAAATGCGACTATCCCGATCCGGATGTGATACGCGTCGGCGATACTTACTATATGCTGAGTACAACGATGCATTATTTCCCGGGCGGTGCCATTTTACGCTCATATGACCTTATGAACTGGGAGCTTATCAATTATTTGTATGATGTACTCGAATCCACCGTCCCGGCCCGTCTGGAAAATGGAGAAAATATCTATGGTCAGGGCATGTGGGCACCTTCCCTCCGGTATCATGGCGGAACCTTTTATGTATGTTTTGTAGCAAATGACACCCACAAAACATATCTGTTTTATACCAACGATATCGAGGGCCCCTGGAACCGGCAGGAAATCGAAGGTTTTTATCACGACGCCTCCCTTTTTTTTGATGAGGACAGGGTTTATATCGTTTATGGAAATACCGAAATCTACATTACGGAATTAACCTCTGACCTTACCCGCCCTCTGGAGGGTGGTTTACACCGTATGCTCGTAAAAGATACAGGAAATGTGCGTCTTGGATATGAGGGAACTCATATTTACCGGATCAATGACAAATATTATCTCTTTTTTATCCACTGGCCGGATGATGGGACTGCCCGCCGCACACAGGCGTGTTTCGTATCGGATTCCCTGACTGGTGAGTTTAAAGGCAGGGATGTGTTGGATGACGACATGGGATATCACAATCAGGGCGTAGCACAAGGTGGGATTGTAGATACACCGGATGGTCATTGGTATGCTGTTCTTTTTCAGGATACCGGCGCCGTCGGGCGGATTCCGGTTCTCGTCCCCGTCCACTTTGAAAATGATTTCCCGGTATTTGGAGAAAATGGTATGGCACCCAGGGAGATCCATCTTCCCTCCCTGCGCCCGGAACACCTTTATGAACCTTTATTTACAAATGATCTTACTGACGAAAACGGTTCCTTAAAAAAACAATGGCAATGGAACCATCTGCCGGCACCGGCACTTTATCAACTGGAATCCACAAGCTATACCATCACTACAGACAGGTTATCCACAAACATTACACAAGCTGTGAACACTTTAACCCAGCGAATGTTTTTACCCTCTACAGAGGTTTCTGTCCACATTGATGCCTCCGGTTTAAACGATGGTGATATCGCCGGGCTCTGTGCTTTTCAGGGATGCTACGCATATATCGCTATCACAAAAGAAAACGGAAGCTATTTTCTAATAACTATGGAACGCTGCCTGGAAGACATCTCCCACAACATGACCGATAACGATACTCTGCCCGGAACTGTGGGAACAAAAATTCCGGTGGATGAATCTCAGATCACATTAAAACTGAATGCAGATTTTTCTGATATGAAAGATGAGGTAAGTTTTTCTTATTATAAAGAGAAGCTATGGTATACCCTTGGCTCTCCTCATAAACTTTATTTTACCCTTGATCACTTTACGGGCTGCCGGGTAGGACTTTTTTTATATAGTACAAAAGTATCCGGAGGACATTGTCGCTTTTCTGAATTTGACCTCTCAATTCCTTGACGAAACACTCACGGAGGTGTATTCTAAAAGATAGGAGTAAATTCATCATGAACGAGGAGGACAAATATGAGTAAGATACTTTTTACCTCTGAATCTGTTACAGAGGGACATCCGGATAAGATATGCGACCAGATTTCAGACTCTATTCTGGATGCTTTATTGGAACAGGATCCGATGAGCCGTGTTGCCTGCGAGACAGCCATCACTACCGGGCTTGTACTCGTAATGGGTGAAATCACCACTTCTGCACAAGTGGACTTCCAAAACATCATCCGGGATACCATCACGAAAATCGGATACGATGATTCGGCAAAGGGATTTGACGCTTCTACCTGTGGCGTAATGGTAGCACTCGACAAGCAGTCTGCGGACATTGCCCTTGGAGTCGATCAGGCGTTAGAGTCTAAGCTTACAGATACCGAACTCGATGCCATCGGCGCCGGAGACCAGGGTATGATGTTTGGTTATGCGACAAATGAAACCGACGAATATATGCCATATCCGATCTATCTGGCTCACCGTCTTACCCGCCAGCTTGCCACAGTGCGAAAAGACGGCACATTACCATATCTTCGCCCGGACGGAAAATCACAGGTAACGGTCGAATATGATAAGTCCGGAACACCGGTCCGGCTCGATGCTGTGGTCATCTCAAGCCAGCACAGTGAAGGCATCACCTGGGAGCAAATACAGGAAGATATTAAAAAACATGTGATCTCTCCCATCCTTCCTGCTGAACTTATTGATAAAGATACAAAAATATATATTAACCCGACCGGACGGTTTGTCATCGGCGGGCCAAACGGAGACAGCGGCCTTACCGGACGTAAGATCATTGTAGATACATATGGTGGATGGGCCCGTCACGGTGGCGGTGCATTTTCCGGAAAGGATCCGACAAAAGTAGACCGCTCCGCCGCTTACGCAGCACGGTATGTCGCAAAAAATCTCGTAGCTGCCGGACTCTGTGATAAGGCAGAGATCCAGCTTTCCTATGCGATCGGCGTGGCATCTCCTACTTCCATCCGTATTGATACCTTTGGCACGGGAAAACTCGCCGATGAAAAACTTGTAGATATCATCCATGAGAATTTCGATCTTCGTCCTGCCGGCATCATACAGATGCTCGATCTTCGCAGACCGATCTACAAAGGTACCGCTGCCTACGGACATTTTGGCCGAAGCGACCTTGATCTCCCATGGGAAAAAACAGATAAGGCAGCGACCTTGAAAAAATATCTGTAATTTGGGATTGACTTACGAGTCATTTTTCATTAGAATATAAGGGTAGTTTTACTACCCTTATCCTATGCTCTCATAGTTAAATGGATATAACAAGCCCCTCCTAAGGGCTAGTTGCAGGTTCGATTCCTGCTGGGAGTACTCGCGAATAATGAAGCAATGCAAAAAATAAAGTAAGTAACAACTGGGAGCTTGCTCACAAGTTGTTGCTTACTTTATTTTATATAGTGCGAAGCACGCGGGCTTGCGGGGCGAGTTTTCCCCGCAAGACTGGCATTGCGAAGACATTGAGTCGTGCAAGGAAGGGAGAATACAGTAATTGGGAGCTTGCTCACAAATTGCTGTATTCTCTCTTTCTTATAGGACGAAAGTCCGTGGGATGACCGGCTCTGCCGGGCATACCGCACGACGAAATAGTATGAATAATGAAGCAATGCAAAGTGAAAAATCCAGAAAAAGTTGAGTTTACTCAAAATTTTTTGTGGATTTTTTGCTTTATAATGCAAAGCACGCGGGCTTGCGGGGCGGGTTTTCCCCGCAAGACTGGCATTTTGCGAAGGCATTGAGTCGTGCAAAAAATGAAATTCCAACAAAGAAAGTTTTATAGACTTTTCCCCTCTTTCGGGGTATAATATACATAAAAATAACGTAATCCCAAGCGAGGTGATTTGCAATGACACAAGCTCAAATGGAAGACCGTGAAACAAACCGCAGAGTTTCAAAAGCAATTCAATTAGATATAGAAAAACGGAAGATTATGAATAAACCAATTGCTGTATATGACAAAGACACTGGCGAAGTGTATGCTGTTCACAACGATGGAAAAAGGGAGGTAATGGGAAAAGTTGAACGGAAAAGATATAGTGAACGTAAAAAAGCCTGAGTTAATTATATTTGCTGGTCCAAATGGTTCTGGAAAAAGTACGATTACCGATGTATTGCGTCCATCCTTTGCAACATATATCAACCAAGATGAAATTAAAAAGTTTTTGCATTGCTCTGATATGGAAGCTTTGGAAATTTCATTAAGGCAAAAAAATCAGCAGTTAGAAGACCATAATGATTTTTGTTTTGAAACAGTCCTATCCTCTCACTACAATGTGGACTTTATCCAAAAATGTAAAGAAGCTGGATATTTTATTCGTTGTTACTATATCATTACCGTAGATCCTCTTATCAATGTCACAAGAGTAAAATTGCGTGTAGAAAGTGGCGGACACGATGTTCCTATCAATAAAATAATAAGTCGATATGATGGATCTTTGGACAATATTCATAGAGTCCTTCCTTTGTGTGATGTATGCCATATATATGATAACTCATACACCAAAGAAGGGGGAAAGCCTCATCGAATATTTAAAAAACGCAAGGAACAGTGTTTCTATCACGAGAATACAGATTGGCTCATAGAAGATATACAAGCCTTAACTGGAGTTTCAGATATGCAACAAAAAGATTTGAATATGTATTAGTCGCTTTTACCAATACTCATATGGGATTACGGAATTAATCCCCTAATTCTCTCTTATGCGAAAAACAATATAGGTTTCGCAAAGACAAGCTCTGAAATCATCTGATGACTTTATAAATGCATTAGAAATTATGAAGGTGTATGATTATGAATGGACTAATGAAGAGATATAAGGATAGTTTAAAAACTACACAAGGTCCTATTTTACTTAGTCAATGCCCAGATATAAAACTTGATTTACGCGGGCCGATGAAATATGCCCCAAAAAAGGTGTTAAAGTAATCGAATTGTCAGAGGATGAAAAATCCCATTTTATACAAAAACAGCTAAACCGAAGTATACTGTTATGAACATGATAAACGATATGGCGGTATTTAGAAGAGAACGTATGGAGTTGTTTAATGAAAGCGAGTGATTTGTTTTGATAGATTTAAATGTTTTAGTAGAATCTTTTGGTGTGACAGGTACGCTACGCTTTCTTGAACAGTTTGATCATGGAGGAAATGGCGATTATACTGCTGAGAAATATGAAAAAGAAGAACCTGAACCTTCGGACGATGAAATCCGCAAAATGTTCGGTTTCTAACACTTAAAGAAGGGAGTCCCTTTTATGACAAACACAATATTTTCTCTGGATGAAATCAAAGAAAGATTAGCCCCCATTGCTGCAGAATATGGTGTGAACAAAATTTTGTTATTTGGTTCATATTCCAGAGGTACAGCGGATTCAGAAAGCGACCTGGATTTTTATATAGAGGATAAAGGAGAACTCCACAGTCTTCTGGAGCTATCCGGTATGATTTTAGACCTTGAGGAATGCTTTGGATGCGAAATTGACCTTCTATCAGGAAAAATTGAAGATTCCACCTTATTTAACAATATCCTTAATGAGGGAGTGGTAGTATTTGACCAATCGAGATAAAGCTATTCTACAAAAAAATGCCAAAAAATATTAAGCAACTAATATCGCTTTTCTAACACCACCCCACCAAATCAAGCATTCCCACCCCTATATGCACAAATCACCTTAAAAAATAAATCGCTCCCGAGCCCCAAAAATTTCGGCATTTAACAACATTCCGCACCATGTTATGGCACCACAGAAAACCCACACCACAGTCCTCCTAATGGCTAGTTGCAGGTTCAATTCCGCTGGGAGTACTCGCGAATAATGAAGCAATGCAAAACACTAAATATAAGGTTCAGGCAAAGGGAAGTCCAAACCTTATATTGTCAAATAACCACTATTGGGAAGTGATAGACCAAATATTTTTCTTTATTCTTTTATAGAGAAATGGTATACTATTAATAAAAAAGAAGAAGGAGGTATTCTCATGGCACCAAAATCAATTATTGTTAATGAACTTTTAGATACATTAGAAGAGCAAGACTACAATACCGTTATAGATTTCATCCAATTCCTTTCAAACAAACGAAAAACCGAAAAAATGAATCAGAGCAGTAAAATACTCTCGGAAATCCAATCTATGTTTTCAGAAGATAAAGGATGGGATTCAGAGGATAGCATGATACGTGACATGGCTGCATTTAGAAGGGAACGCATGGGCTTATGAAAATAATGCTTGACACAAATGTGCTAATTTCAGCACTGATTTTTGGTGGAAAAACTGGAAAATTATTGGACAAATTAATGCAGTCAGAACACGAACTTCTTGTTACCGATTATGTAAATCAAGAATTTAAGGACAAACTTCACATAAAATGGTCTGAAAAAGCTAATAAGATATATATTTTATATCGCTCGCTTAATTTATCTTTTTGTGAAAGCACTACACAAAGACTGGGCGTGGTAAGAGACGAAAAAGATGTCCCTGTCTTAAGTGACGCTTTATATCATCATGTTGACTTAATCTTAACCGGAGACAAAGATTTTTTGGAAGCTAATTTAGAAAAACCACTTATCTTTTCTCCAACAATGTTATGGGATTTTCTTGGATACAAAGAATAGTATATTTCACGCTATTCTCAAAATCAACACCCATTTTCATTTTACAAGATAAAACCGAACCTTCAGATGGAGAAATCCGCAAAATGTTTGGTTTCTAACACTTTTCTAACACCACCCCACCAAATCAAGCATTCCCACCCAAGAACACACAAATCATTCCGCAAGACAAATCGCTTCCAATCCCCGAAAAATCAAGTATTTAACAACATTCCGCACCATGTTATGCCACCACAGAAAACCTACATCGCAGTCCTCCTAAGGGCTAGTTGTAGGTTCGATTCCTGCCGGGCATACCGCACGACGAAATAGTGCGAATAATGAAGCAATGCAAAAATTGTTTCATTCCACATTACCATTCGTTTTAATTTGTTATTACAATAGACAGAATCTGTCCATCTCTCCTGATATACTTAATATATCAAAATACATCGAAAAATAGTCGATAGAACACTAAAAATCAGTAAGAGGAGGACAAAAAGCAATGACAACGAATGAAGATCAGACCCAGACAATAGGAAAAAAGGAAAACGAGACAAAAGGCGAAAAAGCTCTTTATAAATTATTTGAAATAATCGGTGGAATACTTGGCCTGTTTATCGTTTATAGCCTATGGAACAATTATAGCCAGGAAAATTCTCTATATAAGGAAATTTATAATCAGGCAGAGACCTCATTACGCAAAGATCTGGGAAACACAAGCGATTTGGAATTGAGTGAATATGATCGAGACCGGATTACAGAACAGGGAGTTACCATTTGTGATCTTGGAGAAGGAAATCTTAAATATAAGATTTATAATGTCAATATTCATGTATCAGACAATGGTCCCTATGAAATTTCTCCTGATATCAAAGTATACTATTATGATAATGAACAAGAGGCAGGCGAGGGCGTAGACCGCACGGTACAGTCTCATTATTATACAATCGGATTAACAGATTCTATCCGAAATGCCTATGATGAATGGGTACAAAAAGGATACGATGCGATCGATCAATGGGGATCTGACATGACAAATTAAAACAATATTTTTAATTGGCAGCTTCTTTTGACACGGCAACTGCAGAAATCAGGGAGAATATAAGTGCTTACTCTTATACCATCAAAAACACTTTGCAAATACATTCAAGATAAAAACATCAAGTTCACAGATTCAGAAAAAGCTACTATCATTTATAATGCCGGGAATATGCGATGCCACGACAACGATATATATGATCTGGATTCAAAAAATGCCGCTTTGAGAAATCTCATGGAACAGACATCTGACACAACACTACGCCAACAGATTTCTGAACGGCTCGATGAGGATGAAAAAGTTTTTCAAAAATTCGCCACGGATTCCGACGATATTTTTTACGAAGTTCAACTATATGATGAATGCGATGACAAAGATGATCACCTGTTTTTTTCTTCTTTTTGGAATGCGGCAGACTGGGCGGAAAAATATATAAAGAACATCCCACAGAACGAACTCAGCCCATATTATTATATTACGAAATACAAGTTGTACAAAAAGGGGAACTCCCCGACCATGGACGAAGACCGTTGTGACGCTCCTGAACTTAGTTACGCTAAATTCAACTCTCTCGGGAAAATGACATCTCTATGCACATATGAATACAAATCCAGATGGGACTTCGATAAATTGAAATCCCGTTTTGAACAACAATATATTTCCCTTCCATCTCCATTTCGGTCAGGAGATATTGTAAGAAACTTACACAACGGCCGATATGGCGTGATTGCCATCGGTGACGAAGAAAGCAGAAAAATCAAAAAGGCCGGCTTGACATCTGATTTCAGTGACACAGCACTCTGTGTCAATTACCTGTATGATGACGGGATATTTAATCATGACCATCCCTATCCATGGGAACTGGAATATACTCATTTGTTGGCACATCCTGACACATGCTCCAAAAATATTATCGAAGCCATGCTATGCTCCTGCAGCGATCTGTCGCTGCCTGGAGGTGACCCTGGATTCCTGCAGGAGTACACCCTCAAAATGTCTATCCTGCCGGAATCTGAACTCCATTCCGCTAAAAGAGAAATGGAAATGCGTTATCGCCATTTTATCCATTCTAACGAATTTGACCGTACACTGACTAAACATTTTAAAGGGATAGAAAACAATTAAAATCTTCTTTGAGCAATAACGACAACTGTTCTTTATCTGGACTTTCAACACGGCTGATTCTTCTGGCATGGTTCATTACCAAGTCGTCATAAAGATTTCTTACCATCCGCCCATTTGCAAAATTGTTATCCTTCTTGCTTACCACTTCAGACAAGTATTCCTTGATTGCTTCTTTGGTCTCATCAGCAAGCATATAATCATTTTCAACGCACATTCTGGCAAGAATAGTTTCTAATTCCTCTACTGAATAATCTTCAAATTCTATGAACGTATTAAACCTGGATTTCAGACCTGGATTTGATTCAAAAAATTTATTCATCGGCTCCGTATATCCTGCAACGATAACCACTAAATCATCCCTATAATCTTCCAAAGCTTTCGTCAGTTCAGTCAAACACTCCCGGCCATATGAATCAGAGTGATCGTTCTCTGTAATACTATAAGCCTCATCAATAAAAAGAACTCCGCCTTTTGCCTTTTCGATAACCTTCTTAACTTTCAATGCAGTCTGCCCCTGATAACCAGCAATCAAATCAGTTCTTGATACTTCTACAAAATGTCCTTTTGACAATAAACCGATTTGTTTGTATACTCTTCCTACAATTCTTGCTACAGTTGTTTTTCCCGTACCTGGATTTCCCATAAAAGCTAAATGAAGCGTCCCCTTTGCTGTATAAAGGTTATTTTCTTTTCGTAACTTCTGAACCTTTTGATAGGCTATAAGGTCATTTACTTTTTCTTTTACAGTTTTTAAACCAACCAGCCGATCAAGATCTCCTAATAACTCTGATAATCCTTTTTCTTCCTCCTCATATATTGGCATTTCATATAATGATAATACCTTTTTATATCCATAAAACCGGATAACACTGTCCTTTAATGCATTTAATAACAGTAAAATTTCCTTATTTTGCTTTCCACTTTCTATTCCGGAATCTATGATATTTATTATGTTCTTTGTCGCATTCTCATCCATAGTTCTTACAATGTCCAACGCATCCTTAGATAACCTGCCGTGTTCACCCATTACGGCATCTACCTTTGAGGCATAATCCAATAGAGTCTCTTCATAAATATTTTCCATTATATGATCCCCAATACATTTAATATAAATTGAAGAAGCGTAAGTGCAAATGCACCACCAGAAAAAACATACGCAAATTTAATTTTTTTTGTTATTCTGCTATTTTCTTTTTGCGATTTAGCTAACTCCTGAACTGACAAAATATTCATTTGCAAATATTCAATATATTCCCATAACGCATCAATATCTCTTAGATGTTCCAGTTCATCTAGCTGATTCTTATGTTCCTCTAGTTTGTCAATAATGCGATGAATCTTGTCATAATTTGAATTCACTTCCTCAACAGAATAGGTAATTGGCGGAATATAATCTTTATCTAAAGCCTCCATTCCCTTCACCACATTACTAAACATTTTGACTGTACTATCTTGCCAATCCCGTAATGCAATAAAATTTCTCTCAATTTTATCAATCGTATCATTTAACTCCTCACCAGTGACAGTATGATCAAACCAACCAAATAATCCACCTTTTGTTTCAACATCCTCAATCATTATATTATCAGGAATTTTTTGTGAATATTCCTGAATACTCTTCTTTGCTTCCTGAAAATCATGTGTTTTTATTTCAAATGCCTGCATAATAACCTCCTGTAAATCTGCTAAATCCGATCAAGCCTAGCATCGTCTTCAGCTTTATCATACTTGGATATTTTATCCATCGACTCTTTCATTCTACGAGCAGCCTGTTTGTGCCGTTCTGACATAGCACTAAAAGCCGTATCTGCGTTTGTATATAGTTCCTGCATACTAACCTGCATTATTTCAGATTGTTTTTGTAAAATTTCATTTTCTTTATGTATCTGCTCTCTTGTCAAATCTGCCTTCTGCTGTTTAGCACTTAATTGATTGATTAGATTAATTACCATGGCTCCTACTATTCCAGAAATCAATCCGCCCATAAACAGACCTATAATATTTGCCAGAGAACCAAGAAGTGGAATTTCAAAAGCAAATCCCGGTATGATCATCAGTCCTTTTTCAATAACTTCACTGAGGAAAAGGGTTCCTGCCACCGTAATACCTGACATGATAATCTTTCCAACTTCTAACATACGCTCAGAAAAAGGCTTTTGGCGGTTCTTAGGATCTTTCAGATAATTTATCGCCTCTTTTACCGAAGCAACTCCCTGTTTGAGAAGAGCCCATACTTTTTTTACTGTACGTACAACCGGTCCTATAATCGCAGTAGCAATCGTTGTAGCAATGGTTTCCGTTGCTGCCAGTATATGTGTTTTTATCTTGCTGACAAACGAGTGAATCGCTTCTTTTAAACTTTCCAAAAAAGTGTCCAACTTCCTTTTGGCAGATTTGAACCATTTAACCAATTTACTAATAACTTCTTTAATAAGCTCAGCTAATAACTGCATAATAGCGGCTCTAAGTGCCTTTCCGCTCATGCGAAATGCCTCTTCTTTTTGAGTTTTACGTCCTTCTTTCTTTAGACGGTCTTCACCTTCTTTTTCCCTTTGCTTTATATATTTTTCAGCCCTTTTATCCGCCTTTTCCCAATGCTTATTTTTATCACGTTTTTCCATCTTATCGGATGAATTTGCGTTTTTTCTATTATTTCTCTCCGCAGTCGTATAGCCTTGCAGGTTTTCAGGGTTATTTATTGTATCCGCTAATTCCTGGTTAGTATTTGCCATTTGAAGCGATGAATTTTTATATAACTTTTCCGATGGTCTAACATGCTCTCTTTGAGCAGCCTTAGGATTATTTTTCCCGTTTTCTAACTTTGTATCAGTTGGAATCTGCCTGCCGGTATATATATCCGTAACTGTGTCAACGCCCTCCTTTTTTAATTCCCCAGCCCTTTTTAATGTAGCATTCATCCCTGGATCTACATATTTTTTGCGAAATTCTTTATGAGGTGTGTTCTTATATCTGTCGTAGTTTTGTTCCAACTGCTCTTTGCTTATATAATTGTGTGTAGCTATGTTACCATTCGCAAAGTTCTCTGGGGTTTGAATATGTGCCTTAGTTCTCAAATCTAAAGTAAGACCCCTGTTAGCCTCAATAAAATCCTCACCTGCAGTAACTGCCATCTGATTTATGAACTGTTCCCAGACAATACCCTTAACAGCCTCACCTAATTCTTCAGGATTTCCAATTTTATCTTTCTCTGAGTCCAGAAATTCCAACTCTGACAAGCTCGCTCCTAACTCATTTTGCAATTTTGTCTCCAGTTCGTCAAACGAGACTTCTGCCTCAACAGTCTCTTCATTTAAAATAGCATTATCTTGTTCCATCTAATTTTCCTCCTTCTTCTTATTCCACAATCTCCACCGCATCTCCCTGGCTCCTCAGCCACATATCAATCCCCTTGCCGAACACCTCTGCCGATATCGTATAAACGCCATCTTCCTCTGCCAGTATTTTGGCAGTTGGCAAGCGGTCTAACACCGCTTCTACGTTCAGGCCCGAATATTTAAACGTCACCCGCCGCAACTTTCCGCCATACATAAACTGGATCCGTTTTCTGAATTCCCCCTCCTCAAACCGCTCATTATAAGGGATATGAAAATGTTCCTCCAATACTTCGTAGGACTGGATCCGGTCAATCCTATATATCGTTGGGAAGGCATCCTCCATCACCTCAAAATCCTGCTTTACCTTTTCGTCTTCAATAAAAGCAGTCATATAAAAATAATATTCACAAAACATAATTGCCACTGGCTTTAACTTGCGATGAACTACTTCCTTATCTTTTTGCCGCAGATACCGGATCTCGATATACCGGTTTTCATGAACCGCTTGTCCGATGTCCCACATTTTATCTACAAAAACTGATTTATGCCGCGGTTCTATATAATGATACTCCTCGTTACGGATCAGATCACGCACCCGTCTCTTGTTTGCCTCGGGGACGCAACAGTCAATCAGCTTAGCGAGCATCCCACTCATTTCCTTTTTGGTAAATGCCCTGCTATCCAGCAAAATCTTACAAATAGCAAGAATCTCACTATTGCTGAACCGCAGCTGGTCCGTCTGCTCCAGACGATATCCCCCTTTTTCCCTGTCATACAGGATTGTATTGATAATACCCGTATCCTCTACCGCACAATCCAGATATTTACGGATGTCCTCAATATCACGTTGAATTGTCCGTTGTGTTACATGATAATGAACGGCCTCCTCTGGTTTAACAATCAGATGGCCATTCATCAGCTTCGTATACAACCCCAATATCCTGTTCACTTTCGTTTCTTCCTGCATAGATCACTGTCCCCTCTTTTGTCTTTTCCCGTCAGAATCCCGACAACTCCCTCCTCCAATTCTTTCAACGTTCTTACACTCCTTCCGATGCGGCGAATACACCGCCACAAACAACAGAAAATTAAGATTTCCTCTCATACGCTCTGTTGTCATTGTAACATAGTAGATGGACAGAATCTGTCCATCTACTATGTTACAATTTTTTCAAATGGCAAAACAAAGAAAACAACGAGTATTTATATCCTATATAATAATACAAAATCAGAGAAGCGATATACTTAACGGGCATGCTCGTTACAACTAATTATAGTAAAAAACAATGTTAGAATCAAGAAAAAACTTTATGATACATAATAATTACATGCATAATGACTCCAATAAGCGTAACCTGATGATACTCCATCATATTCCTTCCAACCCCTCAAGAAACTCCTGGAAGACTGGTATTTTCTTTACCTTTTTTAATTTGATCTTTGCTACCTTACATAAATCGCACAAATAATTTTCTATAATATCGTTGCATATCCTGATTTCCCTCGGTCGTCCTGACTCAAATATTACTCCCAGAATACAATTTATCAGTACATCCCCTTCAAACTCATCCGGGTGTATGATATCCGCACTAAGGATCATACCGGTAGTTGTATCTGCTAACATAACCATTCGGATCGCCCCCGGGCGTTCATATTCCTCATCGCCAATCGCTGCTGGTATGCACTCAATCTGAACATCCAATCCCCGATTCCCCTGTGGCACTTCACAAAGTTCCCGCTCAAACTTCTCATCCGAAATATCTAACCTGACAAACCGATAGGAAACAAATGGCAATGGTTGTTCTGTACCACCCCACCGCCCGGTTTCCTGATCCAATGAATAGCAGAATAAATTGCCTCGCTCAAAATCAATTTCAAATTTTCTTTCATCATAATACGCAATCGCCTGGGCAAGCCGTAATAAGTAAACCGTCATGCGCTCTACCTCCGCCGCATCCATATTGTACGGTAAATACCCTGTCTTATGAGAGATAAAATACGGCCACTGATTCTTCCCCCGAAATTTATAACCCAGCGATTTTATGATTCGATACTGCTCCTGTGACAACTCATCTCTGTCTCCCCAATAACAAGTCAGGCTATTCTGCGTAAATCCTGTATATATTTGCGAAAGATTAAGTTTCTCCCGATTACACAGCATCATAAAATCATTCAGTCCCTCGAGACCTTCATAAATAGCAATACCATAACATTCACCACCTCGTCCCATGATCACAGCAAATGCAGAATCATCTCCTTCCTTAAGAGCAATCAAGTCCATATCCCAAAAACGCTCCCACGGTTTTAACTCCTTGATTTTTGCCGCCGCTTCATACAACGCTCTCCACTGCTCCAGCGATGCCTCCTCTCTCTCAGTCCGCTCATCTGCGCCACTGGCGATCCTGTACAATGGTTCTCCGTTCCAGATGCTCTCATATATTTCCACACGAGACATCGGTGCATGTGTTCTTTTGCTCAAAGGATGATTCTTCAGCTCCCGGTTTACCTGCTCCAGATCATATTCATCATACGGCATTGATCGTACCCATTCCTTCATTTGCTCATACTCTTCATCTTCCGGGTCATCCAGCACCTTAAGCAAATGATAATACCCATATATACCGCCACAGTCCTCATAAGGTGTATTCCCCTTATACTTCAGAACCATCGGATAATCAAACTCATATTCCGGCAGAATCTTTTCTATCTCCACCCGGTGCTGCCAATCATCACCAAAATCATAAATATATGTAAACCAATCCTCATTATCCATAAATGGTTCAATCAGTGTATCAACAGAATCCAGTACTTCCTTATCAATCCATCCCATGTCTTCCGGGTCTTCCTCCACCACAATCCCCAAATGATAAAATTCAAACTGGGACAAATGGCCGCCACACCAACCCATAACTTCATTCAACACAAAACCAAGCTGTGAAAACGTCAGCCCCGCCGGTACGATAAATCGTCTCCATATCGGTGGATGGGAATTTTTAATCGTTATCTTCATTTGATATGCCTTCATTATACTCTTCCTTTCCTAAAACCATATTCCTCTTTCAACCGTTCAAAAATTTCAAAAGCAACCGGACAAACCGAAATCACATCCAACACACTAAACAAACTCCCCAACCGATGCGGCTGATTTGTATATGGATACTTGATACAGTTTTCCGGTTTACAATCTCCGAGTTTGCAATTTCCATCTTCCTGCAGAAAATCACAAGGTCTGTGCTTTGTTTGATACATATCCGGTTCATCTTCTACTGTTTTGGGTTCAAGAAAAAACTCAATAAACTGCTCTTTCGTAATATTTAATTTTTCGGCATCCTGTTCAATATCCTCGGCCGGAATCATCCCATGAAACATTTTACAACAGCTTCTGCAGCGGCTGCAATCATATTGGGCAAACAGTTCATTGTGCAACCGTAAAAAACGCTTATCTAAATCCTCCTCATCTGCATTGATCTTCAAAAATGTACGAAATTCAAAATTTTCATCTTCTTTTTCTTTGGCTATCCGTGATATTTTTCTTGGTGGTATCATCGCATCTTCCCCCTTTAAGCCAGACAATATATGCATAAACTTATTGTATCATGAATTTAAAAACTCCACAACACCTTGTAATCCCTAAAACCATCTGATATAATACAGGTATCATGATCAGGATTTAGTGGAGGCAACATATGAAAAGAGTATTTAAGTGGATCGTTACCATTCTGGGCTATGTGGGAATTATTGCAGTCTTAGATGGAATCCTTGGTATTGGTTTAAAAGATAAATGGGATGATTTTGTGGATTGGGCAAAGAAATAAGGAAAAACGCTACTTATAACAATGCCAGAATCCACCTTCCGACGGGAGTTTGACCTGTTCATTCTGCTTGATCACATGATCAAAATATTCAACGATCAAATCCTTTTTTTGCGTCAAATATTTTTCTGCATGTTTGTTGTACCTGATTGCACGCTCAAACACTTCTTCGGCAGAATCATATACCATAGGTGATGGAATTGTAATATACTCAACCCGTCCAAAGTATTTTTTCAGAAGTTTTTCAAAATCATCATGACGCTTTTGCTTACTTATATTTAATTCCTTTACAAAAGCCTCATCAAGACCTATTTCACGAAATGTTTGCTGCCAGAATGTGTGCTCTGCATTCATTCCATAGCAGTTCACAGAAAACATTCCTCCCTTCTTAACTACATTAGAGGCTCTGGCGACGAAACCTTCTACATCTTCAAGTACATTTAACAAATAATGAGCGATTACCATAGAATATGGTGCATTCCCTTTAACCTCTTCCCATGTTGCCTCCTTCTCCACGTCACCCCAGTGCAAAACTACTCTTGTACCATCGGCAAGTGCATCTTGGTTTTCATCAATATATTTTTCAAAATCATCGGCCCAGCTCCCATGCAGATCATAACCATCAATAACAACATCTTTCGGTATTTCATCCCAGTTATGTCTCCATATCTTACTAAAACCACAGCCTAAATCCAGTACCCTTTCTCCACCCTTTAAGTCTATCGAATGATAAAGCTTCACATACCAGTCCTCTCCATCTGCATTATGCTTGAGTGCATGAAAATGGCCCTCATCAGACGACTGATCACTTTCCATTTTCTGGATGATCCTAGCGACATCATCCCAATCTGGTTGACCGTTGCTCCTTGCGATAGCCGCTTTTATACATCTTATTGCTTTTTCTAACTGATACCGCTTTTCTTCCATCATATCAATCTGAGATTGAAGAGTTCCTAAAACATTATCATTCTCTGTATTTTTCAGGTAATCCCTGATCTGTTCAAGACTAAATCCCACATGCTTTAATGCTATGATCTTCTCAAGGATCAGAAGTGACTGTTTATCATATAACCGATAATTCCCTTCCGAGTAATCCACCGGCTTAAGAAGTCCCTTCTCATCATATATTCTCACAGCCTTTTGGGAAATTCCCGCTTTTTTAGCGATTTCACCGGATGTCATCTTATCCATAACGATTCCTCCTTTTTGATAAATAATTTACATTTCTGGATATCCATATTTTTATCTTAAAGGATGCCCCAGGGGAAGAGTCAAGTACATATTATTTTTTTATTATATAACTATGCCTTTCAAACTCAATAAATTTTATTAAGTCATCATAAGTAATTGAAACTGTTTTCGTATTTGTATTGGGATGAAGTAATAATTTCTTATCCTTCAGATCACGATCAATTACTAAAAGAACCTGATTCTCTTTATCATTCACGATCCCTAATGGTGTGACACTTCCCTGTTCCAACTGTAAAATATTTTTCAATTCGGATGTATCTGCAAATGACAAATGTGAAGTATGAGCCGTTTTTTCTATCTGCCTAATATCAGCCCTCTTATTTTCATCTACTAATACTAAGACATATTTGCCTTTTTTGTCCGTTAAAAACAAGTTCTTGCAACCTGTACCATCTATCCTGTGTTTTACTTCCTTCGCTTGTTCCACAGTAAAAACCGGCTCATGTTCTATTTCCTGAAAATCAATATTTAACTGTTCAAATATATCATATAAATTCATCTCTCATTCACCTCTAAAGTTCTATTAAAAAAGGCTTCTGCCTTTTCCGGATCCACTCCCGTCTGCTATCAATGTACCAGTTTAAATCCGTCCCCAATATTCTCCATCACCTTTTTGGCAAGCTCTTTTGCATCCGTAATCCCGGCATGGCGTTCCATAGATTCAATAATAAGAATCAGTGGATTCACTGCACACTCATGATCCTTCAAAAGATGGATCACAACCTGGCGGAGTCTTGAATACGAAATCACATCCGGTATAATATTTTCTATCACATAGGGATAACGTATACGGAGATTTTCCACCATATGATAAATCGTCTGGTTATTTAAGACGTTTTCTATATTTACCCAAATCATCTCTTTTAGTTTTTCTAAGATACCGATCAGGCCGTCTTCACCCATATCTTCCTGATGCCCTTCATACACACAGATACCATTGATGCAGATATGATACTGATCCGGTTCCAACGCCAGCTCATCCATCACGCGGATCACCGGAATGATAACTCCCCACTGAGATGCTATCTGACAGCGCAGTTCGCTGATATGAGGAAATCCCTGTTTGTGCTCTGACAAAAACATAGGGACAAGATCTTCTCCAAATCTGACAGCAATAATATCTGGCAGCAAATGACGATTTATCTCTGACCTCCTCTCAATGCTGTTCTGGTCCAGTAAGGTTTTTTCCCCGGATTTATACTCAAACAGATAATCCGGTGAACAATCCAGTACTTCCGATATTCCATTGAGCATAGAAATATCCGGATAACTGATTTCCCGCTCCCATTTCGATACCGCCTGTTCCGTCACTCCAAGCAGGCCTGCCAGCTGCTTTTGTGTAAATCCTCTGTCCTGTCGCACCGCCTTCAGGCGATTTCCAATTCCCTGTAATGCCATAATTTTGCACCCCCTGTTTTTGATAATCTTATTTTATACTTCAACGGCGCAAAAAACAACCAACTATATAACCCTATATCCGCCCAACTGGTAGTTGAGTAAATATAGGGTCGATATCATAATTTTTGTGCATGCTTTCTGCACATACCAAGTTGCGAAGCAACTTGCTGATAAATCTGACAAGATTTATTTTATCACGATGCAAAATTTAAAATTCTTCCTGCACAGCTAAGCGGTGTCAATCATTACACCATTATAATTTTTTCCGCACCGGCCGCACCACCTGATATCCCAGTTTCTCCGGATAATGTCTTTGATAAACCGGGCATGCGTCCTCGTTCCACTCGTAGCCCATCTGTCCCGGGTCAAAACCCCATGCCAGTTTTTCAACCGCTGCCATCACTTCGTTATTTTCCTTCATAAAATCAAATGCCGGATAAGAAAAAACAAGGTAATCACTGGCCGGAATTTCCTTTATTGAAAATCCATCCGGAATCTTCCCATCATATTCCAATGGCACTCCCAAACCATAAAAATAGATTTTTTTATTTCCGGATTTCTTCCATCCCGCTGTGTGCGCTGTGATGATCGGATGTGCCATTTTGTCCATGCTGTCAATGATGCCGCATACATCATCACATGCATGGTACTTCCAAAAATCACCATAATTGTCGGCTTTTTCTTCCCAAATCCCCAAATACTTATGCGCAGGAATATGTTCTACGCGAACATCTAAACGTTTCTCTTGCATTCTCCTCAACCTTTCTGTATTTATTTGCGGAAATAAAACATGCTTGTGAATGGTCATCGGGATTGGAACAGGATTTTTGCGGTAAACAGCCGGTGTACATCCATACCGGTCTTTAAATGCCCGGCCGAGTGCCTCCTGTGACGAGTACCCATATTTGATCGCCACATCCAGTATCCTCTCTTTCGTATCCCGGATTTCTACAGTAGCAAGGCTTAGCCTTCGCCCTGCTACATAGTTTTTCAATGTCATTCCCGTCACATCATGAAACATAACAGAGCAATACCATGGTGAGTACCCCACTTCGCGCGACAGCTTACTAAGGATCGGGTTCTGATCTAAGTGCTCTTCAATCCACTCGATCATACATTGAACAACTTCATTCCATTCCTGCATCTCTTTACCTCCCGTGTATACAGCTTAGCAAACATTCTATTTATTTTTCTGATATTTCTTGGGACATTTCAATGCCTTTTTCTCCTAACATACCTACACATTATAGCATAAAATTTTAACCTTGTCTTTTCCTCCAATAATCGCTATACTTATTATAAAAATACATACAACGACCGATACCATGATTTGCTATATATGATCTGGTATCCTCAGATTGGAGGCTTACTTAACTTATGAAACAACTGAAAAATCCGGTACTGCCCGGTTTTAACGCAGATCCGTCTATCATCCGTGTCGATGACACCTACTACATCGCCAACTCTACCTTCGAGTGGTTTCCGGGTGTTCGGCTTCATGAATCCAAAGATATGATCCACTGGAATCTGCTTCCTTCTCCTCTGTCAACCACAACACTGCTCGACATGAAGGGAAATCCGTCTTCCGGCGGGATCTGGGCGCCCGATCTGTCCTATTCTGACGGAAAATTCTGGCTTGTGTATACAGACGTTAAAGTGACCGAAGGAAATTTTAAGGATATGGTCAACTATCTGACAACCGCTGACGATATCCGCGGCCCCTGGTCCGATCCAATCCGCATCAATGGCGTTGGATTCGATGCCTCACTGTTCCACGATGAGGACGGACGGAAATATCTCGTTCAGCAGACATGGGATCACCGGGAATATCATCATGCGTTCGATGGCATCACACTGACGGAATTTGACACAGCTACCATGAAATTAAAACCGGAGACCGCACGAAATATTTACAACGGAACAGATGTCAAACTTGTAGAGGGCCCGCACCTTTATAAGATCAATGGATATTATTATCTGTTTGCCGCACAGGGTGGCACCGTCTACACCCATCAGGAGGTCGTGGCGCGCTCCCGGACGCTCGATGCACTGAGCTTTGAGACAGAACCGGACGGCCCGTTTATTACGAACTTCGACACACCATATCTTGGCATACAGAAACAAGGACATGGCGCCCTGGTCGAGACTCCGGGTGGCGAATGGTACTACGCCAGCCTCTGCGGACGCCCATGGGTTCATGAAAATGAGTCCTGCATCGATCCCCGCGGCTATTGCACACTGGGGCGTGAGACTGCGATCCAGAAAGTGTATTGGGACGATGAAGGATGGCCGCGTATCGAGGGCGGTCACGGCGGACGTGTCTACGTCGATGCACCGGCAGATGGAATCGAGACAGACGCACCGGCAGACCATTCTTTCCACGATACCTTTGATGCACCAAAACTCCATGACGAGTGGAATACCCTCCGGGTTCCATTTACAGACGACATGGGCAGGACAGGCGATGGCAGACTTATTCTGCGTGGACAGGGCTCACTTTGCAATACCCATGAATTGTCATTGGTGGCAAAACGCTGGCAGGCATTTTACTTTGACGCCTCTGTCAAGGTAAGCTATGATCCGTATTCCTATCAGCAGATGGCCGGCCTTACGAATTACTATAACGACAAACACTGGTCATTCGCTTTTGTGACATGGAACGAAGAAAGTGGACGTGTCATTGAAGTCGCAGAATGCAACCGTGGCAATTATACTTCCTTCCTGAAAGATCATGCGATCCCGGTACCGGAAGGAGCTGATGTATGGTTCCGCACAAAAGTAAGGAAAGAACAGTATTTCTATGAATATTCCTTTGACGGCGAAAACTATAAAAAAATTCCGGTAACATTCGATGCCGCTATCTTGTCGGACGACTATGTACTGCAAAGCTATGGTGGTTTCTTCACCGGCGCTTTCGTGGGAATGGCCTGTGTCGATTATGCTTATTATGATACGGTGGCAGAGTTCAGCGACTTTGACTATACCGAATTAGGTGACATACGGAACACAGATGGCACTTATGCGTGGTAAAGAATTTTCTGATCAATCGAGTAGGAGGCGGTGATTAACCGCCGTCCTCTCACACCACCGTGCGTACCGTTCGGTACACGGCGGTTTCAACAGTTGACGTGCACAGACTGATAGGCTGTGGCTAAGTCAT
>JAETQR010000007.1 GCA_021770615.1 Lachnospiraceae bacterium | reverse complement strand
AGGAGTATACGAAAGCGCTTCGGGAGGGAGGGCTTCCGGAGTATGTGAAGATCGTCTCCTGACAGGGTTATGGCTGGGGCGAAGGCGAAAGTTAGATGCTGATACCGGCGCTTTGTCTCTGGAATATTTAGCATCAGTAAAATGAAAACGAGAGGGGGAAAGTGAGAATGAGTGCCTTTTTAAAGAGACTATGCTGTCTTGCGGTATTTGTACTGGCTGCCACGCTGTTTTGTATTCAGAGTGGTAGCAGTGCGAAAGTATATAGCGGGAAATACGGGAACAATACGACATGGTATTATAATACGGATACGAAAACGGTGACGATTGATTGCAAGGGGAAACTGCAGGATGCAACGGAGTACGGGCCGTCTTTGGGATGGTGTAGGAACAGATGGTATATAAAAGCGAAACGGGTAGTGTTCCAGAAAGGGATCACCTATATCGGAGCAGGAACTTTTGACAATTTCCAGAATGTAGAGGAAGTGGTGCTGCCGGAGGGACTGGTCTCGGTCGGCTATGATGCTTTTCAGGATACTCATCATTTGAAGGAGATCCGCTTCCCTTCTTCTTTAAAGAGGATCGGAAGGTGGGCTTTTGATGAGTCGGGAATTGAGACAATTTCCCTGAGAAATGTGAAAAAGATAGGAAGTGAGGCATTTGACGGAACAAAGTTAAAAAGCCTGACGATCCCATCCCGATGTAGATCTATCGGGAGTTATGCCTTTTCCTGTTGTGAGGATTTAAGAACAGTGAAGATAGAGAATGGTGTAAAAACGATCAGTAACGGTATGTTTTTACGGTGTGGGTTTGAATCTGTAACAATCCCCTCCAGTGTCACAAAGATCGGAACACATGCCTTTTTCTCCTTCTCGCCGGAAGAGGGAAAGCTAAAGGAAGTTACGATCCGTTCCAAAAAGATCAAGGAGTGGGGGAAGGGAATCTTTGGAAATGCGAGGAGGGATCTGGTCATCAAAGTGCCAAGGAGCAAAAAGGAGGAGTATACGAAAGCGCTCCGGGAGGGAGGGCTTCCGGAGTATGTGAGGATCGTCTCCTGACAGGGTTATGGCTGGGGCGAAGGCGGAGGTTAGATGCTGATACCGGCACTTTGTGTCTGGAGTATTTAGCATCAGTAAAATGAAAACGAGAGGGGGAAAGTGAGAATGAGTGCCTTTTTAAAAAGACTATGCTGTCTTGCGGTATTTGTACTGGCTGCCACGCTGTTTTGTATCCGGAGTGGCAGCAGTGCGGAAGTACACAGAGGAAAATATGGGAACAATGCGACATGGTCTTATAATACGGATACGAAAACAGTGACGATCGACTGCAAGGGGAAGATGAAGGATGAGGATTGGTATGTGCCTGAGTATGGTCCATCTTTGGCATGGTATATGAACTGCTGGAATCTGCAAGCGGAAAGAGTGGTGTTTCGGAAAGGGATCACTCATATCGGGGCAGGAACTTTTGACAATTTTCAGAAAGTAGAGGAAGTGGTGCTGCCGGAGGGACTGGTTTCGATTGGAGATTCCGCATTTGAGGATACGCATGCGTTAAAAAAAATCAGTTTTCCATCGTCGTTAAAAAGGATAGGAAGGTGGGCTTTTAATGGGTCGGGAATTGAGACAGTTTCTTTGAGGAATGTGAAAAAGATAAGGTACGAGGCATTTGATGGAACAAAATTAAAAAGTGTAACGATCCCATCTGGCTGCCAGTCCATCGGAAGTTATGCTTTTGCATTCTGTAATGATTTAAAAACTGTGAAGATTGAAAAGGGGATAAAGACACTCAGCAGTGGTATGCTTTCACGAGGAGGGTTTGAATCTGTAACAATCCCCTCCAGTGTGACAAAGATCGGAACACATGCTTTTTTCTCTTTCTCGCCGGAAGTAGGAATGCTAAAGGAAGTTACGATCCGTTCCAAAAAGATCAAGGAGTGGGGGAAGGAGATCTTCGGGAGGGCGAGGAAGGATCTGGTCATCAAAGTGCCAAAGAGCAAAAAGAAGGAGTATACGAAAGCGCTTCGGGAGGGAGGGCTTCCGGAGTATGTGAAGATCGTCTCTTGACAGGGTTATGGCTGGGGCGAAGACGGAGTTATATGTTGATACCGGCGCTTTGCGTGGGAGCATTTGTATTGATTTTTCCCCACGCTCTATAATTTTTCTCCTATTACAGCCACTCGCCATGAATGGCAGACCATTTTTCAGTAAATTCTTTGTTTCCAACTGCTGCTGTAAACGGTTTTGTCAAGAAGGCTTTTATTGTTTTCAGTACGGTACTGTAGTTATCTGTTTTCGTATTCTTGATTCGAGCCACAAGGGAAACTCCAATGCCGGCGTACCTCTTTGCAACGGCAATAGGGGCAATGTCTTTAATCTCAAAGTTTACGAAATCATTGTTTGTGGGCGTGGAGATAATTGTTTCTATTACAGTCTGTAGCTGTTCGGGGGTATTAGGAACGTTCCGAAGAAGAAAGTCAACATCTACCGTCACACGGCTGTCAAAATCGGTAACAGAATAAATGAACAATCCACCTTTCAGCACAAGATTTTCCGCATATTGTGATTTTTCCAAACGACGCAGAAATTCTTCTTGACAGAAAAGCTGCAAACAAAGCTGATAGCTTCGGCCACTTTCCTTTGCCTTATTTTTTAATCTTGTAAGCACAGATGCAGCAATATCAGCCATTGAGCAGCACCTCCATAAGTTCTGTGACTTTTTTGTAAACCCTAAGTTTTTTAGCATACGCAGAAAGATTTTGCAGATTTTTATTTGCATCATTCGCATAGGTATTAAGCGCCTTGCTGAACATTTCACTATCAAGTCTGGAACGATATTTAAAGCAATCACAAATTGTACGTTCACGGTCATAAACAGACAGAGTAACACCATCAAAATCATCTGTTGTTTTACCCAATTCATAAAGCTTTGGCGGCATATAATAGGCTTGAAGCGATAGCTCGTCTACATCAAGTTTTGTTCTTGACATAGAACGAGGAACGGCTATCGACCATTTTCTTGGGGTAAAGTCACTATATCCATAGTGAAACAAAGCCGACTCTACACAGACAATTCCTTTTGGAATGAGTGTGGAGATGAGTTGAGCTTCTGATATTTCCTGTATATCTGCAAGACGGTAATAACCGTGTCTGACACGTTCAAGGAAACCGTTATTACACAAATTAACAACATCCGCAGACCGCATTCCGGCAGCAACAAAATCAGCCGATTTTGCGATTCCACCTTTTATTGTAATCACTTCTTTGGCAAGTTTTTGATTATCCATTTATTCACCTGCTTTAATTAAATAATTTAAGAACATCTTTCTTATTTTTGTGTGCATATTTATTATAATATAACAATTCTGCTTTTACAAGTTTAAACACGCACAAATTTTAAAATGTGTGCGTGAAAATAAAGCTTTGCTATTGCACTTAGAGATTTCATCAATTATAATATAAGAAAAGATATACATATTTTATTTTAAATTTTAAACCGGGAGGAAAAAGTATGCAAAATAAAAAGTTCAGAAAAGCGACGGCATATTTCTTATCTGCAGTGACACTAATGTCAGCGGTTTTTGTTGGCTCATATATCTCTGCCGGCTCTGATTCTTATGCAGGTGAAAATAACATAGAGTCAGCATTTCTTATGGCGGAGGGCTTTGGAACAGGCTCAGAGTTTTCGGATAACAGCTGGAATATATCAACGGTATTTGAAAATTCCAGTTTTGAGGCTGAAGCGGATAAGTTTGCCGAAATCAGGGAAAACGAGCATTCGGAAAATAATGAAAAAATCATAAGATTAATAGACGGTGTTTCAGGTTCGGATTTGTCTTCCTTAACGGATCACCGTGCAGGCTCGGCATTTTATAAAAACAAAATATCAATGAAGGATACAAGTGAATTTTCTGCGAAGTTTACAATCTCCATGCCTGATGCATGCAGAACCACAAATGAAGATTTGAGTTATCGCGGAGAAGTCGGAGGAAACGGGATTGCATTTGTGATAACTCCTATGGAAAAACATACCGCTGATGCGGGCATGGGTATAGGATATGAAAATTTTACCGACAGTCTGGTCATAGAAATGGATTCATATTTTAACGGTGCATACGGTGATTTCTCACAATCTGATAACAATTATGTAAATTGGGCATACGATAATCAGATTTTTTCAGATGAAAATCTTAATTTTTTGCAGGCGATTTCCGACGATACCCACAATAAAGGTATTGATTATCCGTGGGATTCCAATTATTGGACTACACTTGATTCTCGCAAATATGTTCATCTGACTGATAATATAAACAGAAGATTCGACCATGTTGGCGTTATGCTAAACGGCAACAGCCGGGATCATTTGGGAATATCTTATCTGAACGGTTTAAAGCCTGGTGCGGTTGCCAACGGAAAATATACAAATATTAATGATTCTAATGCAATTACGCCAAGCACTTCAAGTGACTGTGCTACCCGCTTTGCAGATGAAAACGTTGACAACAGACTGTTTACCTTTTGGGTAGAATATGACGGAAATAATCTGTATATCAGATATGCAAACGGAAGCTTTGACAAAGCGGCAAGGCCTTCGGAGCATCAGATACTGATAGAGGACCACCCTGACCTGTCCAATATATTTGCAAACGAAAACGTGCAGATTGGATTTATTTCTTCCATCGGCCATTCAAAAGCACAGCACACGGTACACAGCGTAGCCTTTTCAAATAAATTTTTTGAAAACGGAATAAAGACCGAATATGAGGAAAAGTATTACGTTGAAGATCCGGAGGCTTTAGATGATTATATTATTGCAGGAGACAAAAAATACGTTTTGAAGGAAAGCGTGAAGGCAGATAAAGATATAGGTGAGCCGGCAGAAATAAGAGATAAATCGGAGGAATCAGATTACCGGTCATATAAAATAGCGGATTATTCTGATAATCCCTTATATCCGTCTTCCGTAGAGTCCGTAAAGAGCGACGGAACCACAGTATTATACCAGTTTTATGACCTGCCGCAATACGAAATTGAATACTGGCTTGAGGAGGATGAGGCCAAAGCAGACACAAATCAGATTGGCGATAAGCATTATTCAAAAAACGATACCTTGTGCGAAAAGGCACCAGCCGGAAGCCTTATAAGTGCTGATTTAAATTCTGACGGTAAAGCCGGAGTAACTGTTAACAGTGAGGCTTTGTCAAAAACATATAAGAGTTTTGAAGGCCAAAAATACAGCCCTGAGACAACAGACTATGCAGGACATTCCGAAGGAACGGTTTCTAAAGACGATTCTCTGGTAATCCGGTTATATTTTGACAAGATAACCAACCCTGGCCCGTCTGAGCCGACAGACACTAGTAGTCCGGTTCCGACGAAAAGCCCGGTTCCAACAGAGACGGAAGAGCCATCGGTAACGTCTGCACCGATCGGAACCAATCTGCCTCAGACGGAGGGAGGCAGTTCGCAACAAAATCCGGGGCAGGCACCAGGGACTCCTTCTGTTTCGTCGGAAGCCCCGTCCCAAAGCGATGGGATCCTGGGGAAAGTTGCCGCACTTAAACTAAAAGCAAAGAAAAAGGCAGTTTGGGCAAGCTGGAAAAAGCAGTCCGGGGCGGACGGCTACGAGCTTTGCTACAGCACTTCTAAGAAATGGAAGAAAAAGAAGACAAAGACAACAAAAAAGACAAAGCTGACGATTGGAAAGCTTAAGTCAGGGAAAACATACTATTTCCGGGTGAGGGCATATACGCTTCGGAACGGAATGAAGGTATGTGGAAAGTGGAGTAAGACGAAGAAAAAGAAAGTAAAATAATATTATTGAGTGAAAGCAGCTTAATGATAAAACCACTATTTGTGGGGTTTCGTGTTTACGGGCGTCTGCCATATTTGGAAAGAAAATTTCCCGTATGGCAGGCGTTTTTGTCAAACGTTCTGTCAATAGTAACAGAGTCCCAAATATGAGTGGCAGTCCGTGACAATTCGTACTTGAAATTCCGGATGCTGTGTGGTATAGTAAAAACACCCTAAAACAAATATCAGACAAGTCTATTCTTTGCTGCCGGGTAAAGGATTTCAGACATCAGGTTTCATATCGTCAGGCCTTAGAAGATATGGATGCTGGTGTCTTTTTTTGAGGAGGAAGGAAATGAAGAATGTGAGATACCTGAAAAATTTCATGAAGTATTCATCTCTGAACGTACTGGGGATGCTTGGTCTCTCCTGTTATATCCTTGCGGATACGTTTTTTGTCGCAAGGGGACTTGGGGCGGATGGACTTGCTGCCCTGAATCTGGCGATTCCGGTATATAGTTTTGTACATGGAACCGGATTGATGCTCGGTATGGGAGGGGCTACATGGTATTCAATCTTCAGGGGATCTGCTTATGATGGAGAGGATAAGAAGATCGAGTGTAATGCTGTCTTTTCACATACGATGTTTTTGGTACTGCTTGTGGCGGTGGTGTTTTGTCATCTGGGGATGTTTTGGTCGGAGGTACTGACCAGGCTTCTGGGGGCAGATGGACCGGTTTTTGAGATGAGTTGTATTTATCTGAAGATCATTCTCCTCTTTGCTCCGTTTTTTCTTGTCAATGATGTGCTGTTATGCTTTGTCCGCAATGACGGGGCGCCCGGACTTGCCATGACAGCTATGCTGGCAGGAAGCTTTTCCAATATCATACTGGATTATGTATTTATCTTTCCATTAGATATGGGGATCTTTGGTGCGGTATTTGCGACAGGTCTTGCCCCTGTCATCAGCCTGCTCGTGTTGTCATCCTTTTTCATAAGGAGGAGGAATCATTTTCATTTTCTTCTGTCAAATCAGGATTACTACATATGGAGAACGATATGCAGCCTTGGTTTTTCTTCGCTGGTTACAGAGGTGTCTTCAGGCTTGGTGATCGTTTTATTTAACCGGATCACATTGGGACTTCAGGGAAATCTGGGAGTGGCGGCTTATGGTGTTACAGCGAACCTGTCTCTTGTGATCCTGTCCGTGTATAACGGGATCGCACAGGGGATCCAGCCGCTTTTGAGCCGGTATTACGGGTTGGGAGAAAAGGAGGGGGTGCGGGCTGTTTTCCGGTATGCTGTGAAGACAGCAGCCCTTTTATCCGTGGTCCTCTATGCGTTTATTTTTATCCGGGCCGATGGCATCGTGTCGGTATTTAACGGGGAGGGAAATCAGAAATTGCAGGAGATCGCAGTTTACGGAATGAGGATTTATTTTACTGCCTGCCTTTTTGCTGCGATGAATCTTATTTTCTCTGTGTATTATTCTTCCGTAAAATGCGCAAAAACCGCAGGACTGATTTCAATCCTGCGGGGGTTTGTCGTTATTGTGCCAATGACATTTCTTTTATCTTTTATGTGGGGCATGACAGGGCTCTGGCTCGCTTTTCCGGTGACGGAGATGGTTGTGCTGACAGTTGCCCTGTGGATGTACCGGAGGAATAGCCGGATCAATATTTCATGTCCTTCAGGATATCACAAAAGTCAAACGTAGCGAAATAATCCTTTGGAGTTTCTCCGCGCCGGATCATCTGGACACTGCCATCTTCTTTTAGAAGAAGTTCCGGTGATTTGAGTTTTCCATTGTAATTATATCCCATAGCGTAACCGTGTGCTCCGGTATCATGGATCACAAGGTAATCCCCGGTGTCGATCTTCGGAAGCATACGGTCTATGGCAAATTTGTCGTTATTCTCACAGAGAGAACCGGTTACGTCATACTTGTGGTCACACGGCTCATTTTCTTTGCCAAGTACAGTGATGTGATGGTAAGCATTGTACATCGCCGGACGCATAAGGTCACAGGCACACGTGTTGACGCCGATGTACTCTTTATAGATGTGTTTCTGGTGGATGCATTTTGTGACAAGCTGCCCGTAAGGGCCAAGCATAAAACGTCCTAATTCAGTAAAGATTGCCACATCGCCAAGACCGGCAGGAACGAGTATCTTTTCAAATTGTTCACGGACGCCCTCGCCGATCACCTTTATGTTATTCGGCTCTTTGTCCGGGGTATAAGGAATCCCGATACCACCCGAAAGATTGATAAATTGAATATTGGCCCCGGTTTTTTCTTTCAGTTCGACTGCGAGTTCAAACAGGATGCCGGCCAATGTCGGATAGTATTCATTGGATACGGTATTGCTTGCGATGAAAGCGTGAAGCCCGAAGTTTTTTGCACCGAGTTTTATCAATTTCCTGTAGCCATCGATGAGTTGTTCTTTTGTAAATCCGTATTTGGCGTCGCCCGGGTTGTCCATGATATCGGTGCCGAGTTCGAATTTGCCGCCCGGATTGTAACGACAGCAGATCGTCTCAGGAATTCCTACATGTTCCGAGAGAAAATCAATATGTGTATAGTCATCCAGATTGATATAAGCGCCCAGTTCGCTGGCTTTTTTATATTCTTCGAGAGGCGTTACATTAGACGAGAACATGATGTCCTCTTTTTTAAATCCCACTGCCTCTGAGAGCATCAGCTCTGTGAGGGACGAACAGTCGACGCCGCAGCCCTCTTCTTTTAATAGTTTTAATATAAATGGATTTGGGGTGGCTTTTACTGCGAAATACTCGCGGTAGCCTTTGTTCCAGGAAAAAGCATCTCTCAGGGCCCGTGCATTTTCACGGATCGCCTTTTCGTCATAAATATGAAAAGGGGTCGGATATGTCTTTTCTATTTCCTTCACTTGTTCCAGTGTGATCATTGGTTTTTTCATTCAAATCTCCTCCTTCGGGTCGTACATAAGTAGTATAATGATATTTTTATCATCTGTCAATCGGAGAATCCTTTTATGTACGGAAACGGATTTCCATTGTTATATGGGTTTTCATCCGTTACTCTGACTGTTCACTTCCTCTTCCGGATAATAGATCCCCCATTGTTTTCTGAATTCGGTCATCATATCCATGACATCTATGGTATGATCAAAATAGATGTGGCTCTGATCTCCATTTATGGCGGTTTCCATGTCATCGAGCTCATATTTTAACGCATCTTCATATTCACCGGTTTTAATGATCTCTCTGCTTCCGTCTTCGACATAAGTGATCGTTGCCTCACAGGCTCTTGGATATTCCATGATTTCAATGAATCCCTTTTCGCAGGAGACGATACCGCGTTTTGGCTGTTTTGAATGCAGGGATAGCGCGACAGAAGCCATTTGTCCTTCTTTATTCGTAAGAAGCAGGCCTGCCTGTTCATCGACGCCTGTCGGCGCCGGTTTTACCTGGGAAAGTAACTGATCCGGTTTCGATTCCATAAACCATCGGATAAAGGATAGTGCGTATACTCCGATATCTAACATGGCGCCGCCTGCCAGATTGCGGTTAAAGAAACGGTTGCTCATATCATAATCTTTAAAACTTCCAAAATTTGCTGTGATCAGATTCACTTTCCCGAGTTTTCCCGAATCAAGTATTTCTTTAAGTTTACGATAGAGCGGCATGTGATATATAGTCATCGCCTCTCCCAGTATGAGATGATTTTCTTTTGCGATTGCCGCTGCTTCATTTAGTTCTCCGCTATTTAATGTAATAGATTTCTCAACGAGTACATGCTTTTTGTTTTTTAATGCCTGTTTCATAAATTCAATATGAGTATTATGAGGAGTTGTAATATAGATCGCATCCACTTTCGGATCGCTAAACATTTCATGAAAGTCATCATATACTTTTGGAATGCCATATTTAGCGGCAAAATCAATCGCCTTAGCCTGTGTCCTGTTTCCTACAGCGTAAATATGTTTCCCTGATTTTTGAAAAGCGGCAGCCATCTCATTTGCGATCACACCTGTTCCAAGAACAGCCCATTTTATATTATTCATGTGGTTTTCCTCCTGTTAGTTTTATAAAAAGTATGGAATTATTCTATCATAATATCTGTTGATAAACAATGAATAAAAATGGTACTTGACATAAATCCGAAATCGGATTATAATACGCAATAAATCCGAAATCGGACTAATTAAAGAAGACAAAAAGAGGGTGTATGCAAATGAAACCGGAACTCAGAAAGGAATTAAGGGAGTTTAATTATTTTTTTAAAGAAATAGACGATCTGTATCATGAAATTGCAAGGAAGATCGGGGTATCGGACAGTGTATTTGAAATCTTATATACGATCTTAAGCCTCGGGGACGGATGCCTGCAAAAGGACATATGCAGGATGGCATTTGTCAGAAAACAGACAGTCAATTCTTCGATACAAAAAATGAAACAGGATGGACTCATTTTTTTAAAACGGGGAAATGGACGGGAGATGCATATTTATCTGACGGAAAAAGGACAGCGTTTTGCGAAAGAATATATTGCCCCGGTGATCGTCATGGAAAACGGGGTGTTTGAAGAATTGACGAAGGAAGAACGACATGAACTTTTGGGACTGAGTGGGAAATATCTGCAGTGTTTCCGCAGAAAAGCAGAGCAGCTCATGGATCGTGTCGGAACACATATGTAGAACATTATGGAGGGAAGGATGAAGATTCAATTATCAGAACATTTCACGTATAAAAAATTATTGCGGTTTGTATTTCCATCGATCGTGATGATGATCTTTACATCGATCTATGGAGTAGTGGATGGTTTGTTTGTGTCAAATTATGTGGGAAAGACGTCCTTTGCGGCGGTAAACCTGATCATGCCGCTCCTTATGATCTTAAGTGCGCTTGGATTTATGATGGGAACCGGGGGGAGTGCTATCGTTTCAAAAACGATGGGAGAAGGGAAAAAGGAAAAAGCAAATGAGTATTTTTCTATGATGGTCTGTGTGACCATCTGCGGAGGTCTTGTGCTTAGTACGCTCGGTTTTGTTTTTATCCGTCCGATCGCAGAGGCGCTTGGGGCCAGTGGGGAGATGCTTGAACAATGCGTGCTGTATGGCAGGATCAGTATGCTTTCGCTGACCGCATTCATGCTGCAGAATGTATTCCAGAGTTTTTTTGTGGCGGCCGAAAAACCACACATGGGGCTTGGAGTCACAGTGGTGGCCGGATGTACCAATATGTTTTTGGATTTTCTTTTTGTAGGGGTTTTAAAGTGGGGAGTCGCAGGGGCAGCGGGAGCCACGGCAGTCAGCGAAATCATCGCCGGAATTTTTCCGTTAATCTACTTTTGTAGAAAAAACAGCAGTCTATTGAGGCTGAAATGGGCGAAGCCGGAGTGGAGAATTATTTTAAAAGCCTGCACGAATGGTTCCTCAGAGTTGATGACATCGGTTTCTACATCTGTCGTAAACATGCTCTATAATTTTCAGCTTATGCGTTTTGCCGGAGAAAACGGGATAGCGGCTTACGGCGTGATCATGTACGTAAACCTTGTTTTTATCGCCACATATCTCGGGTATTCCATCGGCAGCGCACCGATCGTTGGATTTCATTATGGAGCAGGAGGGCATTCGGAGCTGAAAAATCTGTTCCAAAAGAGTTTAAAGCTGATCGCAGTATGGGGCGCCGTACTCGTGTGCATGGCATTTGCTTTGTCTTCTCCGCTTGCAAAAATATTTGTGGGGTATGATGCAGAATTGCTGGCGATCACCATTCACGGATTCCGGCTTTATGCGGTTTCGTTTCTTATTTGTGGTGTGAATATTTATGGTTCCGCCTTTTTTACCGCTTTGAATAACGGAGTTATCTCTGCTGCGATTTCCTTTTTAAGGACATTAGTATTCCAGCTTGCGACTGTTCTTATTTTACCGGAATTTATCGGAATCGACGGAATCTGGCTCGCGATCGTCGTGGCAGAACTGCTTGCCATGGCAGTGACCATCCTGTTTTTTGTCAGGAAAAGGAAAGTATACCACTATTGATCAAGTGTAAAAGGGGTGTCTTCGACACCTGATTCCTGCTAAGATGAAGGAAGAAACCGCAGTATACAGGTGGAAAACAGCAATGAACAGCCTTTCAGCCCCGCCGGTACTTAAACAGCGTATTTTGCTGTTTTATGTACCGCTGCGTGGGATGAAGAGCGGGAGCGTGCTGTTCATTGCTGTTTCCCACCTATTATACTGTAACTTTTCTTTCATCAAAAAATTTTTTGAAACATTTTCCGCGAAAAATCCGTCTAATATATGCAGACACGCAAAAGAATACGGGAGGTGATGAGATTTGAAGAGACTTGTAAAACGGGCACAGGGCGGGGATGCCGATGCGTTTGTACAGCTTATGGAAGAGAACCGCCAGAGTATGTACAAGACGGCGATCTGTTATGTGAAGAATCCCGAAGATGCGGCGGACATCATTCAGGACACGATACTGACTGCATTTGAGAAGATCGGAGATTTGAGAGAGGCTTCATATTTTAAAACATGGCTGATGCGGATACTGATCAATAAGTGCAACGATTTTCTGGATGAGCGCAGCTGGGAGATGGCGTTCGAGGAAGTTCCCGAGGGAGAATCCGGTGATGGGAACGACCGTAATCCGGTGTTGGAGCACATGATCTATGAAGAACTGCTCCAGTCGGTAGAGGAAAAGTACCGGGATATACTTGTCTTATATTATGTCGAAGGATTTTCCACAAAGGAGATCGCAGACATCCTCGGCATGAAGGATGCGACGGTACGCACGAGACTCAGACGTGGGAGGGAGAAGCTTGTCCGTGCATATGAGAGACAGGCGGAACGGAAAAAAAGTGTGAAGGTGGACTGCGGTGCTGCAGGGAAGCCGGTATTGATGAAAGGATAAGGGGATGATGATTATGAGAGATAAAAGAGTAAAAGATTTATTTGGGCAGGAGCTTGAGATCCCGGATGTGGTGTCAGACAAAATGCGGGAAGCTTATAAACAGATTGGGGCGGATATGGAAAAGGCGGACCGGACGGCGAGAAAGCGCCATGTGGGTGGATATGTGGCCAGGAGATATTTAAAAGCAGCCTCGATCATGTTCTGTTTCCTGATCGCAGCAACGACAGTCAGTGCGGCAGTCGGCGGAGGGTTCGAGAAGATTTCAAAGTTTTTTAAGGGGGATGTAAAGCAGATTGAATCTTCGTCGTCACAGCCTGAGATTTCTTCCGAAAAGAGTTCCTTTAAAAATCTGAAGGTTTCTGTAGAACAGGTAGCAGGAACAGAAGAACTTACTTATGTGATCCTGAAGGTAAAACGGACAGATGGAAAGAACTTTGACAAGGATAAGAATTATACTTTTAAAAGCGTAGGTATGATTGGTGAAAAGGATATGGTTGGTGGAATGGCAAAGGATCTCAAAAGACTGATGGTACAGGATGAAGTAGGTAATGGATCCAGATCAGACATTATGATCAGCGGGGGAGATGACAATGAATTCGAGATTGAAAGCGAGAGTCGTTTTGTAGACACTGGTGTTACGATCGAAAATAAAGGGACCGATGAAATTTATCTGGTAGTAACATGTGGGTATGAGCGTGTACAGAATGGGAAGAGTTATTATCACAAGGGAGAAAAATGCATCCTTCTGCTGAATGACTTTTGCCAGGAAGGAAAGAAGGAAGCCGAGATGCTTATGGAAGGAACATCACAGGCAGAGTTTGTACTGGATTATGGGGAGTGTCCGAAAAAGGTAGTGGAGCCGGATCAGAAGATCAAACTTCCGAAGATTAACAGCGATACGGACTATCTCTCGGTCGGGACTCTGAAACGTGTTACCATTACCCCGTATTATATCCAGTATGAGAGAGAAATGTCTGAGAAAGAATGGGAGGCAAATGTATGGGATCAGATTTATGTAGAAATGGAAGATGGAACCCTGGTCGGTTATCCAACAAGAGAAGGAGACCGGGATGCTGCAACGGATGCCGGAAATCACGGAGGATATGGAAGTGGAATAACAGATGAGAAAGACGGGAAAACGCAGATGAAAAATTGTCTCCTTGTTCCTGAGCTGATCGATGTGGAGCATGTGAAAGCGGTCTGGTTTGGAAAGACACGGATCGGGGTTAAGTAGGAAGGGATTGATTTTCATAAGTTGCATAGATTTCAAAGGGGCATATTATTTTGCCCCTTTGCTAATCTTTCTTCCGTGTTAAGAAAATTCCAATGATAGCACCAATGAGGATAATCGGTGCTACTCTGATAAACAGCCATTCAAATGAGTGAAATGACACTCCGAGAACAGCGGTTTCGGGGTCACTGTAATTCCACCCCAGGTAAGGGCTTTCTAATGCTAATAAGATTGCAAAAACGATTACTATGATTGTACATAACGAAATAAGCGACCAATGAATAACTTTTCTTCTCGTGGTTTTTCTTTGCGCCAGTTGCAAGTTTATCACCTCCAATTTTTCTGAAATGGTTTTTAACGTATCAACTTCCGTTTCGATAACAGTTTCTCCCAACAGCATGCTTACAGGTGTTTCAAGCACTTCCGATAAAGCGATCAACATATCAGAATCCGGAACCGACAGTCCTTGTTCCCATTTAGAAACTGTCTGTCGCACGATGTTCAGCTTGACAGCAAGCTCTTGTTGTGAAAGTCCCTTTGATTTCCTGATCGTTTTAATATTTTCGTTGAGCATTGGTGATAGCCTCCTTTCGATTTTCATCATTATTATAGGCTAAACTGCCTGTTGCTACAAGCAACGCATTTTAACATTTTCATAAAAATAGCAAGTCCCTCCCAGAGCAGTAATGTTATATAAAAAAGAAGTTTCCCGGAGCATGGAGTTGTAAGTACGCTGGTAATAGGCGTGGAGAAGTGCATGTTTTTCCACTTCTCCACGCCATTACCACTGCGTAACTTACAGAGCGGGAGCGCTCCATGCTCCGGGAAACTTCTTTATTTACTTCTTGAAAAAAAACCTCCGTTCGATTATAATTTTATTTTGGATGGTTAAAAATAATTGGGCAAAAGTTTTTTGTTTGAAAGGATGTAACAGATGGATCAGTACGATGGAAGCCAGATTGTAGTATTGGAGGGACTGGAGGCAGTCAGAAAACGTCCCGGCATGTATATAGGAAGTACGGGGTCGAGAGGTCTTCACCACCTTATATGGGAAATTCTCGATAATGGGATCGACGAGCATCTCGCCGGATTCTGTTCAGAGATACATATCACACTTACGAAGGACGGCGGTGTTTCTGTACAGGATAATGGGCGTGGCGTGCCGGTGGATATCCACCCGACGCAAAAGATTCCGACGGTGAGGGTGGTATATACGATACTTCATGCCGGTGGAAAATTTAACAACAGTGTCTATAAAGTGTCCGGCGGTCTTCACGGGGTAGGAGCATCTGTGGTCAATGCGCTGTCAAAAAGTATGATCGTTGAAGTAAAAAAGGACGGAAAAATATATCGTGACGAATATAAAAATGGCGGGAAGCCTGTCGTCAAATTGGAGAAGGGACTCCTTCCCGTATCCGGGAAATGTAATAAAAGCGATACAGGGACGACGGTGACGTTTTATCCGGACGACAGTATTTTTGAAACCGTTGAATTTAAGCCGGAGACGATCCGGAAAAAATTAAAAGAGATCGCTTACTTAAATAAAAATCTGAAGATCGTATTTACCGATGAGCACACCGGAGAGACGGTCACGTTTCAGGAAGAATTTGGAATCCAGAGTTACATCGGATACATTAACCGCGACGTTACGCCGTTGCACGCCGATGTGATCTATATCGAGGGGAGCAGTGGAGATATCGAGGTAGAGGTTGCTTTCCAGTATGTGGGCACATTTACCGAGCAGATCAATTCATACTGTAACCGTATCAATGTGACAGACGGCGGAACCTTAGTGACTGGTTTTAAGATGGCGCTCACCCGTGTCATGAACCAGTATGCAAGAGAGCTTGGATTTTTGAAGAACAATGAAGAAAATTATGACGGAAAAGACATCCGGAACGGTCTGGTGGCGATCGTCTCCATCAAGCACCCGGATCCGCAGTTTGAGAGCCAGACGAAAAATAAATTGGGAAACACAGATGCCAAAACAGCGGTGGACGATGTGTTCAGCCAGGAGGTACAGCGGTATTTCGATAAAAATGTCGAGGTGTTAAAGACGATCCTTGAGAATATCCGCAAATCCTATAAAGCGAGAACAGCGAGTGACAAAGCAAGAAAATCCGTGTTGAAAGAACTGATGAATGTCGATACGAAGAGTAAGCTTGCCGCCTGTTCGTCCAAAAAGCCGGAAGAATGCGAGATCTATATCGTCGAGGGAGATTCGGCAGGTGGTACGGTCAAGACAGCGAGGAACCGGAGGACACAGGCAGTACTTCCCCTGCGGGGAAAGATCCTCAATGTTGAGAAAGCGCCGCTTGAAAAAATCCTGTTAAATAATGAGATCAAATCAATGATTGCTTCCTTTGGGTGTGGGATCGGTGATAATTTTGATATCACGAAGCTGCGTTATGACAAGATCATCATACTGACCGATGCCGATGTAGACGGGGCGCATATCAGTACACTTCTTCTGACGTTCTTTTACCGGTTCATGCCGGAACTGATCTATCAGGGGAAGGTTTACCGCGGTCTGCCTCCGCTCTATAAGGTCGATTATGAGGATACAGAAAAGAAAAAGAAAGTAAAAAAGAGTGAATACCTGTTTAATGATTTTGAACTGGACAAGTTTCGTAAGACAGGTAAAAAAATAAATGCCCTGCAGCGTTATAAAGGACTTGGGGAGATGGACGATGTCCAGCTCTGGGAGACGACGCTGGATCCGGACAGCCGGATCCTCGCGCAGGTATCCATCAGTGACACGGTGGAAGCCGATGAAGTGACGGACATTCTCATGGGAAGTAATGTGCCGCCGCGAAGGCAGTTTATTATGGAAGAAGCAAGATATGCCAATATTGATATCTGACAGGACAGATCAGGTATAGTTGACAGATTGTAAGTAGTGAAGGTAGTGAACTGGTGTGCCACATATGGCCGCAGCACCGGTAAACGACAGATGGAGGAAATGTATGAGCCAGCCAAAAGAAAATATAATCCAGTTGGATTTTTCAGAGGAGATGAAGAACTCTTACCGTGACTATGCGGTGAGTGTCATCGTATCCCGTGCCCTGCCGGATGTCCGTGACGGACTAAAACCTGTGCAGAGGAGGATCTTATATGCGATGAAGGAACTGGGGTTATCACCGGATAAACCTCACAGAAAGAGCGCACGTATCGTCGGGGATACGATGGGTAAGTATCATCCGCATGGTGACAGCTCAATCTATGATGCGCTCGTCCATATGACGGAGGATTATTCCCTGAATGCCCCTCTTGTGGATGGACATGGAAATTTTGGTTCTATCGACGGAGACGGAGCCGCGGCGATGCGTTATACCGAGGCCAGGCTTTCTGAAGCGGCCATGACGATGCTTGAGAATTTGGAAAAGGGACTCGTAGAGTTTGGCCCGAATTTTGATGAAAGTGAGAAAGAACCACTTGTACTCCCGGCGATGCTTCCCAACCTGCTGATCAATGGAACGACAGGTATCGCTGTCGGTATGGCGACCAACATCCCTCCTCACAATCCGGGCGAAGTGATCGATGCAGTGATCGCCTGCATGGACCGTCCGGGTATTTCCATACAGAAACTGATGGACTATGTGCCGGCGCCGGATTTTCCGACCGGAGGGATCATTACAAATGCCTCAGAACTTCCGGCAATCTATGAGAACGGAGAGGGAAGGATCCGGCTCCGTGCCAAAACGGAATTAGAAAAAGGGGAGAATGGAAGGACGAATATCGTCATTACCGAGATCCCTTATACGATATCAGGAAATAAGACAAAACTCGTGGAAAATCTTTCTTCCCTTATAAAGGATAAAGTATTTGAAGAAATCCATGATGTCCGGGACGAGTCCTCCAAAGAGGGGATCCGGATCGTCATCGAAGTGAAAAAAGACCGCGATATTGAAAATCTTCTGAACGGACTCTACAAAAAGACCCAGATGGAGGATACATATGGCGTGAATCTTCTGGCCATAACGAACGGACAGCCAAAACAGTTCAATCTGAAATCAGTCATCGAAGAATTTATTCTTTTCCAGGAGGATCTCTACACAAAAGAATATCGTTTCCTGTTAGAAAAGGCGAAAAAACGTCTGGAGATCGTTGAGGGATTGATGAAGGCCACAGACGCCATCGATCTGATCATTGAGATCCTGCGTGGCAGTTCATCCGTAAAACAGGCGAAGGCCTGTCTGATCGAGGGGATCACAGAGGGAATTACATTTAAGAGTGCGCAGTCTGAGAAACAGGCGTCGACACTTTTGTTTACGGAGGCGCAGGCAGATGCCATTCTTGCGATGCCGCTCAGCAAATTGATCGGGCTGGAAATCTTAAAACTCCATGAAGAAAACGATACCCTGTTAGAGCATATCGCAGAATATGAAAAAGTTCTATCTAATACAAAGGAATTATATAAGGTCATCAAAGCAAGACTCAGAGAATACAAAAAACAGTTTGCCAGAGAGAGACGGACAACGTTCTCTGACGTGGTGGCGAAGGCATATGTCGAGGAAGTAAAGATTGAGGATATTTACGTCTGCATCGATCGTTTCGGTTATACAAAATCAATGGATGAGGCTGCCTTTCTACGGGCAACCGATGAGGCGAAAAGTGAATATCCTCATATTATAAAAATGAAAAATACAGATAAAATCTGCCTGTTTACGAATAAAGGAAATATGCATCAGGTCAAGGCGGATAAGCTGCCGCGCTGTAAGATCAGGGATAAGGGGACGCTGATCCATAATCTGTGCAAGATGGAAAGTGATGAGGAGGCGATTCTTTATATTTCTTTTGAGGAACTGTTTGAATCCATGCTTTTATTTTCTACAAAGAGCGGATATGTCAAGCTTGTATCGGGTGCGGAATTTGATACAAACCGGAGTCAGGTGGCGGCTACGAAGCTGGATGCAGAGGACGAGGTGACAGGCGTTACCGCACTGGGTGCGTCGGATGTATTAAACGGGACGGCGAAGGTTATTCTTCTTACGGAAAAAGGTCTCTCGCTTGGATTCCCTGTCAGTGAGGTCAGTGAATTTAAGAAGACAAGCCGGGGTGTAAAGGGGATCGCATTAGAGAAAGGGGATAGCGTTGCGTTTTCTACAGTGGTAGACCAAAATGCGGATACCTTTGAATACAATGGAAAGACGTTAAATGCAAGACGAGTCAGAAACCGGAAGCGTGCCGCAAAAGGACAGAAAGCAAATCTGGAATAACGATAGATTGCAAAAAAATTTATTTTCCCTATTAATCCATCGGTCAAATTGTCCGATACATATTGTAAGAAACGCAAAGAGAGTTATTATTTTTATTTTTTAGGTGGTGAATGTTATGAAGATTGATGCATATATGCAGGTGAACCAGATTTATCAGGCAAGTAAGCCACGGGCCGCTTCCAAATCATCCAAAAGTGATTCGAGTGATAAACTGGAGATCTCCAGTCTTGGAAAAGATTATCAGGTAGCCAGAAAAGCTTCTTCAGAAGCTTCTGATATCAGGGAAGATAAAGTAAAGGATATTATGGAGAGGATGAAAGCTGGCACATATCATGTATCTCTAGAAGATGTTGCGGAAAATCTTGCAGAGCGTCTGCTCGGATGATTGTTAGGAGGATGCCCTTTTGGCAAGTTTGATAGAAGAACTGATCGATACGCTCGACCGGGAGGATAAGCTTTATGCAGATTTGATCCCGATCCAGGAGGAGAAGATAAGAGCGATCGTGGCAAATGATCTGGATGCGCTCAGGCGTCTGTCAAATGACGAGCAGAAACTCGTTGATGAGGTGGGAAACCTTGAGAAAAAGCGTATCCGGGTGATCAATGATGTTGCGACTGTTTTAGGAAAGGTTTCAGGGACGATGAATCTCGAGCAGATCATCCAGACGCTGAAAGGCCAGCCCAAAGAACAGAAACAGTTGCAGGAACTGCATGACAGGCTGCGACGGACCGTAGCGAGACTGCAGGAACTGAATGTCCAGAATAAAAAATTATTAAACCAGGCTTTAGAGATGGTAGAATATAATATGAATGTGATAAGAAGTACACGGATGTCTTCGGGAAGCAGTAATTACTCGAGCAGTGCCGCACAGGTTGATATGCCTGATTTTGGAGCGGGAACGTTCGATGCAAAGCAGTAGAAGATTTTTACTGCCCCTGTCCTGTGTGCTTCTACTGCGTTTAACGGAGGAATTGTTATGGGAAACTTATTTGCCAGTTTTAGTACCGGTGTTTCGGGACTACATTCGGCGCAAACGTCGATGAATACAGCGGCGCATAATCTTGCGAATGCTACGACGCCCGGCCATACGAGGCAGCAGGCTGTTGTGACAGATTCGTTTTATTCGACAAGGTATGGAGCATATGGAAACCGTATGCAGATCGGATATGGAACGGATGTCGTACAGATCCGTCAGATCCGGAATGAATTTCTTGACGAACAGTACCGGCTCCAGACAGGACGCCAGAGTTTTTATGAGGCGCAGTATAATGCGGTGAGCGAGATGGAGGAACTGTTTGGGGAACTGGAGGCGGAGGAGTTTGTAGATTCTGTACACAGCTTATGGAATGCGGTATCAGAGCTTGCTAAATATCCGGATGATATCGTCCGCCGGACAGAGCTCGTGTCGGTATCGACACAGTTTGTCGAGCGTGCCCAGGTACTTCAGGATCAGCTCAAGGCTTACCAGACAAATATGAATGAAGAGATCATGACGCAGGTGAACCGGGTCAATGAAATCGTTTCCCAGGTTTCGGAATATAATGTTCTGATCCGGAGATATGAGGCAACCGGTGAAAATGCAAATGACTATCGTGACCAGAGAAATCTGTTGCTTGATGAACTCGGTTCGATCATAAAATTCGAGACACATGAAGAGAGAGATGGTACCGTATCGATATTTGCAGAGGGGGCATTTTTGCTTACTTCGGATTCCCAGGTTCGTCTTGGTGTCGAATATGAAAGTAAGGACTCTAAACTTTTAAAGCCGGTCTGGGAATATGGCGTGGACTTTTTCCGCCGGGGCGAGCTGTTCTATTCCTCCGAGACAGAGACAGACGTCGGCTCACTCAAAGGACTTCTGGTGGCGAGAGGGCCGAGGGCTGCTGATTATACAGATATGCCGGTGAAACCGGTAGAAGAGGATTTTATCGACGAATTTGGAAATCTGGATCAGCGGGCATATTTTAATGCGACAGAAGAATATAACGCCCAGGTAGAGGGCTATAACCAGAATGTGGATCCGTCTATCGTCATGAGGGTTCAGGCGCAGTTTGACCAGTTCATACGCGGGATTGTGACGATGATCAATGATACGCTCTGCCCGGATAAGGAACTCACTCTCTCGGATGGAACTACATTGAGGATCCTGGATACAGAGAAGGCTCCGATCGGGGATGATGCGGATAAGACGATGGGGACAGAGCTTTTTGTGAGAAGGAACACACCACGTTATACGGAGATGGAACTTGTTGATGAGTATGGGAATCCCCTTCTTGATGCCGATGGGAATCCGCTTGTAGATGCGAAGGGAAAACCGCTTAAAGTATATGTTTATAATGAAGAGGATCCATCAAACCGTTATACGCAGTATACGACCGATCAGCTCGAGGTAAATCCGGAACTTCTCAGAGATCCGTCAAAATTGCCTTTGAATGAGAATCCAAATTCCGGACACGTAGACGGATTTACGGCGAAAATGTGTTCGGAGCTTCTCGACAAATGGAAGCAGGAATTTTCGACGCTCGATCCCAATTCGACGACGCGTTATAACTTTACGGATTATTATAAAAATCTGGTGGGGCAGTTTTCCACCGAGGGATTTATATGGAGAGGAATTATTGAAAATCAGGAGCTCACGGTAAATTCGATCGAAGGCGAGAGACAGAATGTGATGGGAGTTTCCACGAATGAGGAACTTGCCGATCTGATCAAATTTCAGAAATGCTTTGATGCCTCATCGAGATACATAACGGTTGTCGATGAGATGATCGAGCACCTGATAACCAGCTTATAAAAATGACAGGAACGGAGGAATCGATATGTCTACTTTTCAGGGATTTGACATTGCAAAATCGGGTATGATGACATATAATGCCTCGATGCAGACCGCAGCCCACAACCTTGCGAACATCGGGACAAAGGGATATTCGCGCCAGGTGGTAAAGACATCTGCACAGATCAGGAACGTGAGTTCGATAAAAGTGGTAGGAGCCGGTGTGAGCGCACTGGAGGTTGAACGGATCCATGACGATTATTATGATACAAAGTATCAGAATGTAAATGCAAAATATAATAAATATACGACGCATTCATATTATCTTCTCGGCGTACAGAAGTATCTGTATACCCGGAATGAAGATGATGGTGGGATCACAACGGCCTTTGACCAGTTCTGCAAATGTCTCACAAAAACGACTACCGAGGCCGGAGATGCAACGAAGAGAAAAGAAATCCTTACGTATGCGGACACACTCACAAGTTTTATCCAGGAGTCGGCGTCCGGCCTTGTCGACCTTCAGAGGGATGCAAATGAAGAGATCAAATCCTGCGTCGGCCAGATCAATGCGATCGCAGAGAAGATTTCTTTTGTTACAAGGCAGATCAACACACTGGAGGCATATGGAAATCCGGCAAATGACCTGAGAGACCAGAGAAATGTGCTGTTAGATGAATTGTCACAGTACTGCAATGTGGAGACTTTGGAAAAAGAACCGGCAGACGGTGTGGGCCTGACACAGTTTTATGTCTATGTCAATGGCGGGGTGCTCGTAGACACCTATGATGTAAATCCGTTAAAGGTGACGATGACGGATACGAAAAAGAGCATCAATGATATTGACGGGCTCTATAAGATTGAGTGGACGGATGGAACCCGTTTTAATTCTTATAGTTCAAGCCTTGGTGGAAAGCTTCAGGCGCTCTTTGAGGTGCGGGATGGAAATAATACGACGACACTTAGTGGAAAAGCTTCCGGAATTGAAAACGATGCAGATGGAAATCTGGTCGTGACGATGACAGGCGCCAATATCAACGATGTACAGCTTCTGAATATTCCGGCAGAGGATGGGGAGATCACGATCGGCAGCACGGCTTATGTCTATAAGGAATTTGAGGTGCAGGTTTCTGAAAATGGCGAATTTACTTATAAATTCACCCTGAAAAATAATATAGATGCCAGACAGGCTACGGCGTTATCTGCTGCTGTCGGCCGCGGCGTCCGCATGACAGTCGGGGACAGTATAAACTATAAAGGAGTTCCTTATTATATGGCCCAGCTCAATGAGTTTGTGAGGACATATGCACAGAACTTTAACGATGTCCATAAAGAGGGATATGATAAATATGGGAATCTGGGAATCGATGTATTTAATGCCAAAGTACCGGCTACCGGAGATAACTATATTTTCACCTCAAAAGGAGATGGATATGACGCTTCCTTTTCCTCTGTTGCCAAACAGGAGGCCAATGGAAGCTATACGGGAAGTTATTATTACATGACGGCGATGAACATCTGTATCACGGATGCCGTAATGGAGGATTCCGGACTGCTTGCTTTTAACGGGCCGGACGATACGCTTGCAGAGTCCCAGAACCTGAACCTTCAGAAACTGGCGAATCTGAAAGATGCTTCTAAGATGTTTTTACATGGGGCGCCGGATTCATTCCTTCAGTCGCTCACGGCAGATGTCGGTGTGGATTGTGAAAAAGCGCTTTTGCTGGAGTCCGGACAGAAAGACGTAAGAGATTCTGTAGAATTGCAGAGACAGGCGATGTCAGGGGCAGATGAGGATGAGGAGACACATGATCTTATCACATATCAGCAGATGCTGTTTAATCAGTATAAGGTGCTTTCTGTAATGAATGAAGTACTGGATAAACTGATCAACCAGACGGCCGTATAAAGGACCGCATGAAAAATCTGTAAATGGAGGATAGATAATATGAGAATAACAAATAATATGATGCGTAATAATGCGTTGCTCCACATTCAGAAAAATAAAGTAGCGTATAATAAGTATTTTGACCAGTACTCATCGGAAAAGAAGATACAGCGCCCGTCTGACGATCCGACGATCGCAGTCCGTGCCCTGAAATTCCGTACAACAATCGTAGAGATCCAGCAGTACACGGCGAACTGTAATGAGGCGCTCAGTTGGATGGATGCTACGGAAGAGCCAATGAAAAACGCTGACGATATTTTAAAATTCATGCTTGAATATGTGACGGAAGCGGCGAATGATCCGAATAATGCGGACGACCGGAAAACGATCGCAGACCAGTTGCGTGAGCAGGCGGGATTCATCTATGAACAGAATGCCAATAAAGACTACGCCGGACGTTATCTTTTCACCGGTTACCGGACGGATGTGCCGCTATTGTTCAAGGAAGACCAGAAAGATACGACGTATACGATGACGGAAAATCTGGATATAAACGACATTCAGAGATATTCTTATGTTTACGGTGGGGCATCTTATGACGATACGAAGACGGCATCCGATTATGCCAACGAGGCTTCTGAATTTCTTGAGACCCACAGGATCTTTCTGTCGTATGATAATTGTGATCAGGAGGATGTGACGATCACATATACGGATAAAGATGGGAACAGCCAGACCGTTACGGCAGTTACGAAAAGTATTCCGGATAATACGCTTTACAATGAGCAGTATCACCCGGGAGATAATGAGATTTATTTTGTGCCTGAGACGGGAGAGCTGGTTTTCGGTGAAGGGATTTATGACTCGGTACGGGCAGGATCCGGGCTTTCCGTACAGTTTTGTAAAACGGAGTTTTCTAAAAATGACATTCGCCCGGAGCATTATTTTAACTGCCGGGCAGTCAATAATGTCACAGGGGTTACAAAAAATTATGACAGGGTAGACGAGCAGCAGATCAATTACCAGGTGAATTTCAGCCAGACGCTGACAGTAAATACCCTTGCCTGCAATGCGTTCAGCACTTCGATCGGAAGGGCAGTAGATGATATTTACAATGTGATCAATGATCTGGAGATCATGGAGAGAAACCGCACAGCGGTGCAGAAACGGATCGATGACTGTGATGTAAATGACAAGGAGACACTTGCTGATCTGCAGGAACTCTATGATCAGATCGATACACAGATCGTGTTGCAGAATACGGTCCTTACCAATTCATATTCCCATGCGATCACTATTTTCCAGAAGGCTCAGAATCAGCTGAATGTAGCAAAAGCAGAGCATGGGGCCAGATATAACCGACTGGATATGACGATCAAGGAGCTGGATGTCTTGGAAGACGATACGGAGGATGCAAAATCTGAAAACGAGAACGTGGATCTGGAAGAAGCATACGTAAATTATACGGAGGCAGATCTTCTTTATCAGATTTCCCTGCAGGCGACCTCGAAGATCCTGGGAACATCACTGCTTGATTTTATTTAAAAGTACGTAAGGAGGGGTAACGATGTTAGTAAAGACGAAATATTTCGGGGAAATTGAGCTGACAGAAGAAAAGATCATCACACTTGACAGAGGTTTGATGGGTTTTGAAGAGTATAAAAGATATACGATCCTTTATGATTGTGAAAAAGAGGGCGGTACCAATATCATGTGGTTCCAGAGCGTAGAGGATCAGGGGCTTGTATTACCGATGATAAATCCGCTGATTGTGAAAGATGATTATAATCCGGTGGTAGAGGATGAACTGCTTGTCCCGCTCGGTGAGATCACTGAGGAGAATCTTGTGATCCTTCTGACGATGACGGTTCCGGAAGATATCAAGGAAATGTCGGTCAATCTGAAGGCTCCGGTCATTATCAATGCGGACACGAGAAAAGGCGTCCAGATCATTGTAGAAAATCAGGACTATGAAGTGAAATACAAAGTGTATGATGTCCTCAAAAAGAAAAAGGAGGCGTGATCTTATGTTAGCATTGGCGAGAAAGGTAAATGAATCCATCGTGATCAATGACGATATCGAGGTTACGATACTGGAAATAAAAGGTGACCAGGTGAAGGTCGGGATCAGCGCTCCAAAATCAGTTCCGGTATACCGGAAAGAGCTGTATGTCCAGATGCAGGAGGCCAATAAGGCGGCTGTGGAGGCGGCGAATCCGGCTGCGATCTCGGAATTGCTCAAATAGAGATAAAAAAGTTAACTCTAAAATTTTTTCGGGGTTAACTTTTTTTACCGATATGCCGATATTTTTTTTAGAAAGGTTGAAGTATGCACAGGATACACATGGAGGTGTTTGAAAATGGAACTTGAAACAATATCAAAGGTTAATTCAAATTACGGTACGGCAGAGGCAGTTAAAGTGTCTGCACCAAAGCATAGCGAGAAAAGTGCGGAGGGAGCAAATCTGAGCGGATCGATGACAGCTGCGGTGGCATCCACATCACAGCCGGCACCCGTAGATGGAAAAGGAAATGCTGAGCAGCAGGGAGGCGGTCAGCAGCAGAAGAATGAGCATGCACCGAGTGAAGCTACGATCAATGATGCTGTTAAAAAAGCAAATCTCAGAATGGAGCACACGCGTTGCGAGTATGCTTATCACAAGAAGACAAATCGTGTTTCGATTAAAGTCATAAATGCTGATACGGATGAAGTGATCCGGGAGATCCCACCGGAAAAATCCCTTGACATGCTCCAGAAGATGTGGGAGATGGCAGGTATTCTCGTAGATGAGAAGAGATAACAGGATTCAGGATAGGAGGATATGATATGGGTATTCGAATGAGCGGTCTTATGTCCGGTCTGGATACAGAGGCGATCGTAGGTGCATTGATGTCTGCGCAGAGCCTGAAAAAGACGAAAGTAGAAAGGTCGAAGACAAAACTTGAGTGGACCCAGACCAAATGGGCTGACCTGAACACAAAATTAAAGAAACTTTACAATGAGCAAGTAACGAAAATGCAGCTTCAGTCTTCATATAAGGCAAAAAAGGCGACCGTTTCGGATTCGTCAAAGGTAAATGTAAAAGCCGGGACAAGTGCGGTGAACGGAAGTTACACCCTTGAGGTCAAAAACATTGCGACGACCCAGTATCTGACCGGCGCTAAGATCGGTGCGAAATCCGGTAAAGATAAGCTTGTTGATCTTGACCCCTCTCTTTTGAATAAAGAGGTTACGGTGAAGAATGGAGATAAGACGGTAAAATTTGAGATCGGTGCAGATATGACGATCAATGATTTTACAAAACAGCTCCGGAGTGCAGGCTTAAATGCAAGTTATGATACGACCCAGAACCGTTTCTTTATCAGCAGCAAAGACAGCGGGCTTAAAAATGCATTTTCAATTACAACTTCCGCTGTTACAAGCCAGGAGATCAACGGACGTCAGGCTTTGAGGGATGCAGTGGGATACAGTAGTATGACCGCTGAAAATAAAAAGATCGTCGATGGTGCGATGGAGACTCTTAAGACCTCAGGAGTCGGTACGGATGCGTATAACAATGCGCTCGACCAGATTTCCAAAGCGGCTTATGACACAAAGGCAAAAGCGAGCAATCAGGCAGCCACTACATATGTAAAGGCGAAACTGTATGCGGAAAATTACGATTCTTATAAGACGAAGGCAGAAGAAGATTTCAAATCGAAATATTATAACGAAGATGGTACGGTAAAAGAGGAATTTGCTGAAAAATATGGCGCACAGTACGATGCCCTGACTCAGGAAGAGAAGGATGCAGCAGGTACAAAAGAAGATTACATCGCTGAGCATACAAAGAGAGAGTTCGATGAAGCGATCGCGGCGAAGGCGGATGCGGATACGACAAGCTTTGTAAATACACAGATCAGCTCAGACAGCGATGTGAAGGTTCAGATCGAAGCGGCAGCTTTTTCCGGGTTGGATGAGGCTACGATCGGCGCTCTTGATGAAATTGCACTTAAGAAGTATTATACGCCTGCGGACTCAGCAGTTCCGGTCATCAATGCTTTTGAGGGAACGGACAGCTTTAGTGAGGCGAGTGTGAAAAATGACATCTCGACAGCAGTCAGCGATTATGCAAGCATCACCGATCGGAATGATTCCCTTGCACAGTCTGCCCTTACGAGCCTTGGTCTGGCAGATATCACGATGTCAGCAGATGGAAAAGTGCTTGTAAATGGCGGGGCAAATGATGAAAATAATGCTTCGATCCCGGAGGGAATGGCCCTGATCGCCGCATCAGACAGTGAGGTTATCTTAAACGGAGCAAAACTTACGTCTTCTACTTCTACTGTTTCGGCAAACGGACTCGACCTTGAACTGATCGGTCTGACAAAAGATGAGCCGCTTACGTTTTCGGTTACGACGGATGTGGATGGCATTTACGATTCCGTAAAGAATTTCCTCAAGGAATATAATGCGATCATGAAGGAGATGAACGAGCTTTATAATGCGGATTCGGCCAAAGGATATGAGCCGTTGACCAGTGAGCAGAAAGAGGCGATGACCGATGAGGACGTCAAACTCTGGGAGGATAAGATCAAGAACTCTCTTCTCCGCAGGGATTCGACACTCAACGGGATCATACAGGGAATGCGTTCGGCGATGACGAGCCAGGTGCAGTATAATGGAAAGAGTTATTCTCTGGCAAGTTTTGGTATCATGACTTCGACGGATTACACAGAGGGCGGTCTGTTCCATATTTATGGAGATACAGATGACGCTACTTATGCAGATAAAGATGATAAACTGAAGAAAGCACTGGAGCAGGATCCGGATGCGGTAGTAAATGTTCTTTCCAGCGTGTTCACGAATCTTCGTGAGACGATGATGCAGAAGATGGCAGGTTCAAAAACCAGCAGTGCTCTTACGTTCTACGATGATATCAAGATGAAGGACGATCTCAAGAGTTACGAAAAAGACATTAAGAACTGGGAGACGAAGCTTGCGTCTATGGAAGATGCTTATTACAAGAAATTTACTGCAATGGAAACAGCCATGGCTAAACTTCAGTCACAGCAGAGTAACCTCTCTGCCCTGTTTGGTGGTAATTGATCCTGAAAGGATCTGAATATGGAATCAATTAGCTGGCATAAGGATGCAATTCCTTGTGCCGGCTATACTTGGAAATACGCAAAAAGCGTGCTTAAATGGAGGTAAGTATGGACTCAAATGCGATCAATGCCTATCAGCGTAATGCGATCATGACGGCTTCTCCGGCGGAACTTACGCTGATGTTATATGAAGGTGCGATCAAATTTTGCAATATCGGGATCATGGCGATCGAAAAGAAGGAAATCGAGAAGGCGAATACAAATCTGAAAAAGGCGCAGAATATCATTTCGGAGCTGCGGGCATCGTTAGACCGCAAATATCCTGTCTGGGAAGATTTTGAACGGGTATATGATTATATTTACCGCAGGCTTGTGGAAGGGAATATGAAGAAGGATGCGGAGATTATAGAAGATGCGTTAAAATATATCCGGGAGATGCGGGACACGTGGAAAGAAGTCATGCGCTTAAACCGGGTAGAGAAATAACAGTAAGCGATAGAATGGATGTGAGCGAATGGACAAACAGAGTCAGGACAGAGTTTATGTAGGGATGATGGTAGATACGCTCAGGCGTAAGAAGGAAATTCTTACGTTTTTATATGAAAAAACGAGAGAACAGGAACTTCTGCTCAAAGATGATGAAATGGATCCGGAAAAGTTTCAGGCCACGATCGACGAAAAGGGTGAGAAGATTGAGGAATTGAATGACATCGATGAAGGATTTGATGCGCTCTTTAAGTATGTGGAGAGGGAAATCAAGGCAAACCGGAATGATTACAAGGAAGAGATCCTGCTCATGCAGAAGCTGATCGGTGAGGTGTCGGAACTGGGTATCCAGATACAGGCCCTCGAACATCAAAACAGCGGGCATTTTAAAGTCTATCTGGCGAATCAGAGAAATATGATCCGGGAGTTCCATGTCAATAATAAGACGACGTCCAGTTATTACCAGAACATGGCAAATGTGCATAAACCGGAGCAGTCCTATTTTTTTAATGAAACGAAATAGGGAGTTAAAAAAATTATAGATTTTTTTAAAAAAGAGGTTAAGTTTTCTTTCATGACTCCGATATATATAATGTCAGAAAGGAAGTACAACATAAAATAAGGTGTTGTATCACGACAGGATAGTAACTAAAGCGGGTGGTGAGGATTTCTGCCGGGCCCGCAGGGAGATTCACCACTGCTTTAGATATTATAAAAACATTAATCAAAAAAATAATCGGCATGGATGTCGATAAAAAAATTCAAGGAGGAATGAATTATGATAGTACAGCACAATATTACATCAATGAACGCCAACAGACAGTTGGGAATCGTAGGGAACAACCTTACAAAAGCTACAGAGAAACTGGCAAGTGGTTACAGAGTAAACCGTGCAGCAGATGATGCAGCAGGACTTGCAATTTCCGAGAAAATGAGAGCTCAGGTTCGTGGTCTTCAGAGAGCATCTGACAATGCTCAGGATGGTATTTCTCTGATCCAGACAGCTGAGGGTGCTATGGAGCAGCAGCATGCAATCCTTCAGAGAACACGTGAGTTGGTAGTTCAGGCTGGTAACACAGGAGTTCTGGAGTCCACAGCAGAGAACGATTATCAGAAGATTCAGGATGAGATCAACGCACTGAAAGGTGAGTATGAGAGAATCAACACTGATACAGAGTTCAACAAGAAAAAACTGTTAGATGGTAGCTACAGCAAACAGTGGCTGCAGATCGGTGCTAATGATGGCCAGGGTATCACAGTTACGATTGATACTCATGCTTGGTCTGATGTAGATGTACTGGCAGGAGCAGCTGGTGGATCAACAGCAGCTGTAATTGCAACTGTTGACAGCATGCTTCAGACTGTTTCTACAATCCGAAGCGCTTTGGGTGCTATCCAGAACCGTCTCGAGTACACAGTTAAGGTTGATGACAACACTGCTGAGAACATGCAGTCAGCTGAGTCCCGTATCCGTGATACAGATATGGCTGATGAAATGACGAGATTCTCCAAGGAGAGTATCCTTCAGCAGGCAGCTACATCAATGCTTGCTCAGGCAAATCAGGCAAATCAGGGAGTGCTTTCACTTCTCCAGTAATCGCTCTGAGTGCATGAGACATGGAAAAGTTGTACAATGCATAATAGAAAGGATATCCCGATCAGGTATCGGGGTATCCTTTTTCTTTGTATAGAAAGGGAGAGAATATCATGGAATTTCCGGAGTCTTATTTTGAGGACGAAGTGCGGGAGGGTTTTTTCGTCCCGGGAATGATGAAACGGTCATGGGCAGCACAGCTGGAAGTGCTAGAGGATATCAGGAAAGTATGTGACAGGCATAAACTTTCGTATTTTGCAGAGTGGGGAACGATGCTCGGTGCGGTGAGGCATGGTGGCATTATTCCGTGGGATGATGATATTGATATCTGTATGAAGCGGAAGGATTTTGAAACATTTTTTGAAATCGCCGAAGAGGAGCTGCCGGAAGGGTACTGGCTTATGAATTACCGGACGCATGATACGAACAATATGGTGCTGAGGGTCACGAATTATCCGATTTCGCTTCTTCAGGAGAAAGATCTGCCACGGTTTCACGGATACCCGTATTCATCGGGGATTGATATATTTGTCATGGATTTTCTGCCCCGGGATAAACAGGGCCAGAAGGCGTTATGGGATCTGACCAATCTGATCGGGCAGCTCAATAACCAGATTGAGGAAGGTAAGGCAGAGACAGAAGAGTTTTTGTATGCCCTTCATGGAGTAGAGAAGATCTGTGGCGTTACGTTTGACCGCAAACAGTCTTTAAAGAGACAGCTGGTGGAAACACTTGAGCAGGTGGCCGCCCGTTTTCTTGAGGAGGACTGTGATGAACTGACCGAGATACCTTATTATTTGAAATCGGATTCTTACCATTTCCCTAAATCATATTATGCACATACAGTCTGGCTTCCGTTTGAGAACACCAGGATCGCGATGCCGGCGGGGTATGACAGTTTACTTTGGGGGAAATACGGGGATTATATGAGGCCGGTCAGGATGTTTGATACCCATGATTATCCGGGATATGAAGCGGCACATAAAGAGATTAAAGAGAAGATGGGCATTGAACCCTTCCAGTATAAATTTTCAAAAGAAGAGATGGAAGAAGTAGAGGCCGGGCGGCGTTCAAGAGAGAACCTTCAGAGCAAAGAAACTTTGCAAAACAAAGTTAGAAATTTTCTGCCGTTATTTGAAGAGGCACACGGGGAAGTCAGAAAGTTGATTGAAGAAGGAGATATTTCTTCGGTGGCGGGAATCCTCGGGGAATGTCAGAATGTAGCCATTGAACTTGGCACGATGATCGAGGAAGAAAGAGGAGAAGGCCATGTGACGGTGGGTGTGCTTGAGCACTATTGTGAACAAATCTTTCAGTTGCATCAGATTTTAAATGAGGAAGATGTGGCGGGTGCAAAAGAAGAAATTTTCTCACATGTGGAAGGATTACAGGTATTTGAAGAGCGGTTGGCAGAGAGTGCGGATAACGATTTAAAAGAGAGAAAAGAAGTGGTGTTTGTGCCGTATAAAACATCGTTATGGGGAGCGATGGAGAGTGTGTGGAAGGCGGCAGCGGAAGATGAAGAGACGGATGTCTATGTGATCCCGACGCCGTATTATTATAAAGATGACTTTGGAAAGATAAAAAAAGATGAACCGCATTATGAGACGGATTACCCGGAGGGAGTTACCATTACCTCTTATGAGGAATACAATTTTGAAGTACATCATCCCGATGTCATCGTAATCCAGTGGCCATATGATGAATATAGTTATGGTTCGACCGTCCATCCGTTTTTCTATGCGAAAAATCTGAAAAAATATACGGACAACCTTGTATATATCCCACCATTTTTGATGGATGAGATCGTGGAGGGGGATGAACGTGGACGCGTGACGCTGCGGTATTTTTGTAATATGCCCGGGGTCGTCCATGCAGACAGGGTGATCGTGCAGTCGGAGCAGATGAAAGACGTGTATGTGCAGCTTTTGACGGAATTTGCAGGAGAGGAGACAAAAGAAATGTGGGAAAATAAAATATTAGGTCTCGGCTCTCCGGAGAGGGATCAGCAAAAGGAAAATCTTTCGTCGGATCAAGCTTCCGGTATGATTCCGGAAGAGTGGAAGGAAAAGATATATTGTCAGGATGGAAGCCGGAAAAAGGTTGTTTTATATGTCACAAGTGCGAGTGTTTTATATAGTAGTGGCGAACGGGCAGTGGATAAGATAAAAGAGGTGTTCCGTATCTTTGAGGAGGCCAAAGAAGAGGTCGCTTTGTGGTGGATGCCAGATCTGAAGATCCGGGAGATGCTGAGGAAGACCAAACCGGGAGTATGGCAGAAATACCGCGATTTTGTGCAGGAGTATAAGCAGGCGGGATGGGGGATTTATGATGATTCCGCAGATCCGGAGCGTGCCATTCGTTTTTGTGATGCCTATTATGGAGATGGCACAGTGACAGCAAATATGTGCAGACGTCAGAAAAAAGCGGTCATGTTACAGAATATAACAGGTTAGGATGACAGTATGGACACTGGCCGGGTTTTGGCGCTGATTTATTTCGTTGGAGGTATGTCATGGAATTTCCAGATTCCTATTTTGAAGATGAAGTGAGAGAGGGGTTTTATATATCCAGCCTGATGAAACGGGCATGGGCGGCGCAGATGGAAGTGTTTGATGCGGTACGGACGATCTGTGATAAGCACGATATCCGGTATTTTGCGGAGTGGGGGACACTGCTCGGTGCAATACGGCATGGCGGGAGGATCCCGTGGGATGATGATGTGGATATTTGTATGCTCAGAGAGGACTATGACCGGTTTCGTGCGGTGGCAGATGAAGAACTCCCGGAAGGATGCTGGTTCATGGATTACAAGTGGTCGGATGATTTTGACCATCTGATCGGAAGGATTATTAATTCCCGGGTTCTGGTTGTAGAAGGAGAGGCGTTGGAAAAGTATCATGGTTTTCCTTACGTCGCAGGAATCGATATTTTTTGTCTGGATGATCTTCCGACAGACCCGGGGGAGGAAGAGGCGTATTTTCAACTGGTGCATTATCTGATCACTTTGATCAATGAGATCCGTCTGGATAAAGAGGGAGTACGGCGTGCAGACCCGGTGGAGCTGGAAAACCATATCCGGCATATGGAAGAACTCTGCCAGGTGTCTTTTGACCGGAGCACACCGGTAAAACAGCAGCTGTACGCACTTTTGGAAAAGGAAGTCGGGCCGAAATATGCCGGAACCGGGGCAAAGGAGATCACGAGTCTTCCGTGGTGGAAAAAAAACCGGGGATACCGTGTCCCGAAAGAATGTTATGCAGACGGGGTAAAGGTATCGTTTGAAAATACAGAGATCATGGTGCCTGCCGGATATGAGGAGCTGCTTCGCAGAAAGTATGGAGGGAACTGGATGGTTCCGATCCGTGGTGGAAGCGCCCATGAGTATCCTTCTTATGCGGAACAACAGGAATTTTTGAGGAAAGAAAATGGCGGCCAGTTGTTTGAGTACCGGTTTTCAAGAGAAGAGATGCGTGAGGCGGAGGAGGCCAGACTGCCGAAAGAGACATTGAAGGACAAGGTAATGGGATTTTTGCCTCTTTTTCAGGAGGCGCATAAAGAGCTCTGTTCCCTGCTTGAGAATGGGGATGTGAAAGCAGCGCTTGCTCTTCTCGGAGAGTGTCAGAATGTGGCGATTGAGATCGGGACGATGATCGAGGAGAAAAAGGGTGAGGGCTGTGCGACAGTTGGAGTGCTCGAACAGTATTGTGAGAATATATTTCTTCTGCATCAGAAGTTACAGGAACCTGCGCAGGATGAAAGCCGGACGGGAGCAGGGGATATCCGTGATCCCGAAGTTCTTTTACAGGAGTTGACTGCTTTCGGGAAATGTCTTTCGGACAGTGCGAAAAAGGAACTGACGGAGAAAAAGGAAGTTGTTTTCATACCATATAAAGCCTCTTTGTGGGGGGCGATGGAAAGTGTGTGGCGTGCAGCCGCAGAAGATGAAGATACTCTCGTTTTTGTCATCCCGGCGCCATATTATTATAAAGATGCTTATGGAAAGGCAAAATCGGATGAACCACATTATGAGACAGATTATCCGGAGTATGTGACGGTCACATCTTATGAACAATATAATTTTGAAACCCATCATCCGGATCAGATCGTGATCCAGTGCCCGTATGATGAATATAATTACGGATTGACGATTCATCCTTTTTTCTATGCAAAGAATTTGAAGCAGTATACAGAGGAGCTTGTATATATCCCGCCATTTGTGATGGATGAGATCGGGCCGGAGGATGACCGGGCAAAGAAGATGTTGAGATCTTTCTGCAATATGCCGGGGGTCGTCCATGCGGATACGGTGATCGTGCAGTCGGAGCGGATGAAAGAGGTATACGTTGAATTATTGACTGAGTTTGCAGGGGAGGATACGAGACAGATCTGGGAGGAGAAGATACTGGGGCTTGGTTCACCGCTACAGGATGCCGGAAAGGAGTATGAGAGATGAAGCGAAATATTTTATTAAATCCCGGGCCATCGACGACGACGGATACGGTGAAGATGGCGCAGGTCGTTCCGGATATATGTCCGCGTGAGAAAGAGTTCACGGAGCTTATGGCAAAGTTAAGGAGTGATCTGCTGCGTGTCGTCCATGCCGACCCGGAGAAATATACGACCGTTTTGTTCTGCGGTTCTGGCACGATTAATATCGATGTTTGTCTGAATTCGTTACTTCCCAAAGATAAGAAGATCCTGGTGGTCAATAATGGGGCATATAGTTCCCGGGCAGTCGAGATTTGTGAATATTATGGACTGCCTCATATAGATTTAAAATTTCCGGAGGATGAGCTGCCGGATCTGGAAGCGATCGAACGGGTTCTTACAGAAAATCCGGACATTGCACTGGTACATACGACTCACAATGAGACCGGTACGGGAATCCTGAATCCGGTTCGTGAAATTGGTGAACTGGTTCACCGGTACGGTGCGGTATTTACTGTAGATACGACTTCTACACTGGCAATGCGGCCGATCGACATCGAGCGTGATAATATTGATTTCTGCATGGCATCTGCACAAAAGGGCCTGATGGCGATGACGGGTTTGTCTTTTATCATAGGGAACCGGTCAATGATCGAGACCTCGAAAGAATATCCAAGGCGTTCGTATTATTGTAATCTTTATCTGCAGTACCATGTTTTTGAGACGACCGGGGAGATGCATTTTACACCTCCTGTACAGACGGTCTATGCAACCGTGCAGGGGTTAAAGGAATATTTTGAAGAGGGCGAGGAGGAAAAGTGGGCGCGCCATACACGGGTGTTTGAGGCGATCCACAGAGGGCTTGACAAACTTGGTTTCAAAGATCTCATTAAGCGGGAATGGCAGGCGGGACTGGTCGTTTCCGTGATCTATCCGGATGATGCAAACTGGGATTTTGAAAAGGTTCATGATTACTGTTATGAGCGCGGTTATACGATCTATCCGGGGAAGATTTCGGATAAGAATACGTTTCGTTTGTGTGCCCTGGGGGCGATTGACGAGCAGGATATCGATGGATTTTTTGTAGTGCTTAAGCAGGCGTTGAGCGAGACTGGAGTGGCGGTGCCAATCTGCTATAAGTGACAGGAATGGAGGAGGAGACGATGGAAATAGCAATCCTGATGGCAGCGGGCATGGGAACGAGAATGCGCCCGCTTACGGAGAAGATCCCCAAACCGCTTGTACGTGTCAACGGTGTACCGATGATTGAAACGGTGATACAGGGCTTGCAGAAGAGAAAGATCGATCAAATCTATGTCGTTGTCGGTTATCTGGGGGAGCAGTTCTCGTATTTGACAGAAAAATATGACAATATCGTGATCATCGAAAACACAGAATATGAGACGGTAAATAATATTTCTTCCCTTCATGCGGTGGGAGATGTGCTTGGAAGTGCGGACTGCTTTATCTGTGAGGCAGATCTTGTCATATCAGATGCGGATATACTGGGAGTTTCCCTTGATAAGTCCTGTTATTACGGAAAGATGGTACAGGGATATTCGGATGACTGGGTGTTTGATCTGGAGGGAGACTATATTTCACGTGTGGGAAAAGCCGGTACGGATGTGTATAACATGGTCGGGATTTCTTATTTTAAAAAAGAGGATGCGATGATCCTGCATGATGCGATCGGGCAGGCATATGACAGGGGCGGTTACACAGAATTGTTCTGGGATGAAGTTGTGAATGAGAATCTTGACAAACTCAGACTTATCGTATATCCTGTATCGCAGGACCAGATTGTGGAGATCGATTCCATAGAGGAGTTGTGCGGGATCGATCCGGAGTATCGACGTTATCTGGGGGAGGAAGCGGAATGAAGGTACAGACATTTTTGAATGCGATCGGGGCGGGATTTTATACGGGTGTTCCGGATTCACAGCTTAAGGCTCTTTGCGATTATCTGATGGATATGTATGGAATCGACGAAAGGCATCATATCATCGGCGCGAATGAAGGGAATTGTGCCGCGCTTGCTGCCGGGTATCATCTGGCTACCGGCAGGATTCCTGTCGTTTACCTGCAAAATTCCGGCGAGGGGAATATCATCAATCCGGTGGCATCCCTTCTAAGTGATGAAGTCTATGCGATTCCGATGGTATTTATCATTGGTTGGCGTGGTGAGCCGGGGGTGACGGATGAGCCCCAGCACAGTTATCAGGGAAAAGTGACGCTGAGATTATTGGAGGATATGGATATCCCCTCTTTTGTGATGGATGCTGATGTTACGGAAGAGCGCCTGCGTTCTGTAATGACTGATTTCAGAACGTGTATGGAGCGCGGCAAAAGTGTGGCATTTGTCATCCGCAAAGGGGCGCTTACTTATGACGGGAAAACGGAGTATGTGAATTCCTATCCGCTCAAAAGAGAAGAGATCATCGAGCATATTGTAAATGTCACGGGGGATGATGTGGTCGTTGCGACAACGGGCAAGGCCGGCAGGGAGTTGTTTGAAATCCGGGAGAGAAACGGAGTGGGCCATGAGCGTGATTTTTTGACAGTGGGTTCAATGGGGCACAGTTCCTCGATCACTTTGGGAATCGCACTAAATAAGCCGGAACGGAAAGTGTGGTGTATCGACGGGGATGGCGCAGTTCTCATGCATATGGGAGCTTTAGCTGTTCTCGGGAAGCACAGACCGCCGAATATGGTGCACATTGTGATAAATAACGGAGCCCATGAAAGTGTGGGCGGGATGCCGACTGTGGCGGATGAAGTGGACCTTGCCGGGGTGGCAAAGGCATGTGGGTATCCATATGTGGTGAGTGTAGCTTCTGTCAGCGAACTGGATCAGGAGCTTTCAATGGCAGCGAAACGAAATGAGCTGTCCTTTATCGAGATAAAAGCAGCGATCGGAGCGCGCAGTGATCTTGGGAGACCGACACTGACACCGGCCAGGAATAAACAGAATTTTATGGAACATTTGTGAGAAAGGAGCTATTATGAAAACGGCATATACTTGTTTTTGTACGGACGTCATTCATGAAGGGCATATGAATATTATCCACTGTGCGAAGCAGTACGGAGAAGTGGTCGTCGGTGTCCTGAGTGATCAGGCGATGATCCGTTATAATCGTTTTCCGACAGTGGATTTTGAACAGCGGATCCAGATGATAAAGGATATACCGGAGGTTGACCGTGTTGTCGTCCAGAATGATATTATGTATGACCAGATTTTTGATGAGCTCCATCCGGATTATGTGGTCCATGGGGACAACTGGAAGTCGGGTCCGACGGCATCGATCCGCAATAACGTTCTGAGCCTCCTTGAAAAAAACGGCGGTGAGCTGATCGAGCCGACATATACTTATAATGAGTCGGTGAAGAGGATTGATGACAAAGTCAGGGAGAGACTGGCTATGCCGGAGTTTCGCCGCAAACGGTTAAAACAGATGATCGATATTCGTTCTCTCGTAAAGGCGATCGAAGTCCACAATGGCCTGACCGGGCTGATCGCAGAAAAGACGATTGTGGAAAATGAGGGAGAGTTTGACCAGTTTGATGCGATGTGGATTTCTTCTTTGTGTGATTCTACCGCAAAGGGCAAACCGGATATTGAGCTTGTGGATGCGACTTCGCGCTACCGGACGATCGATGACGTGATGGAAGTCACGACCAAGCCGGTCATATTTGATGGGGATACCGGCGGGCTGACAGAGCATTTCGTATATATGGTAAGGACATTAGAGCGGATGGGGGTTTCTGCTGTTATCATAGAGGATAAGACCGGACTCAAGAAAAATTCCCTGTTTGGGACAGAAGTCAGCCAGACACAGGCGACGATCGAAGAGTTTAGTGAGAAAATAGCAGCCGCTAAAAAAGTGCAGCTGACGGATGACTTTATGATCATAGCGAGGATCGAGAGTCTGATCTTAGAGCAGGGCATGGAAGATGCTCTGAACAGAGCCCGTGCTTATGTGGCAGCAGGTGCGGATGGTATTATGATCCACAGCAGAAAAAAAGAGCCGGATGAAATCCTTGAGTTTTGTGATAAGTACCGGAAAGAAGACAAGGAGACGCCGATCGTAGTGGTGCCATCCTCTTTTCATTGCATTACAGAAGATGAGTTAAAAGAGCATGGCGTGAATATCGTGATCTATGCAAACCAGCTCATGCGGAGTGCATTCCCGGCGATGGTGCAGACAGCGAAGGATATCCTGAAATATCACCGGGCAGAGGAAGTGGATGCAAGGCTGATGCCGATCAGTGAGATCATTACTTTGATCGATGAGTTGTAGATAAACAGAATAGTAAAGGCCCGCATGTGCGGGCCTTTGTGTGTTCTGATCGTTTTTTATGGGCGGATCTGTTCCCAGATCTTTTTTCCAATCTGGCCATTATCTGATGTTGATCTGTCCCCGGCTTCGGATCCTGCGAATGCCAGAAAACCTTCTAAGGATAACAGTGGGTGGTTTGGGACTTCATGATAGAGCGTCTGTTCTTTGAAAATCGGTAAATTCCGCTTTTTATAAAATTGTGCCAGTTGATCAATTTCGACTGCAACATGGTAGGTTTTGCGGGAAGAATTTTCTGTGATCACTGTTAAGTCTCCGTCTGTAGTCTGGCTTACTACCATGCCGTTATCTAACCTGATAAACAGGGGATAATATTTTTCAAAAAACTGGAGACAATCGTTTTGGGGATCAATCCGAATGTTTTTTTTAGGATGAACCGGAGTCGGAGAGGGAAAAACAACCTGTTCACCATCATAGCAGACCTCCCACATATATATCTGGGTGTGCTGCCTGAATTCGTCAGGAAGAGGGATGATTTTTGTGTTATTTTTACCGTCCCATTTTATGATATCGCCATTCAGCCGGGGGGCCAGCCAGAAATGTTTTCCATCCCATGCAATCCCGGAATACACATAGCTGTTATCCCCAACTTCAATCCACTGGTATTCACATGTTTTCATATCAAATTCCAGGACAAAGTTATCAAGGGCGGAGGCAAGATACAATTTGTTTTCTAAGCGGACACCATGGGTACGGAAATAATGATGATCGATATCAGGGTGTCTTTTCATGATTTCTTTATAAGGTCCTTCGATATAACTACAGGAATCATTGTTTAAATCCAGGCAGAGGATCGCAGGATAACTGCCTCCGATTAAAAATATTTTATCATTATATATGTATGTTTGAAAAATGCCGCCGGTTCCCCAATGTTCATAGTCCCTTATCGTCAGTCCATCCCAGTGTTTGGAAATAAGGTCATAAATCCATATTTTTTTTGTATGGTTGGGGGTTAGGATCAATTTGTCATTCCAGGCGTTTATGGCACCACATAAATAAGATGTTAGGATATCTCCTTCCGGAACAACATCTACAAGTTCCGTTTTTCCGCTTTGAATGTCAACAGAAAACAAGAGATTAAAATTTCTTGCCAGACAGTAAATTTTTCCGTTCCAGTATGTGCACCGGCAGGCTAATAAATCCAGTTTATTCTTTTTCATTTTTACATCCCTTCTCTGATTATTTTTTGTATTTGTAACACCCTATGTTGATTCTACTTTTATATCGACGGGTTGTCAAGAAAGCTAAACGTATGTGGTCATGAAATCGTATAACATTTCAGGGGCTGTTTCTCCCCATGCCCCGGATATACCATGATGGAAGGATCCAATGACTGAAACCAAGGCAGGGTAATCCCTGCATAATCTTTTTTACTCCCTCCCGGCAGTCTTGTGATCGTGGGATACCCTGTCACAAGAGAATCACCGGAAAACAGCATATCCTCATCAAGGAGGATGCAGATGCTTCCTTTTGAATGTCCGGGTGTCTCCTTCAGGAAAAGGGAGTGCCCTTCCCACGATAATTTATGCTCGCTCTCGAATGTGTCATCCGCTGTGCACGAATACGGTTGTATATTCATATTTCGCACATATTCCTGTGTTTCTTTATCTTTTCCTACGAATAAAATCTCCCAGAAGTTTGAAAGATTGTTTGAGGGGCTTGGCAATGCAGCTGCACATGCCGAAGAACATAGAGCATTGACGGAAAAAAAATGTTCCCGCAGCCAGTTTACACCGGATATATGGTCATAGTGCTCATGGGTGAGCAGGACCAAAATCTCTGTCACATTGTTTTCTTTCAGTAATTGCAGTGCCTCATCTGAGACACAGGGATCGATGATCAGTGCCTTTGTATTTTCCAGAAGGATGTACATTCTGGAATCGATCGGGTAAAAATCATATGTATATATCATAGCTATCCATTCTCCTTTATAGCAATATTATACACTTCTTCTGGAGTGATGCGCAATCATTATTTTATCTTTTCTTTTGGCGTAGTCTGATCAGGCGGAAGTAAAAGTTTTAAGAAAATGGTAGTTGTCATGACAGGTATATCATGTTAAACTAAATATAGCGTTGTAAGTGATTTGAGATGGTGGAATGGAGGTGTCAATATGCCAAGAACAGTAGCGATTGGTGTACAGAATTTTGAAACGCTGGTTAAAAGTGATTATTTCTATATAGATAAGACGGATTTTATCCGGGAGTGGTGGGAGAGCGGGGATAGTGTTACGTTGATCACCCGGCCAAGGCGGTTTGGAAAAACATTGAATATGAATATGCTGGAGCGGTTTTTCAGTGTAGAGTACAAGGGAAAGGGAGATGTTTTTCAAGGGCTTTCTATATGGGAGGACGAAAGATACAGAGATTTACAAGGGACATATCCGGTATTATTTTTGTCATTTGCCGGGGTGAAATCAGATAATTACGAAGATGCTAAAGAGCAGATTTTCCAGATCATTACGGGGTTATACTCGAGAAATGAGTATCTGCTGGATTCAGGCAAACTAGGGGAAAAGGATAAGGAATTTTTTGACCGGATTGGCAGGGATATGAGTAACAGTGATGCTTCTATGGCAATCCACCGCTTGACAGAGTACATGTACCGTTATTATGGAAAGAAAGTTATCATTCTGCTGGATGAATACGATACCCCTTTGCAGGAGGCATATGTGGGTGGGTACTGGAAAGAACTGGTTTCTTTCATAAGAAATTTGTTTAATAATACTTTTAAAACGAATCCGTATTTGAAACGGGCGATCATGACCGGAATCACACGGGTAAGTAAAGAGTCGTTGTTTTCAGACTTAAATAACTTAAAAGTGATAACGATGACCTCAAACAGTTACGCATCTTGCTTTGGTTTTACGGAAAAAGAAGTTTTTACTGCTATGGATGAGTTTGGTATGACGAATAAGGACGAAGTGAAGCGGTGGTATGATGGCTTCACGATAGGAAATATGCAGGATGTTTACAATCCATGGTCGATCATCAATTTTTTGGATGAAGGGAAGTTAAAACCATACTGGGCAAATACAAGTTCTAACGGACTGATCAGTAGTCTGATCCGGAAGGGAAGCAAAAATATCAAGATGCAGTTTGAATTTCTCTTGTCTGGTAAAACGATTCGGAGCAGAATTAATGAGGAAATGGTATTTAACCAGTTGGGAGGAAGCGAATATGCAGTCTGGAGCCTTCTTTTGACATCGGGGTATCTGAAAATAGTAGGGGGCTATGGGAAAGAATACGAGCTCTCGCTCACGAATTATGAAGTGAAACAGACTTTTGAAGATATGGTCAGAGACTGGTTTGATGAAAGCGGCGGTGATTATAATGATTTTGTCAAAGCTCTTTTACGAGGCGACCGGAAGGAAATGAATGCCTATATGAACCGGATTTCATTGAATATGTTCAGTTCCTTTGACGGGGGGACCCATCCTTCAGAAACTGCGATGCCGGAGAAATTTTATCACGGATTTGTACTAGGACTGCTGGTTGATCTTGCAGACCGTTATGAAGTGACATCAAACAGGGAAAGTGGATTTGGGCGGTATGATGTGATGTTAAAGCCATTAAGTAAGGAAGACGATGGAATCATTCTTGAATTTAAAGTGCATGACCCGAAAGAGGAATCCTCGATGGAGGAAACCGTGCAGGCAGCATTGAGCCAGATCGAGGAAAAGAAGTACGAGCAGATGCTTCTGGCGCAGGGGATTGGAAAAGAACACATCCGCAGATATGGTTTTGCGTTCAGGGGAAAAGAAGTATTGATCGGGTAATATTTAAGAATTTAAATTTAGAAGAGAGGCAGAGAAAATCATGATCACATTGAGAAGAGCAGTATATGACGATATTCCGGATATTATGCGGTTTATGGACGAGCATTGGAAACCGGGTAATATCCTTGCGAAAAACCGGGATTTTTTTGAGTGGCAGTTTGTGGATGGGGATAAGCTGAATATGTTCCTCGGTGTGGACGAGGAGAGTGGTAAGATCTATGGTATGATGGGAGTAATCGTGTATAACAAGAGTGCAAACCCAGATATTTCCGGATGCACTTGGCAGGTGATCAAAAGCAGTGATCCGATGCTTGGCCTTGAATTGTCAGAATATATGCATCAGCAGATGAATGGCAGATATAGTCTTGCAGCGGGACTTAGTAAAAAGGCAGTGAGTATCTATGAGATGATGGGGTATCCGATAACAGAATTGGATCATTATTACCGGCTGGCAGATAGGGGGGACTATAAGATTGCCAGGGTAGTGGATAAACAGATTCCCATTGTAGAGGAAATGGGTTATTCATTGGAACGTATTGATACCGTGGATGAAATGAGACAGATCATCCCGGAGGAATTGCTGGCAGGACAGATTTTGAGTAAGGATTACTATTACATAGAGAAACGCTACTTCGGGCATCCGGTCTATCATTATGATATATGGAAAATTGTGGATAATAGAGGAGATTCGCATTCTGTTCTTATTACGAGAGATGAAATCATGCAGGACAGAAGAGTATGCGAGATCATAGACCATTATGGAGTGGCAGAGGATCTGGGTAGGATTGCAGGGGCTCTTGACCGGCTGATGAAAGAAAAAGAATATGAATTTGTAGACGTGTATTCTTATGGAATCCCGGTGCAAATATATGAGCAGGGAGGTTTTGTCCGATGTGATGAGAGCAGTGAGAATATAATCCCCAATTATTTTCATCCGTTTGTTCAGGAAAATATTTCATTGAAGCTGGTGGATCCTATGATGCAGGGGGTAAGATTGTTTCGGGGAGATGGTGATCAGGATAGGCCGTGTTGATGTGATAAAATATATGTTAAGAATATCAGCAATCGGTGTACAGGATTTTAAAAAAATGATTTCCATTGTTCATAAGGGATAGTGGGAAATAGATGATAAAGTGACGTTGACCGTCAGACTAAAGGAATCAGGAAAAGCACCTTAGTCTTTTATATAAATATACTCTACTAAACCATCATTTTTATACCCAAGTTTTTCATATAGCTGTATTGCTTTTTCATTTGTGCTCTCTACCCAGAGATAAAATAATTTTGTTCGGTTTTTATTTTTTTCAATATAATGCTTTATTAAAGACAGACCAATCTTTTTTCCAATAAAGTTATGTGAAACACATATTGATCTAAGATATGATTTTTTCCCCAAAAATTCAAAAACTAGAGCGCCTGCCAGTTCTCCATCAATAACTACCTTAAGTACTTGTGATGATTCGAGGAAAGCATGAAGTTCTTCTTTCGAAACCAGATGGTCTGACATAATATCAGAAATGCTGTACAAGAGCTGATAGATATTATTGAGATCTCTGATATCTGCAGTTTCTATCAGCCATGTTGTTTCGCACCAGTTTTCTGTTTCGACAACCTTTTGTTTTCTTATATATTTCTTATATGGATGGAATTCAAACCTTTCCAAGATGTCCACATTCTTATCTGGCATTTTGGCTACAACTGTAGCTTCCAGGTTTGAGTATTCTGCTAAATCTTTTTGTATTTTTTTGACAAGTTCAGGAATCAGACTATCTTTAGTTTTCAAAAAATAATACATTTTGTGAAAACCATTCATTTTATGTATCAGTATAACGATTCCATTATAACCCAAACAGTATATCTTATGTGCTGCAATTTCATTTATCACTGCATTATAAGATAGATAACAGTTGGTCAGAAGTGGATTACCAATCGCATTTCGAATGACAGCAGTTTCTTTTTCAGTTAAAATCTCGTTCACGTTTTTCTCTTTCTAATGGGATTATTTTGTATTGCAAAGTATTTTACCGATTGCCGAGATTGCATTTTTTATATCTTCGGCAGAAGGGGTAGAATAATTCATGCGAATACTCTGGCAAGAGGCATTTTGATCTACTAAAAATATATTTCCTGGCACTACGGCGACATTTTGTTTTAATGCCATTTCAACAATATCCGGCATTGAAAAACGCTCTGGCAGTGTTATCCACATAAACATGCCACCCTGAGGTCGTATCAGTTTAATGTCATCAGGAAAGTTTTGTGCTATTTCATCTAGCATAAGGTTACATTTTGATTTATAATAAGAACAAATTTTTTTGATATGTTCATCCATATCTTTGTTTATCAATATTTGTTCGCATATATATTGTCCCCATGTCGGAGTATGAACATCGGTGCATCTTTTTGCTAATACAAATTTCTGTATTATTTTTTTGTTAGCGATACATGTAGATACACGTAGACCTGGTGCAATGATCTTTGAAAGCGACTGAGCGAGTATTACGATACCGTTGCAGTCAAAGCTTTTTATCAATGGCAACGGGGAATTTCCAAAGTAGATATCCCCATAAGGATTATCTTCCAAAATAAGTACATTGTTTCTAGTGCAGATATCGTATATTTGCTGCCTTTTTTCAACAGAAGTGGTTATTCCCGTTGGATTGTGGAAATTAGGAATGGTATAAAGCATTTTGGGCTGATATCTTTGGATTGCATTTTCTAGTTCCTGTATATCCATGCCGTCTTCTTCCATACGGATGCCGACCAAACGAATCCCGTGACTCCGAAATGTATCCAAAGTTAAATAATAAGATGGATCTTCTACAATAACAACATCCCCATACTCTAAAAAACATTTTGCAGCCAGATCCGGAACCTGTTGGGAACCTGATGTGATAATAAGTTCATCATCTGACTGAAAATGTTGCCCTTTGGAAACAAAATATTCCCATGCTGCCTTTCTTAAGGGAGTATACCCTTCTGTGACAGAATACTGTAAAACGCGAATCGGATCGGTCTCCAATAACCGATTGGATGCCCGTCGTATTTCATCAATTGGAAATGTTTCTGAAGAAGGGTTTCCTCCAGCCAAGGATAAAAGATTTGGGTCATTCATCTGTTCCAGCATTCGGTCAGCAGCAGAGGGGCGGATACCCTGAATTAATTTTGAAAAATGATAATCCATTTATTTCACTCCTTCATTCCAGATATTTCGCTGGCAATCTGTATAATGATGTCTTCCTGACCTCCCACTGCTTTCCTTCTCCCTACTTCCAAGAGAATTTCTTTGGGATCTACACCAAAGGCCTCACCTGCTTTCACAGCATGCTCTTTAAAAGCAGAAAACACACCAGCAACTCCACTGGCAATGCTTATCGGGGAAATACCCATTGATTCATGCATGATACTGTCCATCAGCTCGTCTGACTTTTTTAAAAGCTGAAAAAAATCAATACTTATCCGGGAATCCCATCCCATTTTATAAAGAAGAGCACAGATTGCTTCCAGTTGACAGTTTCCTGCACCTGCACCATAACCACGTAACGTTCCATCTATTATCTGCGCTCCGTGTTCAATGGCAGTATATGTATTGGAGACAGCTAGTCCAAGGTTATTATGTGCATGACAACCAACTGGAATGGAAAGGTTTTCTGTAAGAAGATCTGTGTATTCTATGATCATGTCATTTGTTGATGCACCCGCAGAATCCATGAGTATGACACCCGCAGCGCCATAGCTTTCCATTTTTTTTGCATTTTCCAATACGATATCAGGGGAAGCCATGTGGAACATCATGAGTGTGCCATATGCTGTTATGTTGCTTTTTGCAATGTAATTTATATGTTGTTCAGAAATATCTGCTTCTGTGCAATGACATCCGATTTCGAAAACATCTACTCCAAGATCAATGGCTTTGGATATCTGATCCCGGATTGTCCCGAAGCCGGGTATAAGATATGCTCCCAACTTTGTTTTTTTCAAATGCTCCCGTGCAACCCTTAGCATTTTCATTTCATTAACAAGCGAAAATCCAATCTGTGATGAAGATGCTCCCAGACCATTTCCGTGACCAACAAAAATCACATCCATTCCTGACTCATCTAAAGTTGAACAGTAGTCAGCAATCTGCTTTTCCGTAAACTGGTGTTTATTTGCATGAGAGCCGTCGCGCAGGGTGGAGTCAAAGACCATTATTCTATTCATAGGAATCACCAGCTTTCTGTTGTTCTGCATATTCTTTTGCCATTTCAAGTGCCGCACATGTTATAATATCAAGATTTCCGGCGTAGGAGGGAAGATAGTCAGCGGCTCCACACACCTCTACAGTAGTAGTTACCCGTCCGTTTTCGAAAACAGGTTCCATCAACAAGTGATATCCCGGTACATATTTCTGAATTTTTTGTACCATTAAGTTCACACTGTTGCGAATCATTTTCATATCTGGATTCTCGATATAGCAGTATAATGTATTTCTCATATTTATTTCAGGAACGGCCGGATTTAAGATGATAATAGCCTTTGTATTTAATATTCCTGTAAACTGGGTTAGGGCATCCTTTGTTGTCTGGGTAAATTCATCTACATTTTTCCGTGTCCCTATTCCGGCAGAATTGGAAGCTATACAGGCAACAATTTCCATATATTGTATCCTGTTTGTATTCTTATATAACTGGCTGATAGCGTAAGCAATCGGGATGGTAGCCTGACCACCACACGTAACCATGTTTATCTCGTTTAATTCCAGACATTTTTTTCTGTTGAGTACAGGAATGCAAAATTCACCTGTTTTGGATGGAGTGAGGTCAATGATACGTTTCCCCAGCCGGTTAAAAACTGGCTGATTTTGTGTATGGGCTAGGGCAGATGTTGCATCACAGATTATATCAATATTATCCTTATGTTCAATGATGGCATCAATGGAGTGTGACGAAACAGTCACTCCCAGTTCTTTCGCCCTCTGCAGTCCTTCAGATTCAGGATTTTGTCCGGCAAAAAGTGTACACTCTAACCCTTTTGTGCGTTGAATTTTATACAGCAGATCAGTGCCAACATTACCACTTCCGATAATAGCCACTCTCGTCATTATTAAACACTCCTGTCATCATTATTTTAAATACTTGTCACAAAGATATTGGCGGTCTATCTTACCTGAGTCCGTCATAGGGAAGGAACGAATGTATTCATATCTGGAAGGTATTGCATACTGGGGAAGAATATTTGCCAGTTCCTTTGCCAGTAAAACGTTATCAATTTCACTGGCAGCGCAATAGATCAAAACAATACATTTATTCATGGAATCATATAACACACAGGCATTATCTACTATTTGTGTTCGTAAAATAGCGCTTTCAATTTCGCCAAGTTCAAGGCGATATCCCATATGTTTAATCTGAAAATCCTTTCTGCCTGAAAAAACGAGTTCTCCCTGTTCATTGTAATATACAAGATCCCCCGTACGGTACATGATTTCTGGTAAATATGGGCTCAATGGATTTTGGACAAAATATTTGCTGGTCATCTCAACATTATTCCAGTAACCTCTTGACAGAGATGTACCACAGACACAAAGTTCACCTGCTACCCCTGGCTGTTCAGACGTGATTTCTTTTTCTTCCTCATCCAAAACAAGAATTTCTTTTATATCACACGCTTTCCCCAAAGGCAAAAACTCATCATCACTAAATTCACGGTCAACAATATAATAGGTGCAGTTCACTGTTGCTTCAGTCGGACCATACATATTGGCAATAAGGGATAGTGCCGGCAAGTTCTTTCTCCAGTAATTCAGTGTTTTGACAGGCATAACCTCACCACCAAAGACCATCGTTTTAATTTCATCCAGTTCGATAGCTTCTAATAGGTTAAATGTTGCAACATTCACATAGGCAGATGGAACCCAGTACAAAAAATTAACGTGCTGTTCTTTCAGATGCTTAAGTATGGCTGCCGGAAATGCCTTGTATTTTTCTGGTATCATAACAAGAGTGGATGCCTTTGCCAGACATGTATACAACTCATGTGTAGATAAATCAAAATACAATGGAGCCAGACTTCCCATTACCGTATTCTCATCACTTTGAAACACTTCTGTTGCCCAGTCAATATATTCTATTATGTTCAGATTACTGATGCTGACCCCTTTGGGCGCTCCAGTGGAACCAGATGTGAAAATTATGTAAACTAAATCGGATAGAAGACTCCGACTGCATAATTCAGAACCATTTAACTTACAGGGAGTTTCCCTGATATTTTCTAATAACAGTACGGGAACATCAATTCCATATTCAGATAATTTCTGTTCATATTTTTTATCTGAAATAATCAGACCCGGTTTCAATATCTCGATCAGAGAGAGAATCCTCTCACCGGGATATTTGACATCTGTAGGCACATAGATATTTCTGGAATAAACGATTCCCATAAAGACAGAAAAACTTTCCTTCAATTTAGGAAGAAAGACTAAAACGGGTCTCTGTATTCCAATATGAAGTCCCATAATGGCATTTGCTGTCTTTACTGCCAGATCCCTCATTTCTCCAAAAGACATACCACCATTGATATCAGTAACGGCCGTTTTATCTTTATATTCATGTGCGCTTTTTTCTAAATAGCAAAGAACTGTGTTTTGCATTTATCATTCACCTCTCAAATCAAAATCGGCATTTATTTAATGAATTTATCCTTTTTCTGAATTCCTGATAACATCAGCGATAGCTTCTACTGTATTAAAATTCTCTGGTAGAATAGCCAGACCATCTATAAGCACACCAAAAGTATCTTCTAATTCCGATACAAGTGTTACAATATCAAAAGAATCAAGATATCCATCTTCAATAAAATCTTCACTTGTCTCAAAATCAAATTCGGGTCTGATATCCTTCAAAATAGCTAATATTTTCTCGTTCATGTTTCCTCCATTTCTAATGCTATGTGCATCATTATAAATCTGAATAAATAGTATCACAAAATTTCAATCCTTTTAACTGTAAGACAGCTCCGCCATAATTAATGCCAGCACCATATCCAATAAGAAGACATGTTGTCTGATCTGTTACCGTCTGTCTTTTGTATCCTTCCGTAATGTGCAGTGGATTGATAATGGAACAATTCATGCCACTGTCATCCTGAGCGATGGATTCATACCTAATCTCCAGTTCATCTGCTATTTTTTGTATGGATAAACCGGGAACTTTTGGTATAGAGAAAAAATCAATATCCTCTATACTTACTTTCGCGTTTTTTATAAGACGGGTTATTATTTCAGGAATTTTTTCCTGCATTAATTTAGATACTGTCTCTGTATTATTTGTATATAAATTTCCCTTCTCATGAAACAAATCATAAAAACCACATGAATGCATTTTTATATCATCAATATGGCTTTCATCAATAGAACAGGAAAGTGAGCAAATATTTTCCTGTTCCGAACACTGAATAACCGTAATAGCTGCACCATCATTGCCATAAAATGGTACCGTATCATTCTTTCTTTTATCACTGATATTTCCACATAAGAACAATACTTTTTTGTCCGGCATATGTTCAGCAATCAGCATCGAATCCAATAGTCCCTTTATGTAACTACTGTTCTCCTCAATAAGATCTGTACATAAGATATCTTCCGGCAAATCTAAAGCACCATGAACCCGAAAACTTAATTGCGGAGTAATATAATCGGGAGTAAAAGATGCTGTCACGATTGCACCTATATCCTTTTTTTCTAATTTATCCCGCAATAATGTATTAACTCCATAAACAAATAAGTCGGTTGTATAACTGGTATCTTTAACACAATAACGTTCTGTACCACTGTTATCTATTATCTTTTTCTCTGGTAATACTGTTAATATTCCTTTGATTTGTACATTTCTAAAATTAACATCCATTTGTTTTGCCCTGCCCTTCAAAATGGTGATAGAAGCATTTTACATACATCCAGTTCACCCAAATTCATTATTGCCGCTGCCCATGATAAACCAGAACCAAATCCGGAAAGACAGCATTTTTTATGTTCTTTTTGGAGAATATCTGCATAATTATCTGTTATCACCATTGGAATTGTACTGGCATTGGAATTTCCATATTTTTCAACAATATTCATTGGCATTTTGCCCTTATCTACTTTCATTCGTTCCGCCAGTTTCTCTAATATATACCGATTTGGCTGGTGAAACAGATAGTAGTCAATAGCATCTGATGAAACCCCTGAAAATTCGCAAAGTTCGTGAATCAGGACTGGTACATCTCGTTGAATAAAATTGAATACCGATGTTCCCTCCATGTTTGTACCAAGATACTGTTTTTCCTCTCCATTTTCCATAAAAACAAGTGGTTCCCCTGCATACATAGGATGCCGGAAAGCACCTCCCGGCATTAACAACACATCTCCGTCTTTCCCATTTGCCATAAAATTAAAAGAGATTTCTTCTGATGAATCACAGTTTTCAATAATACTTACACTGGCTGCATCCCCTCCAAAATTAGGAACAGAAGATTTTGCCTCTTCTTCTGTATATTTCCGGTTAAATATTTCACCTGTAAAAAGAAGAACCTTTTTTTCCATTTTATCCAAAAGCAGGCAAGACTGAAGCAATCCTAAAAGATATCCAGCGCACCCCTGTGGAATATCCATAACCAGAACATCCTTTGGCAGTTGTGCTAAACTGTGCAAAACACTTGAACTATTTGGAACATAAAAGTCAGGTGTAAAGGAAGTGGAAATAACTGCACCTATTTCATTTTTTTGAATTATTCCATTATCAAATAAATAGTCTAATGCATAAACAAACAAATCCGAGACTAAGGTTTCTTTTTTTACCCGCCTTCGTTTGTTAAATCCCATTATCTTTTGCAAACGTTCAACACGTTTCATACTTTCAGCAAGAATACTTTCTTCAAATCCGTATTCATTCTGTGGTAAAACAGTTAGTACACTCGAAATACGTTTGCCCTTTATTTTTGTTTTCATTTTTTTCCTCCATCACTTTTATAATAAATATCGCAAAAAAGTCTATTGATGGATTTTGCACATTTCAAAACCGAAGATTCTGGTATGGCATGTTTCTTTGCATTTGTATTTTTTAAATTGCCCCAGCCATAAAACACTCGTATACCACTATTCCACATTTCCTCAAACACACGGCGTTCCATATTATATAAAGTGTTGGCTGCCCCGATGTTCACAGACATATTACTATATAATTTCTTACCTTCCAAACACCATACATAAAGAGCTGTTATTTCTCCATCATCTTTATAGACCAGAACATTTTTACTTTTGATTTTCTCCTTCCATTCCTCAATCGTAAACATATCATCACATAAAGGATCAAATACTTTCCGGCATAAGCGGTCAATTTCTTCGGCATCTTTCTCGTGAGGAAATTCTCCGCATTGTGGATCATACATCTTAGGAAGAAGCTGCCTTCTTTTACTTTGTTCAGGAATCAAATATGGATTTGATTTATAGCAAATGGTGGTTCTTTGGTACGTTGCATACAATTCCACCCCCATTGATGTAAAAAAGGAATTTAGTTCACAATCCTCTTTATACAATATAGATATTACAGTATTACCTTGTATTGACTCTATCAAATTATGTAAATCTTCCAGTGACGCAACCACAAAATTTAATACATACTTGTCAATATCCCAGTATAAAGTCGCATAATAAGTATCTGTGGAATATATATGGTCACACTTTTCTTCCTCTACAGATGACATGGTAAAATTAGTGATTGCTGTACCTTTTTCACGCTTTATGCGTGCCATTTCCTGCTTCCATCTATTTATCATTTTCTGTTTTCCTCTCCTACTATTGTAAAAATTCCATCAGTTCAGATACGGTTTTATTCTTCAGAACCTCTTTTGCAGAAGGAAATTTTTCAAATTTTTCATTCATAATAGAAATAACAGACAAAACCGCTACAGAATCCCATGTATCATACTCTTGTAATTCTTTCTGCGGAATCACTTCTTCCTCCTCTACTTCCAATATCTCTGCAATAATTTCAATTCTTTCCTGTTCACTCATTTTATAACTTCCTTTCTAATTTTAATTTATATTAATAAGAGTACCCTGCTCCTATTGTCAACAATTCTCCCGTAGTATATGCGGAAGCATCTGAAAGCAGGAAATTAACATTCTCTGCTATAATACTGGGAGGAATTGCCCCCCAATTTTGTGTGTGCCCTTGGGGCGCAGGCGTTTGTATATCCTCTGCATCATACATCCCTTCCAATGCCATGCCTTTGCTATCAGCCATTGTAGTTGCCACACCAGCTGGCAAAATCGCATTGACACGAATACGTCTGCCAGCAAATTCCTGAGACATTGTTTTCACCACTGAATTTAATGCAGCTTTAGAAGCCGTATATGCCATCTGTCCCTTTTCGAACAAAACACTTGCAATAGAAGATATTGCCACTATAGATGCTTCGTCTTCTGATATCCGTCGATTAAAAAAACATCTCGCACACTCACAAAATGCAAAACAATTAATATTCATAACATTCTGCATAGATTTAATAGATATTACTTTTGCAGGAGAAAAGGAATCCATACCAGCAGAATATACAAAACCGTTCAGTTTTATCTTGTCTTTTTTTATTCTATCAAAAATATTCTTTATCCCATCTATATCATTTAAATCATGGGGAAGAATGTGAATTATCCCTGGTAAGCATTCCTGCATTTCTTTTAACGCCTCTTTATTTCTTGCAACCAAATATAAAATATTTTCGCTATCTGCCATTGACTCTGCGCAAGCTCTTCCAATGCCAGAAGAAGCACCAACAATAAGAACAGCACGTCTTTTTTGTGTGTCACTATTCATTTTCTGACCTCCTTGTAGTTCTGAACAACTAACATGGCCTATCTTGATCACCATCTCCTCGAAACAGCCGCAACCCGGGTATCCTGTAATCCACCATTTTCAACGTTATATTTTCCTGAACAAATGGATGAAAATAATTCGGAATTATATTTTCGCTATTTTCATTACATTCGCAAAAACCAGCTTGTTTATAAAGTTCTGTTGAAACTCCATAGGAATAAATATCCACAAACTCATAGTTTCTTTCTCGTATTAATTGATCTAACGCCGCTGTGATCCGGCTCAAATCTTCCAATTCCCCATAAAAATCAATAATTTTGCATACTTTCCTATCTTGCACAGTCTCATCTCTTGTAATAAGAACAGAATGTGCTTTTTTTTCTTCATCAACAATCTTCCATATATTATACTGATATACAGGATGTTTAAAGTATCGTTTCTCTATATACATGTAATCTTTACTCATAATACATTTTGCAAGGGCATCTTCTGAAATGATTTGCTTCATTTCCTCTACAGTATTCAAATGTTCTAAGCGGTACCCTGTTCCTTTTACTGTAGGAATTACTTTTTTTTTGATTTTTGCAATTTTAAAATTTTCTATGTCTGCCAAACGATAATAATGATCCATTGAAGTTATCGCACAACCCAACAACTTATTTATTTTCAATGATTTTTTGCTAAGTCCTGCTCCACAGTTATACCTGATATTTAATTGCTGATTCATATATTCCGCCAATTCAAGACCCAATATTGGATTATTACTTCTGATAACCTGCCATGTACATCCAGAAATATCCGGATTAGAACTTTGGTTATATACCACCGCTCCTACAATTCCATAGATTTTATTGTTGTCTTCATCAATCCCGAGAAACATATTTAACTTATCCTCATCCCGGAACTGCCACTCAAAAAATTCTCGATTCTTAGCAAGAATATTTCCTTTCTTCCAATATTTATCCATAAACTGCATAATGCTAGGTATATCATCATACGTAGCCCTTCTGATTGTGAGCATTTATCCTTAAGATAAAAACTTAAGGCATCGCAAGACGGAAAAAGGCAGTTGTAAAAACAATGATGCCATGTTAAACTAAGTACAATAGTAAAAAATATCCCATAGCAGTGGATTGGAGGTGTAAGCATGCCAAGAACAGTATCAATCGGCGCACAGGATTTTGAAGAAATGATTAAAAAAAATAATTTTTATATAGATAAGACATCTTTTATAAAGGAATGGTGGGAAAGCGATGATAAAGTAACTCTCATTACTCGTCCAAGACGATTTGGGAAAACGTTAAATATGAACATGCTGGAGCGTTTTTTTAGCATAAAATATAAAGAACAGGGCGAGGTTTTTGAGGGATTGAATATCTGGGGAGAAGAAAAATATAAAGAATTGCAGGGAACATATCCGGTAATTTTCTTATCCTTTGCCGGAATGAAAGAGACTGTCCATGATATAGCTATACGTCGATTCTGTCAAATCCTGCAGAATCAGTATATAAAAAATTACTATTTACTGGATTCGGATGTGCTGACAGAAGGAGAGAAGAAGATTTATAAACAAATGGCAGATAATATGGAGCCGGAAGATGCACCAATGGCACTGCATCGGTTATGTGATTATCTGTGTCGTTATTATGGAAAGAAAGTCATTATCCTTTTGGATGAATATGATACTCCATTGCAGGAGGCATATATGGGAGGATATTGGAAGGAACTGGTTTCTTTTACAAGGAATCTGTTTAACAACACATTTAAAACAAATCCATATCTGGAGAGGGCAGTGATGACTGGCATCACAAGGGTTAGCAAAGAGTCTTTGTTTTCAGACTTAAATAACTTAAAAGTAATAACCATGACTTCAACTAGTTATGCTTCTTGTTTTGGTTTTACAGAAGAGGAAGTTTTTTGCGCTATGGATGAATTTGGAATGACAAACAAAGAGGACGTAAAGCAGTGGTATGATGGTTTCACGATAGGAAATATGCGGGATATTTATAATCCGTGGTCAATCATCAATTTTCTGGATGAGGGGAAACTAAAGCCATACTGGGCAAATACAAGCTCGAATGGACTGGTCAGCAATCTGATTCGGGGCGGAAGTAGAACAATCAAAATGCAGTTTGAACTTCTCTTGTCCGGTAAAACGATTCGAAGCAGAATTAATGAAGAAATGGTATTTAACCAATTAGAAAGGAACGAATACGCAGTTTGGAGTCTTCTTCTGACGTCGGGGTATTTGAAAATAGTAAAGGATCATGGAAAAGAATATGAACTTTCACTTACGAATTACGAAGTGAAACAGACATTTGAAGATATGGTTCGGGACTGGTTTGATGAAAGCGGCGGTGATTATAATGATTTTGTCAAAGCTCTTTTACGAGGCGATCGGAAGGAGATGAATGCCTATATGAACCGGATTTCATTGAATATGTTCAGTTCCTTTGATGGGGGAACCCATCCTTCAGAAGCTGCGATGCCAGAGAAATTTTACCATGGGTTTGTGCTAGGGCTTCTGGTTGATCTTGAAGACCGCTATGAAGTGACCTCAAATAGAGAAAGCGGGTTTGGCCGGTATGATGTGATGTTAAAGCCATTGGATCGAAAGGAAGATGGAATTATTCTGGAATTTAAAGTATATGATCCCAAAGAGGAATCCTCCATGGAAGAAACCGTGCGGGAGGCACTGAGGCAGATCGAAGAAAGGAAGTATGAGCAAACGCTCCTTGCTCAGGGCATAGAGAAGGAACATATCCGTAAGTATGGTTTTGCTTTTCGGGGAAAAGAGGTATTGATTGGGTGATTTTAAGAAAAATCGCCTGTTGAATACAGCTGTAGATGAAACTATGGCTGTATTTTTCCGTTTATTGAACATGTATTGCATTCATGTAATCCATACATGGTGCTATAATACTTGAAAAAACGGAGGATAAGATAATGCAAAGCACAAAAAACAATAGGATAACAATAGAAAGCTGGATCCGGACATGGCAGGAAGAAAATAAGCCTTTTGTGAAAGAATCCACATTTGCCACATATTCTGTAACGATTGAGAATCATATACTTCCCTATTTCGGAAAACGAACACTGGAAACGATCAGTCACGAGGATAATCAGGAATTTATCCTTTTTCTTTCCAGAAAAAAGAGGAAGGACGGAACAGGGTATTTATCAGAAAAGGCTGTAAAGGATATCATGGCATTGTGGCTGGGGATATTAGGAAAAGCGGAGCAAAAAGGTTATATAAATCTGGGAAAAGCGAGGTATCAGTATCCCGTTCCGGATAATGTGCAGAACAGACCGGGAAGACAGCGGGAAAACTACTTGACTTTAAATGAGGAATTTGAGATAATGAATTGTCTTAAAAAGCAAACCTCTTTGAAAAGTTTAGGGGTAATGCTGGCATTGTCGACAGGGATGAGGATTGGCGAAATCTGTGCCCTCCGTTGGGAATGTATTGATATTCCAAGAGGGCTGGTTCATATAAATAAGACATTACAGCGTATATATACAAAAGAGAATGGTGTCGGCAAGAGTAAGGTGATCGTTACTTCTCCGAAATCACTTAAATCAGACAGGTATATTCCAATACCAAAGAACTGTCTGTCTGCTATAAAAAAATATCAGGAAGCCCCGAAAGTTTACCTGTTGACTGGGAAAGTGGACAAATTTATTGAGCCACGCACGTTGCGGGCTTATTATGACCGCCTGATGGAGAACAATGGAACCAGATATGTGACTTTTCATGGCCTGCGTCATACATTTGCTACCCGTCTGGTTGAAAGCGGCTGCGATTACAAAACGATCAGTGAGCTTTTAGGACATGCGGATATCAACACAACACCCTTAAGTTTTTATCTTAAGGATAATTATATGCAGGGATGCGCATAGAAAAAGGTTGCACGGAGGCATGGAATAAGGAGAGATATGGCTGTGCCTGGTGGTGGGGGCAGTTTTTTTATGCGAAACTCAGTATGTCAAATTAACTGGAAAGGAAGATGGGAAGAAATAATCAAAGAAGTGATAATACTATATTTTCCAGTAAAAAATAAATAAAAGGAGAGAAAAAATGAACGAATTAATCGAAATGCTTGAGGAGATCATGGATGTGGATGAAGGGACACTTGAGGCTACTACTATTTTAGACGATCTGGAGGAGTGGGATTCTCTGAGTGCACTATCACTTATGGCTGAGGCAAAAAAGAATTATGGAAAAAAATTATCTTCCGATGAGATAAAGAATTTTGTCACTGTACAGGATATTATTGATTATCTGCAAAAGTAAGAAAGGTAAGCTTATGATTGGAAAATTTGATAATATTAAGATTCAGGGAATGTGTTCGGCTGTTCCCGAATATATCGAACATAATATGAGTTTTGCTAATGTTATCGGTAAAAGACGAGCAAAAAAGCAGATCAAGATCACCGGTGTAGAGGAGCGGCACATATCCGGTAAGCACCAGAGGACTTCTGATTTGTGTTATGCTGCTACGCTCCCATTACTGGAAAAGTTACAGTGGAAACGAGAGGAAATAAAAGTCTTACTTTTCATTACACAGGGGCCAAATTATAACCATCCTTCTACTGCTTTTTTTCTGCATAAAAGACTTGGGTTAGGGAAGGATTGTCTGGTTTATGATCTGAATCTTGGATGCTCAAGTTTCAATGTAGGTGTACATGCTGTCTCTGCTTTGCTTCAGACATGTGAAACACATGATAAAGCATTATTATTGATCGGGGATACCGCTGGAGTGATACGAAATCCGGAAGCGTCTTTAAAACCGGATGATATTGCACATGATATGCTGTTTGGTTCAGCTGGTGCTGCGATTGCAATCGAGAAGGTAGAACAGCATCCATTGTATTTTATGAATATGTCTGACGGCAATGGATATGATGCCATTATTGGATATAAAGGCCGTCCTTCCCAGATGGATGGAGCCGCTGTTTTTTCTTTTGCCATTAATGATGTTTCAGATGGAGTCATTCATTTTCGGAAACATTTTGATATTTCCGAGGACGACATCGATCATTACATATTTCATCAGGCACAGGATCTGATATTGGATAATATCATAGATGCCTGTGATATTCCGGCTGAAAAAGAACTTCGTTCACTGCGCCACTATGGTAATACTTCCGGGACGTCAGTTCCTGTTACTGTGTGCGCAAACAGGGAAGAGATCCAGAAAAGGGAAAAGGCAAATCTCTTGTTGTGTGGATTTGGCGTGGGGCTTTCCTGGGGTTGTATTTATACAGAAATTGATACAGAAAACATCTTACCGATCATTGAGACAAATGAGCATTATGATGAGGATAAGAAACCTGCATGCGGATTGCATGACAAAAATATTCTCGTATTGTGTGCGGACACGGAAATGGGAGAATGGCTCAGTCGTTTTGATAATGGCAGATCAGCTATGGTGATCATGGCAGGAAAAGATCCTGAGAAATTAAAGGAAATTCAGAGTGATTTGTTTTTGGATTCCGATTCTTTTGTCATGGAAACGATCAACAAGAAAACGATCCATGCTGTTCTGGAGTATTGTAAGGAAAAGGATCTGCCACTTGATGGTGTAGTCATTCCAGCTGAGGTGTCTGCAGAAATATTATCTTATCTTAGTCAGGAACTTGTCTCTGGTTACGGTCAGGAACTTGTTTCGGTTGTTGTCCTGGAAGCAGTTTCATCTGTAAGTGAATTGGAGACGCATAAACAAACGATGGAATCGAAATTCAAAGGGAGCAGCTGCAGGACAGAGGAACAATCCGTTCGCATTAACGGCATTACATATGTAGACAGTGAGATTGATATTGTCCAGATCACTGAGGACGGAAAAGAATGGATCGAGTTATATCTTGACCGGGAATGTCCGGAAACGATGAAAAAGCCGATCCACATATCCCAGACGCAGAGTTTCCTGCTGTCAAAAGCATCCAGATATATTACAGAGACAGTTATTACATTTAATAACTGAGAGAGTGAGATGAAAATGGGGAAAGCGATATTAGTGACAGGTGCATCTTCCGGTATTGGAGCTGCTACCAGTGAGTATTTATCAGAACAAGGTTATTTTGTTGTTTTGGTGGCCAGAAATCAGGATAGGCTAGATCAGATTTCAGGGAAGTTAAATGGCGAGAGTTTGGTCATGTCATATGATTTGTCAGAACTCGAACATGTTGAAGAGATTTTTATCAGTTGCAGGGATAAGGGGATTAAGCTGGATGGCATGGTGCATTGTGCGGGAATAAATAATGATATTCCGGTTCGTGCAAATGATGTAAAAGTTATGAAGGAAGTAACAGCAATCAATTATTATTCTTTTGTCGAACTTGGCAAATATTTTAATAAAAAGAAATATTCCAATGACAGAGCGTCGGTTGTTGCAATTTCATCGTCAGCAGCAGAAACATGTGGGAAAGGAATGTGTACTTATTCCGCATCCAAAGCTGCATTGAATGCATCTGTTAAGGTGATGGGAAAAGAGTTTCTGAGAAGGCACCAGCGTGTTAATGCTATTTTGCCAACTTTTGTAGATACTCCTATGGCAGCACGTATGGATGAAGTTCTGGGAGATCTTGATAATAAAGTTGCTGGTCAGCCGCTTGGTATGATCGAACCCAGGCAGATTGCATATCTTGTAGAATTTTTGATTTCAGATAAGTCATCTTATATAACAGGAGCCTGCATTCCGGTGTCAGCGGGTGCTATCTTTTAAGGTGGCATTGTTTGATATAGAATATGGAATGAAAATGTATGAGGTGGTGATAAATTGTTTGGGCAATATTCAGATATCTGCATCCGTGGTATAGCCTCTGCGGTTCCTGTGAACAGAGTTGATAATATGGAACTTGCAGGGGCACTTGGCACAAAACGGATAAAGAGACAGGTTTCACTGACGGGTATTCATTTTCGGCATATCTGTGGAGAATCACAGAGTGCTTCAGGTTTGGCATGTGTCGCAGCTGAAAAACTTATGAAACAATTAGCCTGGAGCAAAGATGAAATCAGGATTTTAGTATTTGTTACCCAGTCGCCGGATGTTTGTACACCATCTACTGCGATGATCATACAAAAACGTCTTAATATTGGGGAAGATTGCCTGGCATTTGATGTAAATCTGGGATGTACCGGGTATGTAAGTGGTTTACAGATTGTTGCGGCATTGTTGAATAATACTGGCGGGAAAGGGTTGCTTTTAGTTGGAGATGGACAGTATTATGAACCGAATGAAGTAATTGATAGTGATATATTGCTGTTTGGGGATGGGGCATCAGCTACAGCGATTGAGACAGTGGATCAAAAAAGTTTTTATTATTTTCAAAAGACAGATGGCAAAAGACATCATCTTCTTACAAGATCCTTAAATGGGGAATTTTATATGGATGGAAATGAAATCTTGCTCTTTTCTTTGACAGAAGCAGCACAAAGTATTAATGACTTAAGGAATCATTTCCAGATCAAAGAGCAGGAAATTGACTATTATGTAATACACCAGGCACAAAAACTTATATTGGATGGTATTGCAAATGAATGTAATATTGCACCAGAAAAGATACTGACGTCTTATGAGGAATATGGAAATACATCAACAGCATCCCTTCCTCTTACTATATGCCATAATGTTGACCGACTTAAGGAAAAGACTAATGTGCGTTTATTATTAAGTGGTTTTGGCGTAGGGTTAGCATGGGCTGATGTATACATTGAAGTAGATACGAAAAATATCTTACCTGTGATTTTCACAGATTATCATTATAGCAATTAGCTCTTATTAGCTAGTTAATATAAAAATCATTTAAATTTGAAGGAGGATTTGAAATATGTCTGATCAGGAAAAAATGGAGGTAATCGCAGATATTCTTGAGCTGGAGGTAGAAGAATTAAACGAGGATATGGTACTTGAAGAAATTGAAACATGGGATTCGGTTGCTGTTTTATCTGTAATTTCAGTTATGGATGAAAATTTTGGCAAGATGCCTCATGCAAGTGAAATCATTAAATGTAAAACAGTTTCTGACCTGATGGCTGTTATGCAGTAATCTTATTAAGATGTATATGTGGAAGGAGGAAAAAATTTGAGAAATTCGGTACTATGCTATTTGGAGGAGACCGTACAGCGCTTTCCTGATAAAGTGGCGCTTACTGATGAGGAGCAAAGTATAACGTTTCGTGAATGGAAATCAATGGCTTTGTGTATTGCAGATGGCATCGCGAAGAAGATACAAAAAAGAAAGATTCCAGTATTAGTTTATTTACCCAAATCGGTGATGACATTAGTTTCTTTTGCGGGAATACTTTATAGTGGCAATTACTATACACCGACAGATGTAAAGTTTCCTTTTGAAAAGGCTGCATCGATTATGAAATGTTTGATGCCGGAAGTTATTATTACGGATCGGAAAAGTGGGAAAAAATTAACAGATCATGGGGTGGAAACAGAAAAGATCCTGTATGTCGAGGATTTGGATTTTAGCATTGATCATGATAATGGCGATCAGTTAAATAGCCAAATCATAGATACAGATCTTGCTTATGTTTTCTTTACATCAGGCTCAACTGGAATACCAAAAGGGGTTGCTATTACGCATAGAAGTATTATAGATTATATTGACTGGGCGGGGGAAAAATTTGAGATCACCAACGACACTAAAATTGCTAACCAGGCTCCATTTTACTTTGATAATTCTATTCTGGATATATATTTATGTATGAGCTGTGGTGCACATCTGTACATAACTCCTGAAATGTATTTTACATTTACTGCCAAGTTGTTGGAGTATATAAAAGAGAATGAGATTAATTTTATTTTCTGGGTGCCATCTGCTTTAATAGGAGTGGCCAATAGTGGTTTATTGGAAAAGATTGATTGTTCCTGTATAAGAAAAGTCCTGTTTTGCGGAGAAGTTATGCCAAACAGGCATTTAAATTATTGGCGTCGCCTATTGCCGGATGCGCTATATGCTAATTTATATGGACCCACTGAGATTACAGATGTTTGTTCCTGTTATGTTATAGACCGGGAATTTACGGATGAGGAACCACTTCCGATTGGAATTGCATGTAATAATACACAGATTATTTTATTAAATGATCAGGATGAGGAAATTACAGAGACTGATGCAATGGGTGAGTTATGTGTTCGGGGAACAAGTTTGGCAGTAGGGTATTATAATAACCCGGAAAAGACGGCAGAGGCATTCGTACAAAACCCCTTAAATCCTCATTATAGTGAAAAAATATATCGTACGGGAGATTTGGCGCACTATAACCGATATGGCGAAATTATGTTTGATGGCAGAAAGGATTTTCAGATAAAGCATATGGGATACCGGATTGAGTTAGGAGAAATTGAAACTGCAATCTTAAGCTTTGATGAAGTATACAATGCATGCTGTATTTATGATACGGAGCAAAGTGCGATTGTTGCATTTTGTAATGCAGATCAGGGTGTTACTGAGTTGGATATAAAGAAATATTTGGGAAATATCCTGCCCCGGTATATGATTCCGGCAAAGTATATCCTGTTGGATGAGATGCCATATAATGATAATGGAAAAATTGATAGAAAAGCACTGAAAAAAATATATATTGATGGAGGAGAATGAGTAATGCAGCAGATATTAGAATTGTTAAAAGAAATCAGGCCGGAGTTTGATTTTGAAAGTAGTGAGGATTTTATTGGAGATGGATATTTGGATTCTTTTGATGTCGTATCTTTAGTGGAGATGATCGAGAGTACATTTGGAATCGTAATCGATGGTCTTGATGTTTTACCGGAAAATTTTCAGAATGTTGAGAGTATCATAGCAGTTATCAATAAAAACGGAGGCAAAGTGGAGTAATGCAAGCAGTGTTTAAAGGTAAAAAGATTACTGGAATGTTAAGCATATTGCCTGAAACAACATATAAATTTGATGATGAAACAAAGAATTTTCCCAAGGCCCGTGCGACAAGGCTAAAAAAAATTATGGGCTATGAACAACGGCGCAGGGTAAAAAAGGAAACTACTACCTCAGATTTGTGCCTGTTTGGCATGCGTTATCTTTTGGATCAGGATCTGATACAGAAAGCAGATATTGGTGCAATCATTGTTATAACGATGACACCTGATTATTTTACCCCTAATGTGAGCAATATTATCCACGGAGAGTGTGGTTTGTCAGATGATGTAATCTGCATTGATATACCCCAGGCCTGTACAGGACTATTGGTTGGCTTGATGGAGGCATTTATGCTTTTAGATCATATGAAGAAGGGGAAAAAGGTGCTTGTTTTTACTTCCAATGTGTTGTGTCGGAAAATGGTGGATCAGGAAGTGTTTGAAGAACCTCCATTTGGCGGGGACGCTGCAACTGTCACTGTGGTTGAAAATGATGTGGAGGCAGAGGATATTTATTTTGATCTTCGTATGGATGGAAGGGAGAGAAATGCTTTGATTCTGCCGGCAGGAGCTTTTAAATTCCCATGGCAGAAAGAAGGTGCAAAAGTTGATGTCGGTGATGGTGTTTTAAGAGAAGCGAACCATTTAAATATGGATGGCTCTGCAGTATTCAATTTTGTACAGAGGGAAGTGCCACCTTTGATCGATGACCTGATGGACTTTGCAGAGCACAAGAAAGAAGATATTGATTGGTATCTTTTTCATCAGCCTAATAAATTTATGTTACAAAAACTTGCGGACAAAATGGGGGTTCCCCATGAAAAGATGTTTATGAACATAGTAGAGGAATTTGGCAACTCCGGTGCTTCCGTAATTGGGGTTAATATTGTTTATAATCTTGGGGAAGAACTAAAGAAACAACAATATGATTGCTGTCTTTCAGCGTTTGGAGGCGGGATGTCATGGGGAGCTATGATCATAAAACTAGGAAATATGGATTTCTGCGAAATGGTAGAGAGTAACTTGTAGAAAGGTGGTCTTTGCGTGGGAAAGCTAAAAATAGAAGAAATTCTTCAGTTTGCAAATGAGATAAAAAAAAAGGGAAGAAAATCAATAACTAATTATTATAATAGTTTTAAACCGGATGATCCTACTGTGTTTGAAACATATCAAGCGGATAACACGATTGTGTTTGTATATGATGATTTAACAGAAGCAACAGCTCAGATCATTAAACGAGGATATTTTATTTCGAATGATCTCCAAGAGTTATCGAAGTTACTAAAAACAATACCAGATTCTATTGTGATCGATTATATTACCAGAGAGGAGAAAGAGTTATATGGTATTATGCAGGAGGCTGGTTTTCAGGAGTATGCAGTCTTTGTGAGAATCTCTAAAAATTATAAGCTTGCGGATAAAGAGAAGGATAAAAAGAGGAGAGAATCCATGGATAGCATTTACGATGAGAAATATGGGTATTGGGCACAAAAGGAAGATATTGATGATATTTTGAAAAAAATGCAGGAGGTCTTTGATCCATATACTTATCATCTGTGCACCAGAGAACAGTTGGAAGATTTTATAGAAAAAAAGTGGTGTTTGATCCATAAAGAACAAGGAAAGATTGTTTCTATTGTAATGTTTAAGCTAGAAGGAGTAAAGAGATACGGATACTATATGTATAATGATGCTTCTATTGATGTTCTTTATAGTTTGCAGAAAAAGGTTTCAATGTTAGACAAAGAAAATGGTATTACATATTTTTATGGTTGGATGGATAAGACCAATAAAAAAGCGAAGATTGTAAATTCATTTTATTCTATTGAACCTGACGGGTTGTATGACATTGTTTATAGAAATTAGTATATGGGGGTAAACATGAAAAATATTCTAGTTACAGGTGCAACATCGGGTATCGGTTATGCTACTACAAAGATTTTGCTTCAAAATAATTATTATGTAGTTATGGTGGCAAGAAATAAAGAAAAACTGGAACAACTCCATGCTATATATAAAGAAAATACTGCTTATATTGTCTTTGATTTGAGCATTCTGGATAATGTAGAATCAATCTACCAGTTTTGTATCAGTAAGGGTATAAAATTGGATGGGTTAGTACATTGTGCAGGAGCAATATTTAATTCTCCTGTAAAAACCTGCAATATGAAGAAGATGGAATATCTTTTTAAATTAAATTGTATGGCCTTTGTTGAATTGACAAAATTTTTTTATAAGAGAAAGTATTCACATGATGGGGCATCTATTGTTGCTATCTCTTCCATGGCGGCAAAAGTAAATGTATCTGGGCAGTGTGCTTATTCTGCATCAAAGGCGGCGTTAAATTCTGCCATAGAAACGACATCAAAAGAATTTATTAGAAGAAAAATACGCGTAAATGCCATTTTGCCGCATATAGTAAATACGGAAATGACTCAGAGAGGTCTGGATCGTCTTGGACAGATAGATGAGATAATGCCTTTAGGTATCATCGAACCTGAGTATATAGGATATCTTGTAGATTTTCTTTTATCTGATAAAGCAAAATATATTACAGGAAGCCTGATTCCGGTCACATCAGGTGCATAATACGGTTTAAAACAAAAGGATTTCCAGACAGGGGAGGATACTTGATGAACCAACTGAAATTGCAGGATATTTACCCTTTATACAAGGAAATAAAGCAGAAGGCACAGAAAGAATCACACAAATTATATTCTAATATATATCAGTTTTATAACCAGAAGGCAGAAGGGATTCCGTGTGACTACCGGATTGCATATGCTTCTCTTGTTTTTTCCTATTATGATGAAAAGGGTGTCCACCGTATTTATTTTGCATCATATGATTTATGTGAATTGTCGGAAGAACTTGCACATTTTCCGAAAGGGTCTGTTCTTGATTATGTCTGCAAAGGCGAAAATGTGTTAAAACAATATATTTGTGGAGGAGGATTTGAAGAAATTGCAATCTATATAAGAAAAAGTATAAATTTACTGACAGAGGGTAAGGAATTTAAACGCTCCCATTCGGAAATCCTGGATCCATATTATGATGAAACCGTGGGTGAATATGCAATGGAGGAAGATGCAGAGGAAATTGTGGGGATCTTAGACGAAGTTTTTGATAAAGACACAGACCACATTCCTTCTGTTAATGAAATCAGGGAGTATATCAGAAACAACTGGGTTTTGATCTATCGTCATCTTGATAAGATACGGTGTCTGTATATTTTTCAGATCCAGGGTAAAAGATTTTACTCTAATTTCTCATATAATTCAATGCCTGCTGTTGTGTTGTATTGTCTGGAAAAGCGTGCCCACATGGATGTGATAAGAAAATATGATGTAATTTTAAAGTATTCATGGATCAGCGCAAGCAATGCAAAATCTTTGAAAAGAAATATATTGAATTTTGATGATATATATACATATATTTATAAGAAAGTGTGAGTTGTTATGGAAAAAAAAGTAGAGGAAATTTTTCGGGAAGTTATGGAAATGGATGATGATCAGCAACTGAGTGGTGACATGAGTAGTGATAATATGGAAGAATGGGATTCGATCGCTAGTATGTCGCTTGTTATGAAACTAGAGGAAGCATTTGGGATCAAGTATGAATTTGATGATATTGTGCAGATGGATTCTCTGGAGGCAATTAAAAAGGTGACGGCAGGAAAGGTACAGTAGATTATGTTTGGTTCAGTTGTTGAGGCGGTTATGCATTACGGAAAACAGATCAATAGTAAAACTGTTCTTATTACGGATCGTTCACGGATAACATATGGTGAGCTGGGGCAGAAGATACGGATGTATGCGGCATGCTTATCAAAGTATGGGATAAAAAGTGGCGATAAGGTCATTTTGGCGGCAGATCATACAGAACAGTTTATTGAATTGTATTTTGCCATACATTGGCTTGGGGCTGTCAGTGTGCCGGTTGAAAAAAAGGCATCAGTAAATGTATTGTCACAGTTGATCCAATCCCTTTCTCCAAAGCTTATCATATTAAATCAGCCAGAAACCGGTATCAGATCTTACCGGGATTTTATAGTATCAGAGGATGCGATTCAGGAAAGCAGCTGTGCGCCAGATAGTTTAGCAGATATTTTATATACGACAGGAACTACAGGGATTCCCAAAGGTGTCATGCTCAGTCACAGGAATGAGACCGCCGGGGCGCTTAATGTGATCAACGGCGGAGAAATGGAACAAGATGACATTAATCTGCTGACTATGCCGCTGCATCATGCATTTGGGCTCACAACACTTCGGGCTGTCTTATACAAAGGCGGTACCGCTGTGTTACAGGATGGAGTAGCTTCCTTGAAGAAAATGAGTGAAAATATCAGAATGAATCATTGCAATGCTATTTATATGGTACCTGCTGCTTTACAGGTACTTTATTTTCAGACAAGACAGAGGCTGGAGCTGCTACTGGGAGATGTAGAAAAGATAGAATTTTGTACTGCTCCGTTGGACAAAAAGATGCGCCGGATATTGTCAGAGCAGTTGAGGGATGTGCGTTTGTATAACTCATATGGTGCAACGGAATCTGCCCGCTCTGTGTATATGCGTTTGGATAAAAATGAGGACAAGCCAGATGCTATCGGTCAGGCTGCAGAGGGTGTTTCCATAAAGATCGTAGATAATGACCATAAGGAAATAAAGTCTTCAAGACAAAATATTGGCCATCTTGCGATATATGGAAAGATGAATATGATGGGTTATTATAACGCCCCGGAATTAACAGAGAGTATTTTGGAGAATGGGATCTTTTACTCAGAGGATATGGGATATATGGACGAGGAAGGATATATTTATCTGGCAGGAAGAAATAATGATGTGATCAATACAGGAGGAGAGAAGGTATCACCTTTTGAGATTGAAAATACAGCTCTGGAATTTGAGGGAGTCAGGGAATGTGCCTGTATTGGTGTAAAGGATGTGAAGGGAGTCCTTGGGTACATACCAGTTTTATATATCACAGAAGAGATTGGACAGCATGTGGACACTGGTGGTCTTCAAAAGTATCTGGGAAACCATTTGGAACACTATAAGATCCCAAATGAGATTATCGTCATAAATGAGCTGCCGAGAAATCACATCGGGAAGTTGGATCGGGAAAGTTTGAAAAATTCATGGGAGTCAGGAAATCATAAAAAATGAGAGGACAGGTTTATGGATAAGGCATATTTGGTCACTGGCGCAACTGGCGGACTTGGCCGGTCGGTTGTAAAAGAACTTTCCGGAAAAGGGAAAAAGTTAGTTTTGCTTGGGCGAAATGAAGAAAAATTAAAGCAATTGGAGGAAGAGACAGAAAATGTGATTTTATGTGTCACATATGATCTGGAGAATATCGACAACATTGAAACGATATTTCAGGAGTGTGTTTCCCAGGGAATCGTGTTTAAAGGGTTGATACATTGTGCAGGGCTAAACCGGGGGATGCCAATAAAAATAAATGATGTGCATGCTATGGATAGGATGATGCGGATCAATTTATATTCTTTTGTTGAACTGGGAAAGTATTTTTGTAAAAAGAAGTATGCAGTGGAAAATAGTTCACTTATTGCTGTTTCTTCTATGGCAGCCATGGAAAATGCAAAGGGTATGTGTATGTATTCGGCATCCAAGGCAGCACTGAATTCAGCTGTTCAGACAATGGCAAGGGAACTGATGGTTCGTAAAACCCGGGTAAATGCTGTTATGCCGGGATATTTAGAAGAGATGATGAATGGTGAGAAGCGCTTTATGACGGATGATGCTATGAGAGAGATTCAGCCATTAGGCCTGATAAAATATTTGTATGTTGCAAAACTGATTACTTTTCTTATTTCAGAGGATGCCTATTTTGTGACAGGTGCTTTAATACCGATAGGAGGAGGACAAGTATAATGAGTAAAAATAAGAATCATAGATTTCGTTTAAATGATTTTAAAAATCAGTTTGAATTAGAGTTTTTAAAAAAAATTGGCAATAGAAAAATAATTGCTTATGGTGCCACTGGTCGCTGGTGGGAGATTAATAGTGTCATTTATATACATGATCTGGTTGAATTTTTTGTGGATGGGAATCCCGATCGGTGGGGAGAGATTTATTGCGGTAAAGAGATAAAAACGGTGGCTGAATTGAGGAAGCTGGATACAACAAAATATGCGGTTGTTGTATCTACGGCTTATTTTGAGCAGGTTAGTAAAGTCCTTGACCGATATGGGTTAAAACGTGATGTGGACTATTTTAATTATTTTCAATATGTGCATCTTATGTATTGGTGCCCAATCGGGTCTATTAATACATTTATGAGATTTCTGGATACTGTTCCGGCTGAGATATGTAATATTATTCCGAATAAAGGGGACGAAGAAGTGGGGGTAGTAGTAAGCATGGAAACACTGGATTCAGGTGTAACAGATCTTCCTGCGTCGATCGCCATGTTTTTAATACTAAAATGGAGAGGGTATCATGTTAAATTAATTATAGACCGGCTTCATTGGGGTGGCGATCTGTTATTATATGAGGGGCATTGTGATCTGTGTAATCAGATTATGGATACGGTGATTGGTAGATTAAAGGAAATCGTTTCCCATGAAGATATTGTGTACATTGATGATGCTGATACAGTAGATAATGTGTTATCTGGAAAAGACGAAAAAGAATGTGAAAGGATAGCTAAGTATAGTACCAATTGGGATAAATGGATAAATCATTATTATGCAGCATTTTTGAGTGAGGAATTGCTGAACAACAGTTATGCCCAGATATATAAAAAAAATTTCTTATATATTGATTTGTTTTTTGAAAGGAATCACTTTGATGTCATCAATGTTCCTACGGCACTTCACAAAAGAGGAGGAGTTTATCATTATATCTGCCGAAAAAGGAATATCCGTATAACTTCTGAGGATGGCCTGGCAGAGGGGACAGTAACGATATCAGCAAATGGAGCTGCCGGCTGTAATATGGATACCCCGCGTCTTATAGAAGAATGGTTGGATGAGGGGAAAGAAGACAAAGATGTTATGGAAAGAGCAGCATTGATGTGGAAAAAAAGAAAGGATATGACAGCTACGGTGAGTGCTGAAGCAGATGTAGCCCAATATCGAAAAGTAATGGAGAAGAAAGGATATGCATATACCAGTTTCCAATCACCGAGAAAAGAAGCGGAGCAGATATATGATGTTGTTATTCCTTTAAATTGTAAATGTGATGGCGGGGCTTTAGTTGCTGTTTCACTTTTTGGAAGTGTTGAGCAGTGGATAGAGAAAACTCTTGATTTTGTTATCAATAAATTAGGGAAGTCTGTTTTAGTCCGTGAGCATCCATCAGGACGGGTTGAGGCGTCGACACATAGTTGTACGGAATTATATGCGACCAATCCTGAGATATTGGAACGTTTCAAAGGTAATAAATTGTTCCATTATGTAAGATCGTATGAAGAAATAAATTTATATCAGTATATGGAAACGTGTAAGGTTGTTCTGCCATGGACGTCAACCGTCGGTCTTGAAGCGGCAATAATGAAGAAAAATGTTCTGGTACACACAGATGTTTATTATAGAAACACTGATTTTGTACTATCACCTCACTCCTGTGAGGAGTACTTTGAGATGTTGGAAAAATGTTTATCCCAGGATAAATGGTTGGTTACAGATGAACAGTTGGCATATTCTAAGGCATTAAAGTATTTTTATTATACGATGCACAGATTATTGGTAACAAAATTTAATATTTTTAATACAGATCAATATCCATGGAAGTTTGAATGTTTTAAAAGTCTTCTGGAAGAACAAGGCGTAGACGAAATTATCCAGATTGTGGCGGAGGATATTCCAAGTGTTTATCTGGTTGAGAAGCAGCATAGGAAAATATATGACGCATGATATAAAATAGTTGGAGGTACAGGCATGCATATTCTTTTGCTTTCAAGACCTGTAATAAATGCAGGGGATTATCTGTTTACAGCGAAATCCCTTGAGGCATTTGAACGGTTAAGTCCCCGGACTGTAGTAGAGACAGGACATATTTCCGATGAATTTGAACTCAGTTATCTGAATCAGTTTGATGCGGTAGTTGCAGCGGGCGGCCCGCTTTATGATAACCGTTTTCTTAGGCAGGAGGCTTTTCCATTGATGCGGTATGCAGGAAGTATGATTCCTAAGTTGCATTTTATGTCTAACGGATGGTATGGTTCGGATGCGGAGACAAGTTCGTTGAATGATTATAGATTTGAGAACAAGGTGCTGACGGATCTTAAACGGATCCAGGAGAGAGGAGGCACATTTTCCAGCAGGGACTTTATAAGTGGATATATTCTTAGAAATAATGGGATCAATGATGTTGCCATGACAGGCTGCACAGCATGGTATGATCAGGATTTCTTAGATATGCTGGAACCAGTATACCATGGGAAGATAAAAAAGATTATCATATCAGATCAGGGGATAACAAAAAGCAGCGACAGATGGGAATGGAAATATACCCAGATGGCTGAGGTTATCAAATTATTAAAAGGGATGTTTTCAGATGCGGAATTGGTCTTTACGTTTAATGGAGGCATTCATACAAAATATTCAGAAACATTTAATTTAAGGATATGTGATCTGTTAAATGAAAATGATATTCGTTTTTATGATATATCAGGCGGCAAAGAAGGTTTTTCTTTGTATGACCAGGCAGATCTTCATGTTGGCTTTCGTATGCATTCGCATATATACTGTATGAGTAAGCGGATTCCCAGCGTACTGATTTCGGAGGATGCAAGGGGCATTGGATTAAATACGTCAGTTGGGTTAAGTGATATCAGAGATTTTGTTGTGGCTGGGGGGAAAATTGTTGCCAACGATAATATGGTGAAAGAATTAAAATATTATCTGGATGATCTTGTGGAGTGTAATTATCAGTTGTTGAAAAGTGCTTATATAAGAATGGATACAATTTACAGAAATTTTTTTGTCCCGTTTGTGAGGAGGATATGTTCTTATGACTAAGGGTGAACAAATATATGAACTTATGAAGGAGCTATTTCCGATCTGCAGAAGTATTACAGGACAAGGGGTTCGGGAGACCTTGGGAATCTTAAAAAGAATCTGTCCTGTTCTGGAGATATTTGAAATTCCTTCGGGCACACAGGTCTTTGACTGGGTGATCCCAAAGGAGTGGAATATCAGGGATGCTTATGTAGAAGATCAGGAAGGAGAACGCGTTATTGATTTTAAGGAAAGTAATCTACATGTTGTGGGATATTCGCTTCCTCTGGATAAAGTATTGACTTTGTCAGAACTGAAGAAACTTATACATACATATCCCCAAAATCCGGAAGCGATTCCTTATGTTACTTCTTACTATAAAGAAACATCCGGATTTTGTATGAGTCAGAATAAAATGGAGCTGCTAAAAGAGGGAAAATATCATGCGGTGATCGACAGTGAATTAAAAGACGGCAGTCTGACCTATGGGGAGATTTTGATTCCAGGCCAGTGTGAAAAGGAGATATTATTTTCAACGTATGTTTGTCATCCTTCTATGGCAAATAATGAACTCTCCGGCCCCTGTGTTGCAATTTATTTAGCAGACAGGCTACTTCATATGGATCATAAGTATACTTACCGGTTTGTTTTTGTTCCTGAGACGATTGGTTCGATTACTTATATAAGCAGAAATTTAAAACAATTAAAGGAAAACGTTATTGCAGGTTACAATTTATCATGTCTTGGGGATGATAAAACGTATACTTGTGTGTCGACCAGATATGGGGATACTCTTGCGGACAGAGTGGCACAGTTGGTTTTAAAAGATAGATTTCCAGAATATAATCAGTATTCGTTCTTAAACAGAGGGTCAGACGAGAGACAGTATAATATGCCGGGTGTAGACATTCCGGTATGTGGCATTTATCGATCAAAATCCAATGAATATGATCAGTATCATACATCGTTGGATAATATGGATTTTGTCACGGCGGAGGCGCTTGGGGATAGTTTTGAGTTTATTACAGAATTAATTTTTGTACTGGAAAATAATGCTATATATAAAAATATGTGTCTTTGTGAGCCACAGCTTGGCAAGAGGGGATTGTATCCCAAAACGAGCAGCCGGGGTAGTTCAAAGGCGGGGGGACATTTCAAAACAATAGATTTTCTTGCCTATGCGGATGGGACAAATGACCTGATTTCTATAGCCCATATAATAGGTTTGACATTTGAAAATACGTTTGATATTTCACAAAAGTTGGAGAGTGCTGGACTGATCGAACGTTTATGATGAGTAAGAAGAAAGGAAGAGGTACGTTTATGAAAGTTCTGGCTATTATACCTGCCAGAGGCGGATCCAAGGGCATACCGAAAAAAAATATTCGTCTTTTGGCAGGAAAACCGTTGATTTCATATTGTATATCGAATGCATTGTCATGTGCTGTGATAGATGATGTGTATGTTTCCACAGACAGTGCTGAAATTGCAGAGGTTGCAAAAAATTACGGAGCAGGTATCGTGCTTAGGGATAAAAGTTTGTCCGGGGATCTGATTACCCTTGATCCTGTTATTTTTGATGCCGTTTTAAAAGTTGAATCGTTAAAGGGGTATACATATGATTATGTTGTTACTATGCAACCCACCTCTCCATTATTAAAGCCGGAAAGTCTATTGGAGGCAATCCAAAAGATACGCGAAGAAGCGGCTGATTGTATGATCAGTGTTGTTAATAAACCACATCTTTCGTGGAAATTACAGGATGGGAAAGTGGTACCTGATTATGCAAGGAGGCTTAACCGGCAGGAGCTACCTCCTAATTATGTGGAAGCAGGTGCTTTTGTTATTTCAAAAAGAAATTTAATGACAGAGGAAACGAGAATGGCAGGAGTTGTCTCTGTTTTTGAAATATCAGAGGATGAAGGAATTGATATTGATGATAAAAAAGACTGGATTCTCTCCGAGGCGTTATTAGGCAAAAAACGTATTATTTTCCGGGTGGATGGATATGCAAGGCTTGGAATGGGACATATTTATAATTGCATTACACTGGCTTATGCAATGATTGAACATGATATTTTACTGGTGATTCAGGAGAATTCCCTTGAGGGAATAAGAAAAATAAAAGAAACGAATCTTCCATTTCGAATAATTAAAGAGGAGGTGGAGATTGACGAAATCATAAAACAGTTTAAACCGGATATATGGGTTAGTGATAGGTTGAATACATCAGAGGATATGATATGTCATCTCAAAGAATCCGTACAAAGAGTTGTGACGATTGAAGATCTTGGAACGGGCACCAGATATGCGGATGCGGTGATTAATGCTTTATACACAGAACGGGATCTGAAGGGAAATAATATATATAGTGGCTGGAAGTATGTTTGTCTTCGGGACGAATTTCAGATTGAGCGGCCCAACCATTTTTCTGATGAAGTGAAAAATGTCATGATCATGTTTGGAGGTACGGATCCAAGTAATTTTAACCGTATTTTATATGATATAATATGTCGTATTGCTGCGAAATATATGGATGTGAATTTCAATTTTATCGTTGGAATAGGTTATGATGCGGAGGGAAATGGACTGCAGAACATAGAGGAAAAAAATATTTTTGTATACTCAGATGTTCAGCGGGTGACGAAGTACATGAAAGATGCGGATCTGGCGATAACAAGTCAGGGACGTGCGATTTTTGAGTTTGCATGTATGGGGATTCCGGCGATCGTGCTTTCCCAAAATGAAAGAGAGAAGACGCACAGTTTTGCAAGTATGGAACATGGTTTTATTAATCTAGGAGCAGAAAATGAGATAGACAGCGATTTGATCGAAAACACGCTTGACTGGTTGATCAATACAAGAGCGGTTAGACGGAATATGTATAATCTGATGTTAAAATATCCTCTTAGAGAGGGACTAAAGCGTGTTAAGGATATTATACTAGGAAATAAATAGTTAAGTTGTGAGGGGGAAGATATAGATGAAACCGTATGTTATTGCGGAAATGGGAGTTAATTTTTATGATACCGCCAGGGTGATGGGTATCACGCCCTTGGAGGCGGCGGAACTTTATATTGACAAGGCAGCAGATGTTGGGATCGATTGTGCGAAGTTCCAGAGTTATAAGGCGGGGATGATATCTTCAAAAAATTCTCCAGCCTATTGGGATACTACAAAAGAGACGACAAAGACGCAGTATGAATTGTTTTTAAAATTTGATCAGTTCGGGGAGGACGAGTATAAAGAGCTTGCGAAGTATACTCATTTAAAAGGGATGGATTTTACCTCGACGCCATTTGATTATCAATCTGCTGATTATTTAGAACCATTAGTAGATTTTTACAAGATCTCTTCGTCCGATCTTTCTAATATTCCATTTATAAAATATATCGGGGCGAAGGGCAAGAAGGTTGTCATATCTGCAGGGGCAGCATATCTTTCTGAGGTAGACGAGGCGATAAGGGCATTGAAGGAGTCAGGGTGCAGGGATATAGCGGTTTTGCATTGTGTGTTGTCATATCCAACAGATCCGCAAGATGCAAATCTCAGAATAATACAAACTTTAAAAAGTAGTTTTCCCGGTGTGAGAGTAGGATTTAGTGATCATATTGCGCCGGATGAGACGATGATGACACTGGCGACAGCTTATATGCTGGGGGCTGAGATCATTGAAAAACATTTTACCCTTGATAAAACATTGAAAGGAAATGATCATTATCATGCGGCGGATCCAAAAGATTTCAAAAAAGCAATAGCTAATTTTAAATGGATTGATAAAGTATTAGGATCAGCACAAAAATGTGTGCTTGATTGTGAGATGGTACCCAGGCGGGAAGCAAGACGTTCACTGGTGTTGACAAGGGACATGAAATCCGGGGAAGTGATAACAGAAAAAGATGTAATGGCAAAACGTCCCGGAACGGGGATTTCTCCCCAATATATGGAGTTGGTTGTTGGAAGAACAATCAATGTAAATGCAAGAGAAGATACAATTTTAATGTGGGAAATGATAGGTTCGGGGATTCAGATGTCAGGGAATTGAAGGCAAAAATATCTTGATGATTGCATGGAACCGACTATTTACAGTGCTGTTTGGATATGTTAATATATCATAGAAGCAGAAGAGAAATCGCATTCGCGAATTTCCCTTCTTCCCGTCGCATAAGCGCTCCGGAATGGAGATTTTTATGAAAGGATTTTCAGGCAGCATGTGGAAATTACTGGTTTATTTAAAAGAATATAAAAAAGAGTCGGTATTAGGGCCGCTTTTTAAATTGTTGGAGGCATCATTTGAATTACTGGTGCCTCTTGTTATGGCATCGATCATTGATACGGGCATAAAAAATGGAGACAGCAGGTACGTGTTTTTGATGGGGGGCGTGCTTCTTTTATTGGCGGTCGTTGGTCTGGCAGCTTCCCTTACTGCGCAGTATTTTGCAGCGAAGGCGGCAGTTGGTTTTTCTACGAAATTGAAACATGCGCTGTTTGCCCATATTGAGTCGCTGTCGTATTCGGAGGTGGACATGCTTGGTTCTACGAGTCTCATCACACGGATGACAAGCGATGTGAATCAGGTGCAGTCCGGAGTGAATCTGGTTCTCCGGTTATTTCTGCGTTCTCCGTTTATCGTATTTGGAGCAATGATTATGGCATTTACGATCGATGTCAAAGCAGCCCTTATTTTTGTGGTCGCGATCCCTCTTTTATCGGTCGTGGTATTTGGTGTTATGCTGGCCAGCATTCCGCTTTACCGGAAGGTTCAGACAGGACTTGACCGCGTGCTTGGCATTACCCGTGAAAATCTCACAGGGGCCAGAGTCATTCGGGCATTTCGGAAAGAGCAGGAGGAGACGGAGAAGTTTGAGGAGTCAAATGAGATACTGAATAAGGTTCAGATGTTTGTGGGACGCATTTCCGCACTTATGAATCCACTCACTTATGTTATCATAAACGGGGCGGTCATTGTTTTGATCTGGACGGGAGCTCTCCGTGTGGAGGCAGGTATCATCACACAGGGGGCCGTCGTTGCACTGGTGAATTACATGTCGCAGATCCTCGTGGAACTTGTGAAGCTTGCGAACCTGATCATTACGGTCACGAAAGCAATCGCCTGTGGGAACCGGATCCAGGATATCTTTGAGGTGAAGACGAGCCTTCCTGACGATGCAAAGGAAAAGGTGAGGGAAAACACAGGAACACAGATTGTGAGTTTTGAACAGGTAGGACTTGTCTATAAGGAAGCTTCGGAAGAGTCACTTACGGACATTTCCTTTACGGCACAGAAAGGGGATGTGATCGGGGTGATCGGAGGGACTGGCTCTGGGAAAACTTCGCTGGTAAATCTGATCCCGAGATTTTATGATCATACCTCCGGACAGATCAGGATCGCAGGGGAGGATATCCGGAAGTACCCTCTTTCCCAACTGAGGGAAAAGATCGGCGTCGTTCCCCAGAAGGCGGTGCTTTTTTATGGAACGATACGCTCGAATATGAAATGGGGAAGGGAGGATGCCACCGATGAGGAGATCTGGGAGGCGTTAGAGACTGCTCAGGCGGCGGAGTTTGTAAGAGAAAAGGAGGGCGGCCTCGATGCTCTCGTGGAACAGGGTGGGAAGAATTTTTCCGGTGGGCAGAGACAGCGTCTCACAATAGCGAGAGCGCTTGTGAAAAAACCGGAGATCCTCATATTGGATGACAGTGCTTCGGCGCTTGATTATGCGACGGATGCCGCACTCAGGAAAGGAATCCGGGAGAGGCTCAGAGGGACGACCGTCTTTATCGTCTCACAGCGGGCGGCGTCGATCCTGCATGCGGATAAGATCCTTGTTTTAGATGATGGAAATATGGTAGGAAGCGGAACCCATGAAGAGCTGCTTGGGAATTGTGATGTTTACCGTGAAATTTATGAATCGCAGTTTGGAAAGGGGGATGCGTGATATGGGACAGAAAGAAACATTGGGAAAAGTTTTAAGGTATATAAAAAAATATAGCTTTTTTCTGGTCTGTTCACTGGTGCTGGCGGCGGTTACGGTGGCGCTTACACTCTATGTGCCGATCCTGACCGGAGATGCGATCGATTATATTCTGGGACCGGGAAGAGTGGATTTTGGAGAGATTACATCTGTTTTGTGGAAGATTGGGATAGCAGTGGTTATCACGATGGCGGCACAGTGGATCATGAATGTATGCAACAATAAGATCACATACAGTGTGGTACGGGATATCCGTGACGAGGCATTCCGAAAGATCCAGGATCTGCCGCTTAAGTATATTGATGGGCATTCTTATGGGGAAGTGGTCAGCCGTGTCATTGCCGATGTCGACCAGTTTGCAGACGGTCTTTTAATGGGCTTCACACAGCTTTTTACCGGGGTTATCACAATACTCGGCACACTTTTGTTTATGCTCCGGGTCAATGTGAGCATTACGCTGGTGGTAGTCCTGATCACACCGGTTTCGCTTATTGTGGCAAGTTTTATTGCAAAAAGGACATATGAGATGTTTAAGCTTCAGTCGGAGACACGCGCTGAACAGACAGCGCTGGTGGAAGAGATACTTGGAAACCAGAAAGTGGTGCAGGCCTTTGCTTATGAGGATGATGCATTGGAGCGGTTTGATGAGATCAATGGAAGACTGCAGAAATGTTCTCTCCGGGGGATCTTTTTTTCCTCGATCACAAATCCGGCTACCCGTTTTGTAAACAGTCTTGTATATGCGGGCGTAGGGATTACGGGAGCTGTGTTTGCGATAAAAGGCAGTTTGTCTGTGGGGCAGCTTTCCTGTTTTTTGAGTTATGCGAACCAATACACGAAACCGTTTAATGAGATTTCCGGTGTGGTGACAGAGCTTCAGAACGCCCTTGCCTGTGCCGGGCGGATCTTCGAGCTGATCGAGGAGGAGCCACAGATACCGGACGATAAAGATGCAGCAGTACTTACGGATGTGGACGGCAGTGTGCAGATGGAGGATGTGTACTTTGCTTATGAACCGGGCCAGAAATTGATCGAGAATTTTAATCTGGAGGTAAAACCGGGGCAGAGAGTAGCGATCGTGGGGCCGACCGGATGTGGAAAGACGACGCTGATCAATCTTCTCATGCGTTTTTATGATGTAAACCATGGGACGATAAAGGTAAGCGCCCATGATATCAGGAAAGTTACGAGGGAGAGTCTCCGTGAAAATTATGGAATGGTGCTTCAGGAGACGTGGTTAAAGCAGGGGACAATTCGGGAAAATATCATCATGGGAAAACCGGAGGCTACCGAAGAGGAAGTGATCCAGGCAGCAAAAGCCAGCCATGCACACAGTTTTATAAGGCGTCTGCCCAAAGGATATGACACAGTGATCGGAGAGGATGGCGGAAGCCTGTCACAGGGCCAGAAACAGCTTTTGTGCATTGCCAGAGTCATGCTCTGCCTGCCTCCGATGCTCATTCTCGATGAAGCGACTTCGTCGATCGATACCCGTACGGAATTACGGATCCAGAATGCGTTCTCGAAAATGATGCAGGGGCGTACAAGTTTTATCGTGGCGCACCGGCTTTCTACGATCCGGGAGGCAGATGTGATCCTGGTCATGAAGGACGGGCATATCATCGAGCAGGGAGATCATGCGGAACTTTTGGCGAAGAATGGATTTTATGCGATGCTGTATCAGAGCCAGTTTGCAAAGTGAGAAGATAAAAATTCCCTATTGACTTACTATGAAAATAGGAGTATAGTATGTTTATGATCAATATTCCTACTAATTCGATATGAAAACAAGAAAAGGAGAGTTTGCATGAAAATTTCTACAAGAGGAAGATATGCCCTGCGTCTTATGATCGATATTGCGATGAATGACAATGGAGAGCCTGTCAGGGTAAAGGAGATTTCGTCGAGGCAGAATATTTCCATGAAATATCTGGAACAGATCATTTCCATATTGAATAAGGCGGGATATGTGAGGGCGATTCGCGGCCCCCAGGGAGGATACCGTCTGGTGAAAAAGCCATCTGAATACACGGCAGGCATGATACTCCGGTTGACGGAGGGAAGTCTGGCTCCGGTGAGTTGTCTTGATCATGAGGATAATGAATGTCAGAGAGAGGATATCTGTGCGACACTGGAGCTCTGGAAGAGACTTGACAAAGCGATCCGGGACGTAGTCGATACGGTGACGCTGGAAGACCTGGTGGACTGGCAGGAAGCGAAGAAGGATAATTATATTATTTGATTTAGTGATTTGTCCGAAAAAATCGGACAGGAAAGGAAGAGTGTGATATGGGAAAGATTTATCGAAATGCGACAGAATTGATTGGGAATACCCCGTTAGTAGAGTTTACGAACATAGAAAAAAAATATGGATTGAAGGCAAAACTGCTCGCTAAGCTTGAGTACTTTAATCCTGCAGGAAGCGTGAAAGATCGCATTGCTCTTGAAATGATCGAAGAGGCAGAACGAAGCGGGAAGATCAAGCCGGGGGCCACGATCATTGAGCCAACGTCGGGAAATACCGGGATCGGCCTTGCGGCTATAGCGACAGCAAAGGGATATAAAGCGATCATCGTCCTGCCGGAGACGATGAGTGTGGAGCGGAGAAACATTATTAAAGCGTATGGAGCAGAGCTTGTATTGACGGATGGTGCAAAGGGAATGAAAGGGGCTATTGCGAAAGCAGAAGAACTGAACAAGGAAATACCGGGGAGTTTTATCGCCGGCCAGTTTGTAAATCCGGCGAATCCGCAGGCGCACAGAAAAACGACCGGGCCGGAGATCTGGGAGGACACGGATGGTCAGGTAGACATTTTTGTGGCCGGCGTCGGGACGGGAGGAACGATCACCGGTGTCGGGGAGTACCTCAAAGAGAAAAAAGCTTCTGTGAGAGTTGTGGCTGTAGAACCGGCTTCTTCTCCTGTGCTTTCCGAGGGGACAGCGGGCACGCATAAGATCCAGGGGATCGGAGCCGGGTTTGTCCCGGATGTCCTGAATACGAAAATATACGATGAGGTTGTAAAAGTGGAGAACGAGGATGCGTTTGAACTGGGTAAGGAGATTGCTAAAAATGAGGGAATCCTCACAGGAATCTCATCAGGGGCTGCTTTGTGGGCAGCAGTCAGGGAAGCTGAAAAGCCGGAAAATGAAGGAAAGACGATTGTTGTGTTCCTGCCGGACAGCGGTGACCGTTATTACTCGACGCCATTGTTTGCAGACTAAGGAATTATTTTTGCTTTCTGTGCGGATGGTTTTGTGATATACTGTTTTTATAAAGTCGCACCGTATTTACTATAATAGATGTTTGGAGGATAACCGTATGTTAGAACAACTGAAAAAAGAAGTATACGAAGCAAACATGGAACTTCAGGAAAAGGGACTTGTCATTTACACGTGGGGAAATGTAAGTGGGATTGACAGGGAAAATAATTATGTGGTGATCAAACCAAGTGGTGTGGAGTACGAGGAACTTTCACCGGAAGATATGGTAGTTGTGGATTTTGATCAAAATGTTGTGGAAGGAAAGTACCGTCCTTCTTCGGATACAGCGACACATATCGAACTCTATCGGGCCTATGACGAGATTGCGGGAGTTGTCCATACTCATTCTACGTGGGCAGTCACATTTGCGCAGGCAGGGATGCCGATTCCGGCACTTGGAACGACTCATGCGGATTATTTTTATGGAGAGGTACCCTGTACGAGAGATCTCACAGCTGTAGAGATCGCAGAAAACTATGAGAAGAATACAGGGGTTGTTATCGTAGAGACACTTGGCGACAGGGATGCGATGGAGGTTCCGGGGATCGTAGTGAAAAACCATGGGCCGTTTACATGGGGAACCTCTCCGGCGAATGCTGTTTACAATGCAGTTGTACTTGATAAGGTGGCAGAGATGGCGCATCATACACTGATGCTGAATCCGTCTGTAAAACCGGCCCCGCAATACCTGTTAGATAAACATTATTTCAGAAAACACGGAGAACATGCTTATTATGGACAGGATGGTCTTTGATCAGGCGATTGAAAAAATCGTACATAAAGAGCGGGAACGTTATGGGATCGGAACCCTTTCTGAGAAGACGCTCCATGCTGTCGTGAAAAATTATATGGAGCCGGATGAAGATTATCATGAGGTTCCGTTGGAAGGTTATGTGGCAGATATTTTCCGGAATGATGAGGTTGTGGAGATACAGACGGCACACTTTAATGTGTTGCGGCGCAAACTGGACAAATTTCTGCCACTTTATAAAGTGACGATCGTCTATCCGATTCCTGCGACGAAATGGGTCATATGGGTGGATCCGGAGACGGGAGAGGAAGTAAGCCGGAGAAAATCACCGAAAAAGGGAAGCCAGTATCAGGCATTTCGTGAATTGTACCGGATAAAAAACTATCTGGGGCATCCCAACCTGAATGTGCTGTTTCTTTTTATCGATGTCGAGGAGACAAAGATCCTGGATGGGTGGAGCCGTGATAAAAAACGTGGGGCGACGAAATATGACCGTGTTCCATTGGGGCTGGTGGATGAGATGCTTTTTGAGCGGGTCGAGGACTACCGTATGATGATACCGGCAGAACTGTCGGAATTCACCTCAAGAGAATATGCCAAGACAACGAAAATACCGGTGTCACAGGCACAGACGGCGTTAAATATCTTTCATTATCTGAATGTGGTGGAGCGTGTGGGGAAACGGGGAAATTCATTTATTTATGAAGTTCGGGAGTGAAAAATAAAAATAGGGGTTGCTTTTTGTAAAGTTAAGTTGTATTATATTAATGAACATATGAATAACTGTTCATATGTTCATTAAAAATAAAATTTTGATCTGAAAGGTCCGACAGGGCCGTGGGAGATGGATTCAAAAAGATATGAGAGAAAAGGAGGAAAATTTATGGCGGAACAGGACGTGGAGTGCTGTCAGACGGATCACCACCATGTGGAGATGGTCAGTAGGTGGAAAGAAGATATGCCGGATGAAGATACGCTTTATGATCTGGCAGATCTGTACAAAATATTTGGTGATTCCACCCGCATCAAGATCATGTACCTTCTGCTTCGGTCGGAGATGTGCGTCTGTGACATTGCGGATGTGCTAAATATGAATCAGTCTGCGATTTCACACCAACTTCGGGTATTAAAGCAGAATAAACTTGTAAAGAATAAAAGAGAGGGAAAATCGGTAATTTATTCGCTGGCAGATCAACATGTCATGTCGATCCTCAGCCAGGGAATGGAACATATATTAGAATAGGAGAGATGAAGAGTGAAGAAGAAATTTAAAATGGTAAATTTAGATTGTGCAAATTGTGCGGCAAAGATGGAGAATGCGATCAATAAGATTGAAGGTGTGGAGAGTGCAGTCATCAGCTTTATGGCACAGAAACTGACTCTTGTGGCGGATGACGAGCGTTTTGATGAAATCGTGGCAGAGGCGGAGGCTGCCTGCCGCAAAGTAGATTCGGATTGTTATCTGGAAAAGTGAGGAGAGGCTTATGACGAAGAAGCAGAAAAATGCCCTGTGCCGGATACTGGTTGCCGGCGGTATTTTTATCGTATTTTTTATATTATTTCATGCAGGGATCATTGATACAGAGGCTATGTTTGAATTTTTGCTGTATCTGATTCCCTATATCATTATTGGCGGGGATATTATAAAGAAGGCAGTCGTAAACATCGGCCATGGTCAGGTGTTTGATGAAAATTTTCTTATGTGTATTGCCACATTTGGAGCGTTTGGAACAGGGGAATACGATGAAGCGGTAGCAGTCATGCTTTTTTACCAGGTGGGAGAGCTTTTCCAGAGCTATGCGGTCAACCGTTCCAGAAGATCGATCACAGAACTGATGGATATCTGCCCGGAATATGCCAATCTTGAAGTAGGGGACGATGTGCAGAAAACGGATCCGGATGAAGTAGAACCGGGGAGTATCATTGTGATCAAACCGGGGGAGAAAGTTCCTCTTGACGGGGTTGTCATAGAAGGAAATTCTTTTGTGGATACAAGCGCCCTTACCGGGGAATCTGTGCCGCGAAAAGTGTGTGAAGGGGAAGAGATCATAAGTGGCTGTGTGAACGGGAGCAGTGTTCTCAGGGTTCGTGTCACGAAAGAATTTGATGATTCGACGGTTGCTAAAATACTGGAACTTGTGGAGAATGCGAGCAGCCGGAAAGCAAAAGTGGAAAATTTTATTACGAAGTTTGCAAAATATTATACGCCGGTTGTTGTGCTTGCTGCGCTTCTGATCGCATTTATTCCGCCTCTCATTGTCGGAGGAGGGTTAGGAAGCTGGATACAAAGGGGCTGTATCTTTCTTGTTATCTCATGTCCGTGTGCTCTGGTGATCTCTGTACCCCTTAGTTTTTTCGGGGGCATCGGTGCTGCTTCTAAGAAGGGGATTTTAGTGAAGGGAAGCAACTATCTCGAAATGGTGTCGCAGATGGATACGGTCGTTTTTGACAAGACAGGGACGCTTACCAAAGGCGAATTTGAGGTTGCGGAGGTTTTTTCTGAAAATGGAATGGATGCCCTTTTGCTCGCAGCCCTTCTGGAAAAATATTCGGAGCATCCGATCGCAAAGTCTATTTTGAATGCCTGTGATAAGAACGACAGTTCCGTGGAAACCAGCCCGATGGATGTATCTGAGGTGGAGGAGATTGCAGGATATGGGATAAAAGGCGTCATACAGGGGAAAATGGCATATGCGGGAAAGAAAAAACTGCTTGTGGAAAATGACATTGCAGTCCCGGAATTGACGGAGGAACAGAAACAGTCATTTGAGGAGAGTACGATCGTGTATGTTGGTTATGATGGAGCGTATGCCGGATGTATTTTCATTTCCGACCAGATCAAACCGGGGGTCAGGGAGGCACTTGTTTCCCTGAAAAAAGAGGGTGTGAAGCGTTTTGTCATGCTGACCGGGGATAAAAAAGAGACCGGAGAGGCCATCGCTGCCAGACTTGGGATCGATGAGGCTTATACGGAACTTCTTCCGGAGGATAAGGTCAGCATAGTTGAGGAACTGATCGAAAACACGGAAGAGGGAAGGTATGTGGCATTTGCCGGGGATGGCATCAATGATGCGCCGGTGATCACGCGTGCCGACATCGGGATCGCCATGGGGAGCATGGGATCGGATGCCGCGATCGAGGCAGCCGACGTCGTTTTGATGGAAGATGATATTTCCAGACTTTCCTCCATGATCCATATTTCAAGAAAGACGATGAAGATCGTCAGGCAGAATATCGTGTTTGCTCTCGGGGTAAAACTCTTTGTTCTTGTTCTTGGAGCCTTTGGACTCGCAAATATGTGGGAAGCGGTGTTTGCTGATGTGGGTGTGGCGGTGTTAGCCATTTTAAACGCCATGCGGGCGAATCGTCCAGAGACGCCAAAATAAAAGATTCTGCTATTGTAAGCACTTGACATAAATGGTATACTGGATGAAGGAAAAATGAAGAAAAACAAGGAGAAAAATCCTCTCCTCGCCCAGGGAGGGAGAATGCCATGCAAGCATGGCAGGGATTTTGCTTCGCAAAACAAGGAGGATTGACATGGAACGAGAAACGAAGTGTATACAGGCAGGATACGAACCGAAAAATGGAGAGCCGCGTATGATACCGATCGTACAGAGTACGACCTTTAAGTATGATACCAGTGAGGACATGGGAAAATTGTTTGATCTGGAGGCGAGCGGCTATTTTTATACGAGGCTGCAGAATCCGACAAATGACTATGTGGCGGCAAAAATATGTGCGCTGGAAGGCGGGACGGCGGCGATGCTCACGTCTTCCGGACAGGCGGCCTCTTTTTATTCGGTATTTAATATATGCAGCGCCGGAGATCATGTTGTCTCTTCCTCTACGATATATGGAGGAACTTATAATTTGTTTGCAGTGACGATGAAACGGATGGGGATCGAATTTACTTTTGTGGATCCGGACTGCTCGGATGAGGAGTTAGAAGCTGCTTTTCAGCCGAATACCAAAGCGGTATTTGGAGAGACGATCGCAAATCCGGCTCTTATCGTTTTTGACATTGAGCGCTTTGCAAAAGCAGCGCATGATCACGGAGTCCCGCTTATTGTGGATAATACCTTCGCCACACCGATCAACTGCCGTCCGTTTGAGTGGGGGGCAGACATTGTCATCCACTCTACCACAAAATATCTGGATGGTCATGATGCTACTGTCGGGGGCTGTATTGTGGATTCAGGGAAATTTGACTGGTTTGCCCACGCCGATAAATTTCCGGGGCTTACAACACCGGATGAATCGTATCATGGGATTACATATGCGGAGAAATTCGGGCTTGAGGGTGCATTTATCACGAAAGCGACAGCTCAGCTTATGAGGGATCTCGGTTCGATCCAGGCGCCAATGAATGCTTATCTTCTGAACATTGGGTTGGAATCCCTGCATGTGCGCATGCCGAGACATTGTGAGAATGCCCAGAAGGTAGCCGAATTTTTAGAGAGGCACGAATTGGTTGAATGGGTGAATTACCCAGGACTTCCGGGAAATAAGTATTACGAGCGGGCAAGAAAATACATGCCGGATGGGACGTGCGGCGTTGTGTCTTTTGGCGTAAAGGGCGGCAGGAGCGCAGCAGAGAAATTTATGGCGAAATTAAAGATCGCCATGATCGCAACGCATGTGGCAGATGCTCACACCTGTGTGCTCCACCCTGCTTCTGCGACACACCGTCAGATGAATGATGAGGAACTGATCGCAGCGGGTGTTGGTCCGGATCTTGTGAGATTGTCTGTGGGGATTGAAAATGTAAATGACATCATCGAGGATCTTTCACAGGCATTGGAGGCGTGCCGGTAATTGATTTGAAATAACATATCTGAGGGACAGGTGAAAAAAAATTTTGCCTGTCCTTTTTTGTATTTAAGTATGTATTTCAGGAGTAAAATGATGGAGTTTAGCGTGATTGCCAGAAAATAAAAGATGTATTATTATACTTATTAGTTTCTTTTTTGAAGATAAATTAAAAAAAAGTACTTGCATTTCACAAACAGAGGAGATATAATGACAAGCAATCCCGATGTCCGGGATTCTAAAATTCGATAACGGGCGTGTCGCCCGGAGACTCAGCAGACTTAGAAAAAAAGAGAGCTCAATGGCACCTTGGGCTGGAAAGAAACAGAAGGATGGTGTGAAAACAAGTTTTTTACACGCGGGATCGTGCCGGTGCGCTGCCGGGTGCTGATTCTGTTAAAGCGAGCGGAATATCATTCGCTTGCGTAAAAGGCAGTGCAGGAATGGAGATTTATATGAAAAAAGGATCAACAGGCTGCAGATGTTTGGCAATCATGCTTATATGTTTTGTTTTAAGCGTTTTTTTCAGTGAAAATATCCCGGCGAATGCAGCGGCTGTGGTGGCTGCGGTGGCTGCGCAGGGAAAAACGGGGGAGATCACTTGGAAACTTGATACAGATGGGATACTATCCTTTGAAGGAGCAGGAGAATTTGTAAGATATGAGTCAGCAGAGCAGGTGCCATGGCATGCGTACCGTGAGGAGATAAGAAAAGTTGTCTTTCGCATGGGAAGCGTTTCGGGCGGAGATATCAGTTACTATTTTTCAGGCTGTTCCAATTTGGAGTCAGTAAATAATATACCCGATGGTGTACAGAGGATGGATGAGGTGTTCCGGGGATGTGAAAATCTTATTTCGGCCGGGGAGATCCCGGAGACCGTACAGTCATTATGCAGGAGCTTTCAGGATTGTATACGGTTTGACCAGGAAATCAGCATACCGGAACAGGCGACAGAAGTAAAGGGTGCATTTGATGGGTGTCTGGCACTTACCCATACTCCGGCTATAGGAGATGGACAGATCACGGATATGAGCGAGATGTTTCGTGGCACTGCCATTTCTGCCGGGCCATATATACCGGAGAGCGTGAAAGATCTCTCGTATACTTTTGCAGGTTGTAAATCGCTTCGCAGCGCTCCGGAATTACCGCGTTCGCTTGTGTCCATGGATCACACTTTTTATGAGTGCAGCCGGATGACGACAGGGTCAGATATACCTGCAAATGTGGGCACAATGGCATATTGTTTTTATGGATGTACGGTTCTTGCGGCAGCTCCGGCGATTACATCAAATGTGGTGGAGAATATGGAATATGCTTTTTATAACTGCCGGAGCATGCAGACGTCTCCGGGGGTACCGGAAAGTGTCCGGAATATGGCATATACTTTTTATAACTGCGATAGTATGCAGAGCGCACCGGATATTGGGCCTAATGTAAAAAAGATGCCGGGATGCTTTGCAAAATGTGGAAAAGTGTCCGGGACGATGACCGTATATGCGGTGATCCATGATAAAGCAGATTATGAAAAGTTTGCGGGGGATACGGCAAAGTATGCTCCAAAAGATAACCCCAATTTTCTTGGCGGTGCCGGGAATGGATTAAAAGTAAATTATATCAATAATAATAAATCACAGATTCTAAATTATCTTGCGGAGGGCTGGAACAATGGAGCTTTGAAAAATAACGGATCGATCGGGAGCCTGTGCCTGGGGACAATGGCCAGCCAGAATGTGGCTTCCTGTGAGATTTCAAGACCTGAGGACGTTGTGTACGATGGAACTGCATTTACTCCGGAACCGGATATCTATTATGCCGGTATTAAACTGGAGAAGGAGACAGATTATATATTGACTTATCAGAATAATAAGAATGCGGGGACAGCGACAGTAAATATTCTGGGGCAGGGGGAGTACGAAGGGAATACGAGTGTTCGTTTTGTGATAAAGAAGGCGCCGCTCAAGTCGGTGAAGGCATATGCTTATTCCGGGGTCTATGATGGAGAAGCACATTCTGTTACGGTAGTCTGCGATGATGGCGCCAGGGTAGAGTATGGAGTGGAAGAGGGGCAGTATATGACAGAGCAGAGTCCCGGGTACGTGCTGCCGGGAGTTTATACTGTATATTTCAGAGTGCAGAAACCAAATTATGAGACGTATACCGGAAGCTCGACTGTTACGATCGAGAGTGCCAGACTGAATGTTGATTCGGCTGGATTTTCCGGAGAGTATGATGGAAATCCCCACAGTATCCGTGTGTCTGCAGATGAAGGGGCGATGATACGGTATGGTACGAAACCGGGAGAATATAGTATGACAACATCTCCATCCTATATCAATGCGGGGACATATACGGTGTACTATGAGGTTTCAAAAACCGGTTATGAAACGTTCACAGGAAAACGACTGGTGATCATACGAAAAAAGAAAATCGGTGCATTTGATTTTCCATATGCGGCCGCCATAACAAAGGGCGACAGTCTGATGAAAGCCTCTCTGGCCTATCATTTCAATCAGTATGGGACTTTTTCGTGGAGGAATTCTGATCTGCTCCCGGAGGAAAGTGGATTTTACCCACTCGTGTTTGTGCCATTAGATCCTGTAAATTATGATTATGCGGGGGTTAGTGGCTACCGGGGATCAGAAGGCATCGTTATCCGGGATGTATGGGTGGATGTCAATCCGTCTGGGGGAGAAACAGAGTTACCGGAGAACACATCGGGAGACAAAAATCATCTCTTGGGCAGTTTTGAGGATGAAATCAGTGGAGGAGAACTATTAGGAAACAAGGAAATATTTTCCGGCGACATCCGTGAGAACGCATTGGCTTCCTTCATAAAAAACTTAGATGAGCGGAGAAATCTGAATACGATAAAGGGAAAAGCACCGGAACGCCCCGGGAAGGTAGAAATAAAAAAAATACGCTTTACAAAAAGAAATATAAAGGTAGCATGGAAAAAGGCAAGAAAAGCAGTAGGATATCAAGTTATATGCTCCCGGAAAAAGAATGGGAAAGGGAGCATAAAAGAAAAGTATACAAAAAAGAAAAAGGCAAAGATCCGATGGGAAAAAGCCGGAAAATACTATGTGAAAGTCCGGGCTTATACCATATACAAGGGAAAAAAGGTGTATGGTGCATGGAGCAGAGTACTAAGTCTGAAAAGAAATAAGTAGGTCTCCGGTACTCACTCCATATCGATAAAACGCATTTTGTCGCTTGTTTTCTTTGGAACTTCGCCAATAAAAGCACCTTCGATATTTTTTGTATGGACACATTTTTCACAATAGTTGCCATAGCGGATCGCTACGCCGCAACTTTTGCAATGGATAAATACATCTGAATTTTCTGGGATTTCAACTCGTCCAAGGCGCAGAAATTCACCGATTTTTGACTTGCGGACTCCTGTTTTTGCAGACAGTTCAATTGCATTTGTGGGTCCGTGCTCATTGATGTATGCTTTGATTTTTCCAAAATCATCGAGTTCCTCGGCACCACATTTTTCACATAGATATTTTCCTGCATATTTGTAGGTCATTGGAGTTTTACAGTTTGGGCACTTGATTATCTCATCTGCTAATACGGTTGCTCGTTTAAACTCGGCCATTGTAACACCACCTAAAATAAGATTTTATGTATAAATTTTACTAAAATGTGAGTGAAATTGCAATACAAAATGTGAAGTTCTTAGGGAAAAGAATAGTTTTTCCCTAACATGCCGGGGGAAGCAGCCTAGTTTAGCAACGTCCGGATCGTGAGGGAGTAGAGTTCATCACTGTTGTCGCGCCAGCGTCCGCATATTTTTATGGCATCCTCCTCTGTTGGGACAGAGAGCTTCGTTTCAAAAAGGATCTGATTGTTTTCGATCAGGGAGCAGGTAGCGAGATATTCACTGCTATCCAACATTGTGTAATCGCTGACGACTGTGATGCGGTCAATGATCTTATGGTTGTTGTTTTTTAAATATTCATCAATCTCCTGCCGGATTTCGTGGGACAGACTGGAGCCAAATAACTCAAGAGTTTCTGTTCCTGCCTCTGTTATGCTGTAATAAGAGGTGTTATATGTGTTGGAACATGAGATGAGTTCAGCGTCCAGAAGTTCTGCAAATGCGTTTTGGACATTAAAATAATTTGTATACCCATGATCTGTGATGTAATCAGATATAAGTCCAAGAGTAAGCGGCGTATTTACCTTGCCAAGGGTGTAAAGGATGATCAGTTTATAAATGGTAAATGCCTCTTTCATGAATATGGCCTCTCCTTTCCGGATGTTCAAATATTTATGGTTCGGGATGTCTGTACTTTCCCTGCCAGATATTTTGTATTTTTAATTGTCTGTGGAGTTCGTTCAGGACATATCTTTTTTTACTGCTCCATTCAGGAGCGATCAGAAGAGCTTTTGGTCCATCGCCTGTCAGGCGGTGGATCACGGTCTCCTTCGGTAAAACAGAAATGGCCTGTATAACAATTTCGATATATTCTTGCATTGTGAGTGCTTTAAAATCACCCTGCTTGTACATGGCGGCGAGATCCGTGTCTTTTAATATATGCAGCAGCTGGATTTTTATTCCATCCGAATGACATCTTCCGACGTGGGAGATCGTCTCCAGAAAATGTCCGGGGGTCTCATAGGGAAGTCCTGCGATGACGTGGGTCACTACTTCGAGGCCGGCGGAGTGCAAGCGTTCTACAGCTGTATCATACACATCGAGCGAATAGCCACGCCGGATCAACCGGGCCGTAGACTCATGAATCGTCTGGAGTCCAAGCTCCACCATGACCGGTTTTCTTTTGTTGCATTCTCTTAAAAGCTCTATGACTTCACAAGGAAGGCAGTCGGGCCTTGTTGCGATGGAGAGCATCACAACTTTTGGATGGGAGATTGCTTCCATATACATCGGCTGCAGTTTTTCGGGTGGGGCATAGGTATTTGTAAATGACTGGAAGTAGGCGATAAATTTGTTTCCCACATGCTTTCTGCCGGAAATCCCGCGGATGCCGGCATCGATCTGCTGCGTGACAGAAGTGGAGACAGGGGAGGCAAAATCTCCCGAGCCGCGGCCACTGCAGAAAATACAGCCTCCATAGCCGAGGGTTCCGTCCCGGTTTGGACATGTCAGTCCGCTTTCAAGTGAGATTTTATATACTTTTTCGCCAAACCGTTTCTTCATCTCATAGTCGAGGGAATGGTAGGGCTTTTCACCCCATGCTTTTTTAGTCATGGATGTGATCTTTTACTGCCTGGCTCACGACTTCGGCCACCCGTGGGTCGAAAGCCTCCGGCATGATATTGTCCTCATTCAGTTCATCATCAGGAACGAGAGAAGCGATCGCAAGGGCTGCAGCCAGCTTCATTTCCTCGGTGATTCGGGAGGCGCGGCCTTCCAGTGCTCCTTTGAAGATGCCAGGAAAGGCAACGACGTTGTTTACCTGGTTTGGAAAATCGGAGCGTCCGGTCCCGACAACTTTTGCACCGGCTTTTTTTGCAATATCCGGCATGATCTCAGGGACAGGATTTGCCATTGCAAAAAGGATCGGGTCACTGTTCATTGATGCGACCATCTCAGGTGTCACGATATTTGGCGCAGAGACGCCGACGAAAATATCTGCGCCGGCAAAGGCATCGGCAAGGGTGCCGGAACGGCCTCCGGGATTTGTGAGTCCCATCATTTCCTGCTGCATCCAGTTTAAATCCGGCGTATCTTTATTTAATATCCCTGACTTATCGCAAAGTGTCACATGTTTAAATCCGTATTTTAACAAAAGTCTGCTGATTGCGATCCCGGCCGAACCGGCACCGTTTACGATCACTTTACTTTTTTCTTTTGATCTCCCGGTAACTTTTAACGCATTGATGATCCCTGCGAGTACGACAATAGCAGTTCCGTGCTGGTCATCATGAAATACCGGGATGTTAAGCAGTTTTTGGAGACGGGATTCAATTTCAAAGCACCGTGGGGCAGAGATGTCTTCCAGATTTATGCCGCCGAAAGCAGGGGCGATATTTACGATCGTCCGGATGATTTCTTCCGTGTCCTGCGTATCAAGGCAGATGGGAAATGCATTTACATTTCCAAATTCCTTAAAAAGGACAGCTTTTCCTTCCATAACCGGCATAGCGGCTTCTGCGCCGATGTTTCCAAGACCGAGGACAGCACTCCCGTCGGATATAACTGCTACGGTGTTTGATTTGATCGTGTAACGGTAAGCTTCCTCTTTGTTTTCTGCAATGGCTTTGCAAGGTTCTGCAACCCCTGGTGTATAAGCAATCGCAAGGTCTTCTCTGGATTTGACCTGGCATTTTGGTGTTGTATCGATTTTTCCGCACCATTCCCTGTGAAGGGCAAGTGCTTTTTCATTATTTGTCATATGTTCCTCCATTTTATATAAATGCTGGATTTATTTTATCACTTTTGATAAGTAAAAACAATACAAACTAAAAATTCCTGGGTTTCCGCATTTTATATTTCAGGGTGTTAAAAGCACACATCACAAATTGTGATGTGTGAATATTGCACAAAATTGCACACGGAAAACTAGTATTCCAGTTGCAATTTTGTGCGATATTGACATTGCTGCCTACGGCAGCATGTGCTTTTAACACGAAAAAAAGGGATACTAAAAAATGCGGAAACCCAAGAAACTAAAAATTCACGGCAGAAATGATTTTTAGGACTTGTGCTTTTCCCTAAAAATGGTACAATAAGTAGTATAATACAATTTTTTGAGAGGGAGGTTACAGGGATGACACTGCAGGAGGCGGAGAGTAAGCTTTCAGGGACAGGACAGGAACATCTGCTCCGGTATTATGATGAATTAAAAGAAGAGCAAAAAGAATTTCTTCTGGCGCAGATCGAAAATCTGGATCTCGGACTTTTAGGACAGATCGAGGATGGTTCGAAAGAGATAAAGAAGGGGAAGATCGAACCGATGGGCGCCATCACGAAGGAGGAAATTGAAAAGAACCGGGTGAGGTTTGAAAATGTTGGGATACGGGCATTAAAAGAGCATAAGGTGGGGGCTGTGCTTCTTGCCGGAGGCCAGGGGACGCGACTTGGATTTGATAAACCAAAGGGAATGTTAAATATAGGCGTGAGTAAAGAACTGTATCTGTTTGAACAGCTGATCCGGAATATCATGCAGGTAAGAGATAAGACGGGTACATGGGTTCCGCTGTTTATCATGACAAGTGAAAAAAATAATAAAGAAACACTTGCTTTTTTTGAAGAAAAGAATTATTTTGGATATAACAGGGATTTTATTTTTTTCTTTATTCAGAATATGGCGCCATCTGTGGGTTATGACGGAAAGATACTGATGGAGGACAAGGATAAGATTTCTGCTTCTCCCGATGGAAATGGCGGGTGGTTCACTTCTCTTGTGGATGCCGGGCTTTCAGGTAAGCTTTCGGAAATGGGAGTGGAGTGGCTGAACGTATTTTCTGTGGACAATGTTCTTCAGAAGATAGCGGATCCGGTCTTTTTGGGAGCCGTGTTGGAGAAAGACTATATTTGCGGAGCCAAAGTGGTGGCGAAAGCGGATCCGTCGGAGAGAGTTGGCGTATTATGTTTGGAGGATGGGAAGCCGTCGATTGTAGAATACTATGAAATGACGGATGAAATGATTCATTCACGGGATGATAAGGGAAAACTTCTTTATAATTATGGAGTGATTCTGAACTATCTTTTTCGTGTAGATATTCTTGAACAGATCATGAAAAAAAATCTCCCTACACATGTAGTAGAAAAGAAAATTCCATATATGAACGAGCATGGTGAATATGTGAAACCGGATAAACCGAACGGGTATAAGTTTGAGAAGCTGGTTCTTGATATGATCCATATGATGGATAATTGTCTGTCATTTGAAGTGGAGCGGGAAAGAGAGTTTGCGCCGATCAAAAATGCTACAGGTGTAGATTCTTTGGAAAGTGCAAGAGAGCTTATGAAGAAAAATGGGATTGAATTCTAATGTTTAAAATTTGACCGCTACAGTACCCGGAAGAGAACAGGGCGATACATTGGGATTTATGTCTGTGCGCTGCCAGACTTGAATTCGCCAAGAGTAGAATGCGGTGCGGAAAGAAATGAGGATCAGAATGGATTTAACAAAATTATCACTGAAGGAACTCAGGGAAATGGCAAAGGAGAAAGGACTTTCCGGAGTGTCCGGACTTCGTAAAGGAGATCTGGTGCATGAACTGGAAAAACTGGCGATATCCGATTCCCAGTCCGGAAGTGGGCAGGCGGAGGAGAAAAAAGAGGAAAAAAGCGCAAGAAAGACGAAATCGGATTCCAGACAATCGGGCAAACCGGCAGAAAAGCGTTATACATATGTACCGAATCAAGGGGAACGCTCCCATAACCATAACAGGAATAATCCCCCTTCAAATAGTAGTAATAATAATGCTTCTCATACGGAAAACCAGCCATTTCGCACGATCGAGGATGTTGTGAAGGCGGGACTGATCACGATTGCAAGGGACAGGCATGTTTCTGATGTCCATCCGAAGGAGATTAAAGAACTTGACAGTGGGATCACGAAAAAGGGTATTTTAGAGATCATGTCGGAAGGGTACGGTTTTATCCGTTGTGATAATTTCCTGCCCGGTGAGAATGATGTCTATGTTTCTCCTGCTTTTCTCAGAAGATTTGGTTTGCGGACCGGGGATATCGTGGAAGGAAATATAAGAGTAAGGACACAGAATGAAAAATTCAGCGCTCTTCTTTATATGAAAAGTGTCAATGGCCGGCCGATCACTTATCTGGCACACCGTACCAAATTTGAGGATCTTACACCGATATTTCCGAATGAGAGGATTCATCTTGAAACGGCAGATTCGGGAGTTTCCATGCGGATGCTGGATTTGATCGCACCGATCGGAAAGGGACAGAGGGGGATGATCGTCTCCCAGCCAAAGACCGGAAAGACAACTCTTCTCAAGCAGGTTGCCAGTGCTATTACGAAGAATTATCCCAAGATGCATCTTTTGATCCTGTTGATTGATGAAAGACCAGAGGAAGTTACAGATATAAAGGAATCGATCGAGGGGAAACGGGTGGAAGTGATCTACTCTACGTTTGATGAACTGCCGGAAAACCATAAGAGAGTTTCGGAAATGGTTATTGAGAGAGCAAAACGCCTGGTAGAGGGCGGAGACGACGTCGTGATACTTTTAGACAGTATTACAAGGCTTGCCAGGGCATACAACCTTACCGTTACGCCGAGTGGAAGGACGCTTTCCGGTGGACTTGATCCGGCAGCGCTCCATATGCCAAAGCGCTTTTTTGGTGCGGCGAGAAATATGCGGGAAGGCGGAAGCCTTACAATACTTGCCACTGCGCTTGTAGATACAGGGAGCCGTATGGATGATGTGGTGTTTGAGGAATTTAAAGGAACTGGAAATATGGAACTCGTTCTTGACCGGCATTTGTCTGAAAAACGTGTATTTCCTGCGATCGACATTCAGAAATCGAGTACGAGACGTGAGGATCTTCTTTTGGATCAGGGTGAACTGGAAGCAGTCTATCTGATGAGGAAGGCGCTCAGTGCAAGTGCAAATTCGGACAATAATCTGGAGCAGATCATCAATTTGTTCCGAAAGACGAAAAATAATAAAGAATTTATTGAAACAATAAAAAAGATCAAGCTTCATTAGAAAACTTGAGTTTCCGCATTTTATATTTTAAAGTGTTAAAAGCACACATCACAAATTGTGATGTGTGAATATTGCACAAAATTGCACACGGAAAACTAGTATTCCAGTTGCAATTTTGTGCAATATTGACATTGCTGCCTGCGGCAGCATATCCTTTTAACACGAAAAAGGGGGGATACTAAAAAATGCGGAAACTCAAGTTAGAAAAAGCTTGCATTTTATAAAAATCCATGATACAATGAATAAGCCGATTTTGAGAATTGAAAATATAAGTAGTGAGGTGAAAATACATGAGAGAGGGAATCCATCCAGAATATTACCAGGCAAAAGTTGTATGCAACTGTGGTAATGAATTCGTGACTGGTTCAACAAAAGAAAACATTCATGTTGAAGTATGTTCTAAATGCCATCCATTCTACACAGGACAGCAGAAGTCCATGGCAGCTCGTGGTGCGATTGATAAGTTCAATCGTAAGTATGGCTTAAAATAAGCAGATTATGAACACATTATGGCTCCGCATGTCTCTGTATCAAGCATATTGAGGCCTGCGGAGTTGTTGCATATATGAGTTTTTGTCACGAAAAGCGGCTGCGGTTACAGTTTGCGGGATGTGTAAGGAAGGGCAGACCCGCAAAAAGCGATAGGCAGCGCGGAAATGAGGAGAGTATGAGGTATTCGGGAATTGGTGGTCAGGCGGTCATCGAAGGTGTTATGATGAAAGGAGATGGCAAGTATGCTGTTTCCGTGCGCAAACCAGATGGGGAAATCGAAGTAAAGGTGGAAAAATACCAAAGCCTGAGAGATAAATACAAGGCTGCGGATCTTCCGGTCATCCGGGGAGTAGTGACTTTTGTGGAGTCCCTTGTGATGGGAATGAAGACACTGAATTATTCGGCGGGCTTTTGGGAGGAAGAGGAAGAGAAAAAAGAAGAGAAGAAAGATGAGAAGACGGATGATAAAGGAAATGAACTGATCATGGGTCTTGTGGTCATGCTGGCGGTCATCATAGCGATCGGCCTTTTTGTTCTGCTTCCATTTTTTGTGTCAGAATTACTGTCGAAAGTGATTCCATCGGTTCAGATCCGGGGACTGATCGAGGGAGTGATCCGTGTGGCATTATTTGTCGGGTATGTAAAGGCGATTTCTTATATGGAAGACATAAAGCGTGTGTTTATGTATCATGGTGCGGAACACAAATGTATCAACTGTCTGGAAAATGGTTTTGAACTGACGGTAGAAAATGCCAGAAAACAGACTACGGTTCACAAAAGATGCGGAACCAGTTTTATGCTGGTCGTGATGTTTGTGAGTATTTTATTTTTTATGTTTATCTCTGTTCCGAATATATGGCTCCGTATGGTATTTCGCATTCTTTTGATCCCGGTGATCGCAGGATTGTCTTATGAGTTTATCATTTTTGCGGGAAAAACGGAAAATAAAGTTATGGATATCGTGAGCAAACCGGGGCTCTGGCTTCAGTCGCTGACGACGAAAAATCCGGAAGACGCGCAGCTTTTGGTGGCGATCTCTTCTGTGGAGGCGGTCTTTGACTGGAAGAAGTTTTTGGCGGAGAGTGCAGTGCAGGAGACTGCAGTTGAAAATGAAAAAGAAGCTGCCGTGACACAGGAGAAGGGAAAAGAGACAGAAAAACAGGAAGACTTTGAAGTGGTCGATGTGAGTGATGAAGAGGATGATGAAATTCTTCAGGCTCTTGACCGGTATTTTGAGGATCCGACAAAAGCAAATCCAGAAGGGACTACGACTGTAGAAGAGGGAGCAAAATGACACTGGAGCAGTTGCTGGCCATGGGTGTGAAACAGTTAGAACAGGCAGGGGTACCGGAGGCAGGGCTGAATGCATGGTATCTTTTGAGAGCATGCTTTGCGGGAAGTAACTGTTCTTTTGAGAGAAGTGATTATTTTCTTCGGAAAGAAGAAGAGGCAGGCCAGGCAGTACGGGACCGGTATGAGGCCCTGCTCTCAAAGAGGGAAAAAAGGATTCCGTTAGAGTATATTACCGGGTGCACGGAGTTTATGGGACTTTCTTTTTCTGTGGATGAAAATGTCCTTGTCCCGAGGCAGGATACGGAAATCCTTGTGGAATATATTTATCCTTTTTGTAAGGGAAAACGGGTCCTTGATCTGTGTACGGGATCAGGGTGCATCGGATTAAGCATCGGGGTATTTGGGAAACCATCCCGGATCGTTCTCAGCGATTTGTCGGAAGGGGCTCTCAGGGTGGCAGAAATGAATGCAGTTCATTTGAAGAAAAGAATGGCGGATGAGTGGAACGCCGAGGTTACGGTTGTTTGTGGTGACTTGTTTGAGCCGGTTACAGGGACTTTTGATGTGATCGTATCGAATCCACCGTATATCGAGTCAGATGTGATTCCGGGACTGATGCCGGAGGTGAGCCGGTTTGAGCCGCCGGAGGCACTGGACGGTGGGGACGACGGATTGTTGTTTTACCGCCGTATCATAAAGGAAGCTCCGGGGTATCTGAACGATGGGGGGATTTTGTGTTTTGAAATAGGGTGTGAACAGGGTGAGAGCGTGTCTTCGCTTATGTCAGAGCGGGGATTTGAAAAGATAGAGATAAAGAAAGATCTTGCCGGAAACGACAGGGTGGTCAGTGGGTATTTTGTTTCCGTATAACGTCGATCCAATCTGGAGATGTTATACAGGTAAATGATCTGCTGGCAGAATGGAGGAGTCTGATGTTTGATAAATTAGAAGATACGCTGTTTCGTTATGAAGAGGTTCTGAATGAACTCAGTGAGCCGGATGTTCTGAATGACCAGTCACGGTATCAGAAGCTTATGAAGGAGCAGGCTGACTTAGAGCCTGTTGTGACGAAATATAAAGAGTATAAGGCGGCGAAGGATGGGATCGAAGATAGTCTGGCGATCCTTGAAGAGGAAAGTGACGAGGAGATGCGTGAACTTGCTAAAGAAGAACTGAATGAGTGCAAGGCCAGCATCGGAGAAATTGAACAGGAACTTCGTATTCTTCTTCTTCCGAAAGATCCCAATGATGATAAAAATGTCATCGTGGAGATCCGGGGGGGTGCCGGTGGTGATGAGGCCGCTTTATTTGCAGCAGATCTTTATCGTATGTATTGTAAGTATGCAGAGAGAAACCACTGGAAGGTCGATACGATGAATTCCAATGAAAACGGAATTGGTGGTTTTAAAGAAATCGTGTTTATGATAAATGGGACGGGTGCGTATTCAAAGCTGAAATACGAAAGCGGCGTGCACCGTGTACAGAGAATCCCGGCTACAGAATCCGGCGGCCGTATCCATACGTCTACAGCGACAGTCGCAATCATGCCGGAAGTGGAGGACGTGGAAGTCGAGATCGACATGAATGATTGTAAGTTTGATGTGTTCCGTGCGTCCGGAAATGGCGGGCAGTGTGTCAATACGACAGACTCGGCAGTGCGGCTCACACACATTCCGACGGGTATCGTGATTTCCTGTCAGGATGAAAAGTCCCAGTTGAAAAATAAAGATAAGGCGTTAAAGGTACTCCGTGCCAGATTATATGAGTTGGAGTGCGCCAAAGCGCATGATGAAGAGGCAGAAAAGCGAAGAAGCCAGATCGGTACCGGAGACCGCTCTGAAAAGATCAGAACATATAATTACCCGCAGGGAAGGGTGACTGACCACCGGATCAAGCTGACACTGCACCGTCTGGATGCAATCATTGATGGGGATCTGAATGAGGTGATCGATAGTCTGATCGCTGCCGATCAGGCGGCGAAACTTGCGAAGATGAGTGAGTAGGGGGCAAGGAGGGATTAAATGGATATATTGATGAAGGGGGTGGTTTTAATGGCGAAAAGATTGACGTGGGAACAGATTCAAAAGAAATATCCGGATCAGTGGGTAGGTTTAACGGATGTACAATATAGAAATGATGATGGGGTATCTGTTGAGTCAGCAGTTGTGAAATATAGTGATAAGACAAAATCTGAACTGACAAAATTGGTGCTGGATGGTGAGATTATTTCTCGGCATACAAATCCGGATGGATGTCTACAACTGGGTATGGTAGGAGTACTGTGACTTTTTGAAATGGGGGTATTATGAAACAATATACAATGAGTTTAGACAAAAATCACCAAAGGCCGGTTGTGATGCTTAATAATCGACTTACAGCATTATTGGATACAGGGGCATACATTCCGATTTGGACAGACGATGAGGAGATTATTGTATCAAAGATGGGAGCCAAAATGGTTCAGAAGGATGTCCCGATAGCTGGTTTTGGTGGTCAGACATGTGGTAATATGTATAAAATGACATTGGATGTCGGTGGTATATTATACCCCGATTTACATATCGTTGCCAATAATGAATTAAATGCATCTTTTAATATGATTCTCAGTGCGACTATGTTTGATGGTTTGATGTATCAGATTGATACGGTAAATCATGTTTTGAATATAGATATTCCGGATTCTGAGAGTAATGTTCGAAATATGCGGGTTGTAGATAAAGCTGGAACATTACATGTTTTATGTGATGGAGTGTCTGGGTGATCAGTCTGGCAGGATCCCCACTTTCCTCAAAAGAAACTCCGCATTTCTCGTCGTTGACACCCCTTTTTTGATCTGGTAGTCAAAATACATCTCGTCCTCTTTATATTCCTCGCTGAAATTGTAATTTACAATGGAAGGATGATTCTTTTCCAGTTTACAGATTTCCAGATCGTGCGTGGTGATAAAACCGCAGACGCCGAGAGAAAGCAGTCGCTGGAGGACGCCTTCAGCACCAAGGCGGCGTTCGTCTGAGTTCGTGCCACGGAATATTTCATCGATCAAAAACAGCACATTCTTATTTGTCTCTGCTGCTTCTATGATCTTTTTGATCCTTAAGAGTTCGGAATAAAAGGTGGAGATCCCATCGGTTGTCCGGTCCGTGATGCGCATGGAAGTCAGGATGTCTATATGGGAACATTCCATTTTTTCTGCACAGACATAGCTGCCGGCTTTTGCCAGCACGAGGTTGATGCCGACCGTTCTCATAAATGTACTTTTTCCGGACATGTTGGAGCCGGAGATGATCACGATATGATCTTTCATCTCAAAGTCATTGCAGACCCGCTTTTTGTTGCAGAGCAGAGGGTGTCCGGCCTGTTTTGCAAGAAAATACCGTTTGTGTCCGGACCATGTGGGAAGGCAGACGGTGTCGCAGTTTCTCGCAAGGCCGGCAAAACTCATCAGGCTTTCTAATTCTCCAATAGTAGAAAACCAGCTTTCCGCTGTTTTTCCATATTCTAATTTCCATTTTTCAAAGTCAAATACATTTTTGTGATCCCAAAGAAAGAATAAGTTTAAAAGAAGTGAAGCCAGTGGATTTGCCGTAGCTTTGATGTGCGAGGAGATACGTGAAAACTGCCGGATGCCTTCTTCTGCTTCTGTTAACTGTGCTTGTATCGCCTTCATTTCAGAGGAAGCAAAAGATCTCCCGGCGATTTTCCGGATGACAGGACAGTATCGTGGGATCTGATAGGAAGTGAGCCGGGCGGTTTTCAGATAGCGATCCGTTTTATGCTTTCCAAGATTCCAGACGATGAGTTGGGAAAATAGAAGTATTCCGGACAGGGCAAAGCAAAAGTCTGACCTGACTACAACTGTAGTTAAAATGGAAATCCAGGTAATGGTTCGTAAAACCGGAGGGAGTATATGGATAAACCGGTGTTTTGTAAAGAGGTTCTGTTCTTTCAGTTCGGACAGAAGTTTGGGGAACTGGTCGTTTCTGCCAATCTTTGAAAACAGGTATTCCAGATCGGCAATCCATTCGTAATCGGTATACAGTTCCTTGATCGCTTCCTGCCGTTTCCGTATTTCTTCATCGGAATATTCCGGATGGAGCAGGTCGTCTGCCAGCTGCTTTCGTCCATAATACGTATTTGTGCAGTTTATGTATTGAAAAAGAGAATTTTCACCTACAATATCGAGATCCATCGCATACGGATGCTCCGGATCGGCGTATTCTTCCCCGTTATCCCCGGAAGTAGTCCAGTCTCCCGTTATGCGTTGAAGATTTTTTTCTGTGATATGCCGTAGTTCTTTCTGGTATGCGACTGACTCTAAAATGCGGTCATGTCTTATGCAGGCGGTGATAAACAGAACCGCAAAGATTCCGCCGGACAAAAGCCATAGAAGGGAAAACCAGGAACAGCACAGGGCAATGAGCGAAAAAACGGACAGTGCAAACAGAGCCAGTTTGATGACACCCAGAATGTTTGATGTTTTGTTTTGCGCAGTGATCCCGGTTTCATATGTCCGGATGAGAATCCTGTATTTTTGTTCCATGGTGAAAAGCCTTCTTTAAACTGGTTTATTTTTGGAGTGCCTGTACATTCTGTGGATACGGATAAAACACGTTGCGTTGATACTGTTCTACTTTCTTCTTTGGTACGCGGATCGTAAAATCTCTGGCAGCGTGGAAGATATTTGTATCTGTGCTTTTCAGCTTTTTGCTTTTTACCACGACGGTTTTTAATTTCTTCATGTGGCAGAAGGTGTGATCGCCTAAATGCTTTAATCCGGTTCCGATCGTGATTTTTTCTACATTTGCGGCACGGAAAAATGCCAGATCCCCCAGTGTTTCTATAGAATTACTGAGTATGATCTTCTGGATCGTCTGGTTTCGGATAAAAGCTTTTGCCGCAACTGCCGTGACAGTGTATCGGACTCCGTTTAAAGTAACGGTTTTTGGTATGTTTGCTGTTTTGGCGCTTTTTCCTTTTGCAAAACCAAGCACTGTCACGGCAGGGGTACCATTTTTGTAACTTTGGATCTTGTACTGATACAAGTCTTTGGAAAAACAGATGCCGATTTTAGGAAGAATGCGTTTCACTGTCCGGTCACAGACGGTACAGCGGTACAAAATCTCGCCTTCCATTTTGGATGTAGGCGTTTTAAGGATTTTTCCCTTGTTCCATGTGTGGTACATTCCGTTTTTGGTCTTACCACACGAACACTGATTCCAGTGCAGTTTCTCATTTGACAGCCACTCATCTTCGTTGTATTTGTGTTTGTGGAGTTTTGGTATTGCCTGTGTTTCAGATGCACCGCAGACAGTACAAGTGCGTTTAGACTGCCCTTCATGCGTTGTGGTAGGTGCGATAGTCTGTGTCCATTCACCGAAGGTATGGGTTCTCGTGGCACTCAATGCCGGGATCGTTTCGATATAACTTTCATTGCAGTCTTCGTCCGTAAGTGTACAATAAACCCGTCGCTGGCCATCTTCGGTACAGGTAGCAGGTTTTATGATGGTTGAACTCCATTGATGGACATGTACTTCTTCTTCATCGCTGCCACCCTCATCGCCTTCATCTCCATCGTCCGGCTCATCGGGTTCGTCGGGTTCGTCCGGTTCTTCAGGAAGTGTGTAACCACATAATACACACGTGTCGTCATCTTCACCGAAGATGTGCTCGCCATAATCCCTGATCTCATCTGGATCAATATCATACTGGGGCTGTGTACATGTATACCAGTGTCCGTCATCATTATACTGTAATGCCCACTGGTGTTCATGAATTTCCACTTCCACCGGGCGGCTGGCATAATCCGTCTCCTGTCCACCATTTACCTGCTCTGCAAGCAGATAAACTTTATCTGTGCTATGGTTGAAATCATCTGGTAAAGTAAACTCTGTTGTGCCTGAAGCAGCGATATTTTCCGAAACTCTGCCATAATATTTTATCGTAGTATTGCTTCCGGTATAAGTCCCATCTGTAATCATAATGGAAAGCTGGTTGGCGCTGGTTCCGCTGTAAGTATATGGTACACGGATCTGATTTGAATTTACGCTCCGTTTTACTGTGCCGTCTATAGACACGGTTTTGGTTTCGTCCAGCATCGTAAGTTTCCATTCGTTGATATCAGAGGATGTGACAGAAGCCAACGGGGCGCTTTTAGACTGACCGGCAGCAGAAACCAGCAATACGTTATCCTGCCTGAGGTTGAATGCCGGAACGACTCCGCCTTCGTCATCAGAAGTAAAGGTATAGAAAAGATAACCTGCAGAAAGCATGTAACCGGCGGCGTCACCGAATTTGTTATGGGAGTTCCGGAGCCACCAGTAGTTTCCAACGCTCCCGTCTGTTAAACCGTTGTTGTAACGGTAGCCGTACTGGTTGTTTGCCAGGTCGCAGGCATCCAGTAAAAACATCGTGTCCCGGTTCAGTTTGACACTGTTCAGGGTATTTAACGGAGATTCATAAGTTCCGGAGGTTGTCGTTTCTAAAATACTATTTTTTTCCAATTCTGAAAAATTGGAACTGCTCATAAAGGAATCATTTCCCTGCAGCCATGCCCGTATATCACTTGCATTCCACTGATTGTTTGGGATTGCTCCATTCCGATGTTCGTTGGCACTGTCTGTTCCATCTTCAAATGCCATGGTGTCCAGTATTTGATCTGACTGTAAAAGAATACCGCCCTGTGTGGAACTGCTGCCGGCCTGTCCGGTTGTGTCTAATACTCTCCATTTGATAGGAGAGTTTTTATAATGACCGAAATATATATAATCACCGGACCATGCTGTTCCGCTTTGGGAAGGAGATGCAATCCGGGAAGTCCCAAGACAGATCGCCTTGGACGTCGTTGCTGCCTGTGCAGTCTGTTGTGTGGGAATGGGTAGTGGCAGCATGGTACAGATCATTGCCAGAGATACCATAACTGCTGTTGTTAGCTTCCATAGTTTTTTACACATGATAAGTTCTCCGTTTCATTTTGGTTTTCTGGATCATATAGATTACAAATAGTATTCTAACATAGTTTACAATATTTTACTACCTGTAAAAATATATTTCGAGACAATAAAAATCACCCAAAATGTTTTGACGCTCCGTCGATTGTGTGCTATTATTAAGTTTGGTTCGTGAGTAAGAATAAAAAAGAAACTGGAATGGTGCAGTCATATGAAAAAGTTCAGGAAAATACTGATCTGTCTGGTGCTGTTTGCGGCTTTGTTTGCCGCAGTGACGACGGCAGAAGCAAAAGTCAGGGTAAAAAAAGTAAGGATAAAGAGCAATTATGGAAAAATCGTACATGTAGGAAAGGGAAAAAAGGTACGTGTATCGTCTTCTGTCCAGGTGAGACCAAACCGGTCTTCTTATAAGAAGGTTCGTTACAAATCCAAAAATAAGCGGATCGCCCGGATCAATTCCATTGGGGAAGTAAAGGGAGTCCGTCTCGGGACTACGAGAGTATATGCGATTTCCAGAAAGAATAAAAAGAAAAAAGCTTCTATTAAAGTGAGAGTGGTCAAACCATTAAAGAAGATCATATTAAAAGAAAAGAAAAAGACGGTGAAGGTCGGCGAGAGATTTGAGATCAAAAAAAGTGTTGTTCCGTCAAACAGCGGATTTAAAAGAGTGGTATGGAGTTCTTCCGTACCGTCTGTGGCAAAAGTATCTTCTGCCGGCGTGGTGAGTGCACTGTCTCCGGGAAATGCAAAGATTACGGCGAAAGCGGTAGACGGAAGCGGCACGAAGGCGGTGTGCAGTGTAAAGGTCGAGTCCCTGGATACCGTTAATATTGCTTCTGTGCGTGCGCTCAGTTATAACACGGTCAGGGTCAGCCTGGACCGGGAACTGCCCCTTGAAAAAGACAAGTTTGAGTTGTCGGGAAAGACAAGTGTGACCGGAGATTACAACCGGTCTCTAAAGATAAAGACAATGAGGAATCATGGAAACCGGACATATGACCTTCAGGTGAAGCGGGGGTATTCCATCCAGAAGAATTCTATGATCCGGGTATCCGTGCCGGGGCTCCCCGGAAATGGTGTTAAATCGATGGAGGCAGAGGCGCTGTTTATCAAAGAGGGAACACCAAAGGATGTATATGTGACCGGAGAGGCCGGAACGTATATCGACCCGCTTGAGGTCGATCTTAGCCAGTATGGCTGTGGGTCTCTTGTGTACCAGATTAGAAGTCTGCCTGATGGGATTACGGCTTCCGTAAGCAATAATACGATTGTATTCCGTGGAAAAACAGGAAAATCTTATTTTGGAAAGACGACCGTCATTTCGGCGATCGATGAGCTGGGAAAAGAAAGCAAGGTAAATGTGTACTGGTATATCGGCGCTGCAGATTCGCTCGTTGGATATGCGGAAAACCGTTCACTTGTTTTTGGAGAAGAGATTTCCGGAGAAAAAGCAGAATTCCTTCATATGGCAGGAGGAAGCGGGAAGTATGAATTTGCGTTTTCTGGTCTTCCGGCCGGGATGCAGGGTGACAGGGAAACAGGAGCGCTGTCCGGAACCCCGCAGGGTGTGGGTGAATACACGGTAAGAGTGACAGTGGCAGACAAGGACGACAATAGTAGAAAGATAGTGGTCTCAGCTTCTGTAAAAGTAGAGACAGGTTTTAATCTGTATGGCACGCTGTATGATTCACAGGGCTTTGTCATGCCGGGAGTAAAGGTCAGCTTTCAGGATCAGATGGGGTTGAACCGGTATACAGCGGTCACAGATGCGAATGGTATTTACCGTCTGCGGGTAGTGGGCGGGATTTATGATGGAATCGCTTCGGCCAATCAAAAAGATGTGGTTCTGGATGATATATATGAACTGGCAGTGGAAGGCGACAGTGTAGTCGATTTTTATCCGGAGTGTTACCGTGTAAATCTTTATTTTGACCAGAGCGGTTACGTGCTGGAGGAGAAACTCTGGAGCTCAAATGCCGACAAAGATGCCGCTTATGAAGGAGAGGATATTCTTTATGTGCTGCCGGGAACATATGATATCATGACGTCTGCCACACGGGTGAATGAAACGACGGGGGAGAAAGAAAAATTTGTATTAAGGGCTGTGTTTACAGTCGGGCAGTCGGCAGTCAATGCAACGGTCAGTGGGGAAAAGGTTTTGCCGGAAGAGAAACCGGATGAGAAAGAAGAAGAAAAAGAGAAAGAGGAGGAAAACCAGAATGCTGAATGAATTTGTATTGAAAGAGTATGGAAAAGGAATTGGAAAATGCTCCGATCAGGAATTATACCGGGCGCTTTTAAAAATGACAAATGGGATGGCGCAGGAGAAAAAACAGAATACCGGAAAAAAGAAACTTTATTATATCTCTGCAGAATTTCTGATCGGGAAACTGCTCAGCAATAACCTCATCAATCTAGGGATCTATGATACGGTAAAGGAAGAATTGAAAAAGAATGGAAAGAAACTCAGTACGTTTGAGGAGATGGAACCGGAACCCTCTCTTGGAAATGGAGGGCTGGGGAGGCTGGCGGCTTGTTTTCTTGATTCCATTGCCACGCTTGGACTGCCGGGAGATGGCATCGGCCTGAATTATCATTTTGGTCTGTTCCGTCAGGTGTTTAAGAAAAATCTGCAGAAAGAAAAGCCAAACCCGTGGATCGGGGAGAAAGGGTGGCTTTTGAAAAACGACAGGGAGTACACGGTCTCCTTTGGTAAATTTGATGTAAAAGCGGTACTCTATGATATTTTAGTCACAGGATATAACAACCGGACAAATACGCTTCATTTGTTTGACATTGATTCGATCGATGAGAGCATTGTGAAGAAAGGCATTGATTTTGATAAAGAGGAGATCCGTAAAAATCTCACGCTGTTTCTCTATCCGGATGACAGCGATGATGCAGGGCGGCTTTTGAGGGTCTACCAACAGTATTTTATGGTGAGCTGCGGAGCCCAGTTCATTCTTTCAGAGGCACAGGAGCGGGGAAGTAACCTGCATGACCTTCATGAATATGTGGCGATCCAGATCAATGACACGCATCCATCGATGGTCATTCCGGAACTCATCCGGCTCCTGACAAAAAATGGAATTGACATGGATGAGGCAATCGAGATCACGACGAAGACATGCGCCTACACGAACCACACGATACTCTCGGAGGCTCTGGAAAAATGGCCGGTATCCTTTATCAAGAAAGTAGCGCCCCAGCTTGTTCCGATCATCCGTGAACTGGATCTGTGCGTAAAGGATCAGTTTGAAGATGAGTCCGTGTATATCATGGATGAGGAAGATCTGGTCCACATGGCACATATGGATATCCACTACAGTCACAGTGTAAACGGGGTCGCCTATCTGCACACAGAGATTTTGAAAAATAATGAGTTGAATTCCTTTTACAAAATATATCCGGAAAAATTTAACAACAAGACAAACGGTATCACATTCCGAAGATGGCTTCTACATTGCAATAAGCCTCTTACCTCTCTTTTAGAGCAGACGATCGGAGATGGTTTTAAAAAAGATGCCGATGAGCTGGAAAATTTTCTGGCCTTTAAAGGAGATAAAAAAGTAGTAAAAAAACTCCTTGAGATCAAAAATAAAAATAAGCATAAACTGGCAAAATATCTGAAGGAGACACAAGGCATAAAATTGAACGAGGATTCGATCTTTGATATCCAGGTAAAGAGGCTTCATGAATACAAGCGCCAGCAGCTCAATGTACTGTATGCGATACACAAGTATCTGGAGATCAAAAGGGGACATAAACCGGAAACTCCGGTCACGCTTATTTTCGGAGCAAAGGCGGCGCCGGCTTATACGATCGCCAAAGATATCATTCATTTGATCCTCTGCCTGCAAAAGATCGTGAGCAAAGATAAAGAGGTAAGGCCATATCTGAATATCGTCATGGTGGAAAATTATAATGTGTCGCTTGCGGAGAAACTCATTCCTGCCTGTGATATCTCAGAACAGATTTCCCTCGCTTCCAAGGAGGCCAGTGGCACAGGAAATATGAAATTCATGCTCAATGGTGCGGTAACTCTCGGAACAGAGGATGGAGCGAATGTAGAGATCCACGAACTGGTCGGTGATGATAATATCTATGTGTTTGGAGAGGACAGTGATACGGTGATCGCCCGTTATGAGCGAGGAGATTACTGTTCCAGGGATTATTATGAAAAGGATCCGGATCTGAAGGAAGCGGTAGATTTTATCGTCAGTAAAAAAATGCTTAAGACAGGGAAGAAGAAATCCCTTATGAGATTGTACAATGAACTCTTGAATAAAGACTGGTTCATGACGTTCCCTGATTTTAAGGACTATGTGGCGACCAAAGAAAGGGCTTACCGTGATTATGAGGACAGAGAGGCATGGGCAGAGAAAATGCTTGTAAATATCGCGAAGGCCGGATTTTTCTCTTCGGACCGCACGATCAGGCAGTACAATGAGGAAATCTGGGAACTAAGCTAATAGTTTTCCGACATTGAGAAGCCCCCACCCCTGACTGCTGTGGGGCAGGTTTAAGTCCGTACAGCTGTTTTTCAGCCGGAGTTTTACCTCTTTTGGCGTCAGATGGGGATATTTTGACAGAAGGAGAGCGATGCTTCCGCTGACCACGGGTGTGGCCATGGAGGTACCGCTTTTTCTTATGTAAGGATTCTGGGTGGCAAATGTGTGGCTGCAGCTTGTGATCTGCTGACCGGGAGTTACCACGTCCGGTTTTTTGATGCAGAGCGTGGTGGGGCCTACGCTGGAATTTGATTTTTTGCTGTAATAGCCGACTGTTATGATCTTGCGGCTGTTCCCGGGAGCGCTGATGCTATAGGGCTCCGGTCCTTTGTTCCCGGCAGACGCCACTACGACGATCCCCATATCCCACAGTTCATTTACTTTTCTGACAAAGTTTGAATTTTCATCGAAGCGCCGTCCATCACTGGTTCCTACGGAGATGTTTACGATGTTGATCCCATATAGGAAACGGTTTTGAATGACCCAGCTGATGCCGTCGATGATGTTTGGGATCATGCCCTCGCCGTATTGATTCAATATTTTGACGGAGACGATATCCGAAGAAGGCGCCATACCGCGTAAGGTGCCCCGGCTGGCAAACCCGCTTCCGGCGGCGATCCCTGCCACATGAGTCCCGTGTCCGTTGTCATCATATGGGGAGAGATGGCCGTTGATCGTGTCATACCATCCACGAATGCGGTCCCCAAAATCGGGATGTGCTGCGATTCCGCTGTCCAGTATCGCAATACAGGTTCTCTGGCCAAGGATATTATTATTGTGTACTGAATTTGCGTTTACGATATCTCTGACCCGGTTCATGATCTTCCCCATTCCGGCTTTTTGTTATTATGATATGCATAGAAGGGGATTTGTGCTACCGGAATGGGAAAGAGTTACATCAGGCGGGTGTTTGGGAAGAACGGGTGATGTTTGCGCTCACAGGGAATCCCTGCCGACAGAAGGCAGACTGCTGAGATTATTCCCCTCTTCACCGTCCGGAAGGGCTTTCAGATATTCCGTATCGCCCCGGTGGGCGATTCCGACACCCTGGATTTCACCGGCTTTTGCCAGAGCGACTCCTTCGTCTTTACTGACGGTCCGGCCATCGGATAACTGGTATCCCGCTATTTTTCCCTTTTGTTTGACCAGTGCCACGATGTCCTTGGCATTTGCCGAAGGTTCCGGGATTTCGTCGAGCGCTGCCATCGGGAGTGCGCTGCGCAGGTTTTCTTTTTTGCTCATGTTTGTTCCTCTTTTCTTTCTGTCCGGCGGCAGTCGGTGATCGATCGGATCAAAAGTCTGCGATTTTACTCACAGCCTTTTTTGCCGCCGGGCTGTTTTGTGGAAAATGTTCCTGCTGTTAGGATTTCCCGGAAGAGGTGTTTTATACATCTTCGCTGTATCAATCCTGTCAAATAGAAAACTTGCGGTAGGGGAAGGATATGTGTTATAATTGTGTCAATTATGGTTGGATGAATATTTTGTTGTGAGGATATAGAATATGGAAAAGATAGCAATACGGTTAAATGGTTCTTCTTATATTAATGATATGGAGTTAAAAGAACGCTTTCAGGTGTTTGGTGACAGCCTGTGGATCTCACTTCTCTCGTTGGTGGGAAATCCGGAAGGGGCGACGTTTACATCGGAAGGAAATGTGTCGTCGTTTCTTACGATGGATCTGGAGAAGCGTCTGGCTCAGTCGCTGGAAGAAGATCCGGCGGATTTTCTTGTCGTCGACATGTGTTACAGCGCCGGACATGCTCTTTGCAAGTGGAAAGATCAGGTGTTTACAAAAAACCCTAAATTTATAGAGAGCGATTTCCGTGCCGAGCATGAAGATGAGATCGAGGAGATCGATGTGATGCGGGACCGGGAGTTTGACTGGAAACCATATATGGATTCTTATCTGGAACTGATCGGGAAATATTTTGACAGAGACCATATCATCCTTGTGAAGTCACGCTGCCCTGCGTGGTATGTAACGCATACGCATGTGCGTAAGGTGCGGAAAAAGAGCAGGAAGGCGTATAATAAACGGATCAAAGAACTGGAAGATTATTTTGTGGAGAAGATGGATCCCTATATCATTGATATTTATTCGCATTATTTTTTGGATTTCAATTACAAAAAAGGATTTACGATGTCCTCCTATGAAAAGCCGTTTTATCATCATGCCAAGCGTCTTATTTCCATGATCGTAAGGACTCTTCCGGAGCAGAGGGTTTTTCGGGAACAGGAATATTATATGCGGCTCGGCCGGTTTATTAAATATTATGACAATCTGTTTGCCAAAAATAACGTCGGGCTTTTTATGGACGACAGCAGGTTTCTCGACCATCTGGTCTTACAGCTTGGGCGGCCGGTGCTTACAGAGTATGAGAGCGATTTTGTGGAGATCGAGGCGAGAGGGTATAAGAGCATTGATGAGATCCTTGAAAAGTACGATTTTAAATTTGCAGTTTCTTTAAAGGAATGTCTTAAGGTCGTAAAAGCCGTGGAAGAGGGCGATCTTTTCAGGGAAGAGGTAAATTATGATACGATTTTTCAATATGATATGAAGATTGTAGAACGGTTTACGGAACTGGTGAAAGGAGAATTGGAAAAGACCGGTCTGATCGATGGGGAGGTCCATATCACCAGATTTCACTGCCGCGACTACTATTTGATCCTGCTGGCCGGGAGAGGAGATATTACAGAAAAGCATCTGAAAAAGCAGATCCTTTCATTGGATAAAGATGCGGAAAGGCGTGGCAGGCGGAAACTTCTTATAAAATCAATGAAGAAGAAATACAGTGATTCGGTGAAGGCGCTTGCGAATGCCATGAATGAGTACCACGAACCGGTTCTGGTAGACCTTTGGGGCTCCTGTATCACAAGGGAGATACTCAATGAGGACGACGGGCGCTTCCGGATCGACTGCTATGCTTACCGGAATTGTTTTTTATTTGCGTTCGATGATCCGATCCCCTATGACGATAAGAAGTTCGATGATCTGTCCCTGTTTGAAAACAGCACATGGCGTGTGGGGTATATAAAGAGCGCATTCCATAAGGATCTGCCTGAACGGTTGAAGAAGACGGAGTCCCGGTGGCTTCTTTTGGATTTTTATGATCTGGTCTGCGATGTGGTCGAGTATAATGGAGGGGTACTTACGGCGGACAACGAGGTTCGTGCCCTGAAGTTTTTTAAACAGATCAAAGAAGAGTGTAATATCACATCGATCGACGAGATCCTTGATGAGGAGGAGATCAAGAAGCGCTTTGATGTATTTATCCGTTTTATAAAAGAGCGTTACGGAAAAAATGTGATCTTTATCCGTGCGGATGTAAAGACAAAATTCTTAAATTATAAGCGGGAATCTAAACCACTCCGGGGTTATAAAAAGGAGACGCTTCTGAAAAAGAAAGCATTCCTCGATAAGTGGCAGGATTATTTTGAGGAACACATGGATTGCTATGTGATCGACAATGCAAGGAAGTATCAGGCGGATGATCTGTGCGTTTCCGGCGCTTTTATGGTGCATTACGAAAAGGAATTTTATGAGAAAGGGTACCGGGAGCTGCGGAAGGTTATCTGTGGGAAGTAGGATGGCAGCCAGACACTGACGAAGATGGTTTATTTGTGCTTGATTAACCGCTGTGATTGAAGTATAATTTTAAATGCGTGGCAGTTTGAAGGATAAGGATTGATGAAAAGTGCAGGATACGAAGAAAAAACTGCGGATATTGCAGATCAATAAATTATATTATCCGGTGACTGGCGGGATTGAACGGGTAGTTCAACAACTGGCAGAGGGTTTGTCAGAAGATACAGACACAAAGGTGTTAGTATGCCGTCAAAAGGGAAAATCTGTTACGGAGAATGTGAATGGTGTGGAGGTACACCGGGCTGGAAGCCTGGGGGTGGTCTCCTCACTTCCTTTATCCGTTTCTTTTTTATGGAAATTTCGGAAAATGTCCAGGGACAGAGATATTGTGCAAATACATTTTCCGTTTCCGCTTGGGGATTTGGCATGTTTATTGTCCGGGTATCGAGGGAGGGTTGTGCTGTGGTGGCACAGTGATATTGTACGTCAGAAGAAGATGATGAAATTGTACCGCCCGCTGATGAATTGGTTGCTGCGTCGGGCGGATGCGATCGTTGTGGCAACGCAGGGACATATTGAAGGTTCTCTTTATCTAGAGCCATACAGAGAAAAATGTGTTGTCATTCCATATGGGGTGGAAAAACGGATTGAAGAAAAAGCAAATTTATGCTTTGAGAAAAAAATGGGGGAAGTTTATAAAAGGGAAGTACATTTTTTGTTTGTTGGGAGGTTTGTGTATTATAAAGGGTGTCGCGTGTTACTAGAGGCATTTGCGAAGGCAGCAGCCCAAAATCCGGAAATCCGCCTCAATCTGGTAGGGAGCGGCCCTATGGAAGAAGAACTTAGAGATTTGATGAAGAAATATGATTTTCGGGAAAATGTTTTTTTTCATAGTAATGTGGGGGATGAGGAACTGATTGAATATTTTCAGGCATGTGATATTTTTGTTCTCCCATCGATTGCACGGAGTGAAGCATTTGGTCTGGTTCAGATCGAAGCAATGGCATTCGGCAAACCAGTGATCAATACAAAACTTCCGAGCGGAGTACCATATGTAAGTGTTGACGGTGTGACAGGGCTGACTGTGATGCCGGGAGACGTGGATGAACTGGCGGATGCGATGCTGTATTTGGCGGAACATCCACAGGAGAGAAAAGAAATGGGAAAGAGAGCAAGAGACCGGATGAAAAAGTTGTACCGGATGGATACGATGCTGGAAAATGTAAAAAGATTATACGGGGAATTGGCGGAAGGGAACGATGAGAATTGAAGATAGCTTTTTATGGACAACCTTTGTTAAGTGACAGGAAAACGGGAATCGGGTATTATGAGGATGGTTTGCTCCGGGGAATTCTGAAAGGGCATCCGGAACAGGAGTATATGGCGGATATTTTTACCTTTGGTGAGGAGAAAAAGAAAAGGCAGTGTATCCGGCATTATGGGGAAAATATTAAAATTAGTGAGTGCGGTTGGATTTCCGAGAGGGTGTTTAAACTCCTTTCCCTTGTGGTGGAACTGCCATATGTGCTATTTTTTAGAGAGAGACGGGACATAACGCATTTTTGTAATTATGTCATTCCTCTTGGGGTAAAAGGAAAGAAAGTGGTAACGATCCATGATCTGGCATTTCGTGAGTATCCAGAGACGGTGAGGGGGCGGACGATGGTTATGCTTAAGAGGAATCTTAAGCGTTCAATAAAAAGGGCGGATGCCATTGTGGCAGATTCAGAGTTTACCAAACAGGAAATCATAAAATATTATAAGGTTGCGCCGGAAGAGGTCTATGTAGTGCCATGTGGTGTAGATACGACTCAATATCATATGAAATATAGCAGAGAGCAAATAGAGTGTGTGAAAAAAAAGTATAGTATTGAAGGGAAATATTTTTTATATCTGGGCACTTTGGAACCTCGTAAAAATTTGAGTGGACTGCTTCGGGCATATAGAAAATTCTATGATAAAAGAAGGAAAAAGGGAAAGGATATCCCCAAACTTGTACTTGCTGGCGGCAAAGGTTGGATGTATGATGGGATTTTTCATGCCGCAGAGGAAATTTGTTTAAAGGAATATGTGATATTTACAGGTTATGTTGACGAAGAAGACAAAGCACCATTGATGAATGGCGCCTCTGTGTTTTGCTTTCCGTCTTTTTATGAGGGGTTTGGAATGCCGCCTTTGGAGGCAATGGCGTGCGGAACGCCCGTGTTGACTTCAAATAACTCTTCTTTGGCAGAAGTGACGGGAGAGGCAGCGGTTCAGGTAAATCCGTATGATCTGGAGGAGATGGCAGCGAGAATGGAAGAACTGTGTGATGATGAATCGTTATGTCAGCAGTTAAGGGAACGTGGACGAAAACATGTGGAGAAGTATTCGTGGGAGAATGCGGTGCAGATGCTGTGGAAGGTGTATGAGAGATTAGACAGTACACAAGAGGACATGAAGAAATAAAGGAATCATCCAATCGTCTTATTAGAACATCAGATTTTTCTTGCAAGAACGGGAATAATGTTATAGAATATTGAAAGATGACGATTTGTGAATGATGTTGCATGATTCTTAATTAGAATTCTGAGAGGAATATTACATGAATAGCATAAAGGAAATTTACGAATATCGAACAATGATCGGTAGTTTGATCCAAAGAGATCTGCGAGGCCGGTATAAAGGGTCTGCCTTAGGTTTTGCGTGGACTTTTTTAAATCCGCTTTTACAATTAGTAGTGTACACGTTTGTTTTTTCCACTATTATGAGGGCTGGGATTAAAGATTATTATTTGTTTCTTTTTGTTGCTTTAATACCATGGATGTTTTTTAGTTCTTCTGTATCCGGAGGTGCAAGCTGTATTATTACACAAAAGGAAATGGTTAAGAAAATATATTTTCCCAGAGAGGTATTGCCAATCGCTCATGTTACCTGCCAATTAGTAAATATGCTATTAAGTTTTATCGTTGTTTTTGTAGTGTTATTTATATCCGGAAAAGGAGTTAGTTTATATTCACTGTTATATCTTCCTGTTGTGATCCTGGCAGAATATCTGCTGGCGTTAAGTATTACAATGATTACCTCGTCAGTTACTGTATACCTCCGGGATATGGAACACATATTAGGAATTATTACTATGGCATGGCAGTTTTTGACTCCGATCATGTATTCTGTTGATATGGTTCCTGAACAGGTAATTCCGATATTCAATTTAAACCCTATGACTCCCATTATTGTAGCTTACCGTGACATCTTATATTATAAACAGCCACCGGAACTAAAAACTTTATTACAGGGGTTTGTTTTTAGTATCGTTTTGCTGATAATAGGAAGAGTTATCTTCGGTAAGTTAAAGCAGCATTTTGCGGAGGAAATGTAATGAGAGAAGGAAATGCGATCGAGGTTAACAATATAACCAAAAGTTTTAAAATATATTTGGATAAAGGAAATACAATAAAAGAGAAAATCCTATTTAAAAACCGAAGGTGTCATGAGAAACGTCAGGTATTAAGGGGAATTAGTTTTGAAGTAAAAGAGGGAGAGGTCGTCGGACTGATCGGACACAATGGCTGCGGGAAAAGTACAACATTGAAACTTCTTACACGGATCATGTATCCCGATAGCGGAACGATCGAATCCAAGGGGCGTATATCTAGTTTGTTGGAACTTGGTGCAGGATTTCATCCTGATATGAGTGGCCGCGAAAACATTTACATTAATGCATCTATTTTTGGGCTGTCAAAGAAAGAGATTGATGAGAGGTTGGATGATATCATTGAGTTTTCAGAATTAGAAAAATATATTGATAACCCTGTCCGAACTTACTCTTCCGGAATGTATATGCGTTTGGCTTTTTCTGTCGCAATCAATGTAGATGCGAGTATACTGCTGATTGATGAGATCTTAGCTGTGGGAGACGTGAATTTCCAGTCAAAATGTTTTGATAAAATGCGGGAGATCAAAGAATCCGGTGTGACGATCGTGTTAGTAACACATGACATAGGAACTGTGGAGTGGTTTTGTGACCGGGCAATCTGGATCAACAACGGCCTCATTGAAAAAGATGGTCCTGCCACAGAAGTTGTGGATGCTTATATGCAGCATATGGTTGAAAAAAAAGTGGAAGCGATAGAACGCAGGCATAAGGATGAGGAGAAAGAAGAATCCGAAGAAGAGTCTGAAAAAAAGCCTGAAGAAAACCGTATTGGTACACGAGAGGCTGAAATAACAAATGTATATTTCACAGATTCTGTTGGAAATACCATTCATATACTTCATAATCAAACGGATTGTGCGATCCATATTGATTATTTTGTGGAAGAGAGCAAAGAATACGTGATCGGCATCGGCATTCTTACCATGGAAGGTGTCCGGCTCTTTGGAACAAATACACAATTAGACCGTAGTAAAATCGATATTACGCCTGGAAACCATATGATTTCATTTATTATCAATAATTTGCCACTGATAGAAGGAATGTATGTTCTGCAAGTGGCAATAACAGATCAAAATGGAGCTTTAATTGATTTTCATCGTGATTATATGCATTTTAATGTTGCAAGTAAAGTAAACGAAGTTGGATATATTTCATTTAAACATGGTTGGGATTCGATAAATAAGGAGGATTAGTGCGTCATGGCGGAACGTTTGAAAGTCAGTGTTGTGATCAACACATATAACAGGGCAGAAAGTTTAAAATCAACATTAGAGAGTTTGTATCATCAAACAGATCCTAATTTTGAAGTTATCGTTGTAAACGGGCCATCTACTGATAATACGGAAGACGTTGTAAAGCCATACCTGAATACATTAAAATTTGTGTCTTGTCCGGAAAGAAATCTTTCTGTGTCCCGTAATCTGGGTATAGAAGCAGCATCCGGAGATATTGTTGCTTTTATTGACGATGATGGGATTGCGGACCCTAATTGGATCCGCGATCTGATCGACGGATATGATGATCCCGGGATTGGTGGCGTTGGGGGATTGGTATATGATCATACAGGCATGCAGCTGCAATATCATTATTCATCCTGTGACCGTAAAGGGGATACAGACTATACGATCCAGCCGCCATTTTCCGATTATAATATTCCCTATGCAGATAAATTTCTATATTTGCAGGGAACGAACTGCAGCTTTCGCAAAGAATACCTCGTCCAAATTGGAGGATTTGACGAAGAATTTGAATACTATCTGGATGAAGTAGATGTATGTATGCGGATTATTGATGCTGGTTACAAAATTAAACCTGTAGATAACGCAGTTGTGCATCACAAGTATATGAAAAGTTTTTTAAGAAACGAAAAAAAAGTTGTACTCCACCCATATTCAACGGTTAAAAACAAGTATTATTTTGCCGTAAAGAATAACAATGGTGTTGCGGATGACAGGCTTCTTGCTTCTCTGGGGCAATGGAAAACAGAAGTAATAGCTGGTGGAAACTATCATTATGCACAGGGTAATATGACAAAAGAAGAGTTGTCAGTATATCAGCAGGAAGTAACCAATGCCTGCAAGGATGGCATTGAGCGTGGGCAACTTGGTACCAAAACACGTCGACTTACAACGGCTGCTTCGGAACAATTTATTCCTTTCAAAATTATTAAGAGAACAGAAAAGATTTTAAAGATATGTTATCTGAGTAAGGAATATCCGCCTGATAATTTTGGAGGTATTGGCAGATATACATTTGACCTGGCGACAACATTTGCTGCGAAAGGACACGAAGTTCATGTTATTACAGAAGGTTCTGTCCAGGACACTGTTGATTTTGAAAATGGTGTCTGGGTCCATCGTTTAGTAAGTCGTCTTTATACGCCTTTTGAGTCTATGGCATTAGGTTGGAATCTGTCGTTGCAGGCACGGAATTATTTTGAACTTTTGAGAATCCATGCACAGTCGCCGATCGATATTGTCAACGGTCCTGTTTGGTTATGTGAAACGGGAATGTCAAATTGTTCGACATTGTTTCCGACTGTAATGACTTTAATGACGACCCAACGTATATTAAATGATCTGACATCCATTTCAGATGAAAATACACATGAGTATAAACTAATGAAACTAGAGGAGTCGAGCTTAAGCCAGCATCGTTATATTCATGCGATAAGTACGTCCATAATGGCTAATTGTAAAGAGTTTATGAGCGAAGATGCCCATGCTTTTATTTCACCTCTTGGATGTCGTGATTTAAGCGGACAATATATCTCTTCTAAAAAAGAAAAAGATAAATTAACGATTTATTCCGTAGGAAGATTAGAACATCGAAAGGGAACGGATTTACTTCTTTCTGCAGCCGAGCAAATATTATCTGACTCCAAATATAACAATGTTGAATTTGTGATTGCAGGAAAAGAAACGACAAATACGCTATCCGGAAAGTCATATAAAGAAGAATTTTGCTCCCGGAATAAGAATAACCCTGATATATTAAACCATGTTACGTTTTTAGGGGAAGTTAGTGAAGAAGAACTAATGAAATGGTACCGGGATGCAGATATTGCCTGTACTCCATCCAGATATGAATCGTTCGGGATCGTATTGCTTGAGGGTATGAGTTTTAATAATGCCATTGTTGCAGCAAATGCAGGCGGTATGAAAGATATTATCAAAGACGGGGAAACCGGTCTGTTTTTTGAGACCAATAACGCAGAAGACTTAACGCGGAAACTTAAGCAGTTATTAGATGACGAAACGCTGCGTATGCAGCTTGCCCGGAATGCCAGAACGGAATATGAAAAAATATATTCTTTAGATGCTGTCTATTCTGCATTGTATGAGGAATATTGTAATATAATTGAAGATTTTACAGCTTCCGGGAATTCGAATGCTTCCGGGTTCATGTCAGAGCAATATGCACAGATGATATCCGATTCGGAGCATATTGATCTAAAAAAAGCGGTAAGAGTCGTGACTAAGTTATTGGATAACGCAACTTCTTATAGTATCCAGGATCAAATTCTGGCGGTAGACGATAACTCATCAGGAAGTACCCGGTTTGCCAAAAAGATATATCATTTCTTAAAGGGTATTTCGCCAGCTTTTGCTATACGTCTGAGAAACCGGTATTTCCGATATTTCTATGGAAGGGATTCAGTTCAGGTACGATCGAAAGAATTGTGCAGGCGCATGTATCATGTGATTCGTAAGATTCCTGTCATTGGTTGGATCATCCGCTATATTGTTGATATATTATTACTTCCTGTTAAAGCAGAAAAAATAACATATTATGGTGAACAGTTATTAAATAATGATGCCCTGCTGAACGTAATCGGACAAATGGTCGAACAGCAGACGGCCATGATACGAGATATATCAAGAGAAAGTTTGCAAGCGCTTGAACAACAGGTAGTTCAGACAAGAGATGTGGCAAGAGATGTGGCAAGAGATGTGGCAAGAGATATAATAGGGGAAAATACCCGGATGATCTCGAAAATAGTTTCAGATTTGGCCGATTTGCAGGTAAATATCCACTATGATGTTGAAAATCAGAGAAACCAAATGATAGATACTATAAATAAACGGTTAACAGATATCCGTTCCGAAATTTTATTTGAATTAATGGGCAATCATGAAATTTCTGGCAGAGAGCGGGCAGAGATTGAACCAAGGATCATCAATCAGGATAAACTTGCGCAGTCCCCCCTGAAATTAAATGTGGGGGCAGGACATATCTGTTATGACGATTATATCAATATTGATCAACGGGAAATAAATAACATTGACGTTGTGGCAGACATCAGGGACATGCCTTTTGAAGATAACAGTGTGGATGAGATTTTTGCCTCCCATTTGATCGAACATTTTACAAAGCACGATCTGGTGTCCAATCTTCTTCCGTATTGGAACCGTCTTCTTGTGAAAGGTGGACGTTTGGTTTTAATTCTTCCTGACCTGGAAAATATGATCATGCACTTTCATGATGGAGATTATGCCATTGAAGATTTGAGATTAGTTTTATATGGTTTGCAGGAATATCCGGGAGATGTCCATTATGCGTTGTATGGACAGGATGAGTTGGCGGGTATTTTGGAAGAGGCAGGGTTTGAGATCTCCTACACGTTTAAGGGAAGAAAAAACGGCCAATGTTATGATATGGAGATCGTTGGCGTGAAAAAATAAAAATATTTTGCAAGAGGAGAGAATACTTACATGTCTAAAACTGAAAAAAAGCGATATATTAAATTCGTATTGTTAACCGCAAGCATTATATTAGCTGGGATCATCATACTGATGTTATATAATTATTTCTCAGATCCTTACAATTATTTCAGGAGAAATGATTATGATGGTACAATAGATTATTCACAATATTATATGACAAAGCATGTACTGGATGCGGATTATGACTGTTATATTGTCGGAGGTTCCAATTCTGCCGTTATTGATACTTTTTTAATGCAAAAATATACTGGTTATAGCACATACTTATGTAATTATCCAACACATGACATATATAGTAGTTATCGATATATTAACTACTTGATTGACAATGCTTCACCAAAATGTATTGTTTTGCATTTATCCGGATTTGAGCTTTTTTCACATACAGATCAGGAAGAAGAGATTTGTGAAGTTCCAGCCATTGTTGATGGATCCTGGGTAGACCGATTTTTAGAAACCCTTCGTTTTTTAACTAAGAAACCATTTGATAAACTAGGAGTAAATACGATACATAAACTAGACGATGGCAGGTTAGACTGGATGGGGACGTCGAGTGACGATGGGCAATTGATGGTAAATTATTATAAGATAGATTCTGGCAGTATGTCCCATAGTTTTGATGATTATGTTTCTGAGAAAATACTTAATAATTATGATGAAAGGTTACAAAATTTATATAAAGAAAAACAAAACGTATCTCCTGATTTGATTGCTATGGAAGAAAATTTACATTATATTAGAGAGATTAAGAATAAATGTGACAGCAATAATGTTAAATTGATTGTGATTAAGGGAGCGATGTTTAATACACTGCGATATCGTGAAAATGAATATTGTTGCGACTTTTTATTACATTTGGCAGATATTACAGATTATTATGCCTTTGATACGATGTCACCCATTAATACGAATCCGTATAATTTTTATGACCCAGACCATTATTCGAATGCCATTGCAGATGAAGAAATAAAATTTATATTCGGGGAAGGCACGCAGCAGGATTTTGGTTGCCATGTAACAAAAGATAATGTTATGGATTATGTATCAAAGAAAAAAGATGATTATAAAAAAATCACAGAGGAGTATGAAAATACCGGTACGATTGCTTATGGAAGTTTTGAAGACGAAGGAAATATCACATCTGGTGATGTGATATCGAGACTGGCGAATGCTGCCGGGACTCCGGTTCTGCTTATGCCAAAAGAAAATGTGTATTATAAAGAATATGAAGAAGGTAATGAAAATTTCTTTTATTGGATGAAAAATGATGGAAGTTTTCTTATCTATAATAATGAAAGCACCGCTATACGATGTGACTTTACCTGTTCTTTTTCGAATTATGATGGGAATGCACATATGATGGCGATGTCGGTCAATGGGGAACAGTTTGATCAGATCAACATAGATTCCCATTACGAAGGATATTCTACTTCTTTAAACCTGCAACCTGGTTTCAATGTTTTGCGATTTGTTTCGGATTCTGATAATTATAGTGCAGATAACGAATGGCAAGTGGCTGTAAGAATTATTTCACCCACTGTCAAAGCAGAAGATAAAGGAGATAATTGATCATGGTTTTTTCAACATATAAATTTTTGTTTTTATTTTTCCCTATAACACTTCTACTATACAGGATATTGTGCAGCCAGAAACAATATATGTTAGCAAAACTGGAATTGATCGTCGCTTCCCTGATCTTTTACTTTGTTGGAAGCCAGAGCTTTTTTCCGTTCTTCCTTGGAAGTATCTTTGGGAATTACATCGTTGGTTACATTTTAAGCAAATTGCCTAATGGGTGCAAAGGTAAGCTGGATTCTAAAAAATTACTATTATTTCTAGGTATTATGTGCAATGTCATTTTGCTTGGCTATTATAAATACACGGACTTTTTTATTTCCAATTATAACTGGATCACGGGTTCGGAAATTCCTCTGAAGAATATTATTTTACCAATCGGGATCTCCTTTTTTACTTTTCAGTTGATCGCTTATCTGGTAGATTCCTACAGGGGAATTACAAAATCTTATGATATCATTAATTACCTGTTATTTATTACATTTTTCCCACAGTTGATCGTTGGGCCGATCGTCCATCACAGTGATGTGATGGACCAATTTGAAGATCCGGAAACATATAAGATCAACTGGGAGAATATCACAAAAGGAATCATACTTTTTACGATCGGATGTTCTAAAAAATTGTTACTTGCCGATCCATTGACAAATTCGGCCTCTTTCTTTTTTGATTCGGTTCAGGGAAATGATGTTTATTATGGGGCACTTATCACCTGGTATCATTCAATCGAATATACGATCTCATACTATTTTGACCTGTCAGGATATGCGGATATGGCGATCGGTCTTGCGCTGTTTTTCAATATTGCGATTCCGCGCAATTTCAATTCTCCGTATAAGGCGCGCAATTTTCAGGATTATTGGAAACGGTGGCATATGACGTTATCCCGTTTTCTTGGTGATTATATATTTCGCAGTGTGTTCCGTAAGGGGAGCAAATGGCGCAATTACTATGTCGCAACAATGGTGACGTTCTTTGTGAGCGGTTTTTGGCATGGGGCAGGCTGGACGTTTGTTGTATGGGGATTGATCAATGGTTTTTTTGTCTGCTGCGCATCTTATATGTCAAGGAAGGGCTGGAAATTTCCTGCACTGGTTGCCTATCCATTGACAGCTGTCGGTGTAGTCTTAACAAGAGTTTTATTTGTTTCAAATACCTTTACGGGGGCATGGATCGTTTTAAAGAATATGTTTTGTTTTGGATATCATACCAGACTCCATTGGAATGATTTTGTGTCGATGCTTCAATACCTGATCACAAATTACTCTGTGTCAATCGCATTATTGATCGGCCTTATTATCTGCTGGTTTATGCCAAATTCCCAGCAGATTGTGGAAAAAGTGAAACCGACGAAAGTAATTGCGATAATTACAGCGATATTGATGATATTGAATATTATCAATATGAGCCAGGTGTCTAATTTCTTATACTTTCAATTTTAAGGAATTCATGGAGATTTTCGTGTTCAAAATCCAGTGGCATTTCCGAACAGGGAATGTTCGTGAGAAGCTGAAAACGTAGCAAATAAGGAGACAGAATCATGAATCTTAAAAAATTATTTATCGGTATATTTTGCTGTATTATAATGTGCCCTATGTGTTTACAGGGCATTTATGGCCTGACATCCAAACGTCTGGACCTTGTGTTAAATGGATATTCTAAGGAAGAAGAAAAACCCTGTCTGACTGTATCGGATTATTTTTCCGGTGCTTATCAGTCACAGTATGACAAATGGCTAAATGCAAACTTGATACCCAGAGGTTGCATAATTAAATCGTATAATCAGTTAAGATATAGTTGCTTTTCATTGGGAAATCGTATTGTTGGCAGGTCGAGCAATGTTTTTGAGCCCCACTATATAAAGGACGCATTAACAATTGGCAGCTATAATTACAGCATTACAGAAAACTGCGTTTTACTGGAAAATTATGTGCAGCATTTAAAAAATATTCAGGAAAAGCTGCACAATGCAGGTAAATTTTTTTTAATATATACTACGCCTTCTAAAGCAGTTTATAATTTAGATGACATTCCCTTTCAATACCGTATTCAGGATGAACACGGTGTCAGAGGAATCGTATATCTGCAGCAGCTGCTTAGCAATCAATCAATCAATTATTTCGATACGTCAGATGCCGCGCCTGACGGGTATCCCCTGTTTTACAAAACAGGAATACACTGGGCACGGCCTGTTGAGCAGCAGGCTTCTCTTGCGCTGATCAATAAGCTTTCTGATATATCAGGAAAGCAGCTTAGGAAATTTGCAATACAGGATATAAAAATGAGCAGCCAGCCTTTTTGGAGGGATTCGGATGTATATGATTTGCTCAATATATTTTCTGCTCCACCTGATCAGGCATATTATGAATACAACACAGCGGCAGCCTATCCAGACTATTATGACAAAACCCGGATTTTATTACAGGGAGGTTCTTTTTCTGAAGGATTTCAAAAGGATTTTTTTGAACGTTATCCAAATGAAGAGGTGTCTTACATAAATTATAATAATTACATCAGAGATTCAGCTGGAGATATACAGACGCTTACACAGTGGGAGGATTTGGACTTAAAATATTATTTAGACCGAACCGATTTTGTGGTAATCGAACTGAATGAAGCCCAGATCCCCTCCTACTCCTCCGGCTTTGTTGAGTATCTGGATTCTTATCTGGATACGTATGTTCCTTCTTCCAGTGTTTTAGGTGAAACGGGAATAAATCTCTGTGCGACAGAAAAAACGGGCCTGGAAAGCAGTCGGGGCTATTATGATTATGAAGACGCTTGTGTGTGGACGAAAGAAAGCTGCTCAGTAACACTGCAAAACGAAGGTATCACATCGCAGGGGCTGTTATTTGAGATTGGAATACACGAAGAATCTGTGAAAAATGGAGATTTCCAATTAACGGTATATGTCAATCGCAATAAATGCCAGGAATTGACTTTTACGCAACCGGGAAATTTTGATTTTGTAATTCCCCCTGAGTCATTAGGACGCAGTTCAAATGATATTTATGAGATTGAATTATTGTGTAGCGGATCTTTTAACCCCGCAGCGGCCGGGATCAATAATGACACCCGCGATTTGGGGATTATGGTATATTATATTGGGGAGGAAAAGTAAATGGTATTCAGTTCAGCAGTTTTTTTATTTGTTTTTCTACCAGTTACATTCTGCATTTACTTTTTATTGAATGATAGGTATAAAAATGTATGGCTTCTATTGACGTCCCTTGTCTTTTATTCGTGGGGAGAACCTAAATATATTGTATTAATGTTTATTGAAATAATTTTCAATTATTCAATGGCGTTAATTATAAAAAGGGTACATAAAAATAAAATATGGGTCGCAGTAACTATATGCGTAAATTTACTGCTGCTATTTTATTTTAAATATTTTGATTTTGCATTAGAAAATATAAACGGCATTTTCGGTACAGATATTGCGCTGAAAAATATTGCACTACCAATAGGAATATCCTTTTATACTTTTCAGGCAATGTCTTATGTAATTGATGTATACCGGGGACATGCCGGAATCCAGAAAAATATACTGAATCTGGGACTATATATCTCTTTTTTTCCTCAATTAATTGCAGGACCTATTGTACGTTACGCAGATATTGAAAAACGGCTTCATCAGAGAACGGTTACTACTGACAGTATCTATTCCGGTATCAGACGTTTCATGTCCGGCTTTTCTAAAAAAATTTTGGTGGCAGACCAGCTTGCGCCTCTGGCGGATGCGGCATTTGCCGGGAACGGATACTCGGCGCCTCTGGCGTGGATGGGAGCCATTGCTTATACACTGCAGATTTACTTTGATTTCAGCGGATATTCAGATATGGCAATTGGACTTGGAAAAATATTTGGCTTTGATTTTCCGGTAAATTTTAATTTTCCCTATATATCCGGTTCAATCAAAGAGTTTTGGAGGAGGTGGCATATTTCATTATCGACGTGGTTTAGGGATTATGTATATATACCTATGGGAGGCAGCAGACGCTCCTCCGGCAGAACGTATTTTAATTTATTTGTGGTATTCCTTTTGACAGGAATCTGGCATGGCGCAAGTTGGAACTTTGTCGTCTGGGGATTATATTATGTATGCTTTTTAATCCTGGAACGGATGAATTGGGGAAATATTCTTAAGAAACTTCCCCGCCTTTTTCAGCATGCATATGCAATGACAGTCATAATCATTGGATGGGTATTTTTCAGGGCGGATGATTTAGGCGGCGCGCTTATGTATATAAAAAATATGTTCACAGTTACAAATAGGTCGGGCATAGAATTGATAGCAAACCTGAACAGACAATATATCTTCTGCCTCATTGCCGGCGTGATTTTTTCTATGCCGGTTACTTCATGCGTAAAGAAAATTATGGGACGTTTTAAAGTATATCCTTTTATTTCCGGCGCAATTTTACTATTCATTTTTTGCGTTGCAATTGCTTATATGGTAGGAAGCGGCTTCAGCCCATTCTTATATTTCCGGTTTTAAAGCGGACAATAGGATTTCATGGGTTATTCCATCGTTCCGCCTTCCTTCAACGCTACCGCAGACCGCCGTCCCTCAATCTGTTTTTGAGGCAGTGGCTGCAAAGCGCGAGCCCTTTTAAAGTATATTCTCTATTCGTGCCCATTCCTCTTCGGAAAAGATTTCTTTCGCAACTTTTCTGATCTTTTCATGTTTTAGAAGAGAAAAAAATAGTACCAATACATCTTCCTGGGAAAGTGTTGCATAGTATTCGTCTATTTTCTTCTGTTGTTCTTCCGGTGACATTTTTGATAATTCTTATACTAGTGTAAAATTGGTGTACTACTATTTGCTAAAAAGTATAAGACTTAAGTTTTCATTTCCATAAAACCAAACTTGCATCTATCAGTAAACTATGCTATAGTATACTTAAAGCAAGTAATTTCTATAATCTCAGCGGATCAATAAGCCGCATCTTGACAGCTGTCAGCAGCTTTCTGATATATGAACTCTTGCTTGATGATTCAAAATATGAAATAACAAGGCAGGAGTTTGTGGGAAAGGGAAGTCAGTATAACATGGTATTGATTGTACTGAATGCTTGATGGCATCCCAGGTCCTGCCGGAAGATGGGAGGAGAATGAGATGACAGGAGAAGGAGTGAAAGACAAAGCGGTTTTTGATACCAAAGTGATGCGGATACATAAAGATACGGTGTTCCGTATGCTGTTCAGGGATAAGAAGAAGCTTTTGTCCCTGTTCAATGCGGTAAATGGTACACATTATGAGGATCCGGAAGAACTGCAGGTCAATACGTTGGAAAATGCCATCTATATGAATATGAAGAATGATGTATCCTGTGTGCTGGATGCCCGGTTAAATCTGTATGAGCATCAGTCCACGGTGAATCCGAATATGCCATTACGTGACCTGTTTTATATCTCAAGGATGTATGAGACAATGGTCCGCAAAGAAGAGATTTATAGTAGCAAGGAAGTGAAACTTCCAACTCCGCATTTTGTGGTTTTCTATAACGGAAAGGATGAGCAGCCGGAACGCAGGGTGATGTACCTGTCCAACTTATATACAAAACAGATGGGGGAACCGGGACTGGAGCTTGCTGTTGTACAGTTGAATATCAACGAAGGATATAACGAAGAACTGAAGAAAAGCTGTGAGCCATTGTTTGGCTACATGACATATGTAGAGAAGGTCAACAGATACCGGAAACAGATTGGGTTAGAAGCAGCGGTAGACCGGTCTGTAACGGAATGTATCCGGGAAGGGATCCTGGCAGATTTTTTTCAAAAGAACCGGGCGGAGGTGGTACAGATGAGTATATTTGAATATGATGAAGAGGCACACATGAGGCTGATCAGGGAAGAAGGCAGGGATAAAGGAATAGAGGAGGCGATGATCCTTATAGATCATCTGCTGTCAGAAAACCGCCTGACAGATTTGAAACGTGCGACCCAGGATGAAGAATATATGAGAAGATTGATAGAGGAATTTGAGACCGCAGGGGAGGTCTGAAATTGTTGGACCATTAAATAAATATGAGGAGAAGCGATATTGATGGTATGCAGGCTGGCAGTTGCCAGGCCGCATACTGTTTTTTGCCCAAAATACAGATTAGTGGAGAGCTAAATTTGACAGTTGCAATTTAGTATAGTATAATATGGAAAAATTGGACATGCTAGAAAAGGGGAAAGAAATAATAAAATGAAGTGGATTTGGAAAATGGAGTGCATAGGAGACGATAGAAAATACAATGTTCAAAGGGTGCTTCTAATTGTATTGCTGGTGTTACAATTTTTGCTTGTTATAAGTATCAACGTATTTAAATCGGAGCAAATGTTAGGTTTTGACTCTTCTCTGGCGATCAGGCATTCGGTAGAGATGTGGAAAAACAAAAATATTTTTTTGGACAATTTTCAGTATTTTTCTACGATTGAGATTGATAATGCTGCTTTTTTTGCCGCCCCTCTTTATTTGCTTTCCGGAAACTTAGGGGTGTCGTTGGCGGTTGTTCATGCTCTGCTTTATATAGTTACGTTTCTTGTATGCTGCGACATTTTCAAAAATCTGAAAATGAACGTTATGTGTGGTGCTTTGGCAACGGCCCTTATTTTTTCTCCATATGCTGTTGGAGAGCTTGAGTGGAGCAATATGCTTTTTTTTGTTATCGGTCAATATGAATTCAGGATTATTGTTATGTTGCTGCTGGTTGACCTTTTGATCATGTTGGCAAACGGTTTGGGTGGTAAAAGATTGGTTCTTGTTTTCTCTCTGTGTATAACAGGAAGTTTCTGGACTTCTTTATCTGCGGGTAATTATGTGTTGCTTATGATCGTGTTCCCTGTTTTTTTGTGGTTTGTTGTAAAAAGTATAAAAGAACATGAAATTGAATTGGATTTAAAGCAATTTTTGGCTTTGTTAATAGTGATAGCAGTATGTGTTTTTGGGTGGAAGCTTCATGACTATTTTGTAGGTGTGTCTTTTAACAACGAAAAGACTCTTATCGCTGCACTTGATTTTTGGAAAAATATAGGGAATGCGATTTTGGGAGTTTATATGTTGTTTGGAGGAATCGGATTCTTTGAAGGATGCTCTATCTTTTCGCTTGAGGGAATAGCGAGGCTGTTGCAGTTTGCTTTTATAACTATTTGTTTGTTTAGTGTGGGAATGGCGATCATAAAAAAGAAACATCATGATTTGTTTCAGATGTTTTTGGCGGTGGCAGCGGTGAATTTAGGAGTGCTGCTTTTGACAGATACCACATATGGATCGCCCGTTTTTGAACACAGATATCATATCATATGGTGCAGTTTTTTACTGCTGTGTGTCGGCGGTCTTGCCGGCGCAGAGAGGAATAAAGTTTGGAAACGTATATTCGGGATGTCCTGCATATTGTTGCTTCTAGTGATCAATGTAGCGAGAGGTATCTATATTTTTACTACAGAAAACGGAAATGCTCTTTGTGAGAAGATCATAGATGTGGCAGAAGAAAAGAAAACAAATTCGATATATTTGTATAATAGAAAGACAGAATCACATGTGATCCGCGCGATGGAATTGGAAAAATATTGTGTTAGCCTTTCTTTTGTGGATGGCAAAATTGCGACGGATATAGGTGATTTTTATAATGATTATGGTGACCGGAATATTGCCGGGAAAAAGAATATCATGATTATTTCAAAGGAAGAGTTTGAACAACTTCCTGATTATATTAAAGTAAATTATCAGTTTACAGAAATGGTTTCAGAGGAATTGTGTGTTTATTATACAGAGGACAATCCGTGGGATGGTATCAGTGGGCTGCCAAGGGGGGAGAGGAAGGTTTCTGTAGATTTCCCATACAGCGAGGGATATGAAAGTACAGGAGTATATCAGGAAGGCAGACTGGTTATTGAGGATATGGAGGGGTGCGCCCTGTATGGTCCTTATGCGGATTCCGTGGAAGGAACATATGATGTTTTGTTCTATTATGAGCCGTTAGAGGGAGGAGAACCCCGGGGAGAAGTGGATGTGTGTACGGATGGAGGGGAGCAGAGACTGGCAGTTAAAGAACTGAAATCTTCCGGCGGCGTGACGAAATTAAAAGACGTTTATATACCAGGGGGCAAAAAAGTCCAGTTTAGATTGTGGGTATCGCAGGAAAGCAAGTTGATTTTTAAAAAAATCAAGATCGTACGTAAAAAGAGTAATTGAAAGGGGCAGCTAAGTTGAAAAAGATATCAGTCGTTGTTTCAGTGTATAACGAGGAAGAAGTACTGGATAAATTTTTTACGAAATTTTTGGAAATAAGGCCAACTTTAGCATGGGAGAGTGAACTGATTTTTGTAAACGATGGAAGTGTTGATAAAAGCCTGCAGATGATCACTGGTTTTGCGGAAGAGAATCAATGGGTAAAAGTGATCAGCTTTTCGAGAAATTTTGGTCATGAGGCGGCGATGCTTGCCGGTATTGACAATGCCGGTGGAGATGCCATCATTTGTATGGATGCGGATCTGCAGCATCCTTTGGAGTGCATTACGCCGATCATAGAAAAATTTGAAGAGGGCTATGAAGTTATTACTATGGTCAGGACATCAAACGTCTCTGCCGGACGCCTGAAGAATGTTACTTCGAGTGCTTTTTATAATGTGGTGAACCTATTATCTTCCGGAGTGAAATTTGAAAAGAATGTTTCGGATTTTTTTGCGATAAATGCTCAGGTCGCAGAGGTTCTGAGAACAAATTACAGAGAAAAGAACAGGTTTTTGCGCGGGTTTGTCCAAAGCGTAGGGTTTAATAAGACTGCATTGGAATATGAAGCGAGCGAGAGAGCGGGCGGCCATAGCCACTATAATATAAAAAAGTTAATGAAATTTTCAGTTGATACGATCATATGTTTTTCCAACTTTCCGCTTAAGATTGGAATTTATGCGGGAATCATGGCGGCTTTTCTGGGGATAGTTGTGCTGATTTATACATTGCTCACTTTTCGGGGGGCGCCAAGCGGATATGCAACTATTGTAATTTTACTATGCTTTTTGTTCTCTCTGTTGTTTGTTGTGATCGGTATTATAGGCGAGTATATTTCTGTTTTATTTGAAGAGTCCAAAAACAGGCCGATTTATATTGTTAAGGAAAAAATTAATTTAGGGGAGACTTCTGACAGTGAGGAAAGAAGATGTTAAAAAAATACTATTCCAAATATAAGGAGATTGTTAACTATGTTATTGTAGGAGGTATGACTACACTGGTAAGCCTGGGGAGTTATTATCTCATGGTTATCACCGCATTTGATCCTCAAAATGCCATACAGTTACAGGCGGCGAATATTATTTCGTGGGTAGCGGCGGTTACATTTGCTTATTTTACGAACCGTGTGTTTGTGTTTGATAGTAAGAATAAGAATAAAGTACTTGAGGCAGCCTCCTTTGTGGCGACAAGGTTAATGTCTCTTTTACTGGATATGTTTTTTATGTTTTTGTTTGTCACGGTGATCATGATAAATGATAAGCTGGCTAAAATCATGGTACAATTTGTAGTTATGATTACAAATTATCTTTTGAGTAAATTTTTTGTTTTTCGGAAAAGGAAGGGATAGGAGAAACTTTTATGGTTGAGTCGATAAAAAAACACAAGGCAGAGGTGTTAGTTGTATGTGTGTTAGCAGTGCAGATCGCAGCACTTGTATATTATAATCTGACAAAATTACGATATCAGGCAGATTTTGATTCCAGTACAGGGATGCTACAGCTGGCAGAAATCTGGCGGCAGAAGACATTTTTGCTCCGTGACTGGAAATATCAGACAGTAGTGGGCTGGGATCTTCCGTTGCCTTTCGCTGTTCCATTTTTTGCGTTGACAAAAAATGTATTTTTTTCTGTAGGAATGGCAAACAATTTGTTTGTACTGGGATATATGTATGTTGTTTATGATATTCTGAAAAAATCCGGAGTACGGGTAAGATATATCATCACTGTCCTTATTCTTTTATTTACGCCTTATACATTGGGACAACTTGGTTATTATCCGATGTTGTTTATCGGGACAGCACCCTATTCCATGAAAACGCTTATTACGTTTTTGCTTTTGGATATCATTGTCCGTCTGGAGAACAGGATGGGAATAAAAAAGAATATCGTGCATATTGTATTGTTTGTTGCCTTTTCCCTCACTTCCGGCATGTCATCCGGGATTTATATGTTGATATGCGGAATTGTACCTGTGATGTTTTACCTGATAATGAAAGTACTTATTTTTAACGATGTGAAACAGGTGGTGTCAAAGCCCGGTCTGGTGACAGCAGCAGGAGCAGTGGCTTTTGTTATCGGAGGTGTACTGGCAAAAGGGATGGGGTTATCGAGCAATTCATCGTCAATGCAGTTACTGACAGCTGCAAAATTCCCGCAAAATGCCCTGTCGTGTTTTACCGGGATATGGGAGTTGTTTGGTGCGCTGCATGACACCGATGCGCCACAGGTACTTTCCAAAGCGGGGATCATATGTCTTTTATCGGCCTTTTTGACCGCTTTTCTTATTTTTTTGATTGTTTATTATGCGGTCCGGCTTTTGCGGGGAAGGGAAAAAAGAGCAGTAGTAGCGATGATATTGTGTGTGGAATTTGTGAATATGAGCGTGCTGTTACTGACCGATACCACATATGCCTCAGATACGTTTGAATACCGGTATCATATCGTGGCAGTGGTTCCGGCATTGCTCTTGTTCGGGTTTTTCTTTCAGGATATGTCAAAAAAACTGAATGATATGAGCAGGACTGCGATGTTGATCGTTGTCGTTCTGGCAGCGCTGGCAGTCAGTACGGTGAATTTCAGGATGATGTATGCTGACGCAAGAACAGGGAGAATCGATCAGTTAAGCAAGATTACGGATGCTGCAAAAGAGCAGGGGATCGATTTGATTTATGTGGCCTCGATCAATGGGGCAAGTACAGGAGATGGAAGACTCTTGCGGCTGTGCGATCTGGACATTGGTGTTGTGACGTTAAGCCAGATTTATAATTTTGGAGCCGGTTGGGGAGACACAAGCAGATATTATGAAAATGGGCGGCATCCGGGGAAGATCATGACTATTGCAGATTCGGACAACTTGAAGGAATTGCCAGATTTTCTGAAGAACAGGATGAAAAAGATTGGTAAAATAGCAGGATACCACGTCTTTGTATCGGAAGAAAATATTTTTGACTGTTCGGCCGGAATGCCGGAGGAGACCGGGGAGCAGACAGTTGATTTTCCGTATTCACCGGGATATATGACGACCGGGACGATAAATGAGGAAGGTGAACTGGTCGTGCCGGAAGAAGGAACTCTTGTAATATATGGTGTGAATGTGCGGCCATCAGACGGTGTCTTTGATATTTGCCTGAATTATCGTGTGGATTCACAAACGGATAAACAGCCGGGAGAGGTGTTAGGAAAATTTACTGCTTCTTCTGATGACGGGAAGAAGAGTGAGACGATAGACATTATTGCCGGAGAGGACTGTGTGATAAAGGGAATGGAGATCAGGGAAGATATGGAGGTTTTTCATTATTCAGTGGAAACAGTCAATGGATCCGGTATGAGTATAAAATCAATAACGACAACCAAAATACAATAAGATATGGAGGAAATTATGAAAGCAGTATTACTGGCAGGTGGATTTGGAACAAGAATCAGTGAAGAGAGTGAATTTAAGCCGAAACCGATGATTGAGATTGGCGGAAAGCCGATCCTGTGGCATATCATGAAAGAGTATTCCCATTATGGCATCAATGAGTTTATCATCTGTGCGGGATATAAACAGCATGTGATCAAGGAGTGGTTTGCCGATTATTATCTGCACAATAGCGACATTACCTTTGACTATACAAAGGGCGGAGAGATGATCGTACACAACAACATCGCAGAACCATGGAAGGTAACGGTCGTGGATACCGGTTTAAATACGATGACCGGCGGGCGTGTCAAACGGATCCGCAAATACGTAGGGGATGAGGCGTTTCTTCTTACTTACGGAGACGGTGTGAGTGATGTAAATATGAAAGACCTCATTGAGTTTCATAAAAGCCATGGAAAGATCGCCACGATGAGTTCTTTTAATGTCGGGCAGCAGTTTGGTGTCCTCGATGTGGACAAGGAGGGAAAAGTAACTGCGTTCCGTGAGAAATCGAATTCGGACGGTGGGGTGATCAATATCGGATTTATGGTTTTTGAACCTGCGATCTTTGACTATATCGAGGGAGATTCTACCGTGTTTGAAAAAGAACCGTTGGAACGGCTTGTAAAAGAGGGACAGCTCGTCGCAAGAAAACATGACGGGTTCTGGAAATGTATGGATACACAGAGAGATAAGATGAAACTGGAAGAAATGTGGGCAGAGGGAGATGCCCCATGGAAAGTCTGGGACTAAAGCGTTCTAAAAACTTGAGAGCAAACTCTCTAAAAACTTGAGAGTTGGAAATGAGGATAGATATGGTCGATTTAACATTTTTTAAAGGGAAAAAGGTACTTGTGACAGGACATACCGGTTTTAAGGGATCCTGGATGTGCCGGACACTTGTTAGTGCAGGGGCGGAAGTGACAGGGTATTCCCTCCCGGCGCCGACGAAACCGAACCTTTTTGGTATGGCAGAGCTCGAGGATAAGATGAATTCTGTCATCGGAGACATCCGTGATATGGAAAAACTGTCCGGTGTTTTTGAGGAGACAAAGCCGGAGATCGTGATTCATCTTGCGGCACAGCCGATCGTGAGGGATTCGTACAAGGATCCGGTCTACACGTATGAGACGAATGTCATGGGAACGGTGAATATTTGCGAGTGTGTCAGGAAATATGATTGTGTGAAAAGCTTTTTGAATGTGACGACAGACAAAGTGTATGAGAATAAAGAATGGGAGTGGGGGTATCGTGAAAATGAACCACTAGACGGTTATGACCCGTATTCAAATAGTAAATCCTGTTCGGAACTTGTGACGCACAGCTACAAAAACTCATTTTTTACGGATGGAAGAGTTGCTGTATCGACAGCAAGAGCCGGTAATGTGATCGGCGGTGGAGATTTTGCCAATGACCGGATCATACCGGATTGTGTCAGGGCAGCACAGGAAAAGAAAGACATCATCATAAGGAATCCATTTTCCACAAGACCGTACCAGCACGTGCTTGAGCCGGTCATCGCTTATCTGATGATCGTAAAAGGGCAGTATGAGAATCCGGAATTGCAGGGATACTATAATGTGGGACCGGATGAGACGGACTGTGTGACGACCGGAGATCTGGTGGATATGTTCACAGAGCGGTGGGGCGATGGGCTCAAATGGATCGACCAATATGACGGCGGACCCCATGAGGCGAACTTTTTGAAACTGGATTGTTCCAAGTTGAAGAAGACGTTTGGATGGAAGCCGAGGTGGGGCGTGGCTGAGGCATTAGACAAGACGGTCGAGTGGACGAAGGCATGGTTTGCGGGTGAAAACGTCGCAGAGGTTATGGACAGGCAGATTCAGGAGTTTGTATCCATATAATAACAAAGAACTGACAAAGAAAGGAAATATACTATGTTTGAAAATCTGAATGAAAAGCAGGCAAGAGAAAATATTCTTGAGATGGTGAAAGAGTATTGTGATAAATACCACAATCAGGAGAAGCCATTTGAGGAGGGAGATCGGATTCCTTATGCGTCCCGTTATTACGGACATGAAGAAATGGTGAATCTGGTGGATAGTTCACTGGAATTCTGGCTCACATCCGGTCGCTATACGGATCAATTTGAAAAGGAGTTTGCAGAATATCTTGGGACAAAACATTGTTCTCTCGTAAACTCCGGTTCATCGGCGAACCTTCTTGCGTTTATGGCGCTTACGTCCCCGCTTATGGGAGACAGGAGAATTCTGCCGGGTGATGAGGTGATCACAGTGGCAGCAGGATTCCCAACGACGATCGCTCCGATCATCCAGTACGGTGCAGTTCCTGTATTTGTCGATATGACGATCCCTCAGTACAATATGGATGCTTCCATGCTTGAGGAAGCTCTTTCGGATAAGACGAAAGCGATCATGATCGCACATACGCTCGGAAACCCATGGGATCTCGGTGCGATCAAGGAATTTTGTGACAAACATAACCTGTGGCTCGTAGAAGATAACTGCGATGCGCTCGGATCCAAATATACGATCAATGGGGAGGAGAAATTCACCGGTACGATCGGTGATGTGGGAACTTCCAGTTTTTATCCGCCGCACCATATGACGATGGGGGAGGGCGGCGCTGTGTATACAGATGATCCGTTGATCCACAAAGCAGTACGTTCCCTGAGAGACTGGGGACGAGACTGTGTGTGCCCGTCCGGAAGGGATAATATGTGTGGACACCGCTTTGATAAACAGTACGGGGAACTCCCTCTCGGATATGATCACAAATATGTATATTCCCATTTTGGATATAATCTGAAGGCGACAGATATGCAGGCAGCAGTGGGATGTGCCCAGCTTGCCAAATTCCCTACATTTGTAGAAAAGAGAAGGCATAACTTTGACAGATTGCGTGAGGCGCTTAAGGATGTAGAGGACAAGCTGATCCTTCCGGAGGCATGCCCGAATTCAAAACCGAGTTGGTTTGGTTTCCTGATCACCTGTAAAGAAGGGGTGGATAAGAATAAGCTGGTTCAGTATATCGAGGACCACGGTGTGCAGACGCGTATGCTTTTTGCCGGAAATATCGTAAAGCAGCCGTGTTTTGATGAGTTCCGCGCATCCGGAAAGGGATACCGTGTAGTTGGAGACCTGAAGGTGACAGACCGCATTATGAACGATACGTTCTGGCTTGGCGTTTATCCGGGAATGACAGATGAGAAGATTGATTATATGGCGAAGGTCATTAAAGAGGCATTAGAAAGATGAAAAAAGTAATTAGTGTGATGATACCTACGTTCAACGAGGAAGAGAACGTAGTGCCAATCACAGAAGCGGTGATCAATGAGATTACGACAAACCTTCCTCAGTATGATTATGAGATCCTTTTTATCGACAACGATTCTACCGACACGACCAGAGCGAAAATACGGGGATTATGTGAAAAGGATAAGAGGATCAAGGCAATCTTCAATGTAAAAAACTTTGGACAGTTTAATTCCCCGTTCCACGGTCTTTTAGAGACGACAGGGGATTGCACGATCTTGTTATGTGCGGATTTCCAGGATCCGATCCCGATGATCACCCAGTTTGTACATGAGTGGGAAAAGGGATATAAGATCGTGATCGGGATCAAATCCACGAGTAAGGAAAACCGGATCATGTATTTCCTGAGGAGCTGCTATTATAAGCTGATCAAGAAAATGTCGAGTGTGGAGCAGATCGAGCATTTTACCGGATTTGGTTTATATGATAAGGCATTTATGGATGTGCTGAGGGATCTCGATGATCCGATGCCGTTTCTGCGGGGAATCGTGGCGGAGCTTGGTTTTAAGCGCAAAGACATTGAGTATCAGCAGGAAAAGCGGCGCGCAGGAAAGACGCATAATAACTGGTACAGTTTGTATGATGCTGCTATGCTCAGTTTTACTTCTTATACGAAAGTCGGAATGCGTATTGCGACGATCATGGGATTTATCCTGTCAGGTCTCAGCATTGCTGTGGCGTTAGTTTATCTGGTCATGAAGCTTGTTTTCTGGGATCGTTTTGTGGCGGGGATGACGCCGATTCTTTTAGGGATTTTTATTTTTGGATCGATCCAGTTGTTCTTTATCGGATTGCTGGGGGAATATATCATGAGTATTAATTCAAGGGTTACACACCGCCCGCTTGTTGTCGAGGAAGAGCGGATCAATTTTGATGAACAGGAGTAACATTATGAAAAACAAGGATAGAAAGTATGGCGTTTATTTTTTGATTGGTGCAGTTGTTGGACTTGTGCTGTTCTTTGTCGTGTATGGATATCATGTACTGGATTTCACATACGATACATGGCTTCTGACGGGGAAGGATCTACAGCAGCATTATCTGGGGTGGAAATTTTTCAGGAACGCCCCGTGGTCGTTCCCGCTGGGGATGCATGATTCGTTTACAACGCCAGATTCTATCAGTGTATTGTATACGGATTCGATTCCGTTATTTGCATTGTTTTTCAAACTGATTTCTCCTGTTTTGCCTGAGACCTTTCAGTACTTTGGCTTATTTGGGTTGATGTGCTATGTTCTCAATGGCGGGATGGCATCTCTTATTGTGTCCAGATTTAATAAAAGCAAAGTGTTCTGTGGTGTATCCAGCGTGTTTTTTATTCTTTCAACGCCTGTTTTGCAGAGACTTTTTGGTGTTCTGTCTGAAAATTCGAGACATACGTCTTTGGCCGCCCATTTTCTCATTCTTGGGGCGATTGCCATTTGGATGTTTAAGGACTTTTTTAAGGATTACAAAAAGGATGCGCTTGCGTGGGCATTGCTGGCAGCGTTGTGTGTGTTGATCCAGATGTATATTATTTTTATGGTGGGAGGTATCATGTGTGGGTATCTTCTGGACCATTTGATTTCCAAAAAGGACTGGAAACGGCTTTTATTCGATTTTGGCAGTTTTGCCTTGAGCTTTGGTTTCTTTTTCTTTATTATTGGCGGTTTTACCAGCCTGCTTGAGTCTGGTGGTTCCGGATACGGTTTTTTCTCTGCAAACCTAAATACTTTTGTAAATCCGTGGAGGTATTCTACGTTCTTTCATAAAATGGGGATGTCAAATCTTCAATACGAGGGATTTGCATATTTGGGGCTTGGAATGATCGTACTTTGTGGGATCGCATGTATCGTTATTCTGATCAAGGTGATCTCCCTGTTGCGAAAAAGAGTGCTTAAGGAAACAATAAAGTTAAAAGGGAAAAAACATTTTTCATTTATTTTATCGCTTGCGATCGTGGTATTTGTATTTTCGGTACTGGCCTTTTCCAATCTGGTATATTTCGGGAACAAGATCTTTATCGAGGTACACTGGCCCACGGTCATTGACAATCTTCTTGCCATTATAAGATCTTCCGGGCGGTTTATCTGGTGTGTCATGTACATTATCATGCTTATTGGATTGTTCGTGATAAGCAGAAAATTTCCGAAAAAGATACAGATTGTGATCGTGGTTTTTTGTGTGTGTCTTCAGCTTGCGGATCTGTATAAGCCGGTCCACAGACTCCAGAAGCAGTATTACGGAGTGGCAAAAGAGGAGGACTCCCTTGTGAAAAGTGATTTTTGGGACACTTCCCTTGGGAATTATAACTGTGTGGTTTATTTCCCTTCGGATGGCTATGATGCGACGCAGATGCTTCAGATCGCATCGAAGATATCCGGATTTGAAAATGTGAAAATGAGCAATTTTTATCTTTCCCGCTATATGACGAAAAAGGCTATGAAGCAAAGAGATAAGATCACGGAAAAGGATTTTAAGGCGAATACACTGGATGACCGGACATTGTATCTTCTGGATTATGCGAATGCCCATAAGTATAAAGATATGTGCCATATGTATATGGTTGACAATAAAATAGTTGCTGTAAAAAATCCGATCGGTGGCTTAGAGGAGTATACGGATTTTCTTGTCGGAACTCTTTCGCCAACTGTAGAATTAGATATGTCATTTGCCGGTCTTGGGAAAAGTTTTCTGCATAAAGGATGGCACAGCCAGCAGTTGGGAGATAAGGGAGCGTGGACGACGCCGGAGAGTGTCGTACGTCTGTATTCTGAGGATGCAGAGAGGGCAAAGATCACGATCGAGTACAAAGGCGGTAAAAAGAAAGGTACAACTACGGTAAAGATGAATGGAAGAACCATTGGAAAGATCAATAATAAGGAATCAGGGACAGTTTCATTTGAGGCAAAAATGAAATTGTGTAAAAATATCAAGAAAACAAAATATATCAACTGGCTGTTTTTTACATCCGGCGATGTGAAAAAAGCAAGGAAAGCCGGGGAGAGTGACGGAAGGGGAATCATGATCAAGAAGATCACAGTTACTTATCTTCCGCCGGAGGAAGAGAGTAAATAGATATGCAGGTGTCCGGCAAGCGACGCAGAAGGGTAGATTGTATGGAGAACAAAAAGTTTATCCGGGCATTATACGTTTGTATTGCTGTTGTAATGTTCATAGGGATGCTCGTTTATTCGGGTGTTCAGGAATTTTGGTATGATGAGGTGTACCAGATTGGTTTAGTGCGGCCGGGGGTGTCACTGGGGGAAATGCTTCGCCAGTATACAGAACTGAAAGACTACACGCCTCCGCTCTATGCACTTGCTGCTTATGTATGGATCCGGCTTATCCCGTTTTCATTCCGGTTTCTGCTTCTGCTTCCCGAAGCGATGACAGCGGCAGGAGTATTTGTTATTGCTCTGACAGGGGAAAAAACAGGTGGGAAAAGAATGGGACTTCTGGCGGAGCTGTTGGCGTCGACGTCACCGGTACTTATCCTGTCAGCGGGTTATGAGTTCCGCGCATATGCTCTGTATTTTCTGGCGGTTTCGCTTGTGCTTTATTTTCTCGCCGGGAGAGCTGGCTCGCACGAAGACGGCAGTTCTGCCAGATACAATGGTGTGTTTTATACACTGTCACTGATCCTGCTCCTCTACTCGCATTATTACGGAAGTATTATTTTTGGTGTGTTGTTTGCACTGGAATTGGTTTTTATTTTTACAAGGAAGCAGAAAGCCACTGTGATCTTTTATTACGTCTTGTCGGGAGTTGTTTTCCTGCCATGGCTTATCCTTATCTTTTTGAACCGGAAAAGGAGTATCACGGAATTTTGGGTCAAACCGCCGGATCTCCAGTCGATTTTTAAACTGGCAGAGTTTTTATGCAGCAAAAGTGAAGTTCAGATCGGGCTTTTTTGTCTCGGGATCATTGGATGCATCGCCTGTGTGGCAGTCCGGATCATAAAGAGAGAGTTTTGTTTCAGGACGGATGCAATGAAGATATATGTGCCGGGCGTACTTTTTGGCGTGACAGCGGCCATGTTTTTATACGGAGCGGTGATCAATCCATCCGGTGGGATTTTTTATAACCGGTATTTTGTCGGGATGCTGCCATGTTGTTTTTGGATCATGGCTTACGGGCTTGTTTGGCTCTGGGATCAGCTGCCTTTCACGGGGAGAAAAAAAAGAACGTTATCTATGGTTCTTTGTGTGGCATTGTGCGTGATTACTTTTGTACAGAATGGAAATACTTTTATGAGTGACATAAAGAAGAAACGCGCTGTATCCTATACCGCTTTGGTAAAAGAACTGAGCAGAAAACCGGATATCAGCGATCCGGACACGGTTGTTCTGACTTCCGACAATTCGTGTGTCCGCGCCGGTGTGGAGATGTATTTTGAGGAATTATTTCATATGACCGGAGTGAATGTTCTTTCTCAGCATGATGACGGGTTTGAACGGGAGATCACAAAATATAAAAAAATTTATCTTTTTCGTGGAAAGCAGCCAGTGACTGAGGAGACAGGTGAATTCCTTTCTGGCTGTGAGAAAATAGAAAAAGATAAGAAAAAACGAATCACGGTATACTTGAAAGGATGAAAAGGAAATGGATGGAATTAGCGCAAAACTCTGGAATATGATCGAGACGATCGTAAGGGCAGTTTTCGGACTGGTATTTAAACTTTGCAGGATCGAGCCGACGGAGGAGCAGTGGGATTCTTTGATACAGTTTGTAAAATTCGGGCTCGTCGGTGTGTGGAATACAGTGTTTTCCTATGTGATCAATCTGATCAGCCTCTTGAGTTTCCGAAAGACCGGAGTTTTGCAGTTTGAGGTTTTTGGAGCCCCGGCAGCTGTTTATGTGGCGAATATCATAGCTTTTATCATAAGTGTTTTTGTATCCTTCTTACTGAATAACAGGTTTGTGTTTACGTTGGAAGAGGGGCAGAGCAGGAATTTTGGGAAGGCATTGTTTAAGAGTTACGTTTCCTATGGTTTTACCGGACTTATCTTAAATAATGTCCTGGCCATCGTCTGGGTCGGGCTCTGTGGGATTTCCGAATTTGTTGCTCCGCTCATCAGCCTGATCATTGCGATTCCGATCAATTTCTTTATGAATAAACTGTGGGCATTTAAGTCAGAGAGCGGGCAGAATGAACAGAAAGCCTAGAAAAACCTTTTCAAATGAGGCAATATGTGGTAAAATGAACGCATAAGCACGAACGCACCTTCTCCGGGAGACAGCCTGTCTGCTTGCAGGCAAGGCTGTTTCCCGGAGAAGGTATGTGAGTGTAACGAACACTGTGCTCCTTCGGAGCTCCGAAGGAGCACAGTGAGTGCTTATGCGAAAGAAGTGCGAGCGCGGGCTCCGAAGGAGCACAGCAGGTGCTTATGCGAAGGAAGTGCGAGCGCAGACTCCGAAGGAGTCGGAGCAAGTGCTTATGCGAAATGTAGAAGAACGTTGGAGGAAAAACCATGGGAATCAGTGTAGTTCTGTTGGCATATAAAGAAGAAGAAAATCTGAGAGTGTTATTGCCGCAGATTATCGACAATGTAAAAAAGACAGGAGAAGAATTTGAGATTCTTGTGATCGACACCGCAGAGCCTCTCGACAACACAAAAGGTGTATGTGAAGAATACGGTGCAAAATATATCAATCAGGAAGAGCCGGCGTTTGCCGGGGCCTTCAAGACCGGGATCAAATATGCTTCTATGGATAAATTTCTTATTCTGGACAGTGACGGTTCACATAATCCTAAGTATATACCGGATCTTTATGAAAAATTTGTAAAAGAGAATTGTGATGTGGTCATTGGCTCCCGTTATGTCGAGGGTGGAAAGACAAATGATGCGAAGAGTTCGATCGTGATGTCACATATTTTAAATGGAATGTTCCGTTTGTTCCTCGGGATCAAGGCAAAGGACATTTCTACGGATTACCGTATGTATGAGACGGAACAGTTAAAAAAGGTATCTCTTACATGCCATAATTATGACGTACTGCAGGAAGTCCTTTTGCTTTTGCGTCTGAATAAGGCAGACAAGAAGCTGAAGATCGGCGAGGTTCCGATCGAGTTTGATAAACGTATCTACGGGGAGTCAAAGAGACGTCTTCTTCCCTTTATCATGAGTTATATCAAGACATTATGCAAGCTTACATTTGTCCGGATGTTTGGAAAACGATAGGAAGGTAATATCTATATGTATCCAATGAAACTATCTCCTGTGTACAAGGACTATCTCTGGGGAGGCCATGAACTGGAGCGGCTGTTTGGAAAGGCCGGAGGTGGAGCATGTACAGCAGAGAGCTGGGAACTTTGCTGTCATCCCGATGGGGAAAATATTGTAAAAAATGGAAGATATAAGGGGAGGCATCTCGGGGAGATACTGGCGGAAAACCCCCGGTTTGTATCACCCGGGTACCGGCCGGCTGATAAATTTCCCATCTTGATCAAATTTATCGATGCCAGGGAAAACCTGTCGATTCAGGTACATCCCTCGGATGATACGGCGCTGAGAGAAGCCGGGGAAGAAGGAAAAGCGGAGATGTGGTATGTGATCTCGGCGAAGCCCCGGGCATTTTTATATTATGGGCTGAACCGGAAGGTATCAAAGGAGGAACTGGAGGAAAAAATAGAAGATGGTTCAATCTGTGATGTCCTGAACAAGGTGCAGATCCATGCCGGGGATGTGTTTTTTATCCATCCGGGGACGATCCATGCGATCGGAGCGGGAGCGGTGATCGCCGAGATCCAGCAGAATTCCAATACGACATTCCGGGTCTATGATTATCTCAGGAAGGATAAAGATGGGAATTACCGGGAACTTCATGTGGACCGGGCAATTGATGTGATCGACAGGACGCCTGTCGTCCCCTCGCAGGTTTTTGACAATAATGAAGTGTGTTTAAAGGCGGGGACGCTTCGGAGACTGTTTGAATGCCGTTATTTCAGTGTGCTGAGGATACGGATAAATAACGGGAAAATAAAATTCTGGTGTGACAGAAGTACGTTCCATTCCCTGTTAGTTACACGGGGGAGCGGCTATCTGGAGCATAAGGGAAAGCGATATGATTTTTCAGCCGGAGATAGTCTGTTTATTCCGGCCGGATTTGGAGAATATTATCTATATGGTACAAATGAGATACTGATGTCTAAGCTATAGAGTACAGAAAGGAATAATCGTATTATGAAAGTAACAGCTATGATCATGGCGGGCGGCCGTGGAGAGAGATTCTGGCCAAAAAGCCGGAAGAATTTACCCAAGCAGTTTTTAAGCCTTACCGACGACGGAGTGACGATGATCCAGCATACCGTGAAAAGGATAAGGCCCCTTGTCGATATGGAGGACATCTATATCGTCACGAACCGGGATTATAAAAAACTTGCGATGGAGCAGCTTCCGGAACTACCGGAGGAAAATATATTGTGCGAACCGGTCGGAAGAAATACGGCGCCATGCGTGGGACTGGCGGCAGTGCACATCGGTAAAAAATATGATGATGCATTGATGATCGTACTTCCATCCGACCACCTCATCAAATACAACTCGATGTTTGTGGATGTGTTAAAGGATGCGTGTGCGGTTGCCGAAAAGGGAGATAACCTGACGACGATTGGGATCACTCCGAATTATCCGGAGACCGGGTACGGATATATCAAATTTGATCCGGACCAGAGTGAAGGAAGAGCATACGGAGTGGAGTGTTTTGTCGAGAAACCGGATTTAAAGACAGCCAAAGAATACCTGGCGGATGAGTCCTATCTCTGGAACAGCGGTATGTTTGTGTGGAAGATTTCCACGATATTAAAAGATATCGAGAAATTCCTTCCGGAGACACATGAGGGGCTTTTGAAGATAAAGGATGCAATCGGCACGGAAGAGCAGGAAGCCGTGCTCGAGGAGGAATTTACCAAATTCACTTCGGAGTCCATCGACTATGGGATCATGGAGAAAGCAGAAAACATCTATGTGCTCCCGGGTACATTTGGATGGGATGATGTGGGTTCCTGGCTTGCAGTAGGCCGGATCCGCTCGACAAACGAATTTGGAAATGCGGTACAGGGAAATGTCATCACGGTGGAGACGAAGAATTCGATCATCGAGGGTTCGGACAAGCTGATCGCTACCGTTGGTCTTGAGGACATGATCGTAGTAGATACCGAGGATGCGCTTTTGATCTGTGATAAAGGGCATGCGGGAGATATCAAGAAGGTGCTTGAAAATCTTAGGATATGTAACAGAAATGAGTACATCTAAGGTTATCAGATATAAAATATCATCAAATAAAAGAGATTGATTGGATTTTGAAAGGAGATATCATGAAAAAGGCATTGATTACAGGTATAACAGGACAGGATGGTTCTTATCTTGCAGAGCTTCTGCTCGAGAAGGGGTATGAAGTATATGGTATTATGCGGCGTAAGAGCGTTGTGGATTATGGAAATGTAGAGCATATCAAGGACAAGCTGAATTTCATTTATGCAGATATGACCGATGTCGTATCCCTGATACGCGCAATGCGGATTAGTCAGGCAGATGAGATCTATAACCTTGCGGCACAGTCTTTTGTGGCGACGAGCTGGGAGCAGCCGCTTGCCACGGCAGATATTGATGCACTTGGTGTTACCAATATGCTTGAGGCGATCCGTACAGTAAAACCGGAGGCAAGATTTTATCAGGCTTCGACGAGTGAGATGTTTGGTCTCGTACAGGAGATGCCTCAGAAAGAGACAACACCTTTTTATCCGCGTTCTCCGTATGGGGTGGCAAAGCTGTATGGCCACTGGATCACAAAAAATTACCGTGAGAGCTATGATCTGTATGCCTGCTCCGGAATTCTGTTTAACCATGAGTCAGAGAGGCGTGGTATGGAATTTGTGACACGTAAGATTACGGATGCCGTAGCGCGTATCAAGCTGGGTGTCCAGGACTATGTGGAACTTGGAAATATGGATTCCAAGAGAGACTGGGGCCATTCGAAAGATTATGTGCATGCGATGTGGCTCATGCTTCAGCAGGATAAAGCAGATGATTATGTAGTGGCTACGGGAGAGACCCGTACCGTCCGCGAATTTGTAGAGATCGCATTCGGACATGTGGGAATTGAAATCGAGTGGAAAGGCGAAGGCGTCGACGAGATCGGTATCGATAAGGCAACCGGCAAGACGATCGTTAAAGTAAATCCAAAATTCTTCCGTCCGGCAGAAGTGGATGTGCTTCTGGGAGATCCGGCTAAGGCAGAGAAAACGCTTGGATGGAAACGTGAGATTTCATTTAGCCAGCTTGTGGAGAGAATGGTAAAGAATGATATGGCTCTGGTAGAGAAGGAAATCAAAATACAGTCTGTATAATAAGTCTGGTAGAGTTACCAGGCTCACGATAAATGTCTGAAATAGGTAAGCCTGACAGGTGGATGCTGTCGGCTTATCTATTTCAGTTATTTGCGCGGGCGTGACACCCGTGGTTTATTATAGTTCAGCCATCTGGTCACAGGACGTTTGTTTTGCGGCGCCTGCCGGATGTGCAGAAATGAGGTAGGATATGAAGAAAGCATTGATTATCGGCGGGGCCGGATTTGTAGGAAAATATCTGGCGGAATACCTGACAGAGCAGTGTGGATATCAGGTCTGTTCGACAAAGATGAAGAACGAGGAGATCCCGGGGGCGGATTATGAAGTAGTAGATATGAACCTTCTCGTAAAAGAAGAAATGGAACAGGTGATGAAAGATCATGCCCCGGATTATATCTTTCATCTGGCTGCACAGAGTTCGGTGGCCGTATCATGGTCGAATCCGCAGCTTACAGTAGATGTCAATATAAAAGGGACGTTGGTTCTCCTGGATATACTAAAGGAAATGGAATATAAGGGAAGAGTGCTTTTGATCGGCTCAGGTGAGGAATACGGGCGGATCCGGCCGGATGAAGTTCCGATCGTAGAAGATACCGTATTGCGTCCGGGAAATATCTATGCGGCGACAAAGAGCTGTCAGAATATGATCGCCGGTATTTATGCAAAGGCATACGATCTGAATCTTGTCATGGTCCGTGCATTTAACCACGTGGGTCCGAGACAGTCCCCGCAGTTTGTCGTATCGGATTTTTGTAAACAGGTCGTAGAGGCAGAGAAGGGCTTACGGGAGCCGGTCATCCATGTAGGAAACCTCAAAGCAGAGAGAGATTTTACAGATGTGAGGGATGTAGTGGCTGCCTATGAGTGCCTGGTGAGACAGGGAAAGAGCGGCGAGACCTATAATGTGGGGTCGGGAACTGCTTATCCGATCGAAGAGATCCTGAATAAGATCATAGAAATTTCAGGACAAAAGATAGAGATACAGGTAGAAAAAGAGCGTTTGCGGCCGATCGATGTGCCGATCATCGTGGCGGATATCACAAAGATCACAGAGCACACGGACTGGAGACAGACGATCAGTCTGGAGCAGACGCTGAGGGATACGTTGGATTATTGGAGAGGAGAGATGGAATGAAGCATTGTATCGTTTGCGGAGAAAAATTAGGGGGGAAGGCGCTGCTTTCTTTTGATGGGATGCCGGCTTCTGCCCAGAACATCCCGGATGCGGATGAGGTGAAAACGGATCATGGTGTTTCCCTGAACCTCCACCAGTGTGTAAATTGCGGTCTCGTTCAGTTTGACTGCGAGCCGGTGGATTATTACCGGGATGTGATCCGCTCCGGAGGATTTACAACGACGATGGTGGAACTTCGCCGCAGACAATATGCACATCTGATCGATACCTACGGCCTTGAGGGCAAAAAATTTATCGAGGTGGGATGCGGACAGGGAGAATTTTTAGGTGTGCTCGCTGAATTTCCGGTACAGGCCTATGGCGTGGAGCACCGGGAGAATCTCGTGGAGCTGGCGTGTGAAAAAGGACTTGATGTGGTGCGCGGATTCACGGAAGAGGCGGATACGGTTTTGGGAGAGAATGGTCCCTATGACGTCTTTTTATCCTTTAATTTTCTGGAGCATCAGCCGGAACCGGGTGTGATGTTAGACTGTATCTGGAATAATCTGACAGAGAGTGGAATGGGACTGGTGACGGTTCCAAGCCTTGAGTATATCCTCCGGTATGACGGTTATTATGAGCTGATCCGGGATCATATCGCTTATTATAGTTTTGAGACATTGGGGAATCTTCTGGCGCTGCACGGGTTTGAGGTGTTAGAGGAAGAGATGGTGAACCGGGATACCTGCGCAGTCATTGTAAGAAAAATTCCGAGAGGGAATAAAACAGTAAAACCAGTGGCGGCAGTCGATGTTTCCACGATGGAGGCAAGTTACGATATTATTTGTGATGAGATCCGGAAATTGACAGATTCTCTGAACAAGGAGGGAAGGACACTGGCGGTCTGGGGGGCAAGCCATCAGGGATTTACACTGGCGGCTACGACGTGTCTGAAGGAGACTGCCAGATATATCATTGATTCGGCGCCGTTTAAGCAGGGGCGTTTTGCGCCGACTTCGCATCTGCCGATCGTGGCGGCGGACTATTTTCATGAGGAGCCTGTCGATGTGATCCTGATCGTGGCGCCGGGATATACCGAGGAGATTTCGGAGTCGATCCGGAACAATTTCGGTGAAGATGTGACGATCATGACGCTTCGGAGTGATCATCTGGAAACGTTGTAAAGGGGCAAAAATATTTTTGGGAAGGAATGATTTTCGTATGAATTCTTTTGTTTTGATCGAACCGGGCAAGGTGGGGTGGCATGACTCACCGGAGCCGGAACTGACGCCCTATGGGGCCATTTTAAGGCCGGTTGCCGTAGCACCCTGTACGTCCGATGTACACACAGTATTTGGCGGCGGTTCCCCCAAAGCGCCAAACCTGATCCTTGGCCATGAGTGCGTGGCAGAGATTTTGGAAGCAGGTGAGCTGGTTCGGGATTTTAAAGCGGGGGATGTCGTAGCTGTCCCGGCTATTACGCCGGACTGGCGGGCACTCAGTATACAGGAACATAATTTTAATCATGCAGGGGCGCCATTTTCCGGACATCAGCTCGGAAGAAGCCAGCCGGGGGTATTTGCAGAGAAATTCCTGATCCCGGATGCGGACACGACGCTTGCTAACATTCCGGAAGGGGTGACGTTAGAACAGGCTCTTATGTGTGTCGATGTTGTGACAACGGGATTTACGGGGGCAGAGTTTGCGGATATTAAATTTGGAGATACCGTGGTTGTTCTCGGAATCGGCCCGATCGGTCTTATGGCGGTGGCAGGGGCGCGTCTTCTCGGTGCGGCGCGTATCATTGCGGTAGGAAGCCGGGCAAAGTGCGTGGAACTTGCGAAGGAATTTGGTGCGACGGATATTTTGAATTATAAAGATGGAGATATCGTGGAACGGGTGAAGGAGATGACCGGCGGGATCGGTGCGGACAGCGTCGTGATCTGTGGAGGACGGGACGAGGCGTTTTCACAGGCTGTTGATATGGTGCGCTATGGAATTGGAACCGTATCGAATGTGAATTATTTTGGCGGTACCGGAAACCTCCCATTTCCAAAGTTCTCCGGCGGCCGGGGGATGGCCGGAAAGACCATCCATACAGAACTTGCCAAAGGCGGCAGGGCCCGCATTGAGCGGATGCTTAAAATGGCTCAGTACGGGCGGATCACACCGGAAAAACTGGTGACGCATACGTTACATGGTTTTGATAAGATCGAAGAGGCCCTTTATATGATGCGGGATAAGCCGGAGGGACTTGTAAAGGTGATGGTCCGTATATAGTAAGGAAAGGGAAGACAGATGAAACGAATCGTGGTGACAGGGGCGACCAGCTTTCTCGGCTCGACTCTGGTAAAAAAACTGTTAGAAGACGGGCATTTTGTGTATGCGGTCGTCCGGCCCGCTTCAGCAAACCGGAAAGCGCTTCCGGAGGAGAAGGAAAATCTCGTGGTGATCGAGAGTGAACTGGAGAAACTGGACCGGATTGAGACGATGATCTCATCACCGTGTGATTATTTTTTCCATTTCGGATGGGATGGGAGCGGCAGTGAGAACCGGAAGAAACAGGATGTACAGCAAAAAAACGTGGAGGATTCCCTAAAGGCGCTGACAGGTGCGAAAAACATCGGGTGCAGAAGATTTTTATTCAGTGGTTCCCAGGCGGAATACGGACAGTGTCCGGATGTGATGTATGAGGAAAGAGAGTGCCATCCGGTGTCCGAGTACGGGAAGGCAAAACGGGAATTTTATGAGCGCGCCCGGAGCATGTGTAAAAAATGGAACGAAGAGGGCGTCTCCGGGATCGGGTACATCCACACGAGGATATTCAGCGTATACGGTTTTGGAGATCATCCGTCTTCCTTAGTCTGTACCTGTCTGAAAACATTTTCAGAGGGCGGCTATATGGAACTTGGGGCGTGTACCCAGCAGTGGAATTATTTATACATTGATGATCTGGTGGAAGCACTTATCGCTCTCATGTTTTCTGACGCTGAGATCCGGGAGGACAGCCTTTATAATGTCGCCGGGAGGGAGAGCCAGACGATGCCTCTCAGGAACTATGTGGAAAAGATGCATGAACTCTGTGGCGGCAGGGGAGATTATGCCTATGAAAAGTGTGTGCCGAATGCGGAGGGACTGGCAAATCTCATACCGGATACGACGAGGATTTATGAGGATACAGGGTGGGTTCCCAAAGTTTCATTTGAAGAGGGGATCCGCAGGATGATCGGGAAGATGAAAGAAACGGCATGTATAAAGTGAGAAAGGAAAGGTGTCAGATATGGAGACAACAGCGATTTATAAAAGATGGATGGAACAGGTAAAGGAAGCAGACCTGCTTAAGGAGTTGGAGAGTATCCAGGGGGATAATGAGGCGGTTTATGACCGCTTTTACCGGGAACTTGAATTTGGAACCGGAGGACTGCGTGGTGTGATCGGCGCCGGGACATACCGGATGAACGTGTATACGGTGGCGAAAGCGACACAGGGCTACAGCAATTATCTGAATCAGGTAAAGGGCTCCGGGGAGATGCCATCGGTTGCGGTCGCTTATGACAGCCGGATCAAATCCGATGTATTTGCACAGACGGCGGCAGGCGTATTTGCGGCAAATGGTATCAAGGTGCATATTTATAAAGAACTGATGCCGACACCGGCGCTTTCTTATGCGGTGCGGGCGCTTCACTGTGATGGAGGGATCGTGGTGACAGCGAGCCATAACCCGGCAAAATATAATGGATATAAAGTATACGGCCCTGACGGATGCCAGATCACATTAGAGGCGGCGAAAGCCATCTTAAAAGAAATCGACAGCGTGGATGTGTTTGATGATGTAAAGAAGATGGATTTTGATGAGGGCTGTGCACAGGGAAAGATCGAGCTGATCGGAGAGGGTGTCATCACCGGGTTTATCGATGCTGTGTCAGAGAGGGCTCTGAATCCGAAAGAGATCGATAAGGATGTCTCGATCGTGTATACACCGCTCAATGGTACCGGACGTATGCCGGTGACAAGATGCCTGAAGGAAAATGGATATACAAAGATTACGATCCCTGCGGAGCAGGAGATGCCGGATGGTAATTTTACGACCTGTCCGTACCCGAACCCGGAAATCCGTGAGGCTTTGGAAGTCGGGCTGAAAAAGGCGAAAGAGATCGGAAGCGACCTTCTTTTGGCGACTGACCCGGATTGTGACCGTGTGGGCGTGGCGGTGAAAGATGGCAGTGATTACCGTCTGATCTCCGGAAACCAGATGGGAATCCTTTTATTTGACTATATTTGCAAGACATATAAAGAAAACGCTATGATGCCGAAGGATCCGGTCGTTGTGACTACGATCGTATCCACAAAGATGATCGATAAGATCGCAGCGGATTACGGCGTCGAGGTGAGACGGGTTTTGACCGGATTCAAATTTATCGGTGAGCAGATCGGCTTTTTAGAGGCGGACGGTGAAATAGACCGCTATATCTTTGGATTTGAGGAGAGTTATGGATATCTGAGCGGGGGACATGTCAGGGATAAGGATGGCGTCAATGCCTCTCTTTTGATCTGCGAGATGTTTGCCCACTATAAGGCAAAAGGGCTTTCTCTGATCCAGGTGCTTGATTCCCTGTATGAGAAATATGGATGCTTTAAGGAAGCTCTGCAGTCGATCACGTTTGAGGGAGCCAGCGGGGCAGAGAAAATGTCCGGCCTCATGGAGACGCTCCGGAAAAATCCACCGTCAGAGATCGCGGGTTATAAGCTTGCCGGAGTGAAGGATTATGAGGCGGGAGTCGGTGAACTTCCGAAATCCAATGTGTTAGAATTTAATATGGAAAATGATATCAACGTGCTTGTAAGACCATCAGGAACAGAGCCAAAGATCAAGATGTACTATCTCGTGAAGGGGGAGAACGAGGCAGAGGGCGCTAAGATCGTCTCTTCACTGGAAGCATATTTTACGGAGGTCTGTAAGTGATGCAGAAATTGAAAAAGCAAAAGGCGCTCTGCTTTTTGCTTTTCTTTTCCCTTGCCTTTGCAGGGATCACCTTTTGTACTTATTTTCTGTTCCTGAAAAACGGAAAGTCCTTTATCTGGGATTATGATGGCATCAAACAGCACTATGCGGCGCTCGTTTATCTGGGCAGGTATTACCGGGAGGTCGTTTCCGGTTTTCTGCACGGGGATTTTGTGCTCCCGATGTTTGATTTCTCCCTCGGGATGGGGGAGGATATCATTACCACTCTTAATTTTTACGGATTGGGTGATCCTCTTACGTTTTTTGCTGCCCTCATGCCGGATGCCGGAATGGAGTATCTGTATGATTTTCTTGTCATCTTCCGTATTTATCTGGCAGGCCTTGCATTTTCTTATTTTTGCCGGAAGAAGGGAAGAAGCTATGGATGTACATTGATCGGGGCGCTCATCTATGCATTTTCCGGGTATGTGCTCCATGTGGCGGTAAAGCATCCGTTTTTTGTGATCCCGATGATCTTTCTGCCGCTTTCTGTCATCGGTCTTGAGAGGGCATTGGAGGGAAAACGGCTTACGCTTTTGATCGTCATGGTGTTTTTTACAGCGCTTAACGGATTTTATTTTTTTACTATGAACACGATCTTTCTCGCAGTCTATGCACTGGTGTGGGTGCTTGTGAAGAACGGGAGACGTTCATTAAAGAAAACGTTTGCAGCGGTGGGAAGATGTGTTTTTTGTTATGTCACCGGAGTATTGATGTCATCGGTACTGTTTTTGCCCGCGATCGTCGCCTTTGTTTCGGGGAACCGGAGCGAGAGTTCGGTTTCTCCGGGAAATTTGTTCTTTTTCAGTGCGAACCGGTATCAGGCCATCTTTACAAGGCTGATCGGCCCGCCGAGGATCACCTGGGACTATCTGGGGATGGTGTCTCTTGTTTTCCCGGCCCTTGTAGTCTTTTTCCTGTGTGGCCGGAAAATGAATAAAATATTAAAAGTAAATATAATTATATGGACAGTGCTGATGCTCCTTCCGTTTGGCGGATATATGATGAATGGCTTCTCCTATGTATCGGGGCGTTTTTTGTATCTGGTGACATTTGTGTATGCGGCAGGAACGGTCTATGCGCTTCCGGAACTCCTTCGCCCCGGACGGAAAAAATTAATCGTGTGTGCAGGGGCGTCGTTTCTGTATCTGGTAGTGCTGCTGTTTTCTTCGGATGTGGATAAACTGTACGGATGGTTTGGATTTATCTTTCTTATGGTGACTCTTTTCATACTGGCTGTCCGGGAAGTGCGCCGGATTCCGGCAAATGTGGCGCTGGCTGTCCTGGCGGCGGTGACCGCGGTAAATATCATCGGAAACGGATGGTTTTTATTCAGTGGAAGGGGACAGGGATATCTGGAAGAGTTTGTGGATTCGGGAGAGGCATTTTCGACGGTTTCGTCTACACCGGAGGCGGAGATCCCGGTCTGTGGCGACGGGGAGTTTTACCGGACGGATGCGTCCGTAAGGGCGACAGAAAATGCGGCCGCTGTAAATGGGAATTACAGTGTATCCAGCTATTTTAGCATTTCCAATCCAAACCGTCTCCGCTATTTGCTGGAAGTGGACGATGGCGGAGTACTTGACAGCATGTTTAAGGTCGACGGCCTGGATGGCCGGACATTTTTAGAGACGCTCGCCTCGGTGCGGTATTATGCAGTGGAGGCAGACAGGGAAGAGGCTATTCCTTACGGTTATCGTTTCGTGAAGGATTTTAAGAGGGGCGGGAAGTCTTACAAGCTTTATGAGAATAATTATTTTCTCCCTCTTGGCATCACATTTGACAGTTATGTGAGAGAGGAGGGAAAACAGGAGAACGACCGGCAGGAAGAGGCGGTGCCGGATGGACTCCGCAAGCAGAGGCAGATGCTTCAGACGGTCTTTTTGGAGAAAGAGGTCGAAGGGGTAAAGGAGGATCTGGGAGAGGGACAGGAGGCGGATACAGATCCGGGGCAGGATCTTACCATGATCCCATATCAGATCGGGGAATCGAAGGGGATTGAGATCCGTGATGATGGAAAAGTACGCATAAAAAAGAAAAATGCGGTGCTAAAGCTTGTCTTTGAGGAATCAGACGCCGGGGAGTTTTATGTCAGCCTGAATGGTTTCCAGATCACCCGGAAAAACCGGACGTATTGTGATATTACAGTAAGAGGCGGTGGGACGAAAAAAACGATACGGGCGTTGACAAATGAGTGGAACTGGTATTTTGGCCGAGATGAATATTTGTTTAATCTTGGTTTAAGTGAAGGGAGACGTACAGAGTGTACGATACGGTTTGAGTGCCAGGGTGAGTTCAATCTCTCTGGATTGAGGCTGTATACACAAAAAATGGATGGTTATGAGGAGGCGGTCCGGAACCGGAAAGAAGATACCCTGCAGAACCTTTTGATCCGGAAAAACAGCGTGAGCGGGGATATTTCCCTGGATGAGAAAAAGCTTTTGTTTTTCCAGATTCCTTATAGCGAGGGATGGCATGCTGAGATAGACGGAAAAGAGGCGGAGATTTTAAGGGCTGACACGGCGTATATGGCGCTTGAGACAGAGGCGGGCGATCACAGCATCCGGCTTTTCTACCGGACGCCTTATGCGGGGGTGGGAGGCATTCTTACGGTCGCAGGATTTTTTGTTTTCGTGCTGTATCTCGTGATGCGGAAAAAGGAGAGAGCGGATGGAGTATAAATTCAAATTTTCGGTGGTGATCCCGGTCGGAGATGACGCCAAAGCTCTCCGTGAGACATTGGATTCTGTCATCAGCCAGGATATCGGTTTTGAGGGAAACGTCCAGATCATACTTGTGGGTGATGGGAGCGCTGCCCGGGACATGGAGGAGACCTGTCTGGAATATCGAAAACGACATCCGGATCATATCGTGTATGAAAAACAGGCGGGCGGAGGCATCCGTGCGGCGAGGAACGATGGAATCGGATGTGTGCAGGGAAAGTATGTGAATTTTGCGATGGCAGGCGGGCGCTGGACGAAGTCAGGGTTCCGGGCTGTGTATGATTTTTTTGAGAAGAAACAGGACGTGGTCGATCTGGTATCGTGCCGCCTGTCCGGGGATAAGAGGGGAAACCAGATCGTCGATGTACTCGATCAGTATCAGGAGATTCCGTTACATGTGGCGGGATGTTTTGTAAAAGCGGAGATACTTTCCAGCCATCGGTTTGATGAGAGGCTGGACTTTGAAGCGGATGCTAAGTTTTTGAATTCTATCCTGTTGGAACGATGCAGGTACGGAGTGGTGGCGGAGGCCCGTTACCGGAAGTCAGAGAGGGAAAAAAATTTCTTACACGAAAAAGGCAGGAAGATGCCAAAGCAATGGTATCTGGAGACACCAAAGGTGTATCATCTGGAACTCGTCCGCGAATCCATTGAAACGCATGGTTTTGTCCTTCCCTGTATTCAGTATCTTGTTCTGAATGAACTCCAGTGGAGGTTAAGAGAGGATTTAACAGACGTTTTAACAAAAGAAGAGCAAGAAACTTATGAGGCGCATTTAAAGGAAATACTTTCTTATCTGGATGATGATCTGATCTGTCGTCCGGATAAAATGTATGTGGAGTATAAGATTTATGCCCTGTCGCTGAAATATGGGTATGATATTACGACAAAACTCAAATACCGTAAAGGAGTTTTCTATTTTAATAATGTCCGTCTCTACAGTATGCAGGCAAAATCTCTTTTTTCTCTTGATGTATTGGAGATCCGGGAGGGCATGCTCCATCTCTCCGGGCGGATCTGGTGCCCTTTCGCAGATGATATTCGCATCTATGTCGAGGACGGTGACGGGAAAACATTTGATATCGTAACCTCTCCAGCGGGATTCCGGAGAGCAGTCATAATGGGAAGAGAGATCATGCGGGTCAGGGGATATGAGGTGGCCCTTCCGTTAGAGGGAGCAGGTCAGTATACGGTATATGGCTGTTATAAAGAGAAACCTCCGAGAAAGCTGCATGTAAAGTTTGGGAAATTTTCTCATCTGAGCCATGAAGTGGAAGAACTTTATTATCACGATGGCGGTTATATGATCGGGTATGATGGGGAAAAACAATGTTTTCATATTCAAAAGAAGCGTTTTCTGTCACATGTGGCAAAAGAGCTTCGTCTTTTATTCCGCTGCATCCGTGACCGGAAGGCTGCGATTGCCGGATACCGCATCTTATACTATGTGATGCGTCCGTTCCGGAAGAAAGAGAGATGGATCGTTATGGAGCGGATCAATGTGGCAGGAGACAACGCCGAGCATTTTTATAAATTCCTCAGGGAAAATGAGGAAAAAGATATCCGCTCATTTTTTGTGATTTCCGGGGATTGTGCCGATTATGAGAGAATGAAACAGGTAGGACCGGTTCTGCCTTTCCGAAAATTCAGGCATAAATTAAATGTACTTTTAGCAAAAAACATCATTTCTTCGCAGGGTGAGGATAATATTTTTAATCCGTGGGACAATGACAGTAACTACATCCGTGATCTGTACAAATACAATTATGTCTTTTTACAGCACGGGATCATCAAAGACGATCTGTCGGAGTGGCTGAATAAGTTCAATAAAAACCTTCAGATGTTTGTCACATCGGCAAAACCGGAATACCGTTCCATTCTGGAGGGAGATTATTTTTATGATGAAACGGTCGTAAAGCTGACCGGACTGCCGAGATATGACAACTTAAAACAGGATATAATTCCGGAGAAATCCATTGTATTTATGCCGACCTGGCGCTTTTTCCTCGCTGGCAGAGTGAATAATGACACCGGCGAGCGGGAGTACAACCCGCTGTTTAAGCAGTCGGAGTTCTATCGGTTTTATCAGTCCCTGATCAATGATGAGCGGCTGATCCGGGTAATGAAAGAGCATGGATACACGGGGAAATTTTTTCTACATCCCCAACATAAAGTACAGACCGGGGATTTTACAGATAATGACACGATAAAGGTTGTGCGGGACGGCATCGATTATCAGGAAGAATTTCAGAAAAATGCCCTGCTCATCACCGATTTTTCGAGTGTGGCATTTGATTTTGCCTATCTGAAAAAGCCGGTCATCTATACGCATTTTGACAGGGATACCTTTTTTCGGGGACAGATTTACTCGGAAGGGTATTTTGAATATGAATGGGATGGACTGGGTCCTGTGTGTTATGATTATGAGACGACATTGCAGGCGATCGTGGATGCCGTGAAAGGCGGGTGTCAGCTGGAACCTCTTTATGATGAGCGGGGAGACCGGTTTTACGAGTGGTTTGATGATAAAAACTGCCAGCGTGTATATGAGGAGATCCGTGCGCTTGGCAGGTGATGGCGTTGCTGTTTTGCAAAGGAGGCTCGCAGCATGGGTACAAAGATAGATGATTTTGTGTTTCTGACGCCATATGTCAGGCATTTCTCGATCGGAGAGTCAGAAAAGGAGATGGATGTTTCCAGCAGGAAGAGACTGGAACGTTTCATCCGGACGACAGGAAAAAAGGTGCGTATCATTGTATTTACCGGGAAAATGTGTGGCTGCCGGGATCAGATCGCATATATCGGAGATGAGTACGAGGCAGCCACACTGAATCCTGCCCGTATCATGGTCAGAAAAGAACTTCTGGAACCATATAAAGAGGTGGATTTCGTTACACTATGCCGGATCTTTTTGCAGGAAGAGACGTTTGGCGTGTTTGAACAGGAACCGGAGAGGAAGCCGGATACAAGACACGTTTACCGCTGCCGCAGAGAGGGGACTTATGGGACGGCACCGGAAGCGTACCGTGAAGTGCTTTCGATGGTTCGGGAAAAATATGGGGAAGTCCCGCCCTTTTACCAGAGCCTTCTGATCAAAGATCTCTTTCATCTGTTTTCGGTTCTGGGACAGGAGGAGGCCATTCCGTTAAAGAGTGTTCTCGAACAGATCGATGATGACATTATCTGCAGCTGCGGGTGCATTCCGGAAGATCTGCTTGTCCGGATCCTTTCTTTTAAGTATGGGGAGGACATCGGAAAAGTGCTTGTGTACCGGGGCGGAAAGCTGACATATCATAATCTGCCGGTCCTCTTCCTAAAAGAGATCCCTTTTGTCATTGATGAGATTCAAAATAATAAAGGTAGATTTAACATAAGAGGGAATGTGACGCTGCCTCTTCCGGAGAGCGAGATCCGGTATTTTTTCATGGATCATAAAAATAAAAGACATGATATTGTGTTCGAGGAGGCGGAAGAGGTTACGTTTCTCGGAGAGAGGCTTTCTACGAGAAAGAAGTTCCGGGTGGAACTGGATGTGGGAAGTAAGCGTGCCGGATTTCGTTTTATGTATTGCTGGCGGGATCGGTACAATGCAAGGATCCGCATCGGGTTTGATGAGGGGATCGGCATAGAGGAGGATGAGCCCCGGGGGGGTTGTATCCGGGATGGTTATTTACTGCGGCTTGAAAAGAGGGTCTTGACTGTTACACCTCTTACGCTCCGGGGAAGAATAAAGCTGTTCTTTACATTTCCGTGGAAAAGCATTAAAATGTACTTGTGCAAAAAAGAAAGCATGGCAGAAGCGGTGCAGAAATGAGGTAAACTATGATTTACGGAGTAGTACTTGCAGGAGGCGTGGGCAGCCGTATGGGAGATGTGGGAAAGCCCAAGCAGTATCTTTTGATCGGTGATAAGCCAATTCTCATCCATACACTGGAAAAGTTTTATATGCAGAGTGAGTTTGAAAAGGTTCTTGTGCTGTGCCCGCAGGAGTGGCTGACCCACACGAAGAATCTGATAAAAAAATATATTACAGATACGGCAGAAAGGATCGTCGTTCTCGCGGGCGGTGAGAGCCGGAATGAGACGATCATGAATGCCATTGATTATATTGAAGGGCAGGGAAACCTCGACGAGGAGACGATCATCGTCACCCACGATTCGGTGCGCCCATTTGTGACACAGCGGATCTTAGAGGACAATATCCGCTATGCGAAAGAATATGGCGCCTGCGACACGGCAGTGGCGGCTACGGATACGATCGTGTGCAGTGAGGATAATAAGATCATCAGTGAGATTCCGGAGCGGCGGAAAATGTATCAGGGACAGACGCCGCAGACGTTTAAGGCATTGAAACTGAAAAATCTGTATCATGCGCTGAGCCCGGAGGAAAAGGAACTGCTTACGGATGCCGCAAAGATTTTTGTCATGAAAGGGGAAAAGGTCCATATCGTGGACGGGGAGGTATTTAACATAAAGATCACCTATCCGTATGACCTGCGTGTGGCAGAAGCATTGATATATGGTGAAAACTGATTATTTGCATGGAAAGGTGAAGATCGAGTATGCTGAATGCAGTTTACCGTCTCGTAGCGCCGAGACGGTTTGAGGTAGAATTTACGGATATTGACCTGGGCAGTGGGAATGTGATCGTGCGTCCCACCCATTTGTCCATCTGTAACGCCGACCAGAGATATTATCAGGGAAAACGGGCTCATGAGATCCTGAAAAAGAAACTGCCGATGGCTCTCATCCATGAGGGGATCGGGCAGGTGGTGTACGATCCGGAGGGGATTTTTTCTCCCGGTGAGAAGGTTGTCATGATACCGAATACACCGGCAGAGATCGTCGAAGAGCCGGGGGATGAAGAGCATGATGTGATCGCAGAAAATTACCGGACGGATTCGCAGTTTCGGGCCAGCGGATTTGATGGGTTTATGCAGGATGTGGTTGAGATGCGCAGAGACCGCCTTGTAAAGATGCCGGAAGGAATCGATCCGTGTGTGGCTGCCTTTACTGAAATCGTATCGGTGAGCGTTCACGCCCTGACCCGTTTTGACCGGATCGCCCATTCAAAAAGAGAGGCTGTCGGATTATGGGGAGATGGAAATCTTGGGTATATCACGGCTGTATTTTTTAAGGCGATGTTTCCGGACACGAAACTTTACATTTTTGGCTTAAACAGGGACAAGCTGTCGGATTTTACCTTTGCTGATGATACATTTCTTGTGACGGATATCCCGGAGGACATTCATTTTGACCACGCGATCGAATGTGTAGGAGGCGAGGGATCGCCCCGGGCGATCAATCAGATCATTGATTACATTAACCCGGAGGGGACGATCGCAATCCTTGGTGTATCTGAAAATCCGGTGTCGATCAATACGCGGATGATGTTGGAGAAAGGGCTTCGGATGTTTGGCAGCAGCCGGAGTGGACGGGCGGATTTTATCCGCACGATCGGGCTTTATGAGTCAAATCCGGAGATTCCGGAGTATTTGCGAAATATTGTCGGAGCCAGATTCGAGATCAACTCGATCGGTGATATGAAGAAGGCGTTTGAGACGGATATCCATAAAGAATTCGGGAAAACCATCCTGATCTGGAAATGATATCAACTGAATGCGCAGGAAGCAACGCAGAAATGAGGGAAATTATGAGTGGACTACTTTCAAATAAAAACAAGCGATTTTTAAAGAAAAGGCTGAAATTTTGGTTTTGCTGCCTGACCCACCCGTTTTTGAACGAGCACCTTATCGTATTTGAGGCGTTCAGCGGAAAGCGGTGCGGTGGAAATCTACGGGCGATCTATGAGGAGCTTATGGAAGATGAGCGGTATCTCGATTTTCGGTTTGTTTGGATCGTCAATGATGTGGAGGCGCATGCGGATCTCAAAGTGAGGCGGCACACAAGGGTCGTAAAGAAGGACTCCCGTTCGGCCTTTATTCTTTATGCGAAGGCAAAATACTGGTTTAACAATGTGGCGCTGCCAAACTATCTCATTCCGCGTCCGCATCAGGTATATGTGGAGACGTGGCACGGGACGCCGTTAAAAAAGCTCGGAAATGATATTGAGTATGAGGTGGATCCGAGACAGTCGCTGGCAGAAATGCATAAAAAATATTACATCAAGGGGAGAAAGATGGATTACCTGATCTCTCCGTCAAAATTCTTTTCGGAAAAAATGATCTCTTCGTTCCGTCTGGATAAAAGCCACAGGAAAAATATCATATTGGAGACCGGTTATCCGAGAAATGACGCTCTGTTTAAGTTTACCGAAGAGGATACAGAGCGCATCAAAGAGGAGATCGGAGTGCCGAAAGACAAAAAGGTCATCCTCTATACGCCGACATGGCGGGACAACCAGTTCAAAAAAGGAGAGGGCTTCCAGTACAATACCGAACTCGATTTTTCTTCCCTTATGGGAGAACTCGGGGAGGAGTATGTTCTTTTGTTCCGTGCGCATCACCAGATCGGATTTAAGGATGTTGCCCATGATGTGCCGGGCGTCATCGATGTGACCGAGGTAGATGATGTGAACGATCTCTATATCATCAGCGACCTGATGATCACAGACTATTCTTCTACCATGTTTGACTATGGAAATCTGAAGCGTCCGATGGTCTTTTATATGTATGATCTGGATGAGTACCAGGGTGAGATCCGGGATTTTTATTTTGATATCAACGAGCTTCCGGGCCCGATCGTAAAGACGCAGGACGATCTTGTGCATGCGATCCGGGATCAGTTTACGAATTTCAAATATGACGAAAAATATAAAGCATTTACGGATAAATTTAATTATCTGGATGATGCCCATGCGGCCAGACGTGTCGCCAGGGCGACGGTGCGTACCGAACTTGGGCCGGCATTCCGGTTTTACAAATGGGTCATCCATACGAAAAATGTCATACGAAAGTCATTCCGTGACGGTTACATCGCCGTCTCCGGATTTTTCCGCTGTATGGGGTTATGTTTTACGGCGAACAGCAGGCTTCTGCGCTCGTATAAGAATAAACATAAGGGAGAGAGATGCTTCCTCGTGGGAAATGGTCCGAGCCTTAGGATATCGGATCTGGAGGCGCTGCAGAAAAAAGGAGAGATCACGTTTGGATGTAATCTCGTCACAAAAGCATTTCATGAGACAGACTGGAGGCCGGATTATTATTTCCTGATCGACCGGATCTGTGCGAAGTTCCAGAGTGAGGAGATCAATCAGGCGATCAAGGATATTCCGCTTTTTACGAATATCACGACTTATAATATTTTCCGGAATAAGCCGAGAAAGCCGGTCATCCTCTATAACATAGCCAAGAAACAGTATAAAGTAAAGCGCTCGCCGCTTGCTTACTATATTCCGTCCGGTTCGACTGTCATGTCTCTTATGATCGAGATGGCAGTTTACATGGGATTTTCTGAAATCTATCTCATCGGATGTGACTGTACATCCACTTTTTCGGGAAATACCCACTTTATCCAGGGGTATACCGATGATAAGTTAAAGCAGCGGGATGCCAAAAAGATCATGGACCGGATGAGACGACTTGGGATCGACGGAAAGGACTATGAGAAATATTTCCTTGACGGTTCACTGAATGCGTACACGCTTTTAAAGGAACATGCGATCAAACGGGGGGTTACGATCTATAACGCCACGCGCGGCGGAGAGCTTGAAGTGTTTGAGAGGGTGGATCTGGATTCGTTTTTGTAGGAGGGATTCGTTCTTCTTAAATCTCCATCAAATATCTCTCGTTGATCGCCAGCACCTGTTCCATTGCCTGTGAACCAGGGGCCCCGATGGTGTTTCTTTTTTCTACGCATGTAGTCATTGAGATGGCGTCATAAATATCACTTTCAAACACCGGACAGATTTTCTTATATTCCTCTAACGGAAGTTCATCCAGTGAAATATTTTTCTCAAGGCATGTGAGGACAAGCTGGCCGATGATACCGTGTGCATCACGGAAAGCCACACCGTGGTTTACAAGATAGTCAGCGGCGTCAGTAGCGTTAGTGAAACCGTTTTTCGCACTGGATTCCATCCGTTCCCTGTTAAACTTCATCGTGGCGATCATGCCGTTAAAGAGGGAAAGGCATCCCTTTACGGTGTCAATGGCGTCAAAAGTGAGTTCTTTATCTTCCTGCATATCCTTATTATAGGCAAGCGGAATGCCCTTCATCGTCGTGAGAAGGGAAATCAGTGCGCCATAGACACGTCCTGTTTTCCCACGCACAAGCTCAGCGATGTCCGGGTTTTTCTTCTGCGGCATGATACTGCTGCCGGTCGAATAGGAGTCGTCAATATCCACAAACTGGTATTCATTCGAGTTCCACACGATGATTTCCTCACAAAAGCGGCTCAGATGCATCATGATCGTAGAAAGTGCGCTGAGAAGCTCAATGAGGTAATCCCGGTCAGAGACCGAGTCCATGCTGTTTAGTGTGGGACCGTCAAAATTCAGGATCGAGGCTGTGAGATCCCGGTCCAGAGGATACGTGGTCCCCGCCAGAGCGCCTGAGCCGAGCGGACAGTAGTTCATCCGGTCGTAGATGTCGCGGAGTCTTCCGCGGTCCCGGCGGAACATTTCAAAATAAGCTCCGAAATGATGTGCCACCGTGACGGGCTGGGCTTTTTGCAGATGGGTAAATCCCGGCATATAGGTCGAGACGTTCTCTTTCATGATATTGTGGATCGTCACAAGGAGTTCCTTCAGAAGGTCGTTGAGTTCAGCAATCTCATCCCTTGTGTAAAGCTTCATATCAAGGGCTACCTGATCGTTCCGGCTGCGCCCGGTGTGGAGTTTTTTTCCGGGTTCGCCGATCCGGTCGATGAGATTCGCCTCGACAAAACTGTGTATGTCTTCATGTTCTGTCCCGATTTCAAGCGCACCGTTTTGGATATCCTCAAGGATCCCTTTTAATCCCTCGATGATCGCTGCTTTTTCATCTGTCGTCAGAATGCCCTGTTTTTCTAACATCGTCACATGGGCGATGCTGCCAAGAATATCCTGTTTGTAAAATTTTTGGTCATACGAAATCGATGCATTGAAATTATGCACCAACTGGTTTGTTTCTTTTGTAAAACGTCCTCCCCAGAGTTTCATGTCGGTTATCCTCCATTCCTGTATACCGTTTTCGTAGCAGAATTGCTACGGGATATTTTATTTGATAAAAAACTTCGCTGTATGCGGAGCAAGTTTGCCGATAGGCAAACTTGACAGGACTATGTGTCATAGGCCTTGGCGCGCTTTTCAGTCGCACCTTTTTTATTTGAGAGAGTAAGTAATGCTCTCCTCCCCCATACTGAAATTGAGTGTCAGATCTTTTTTTGATTTAACTGTTTTTTTAGGAACTTCAAACACGAGGATCCCATTTTCCTTTGTAAGGGGCTGTATGGATTTTGTTGTTAAATCCTTGTTATAGCCGATCAGTTCCGTGGCAGAATACTCATACTCATTCTGGTAATACAATGTAGCAACGGTTGTCTCATCCTTCATACCAAACCGGGGAAGAAATTTTGCTGCTTTTGTTCCCTTGTTCTCGACAGACATGGAAATCACCAAAAAGGAATTGCCTTTGCCGGGTTTAAAATACTGATAAGTGCCGTTTTGGATTTTCTGTTTGACGGAAACCTTTTTTACATTGACTTTCCAATCGCCGACGGAACCTTTTTTTCCTACTGAGAGAACCGGCTGTTCCGGAACGGGTGTCTCGGTAGGGGCAGGTGCTTCCGTGCTGGCAGACGTGGATTCTGCTGCAGGCGATAATGCTTCTGTCAGCTGGTTAGAAGAGGAGCATCCGGTAGTTAATACGAATGTCGCACATATAGCGAATAATAAAGTCTTTTTTTTCATTTTAAAATCCTCCAGTTTTTGTGTAAATATCATTTTGTATTCCACACAATAGAATATACGAAATGGCGGAAATTTTCAAGAGTAACCTGAAATAAAAAATCAATCTTGTAAATATAACGGGTAATGTTATAATAGAGTAAGTGAATCGTGTGCGGCGGTTGTCTGCCGGCAGAAAAGAGAAAGGCGCACAGAGTGTGCGGACGGGGGAATGGATGAAAAAAATAAAATCAATCGGTTTTGGCCTGATTTATGTGGCGATACCGTTTGTTGTCAATATTATAATAAGCTTTGAACTGTTGGTCCGGATGAGTATCATGAAGTATACCGGACAGATAGAGATCACACGCCAGATGACTGATAAATTTATAAAAGACTACGGATACCAGCTTATACTCGTTACGTTGGTCAACCTTGTGATCATAGCCGGTGTAGGGCTTTGGTATTACTTTATCCGCATGCGAAGGGACCGGTCACCGGTCGACTACCGGAAGATCCTTTCACCGGGGACGGTCGGAATGATGGTGGGGACGGCGCTTTGCGCCCAGTTTGCGTGTGCGATCGTCTTGCAGATTTTTTCTAAAGCATTCCCGGGCATTTACCAAAATTATGAGAAGGTGATGGAAGTATCCGATATCAATGTGCTTCCTGCATGGGCGACGTTACTCATTGTAGCCGTCTGGGCGCCGCTTGCGGAAGAACTGGTTTTTCGGGCGATGCTGTTCCGGACGCTCCGGAAAGGTTTTTGCTTCTGGGCTGCAGCCCTGATCTCAGGTGCGGTATTTGGTATTTATCACATGAATCTTGTCCAGGGAATTTATGCCGGGCTTCTCGGGCTTTTGCTTGCCTGGTTTTATGAAAAGACAAATTCACTCCTTGGCTGTTATCTGTTTCATTTTTTATTCAATCTGCTCAATTATGCGTTGCCTGCGGTACAGGAGAGTGGCGTGCCGCAGGTTTTGATCGGGCTTTTTTCACTGGTTATGATACTGGCGTCGATTCCGGGACTGATCATTTTGCTCCGGTGTTTTTCGAGGAAATTCAGGGCGGGAGTCGATGAAGATAGTGATTGAGGAGTTGTAGATGTTTAGGAAGGAGAACTCTTATGAAACGAAATCGTATCTTATGTATGGCAGTCATTGGATGCCTGGCAGCAGGAATAGTAATTCCGGTGTGTCATCCGGAACCGGCTGAGGCGGCAAAAAAATTCACAGAACGGAACATTTCCGTTCAAAAAGGGAAATCTTATAAGCTGGATGATTTCCTGAAATTGGCAGCGACAGGCAAGTCTGCTGCCGGAGAACTTCGGTCGAAAATAAAAAAGGGAACAGAATATACTGTGTCCGGAAAGGGATTGCAGATAACAAAGCGTACATTCAAGGGGAAAAAGGTGGGCAAATATACGCTCAGGATCAAAACAAAGAAGAAAATCTATGTGTTTCCACTTTGCGTAGTTGATAAAACGTATAAACTGCGGGCGGATGAAGTTGCACGCATTGAAATATCGTCTTATCTGACGCCGCCACCGGTGTCAAAGGAGCTCAATGCTCCCGGGCAGATCAATGAGTTTGTGGGTAAGGTAAACCAGACAAAATTTACTTTTACGCTTCCAAAGACATTATTTAAGAACCCCGGCTTTGTCGGATATCGTGTCGTGCTGTATGCCAGTGATGGAACACAAATGGCAACATGGTGGTTGACTGAAAGCGGATTCGAAGAACCCCATACAAATGAAAAGAATAATGCGGGGCGAAACTATACTTCCCCGCAGGCAAAAGCGTTTTATCAATACATCGAGGCGTTATATCAGAATGCGTAAGCGAATATGCTGATTTGAGGCGCAACTGTTTCAGAATGGAAATTGCGAGGTGATTTCCATTCTGTTTTTTGAACAAAATCTAACCATACAGTTTTTCTTTATAATATTAGTTGACTAGAAAAACAGATAAAGGGGAGATATTAAGTGCAGCAAAAGCACCGAAAAAAGATGGTAAAGATAATCCGTATATGGATGCGTTTGACCCAGATCGCAGACATGATCATGCAGCTTTATCTGGCGTGGACGCCTTTGGGAAAAAAGATGGATCAAAGCATAAACCATTATACCACTGGTGGGAGTAAAATGGAATAGGGAAAATGCAAAGTTATCCACAAAAAAGGGAAACAGGGGAGAATTCCAGCCCACGATTGTGGATAACCCACAAAAAAACGGCAGGTGGAATACGATAGATCCCCCAAATAGAAAAATGACTGGATTTAAGAAATTTATTTCTCACCGCTGCCGCTGGAAGGAAAGTATTGACAAGTGTTAACAGGAACTTTTATAATAAAAGCGAGGAGGTATCGATATGAGAAGCATACGAACTAAAATCACATTATGTCTTATTCTGACTATTCTGGTGGGATTGGCAGTATCCGGGGCTTTCAGCATTGCTCTTAATTATGATAGTACCATGTCTACTGTGGAGCAGATGATGAGTGAAACTGCGGTTCTTGCGGCGGGGCGTGTCCAACAGGAATTAACGGCTTATAAAAACGTTGTTATAGAGGTTGGATGCATTCCGCAGTTGTCCGATCCGAATGTTTCGACGGAAGAGAAACAGGCGATCATTGATGGGCGCGCCGCCATGCACAATTTCCAGAGGGGAAATATTATTGGCACAGACGGTATCAGCATTTTTGACGGCAAAGATTATTCCGACCGGGAGTATGTGCGCCAGGCTCTGCAGGGAAATGTTTTTGTATCAGAACCGTTGATCAGCAAGATCACCGGGAAACTGTCCATTATGGTAGCGGCGCCCCTCTATGCTGAGGAAAATAGAAAATCTATTGTCGGCGTTGTCTATTTTGTGCCGCAGGAAACCTTTTTGAACGACATAGTTTCGGCTATTCAGATCGGTGAGAACAGCCGCGCTTATATGATTAATAAATCAGGTGATACCATTGCGGACATTACGCTTGAGACGATTACGGTGCAGAACATAGAAGCGGAGGCCCAGAGCGATCCCGCACTCCAGGAGCTGGCAGCCATCCATGCCGAGATGCGGCAAGGGGAAAACGGGTTTGGAAGCTATGTAAATGGTGAGGAGAAAATGTTCGCGTCTTATGCGTCTGTGCCGGACACGGACGGCTGGAGCATTGCGGTGACGGCTCCGCAGGTCAATTATCTGGCATCTACGAGAGACGCTATTATCATTGATCTTGCGGTGATGGGGATTGCCATTCTGGTATCCGTCGCCATTGCGCTGGCGCTTGCGCGTAATATTGGCAAACCCATGAAGGCGTGCGTCAATCGGATGAAGCTGTTGGTGGATGGCGATTTGGAGACTCCGATGCCCAAGATTGTGAACAGGGATGAGACAGGTGAACTTGCCAGATCTACCGCATCTCTTGTGGAAGGGCTGAGTATTGTAATCAAGGATATTGATTATTTATTGAATGAGATGGCAAATCAGAATATGAATGTCCGTACCTCGCATGAGGACGTGTATGTGGGTAGTTTTCACAATATCCTGCTGTCTATGCGGAATATGAAGTCGGCGTTGAACAATGTCTTGCTTCAGGTTAACCATTCCGCGAGCGGGGTGTCCGATGCAAGCAACCAACTGTCTGCAAGCGCGCAGACGCTCAGTCAGGGCACAACGGAGCAGGCGAGTTCGGTAGAAGAGCTTGCATCGCGGATCAGCATTATTGCCGAGCAGGTGAAGGATACGGCGAGCGGCGCATTAGATGCGAGAAGCCAGACGCACCAGACTGGTGAGGAAGTGCTTCTGTGCAACCAAAAGATGCAGAATCTGGTGGAAGCCATGAAAAGAATTGAGACAAGCTCCGAAGAGATTGAAAAGATTCTCAAGACAATAGACGACATTGCGTTCCAGACGAATATACTTGCCCTGAACGCGGCGGTGGAGGCGGCAAGAGCCGGA
>JAETQR010000126.1 GCA_021770615.1 Lachnospiraceae bacterium | reverse complement strand
ATTATTAGATATTATCGAATTGATTGTTATTATCCTCGGCGGTCTGAAAGGAGAGTGTGAAGATGGCGAATAAAAAAGAAACGGCTGCCCCGAATGTATCTGTTGGCGCAGATACGGAGCAGCCAATTCAAAAATGTAGTAGTAATAGTATAACTCTAAAAACCGAAAAATTCAATATTTTCGTAGAAAAAGGCGGTGGCTGCAATGGCTGAGCTTAAAATTTTGAACATGGACGAGATACCTGCAACCGAGGTCGGGTGGCTTTGGTATCCGTATATTCCTTATGGAAAGATAACCATTGTCCACGGAGACCCCGGCGATGGAAAAACAATGATGATTTTACAGTTAGCTTCTATATTATCAAGGGGAGATAAACTGCCTTGTGATGATACGGAGCGTGAGCCGATAAAAATTATTTACCAAACCGCAGAGGACGGACTTGGCGATACAATTAAGCCCCGTCTGCTTGCGGGGGATGCCGACTGTACGCAAATCAAGGTAATTGACGAGTCGGAAGCTGTACTCTCAATGCTTGATGAAAGAATTGAACAGGCAATTATTGAAACGGGTGCAAAGGTAATTATTTTAGACCCCGTACAAGCGTATATCGGCGCTCAAATTGATATGAACAGGGCAAACGAAGTCCGCAATGTCCTTTCGCAGTTAGGTCGGGTAGCAGAAAAACATGGATGTGCCGTTATCCTTGTCGGACACTTGAATAAAGTACACGGCGGCAAAGCAAATTACAGAGGGCTTGGCTCAATCGACTTCCAAGCAACGGCACGAAGCGTACTCATTGTCGGCAGGCTCAAGGAAAACAAAGAAGTACGGGTAGTTGCGCATGAAAAATCTTCCCTTGCGCCTGAAGGCGAGCCTATTGCTTTTGAACTGAATAAAGAAACTGGATTTGTGTGGAAAGGTCATTACGACATTTCCATTGATGATTTATTGAACGGCATTAGCCGTGAAAAGAAATCCGAACAAGCAGAGAAATTAATTATGGATTGCCTGTCTGATGGGAAATACCAACAGCAGCTTATATTAAAGAAAGCACAGAATATCGGCATCTCAAAAAGAGTGCTTGACGAAGCAAAAAAATCTCTAGGCGTTAAGTCAATAAAGGAAGGCAATGGGTGGTATTGGGAACTTCCCGAAGAAAAAGGAGCGAGCAACTGTTAAGGTTGCAACATTGCAAATGTTTAGGACAAGTGCAATCTTGCAATGTTCTTTTTCGGTTGGGAGCGAACAATATTAAAGTTTGGGGGAGAGTGCAGAGAGTGCCTTTTCAAAGGCGGCTCTGTCTCGTCTGCCGACTCGGTCGGTTCGCAGCTTGTGTGCCACTGGCACACGCTCACCCCTCGGAGAGCGCAAAACCTGCCTGCAGGTTGCATTTTTGTTGGCACAGCTGACAAAAGTGCTTTTTTACTTTCGGGAAAGTAACAAAGCCTACCAGCCGAAAAGAAAGGGCGTGATTTTATAAGACGGACGATTAGCGCAATGGTGGGGAAAGGCTCGGTCAACCATAACAGCCGAAAATTTAAAGCTGAAAATGTGGATGGGGAGCGTTCACACTTTAATGTAGACTATTGCAATGAGAATATCAAAAAGGTATATCATAAACTCTTTGATGAAGCGTTGCAACGGTATAATGATAAACAGACAAGGGCAGACCGCCGCGTTGCTGACTATTACAAGAAGATACGGAACTCAAAGCAGGAAAAGCCATTCCATGAGTTGATTTTGCAGATTGGGGATAAGGAGAATATGGGGGCAGGAAGTGAAAACGGAAAGCTTGCAAGGAAGATTTTAGATGAATATTATCATGGTTTCCAAGAACGAAACCCTAATCTTTATGTATTTTCTGCTCATATCCATATGGACGAAGCAACGCCGCATCTGCATATTGATTTTATTCCGTTCACGACTGGCAGCAAGCGTGGGATTGATACAAGGGTATCTCTAAAACAGGCGTTAGCGGCGCAGGGATTCAAAGGCGGCTCCCGTGGCGATACGGAGTGGAGCCAGTGGGTACAGTCCGAAAAAGAAAACCTTGCCGCTGTGATGGGGCGGCATGGCATTGAATGGGAGCA
>JAETQR010000125.1 GCA_021770615.1 Lachnospiraceae bacterium | reverse complement strand
CGCTTACGGTTATACCAGCCTTCTATGTATTCAAAGATTGCTCTGCGGGCTTCCTTTGAATCCTGATAAGTATGAAGATATATTTCTTCCTTTTTCAGTATAGAATGGAAAGATTCATATCCATGTTTTACTTACCATGCGCCCTATCACTGAAAACGGAGAATGGGGAGCAAAAACAAAAAAGGTTTATGTCCTTGATGAAAACGGGGAGCGTGTGCCCCTCATTGATAAAAAGACAGAACAGCAGAAAGTGGATAAGCGCAACCGTAAACAATGGAAATGTCAGACCGTAGAAAGCACCGACTGGAACAGCCAAGAAAACGCTAAAATGTGGCGCAAAGATTTAGCCGACACAATCAACGCCACCAATGAGCAGTTGGGAATTGCGGTTCATTGGGAACACCGTTCTTTTAAGGAACAGGGCATTGACCGAGAGCCGACTATCCATATCGGGGCGGTTGCCAACGCTTTAGAGCGCAAGGGAATACAGACCGAGCGGGGAAATATCAATCGGGAAATCATCAAGAACAATATGCTGTTGGAACAGGCAAAAGAAATGCTCATGCTTGCCAAGCAGGAACTTCACAGCGCACAGTATGCCAAGATTAAAAATACGGCGGTCAGTGTAAAGAATGAAGTCATGGAAATGATTGCAAAAGTGAGGGAGCGCAAAGGCAGACTTGACTTGCCGATTGTCAGCGGAAAGCACCTAAGAAAAATATCCGACAGAACCGCATTGCAGTCAGCCGACAATGCGGAGAAATTCATCACTACAAGGAAGATAGACAACTTTGAGAGCCTTGCGAAATTCACAGCGGATAAGGAACAGAGATACCAACAGCTTGAAACGGTGCATCTTTCAAAGGGGCAGAAACTAAACCGATTAAAGGAACTGTCAAAAATGTATGTCCTCTATGCGCCGATCCGAGCCACCTATAAGGAGAGCCAGTCACTCAAAGGACTTGCGAAAATGAGATACGATAAGGAACATAAGGACAGCTTATCGAAGTACCCCGAATTAAAGGAGCGTATGCAGAGCCTTTTACAGAACGGCGAGAAGATAACACCGAAACAGTGGAAAGCCGAGATACAGTCCTTGCAAGCAGAGTATGACAGTATCGGCAAGGAGCAGACAAAGACCGCCACAGAATTAGCATATGCCGAGGTAATCAGCTATAACAAGAAGAACCTTGAGAGGGAACTTCAAAACGAGAGCCGACAACATAACAGGCAACAGAGCAGGACGAAGCGGTGGGAGGAAGAAATTTAATGTGAATTTTATTGTAAAGACAGGCGTTTTTTTGTATAATTGAGATGTGGCAGGAGCAGGATATATCGTATCTTATGTCACAGATTTTTAGAAATCGAGGTGTTAAAGTGCAGGACGATACAAAACAGATAGAGGAAGTCATGGCAAAGCGTACAGCAAAAAACAGCGTATTCCTTGATCTTTTTCAAAACAAGAGTTATCTGTTAAAGCTGTATAAAACGCTTCACCCGGAGGACACCACAGCGACAGAGGACTCTCTTACAAATGTGACGATCACAAATGTATTGACGGATAACCTGTATAATGATTTAGGCTTTATTGCTAATAATAAGCTGATGATACTTGTGGAGGCACAATCTACATGGACAGTGAATATTTTAGTAAGAGTTTTACTGTATCTGGCGCAAAGCTATCACGAATATTTTCAGCGTACCTGCCAAGACTATTACAAAAGCAGGAAAGTAAAAATGCCAAAGCCTGAACTTTATGTGATTTTTACGGGAAACAAAGGACGGAAACCCGATAAAATATCTTTGTCTAAAGAGTTTTTCGAGGGCGCGGATATAGATATTGAGGTAAAAGCAAAGGTTATCTATGAAAGCGATACAGATGACATTATCAACCAGTATATTATTTTCTGCAAGGTTTTTAACGAGCAGACAAAACAGCATGGAATGACACAAAAGGCGGTTACGGAAACAATCCGCATATGCAAGGACAGGAATGTTTTAAGAGAATATTTAGCGCAGAGAGAAAAGGAGGTTGTGACGATTATGATGAGTTTGTTTGATGAAGAACAGATAATGAAATCATTTATCAGAAGCGAAAGGCATGACGCAGACAGGGAAAC
>JAETQR010000048.1 GCA_021770615.1 Lachnospiraceae bacterium | reverse complement strand
CCGGAATGGCGATATCCGTCAATGCCCTACACCCGCTGAATGCACGCTCTCCGATGCTCCGGATGCTCCCAGGCAGGGAGATCCTCTCCAGGGCAGTGCAGCCATTGAACGTATAATTCCCTACCTTTTCCAGCCCCCCGTTGAATGCCACATCCGTGAGGCTGGTACAGCCCGAGAATACATAACTACCCATTGTCTCAACCGTTTCTGGAAATACTACTGTGGCTAGGGTCTTGTTGTCTTTAAAGGCATTGTCCGCTATGCTCTGTACAATATAACCTTTTATTTCTGACGGAATCGTAATCTCTGTTTCCGTTCCCTGATACCCCGATATTTCACAAAATGTTCCATTCAAAACAGTATAAGTAAAATCTGCAGCATCACTTTGTACTGATATTAAATCCTCATTCTCCTCAACAATTTCTTCCACTGTCTCTGTTGCTGCATCAAACAGATATCCTTCCATTTCCGAAAATCCTGCCGGCTCTGAGTCCGACGCTGACTGTTCCGTTTCTGTTATCTGCCCCGATATTTCATCCGGTTCTTGTACCGCCGACTCCTGCGATGCATCTGCCAAAAATGTCGTTTCCCGCTTTTTTTCTGTCGCAGCATCTACCGTAACAGCAAATGCAGAAATCGGATAAGCTGTAATAACCAGCGCCACAATAAGCAACATTGATATTACTTTTTTCATTACTTTCATAAACTCCCTCCTTGTACAATTGTTAAATTTCCCATAATAATAACTTTCCGGATAATTTCATATTCTTCAAAATATATTTTGATTACATCAAACAAATTTTATTTTTATATAATGTATCTATTTTTTGTGCTGATACCCACTGTTTTTTATATTATATCATATCAATTTGTAAAATAAAAGATCCTGCACACTTGAATTTCCGCAATTCTGTACACAGAGTTACTGTTCACTGTCAATGTCAATTAGTTAAAAGCTATAAAAATCGAACAGACAGTCTGAACGGAGGAAGAAAGTGCCATTCGGGAATGAATTCTAGAGCAAACGGTTTGGATAACGCCATTTGCCGAGCAGGGTTTTTGTTTTATTGCATGGCAAATAAGCAGGTACTAAAAATCCTGCCCTGTGGTAAAATGATTCTGTCAGTCAAAATCAGTATGTAAAGCTGACTGGTACCTGGAATCTTTGCTGACAGGCAAAGTTTCTCTCAGGCCTGACAGGAAGCGTATGCTTTCTGATCAGGCCTTCCACATCAGGCGGTTCTTCCCCAGAATGCAGCCGCAAAAAGTGACGGCAAGCCTTGAAGGCAATCGCAAAATCAACCTGATGGATATGTTTGCGTTTCTGCTTCTCAAATGTGACCTACCCTGTTATGTAAGAGCAGAAATTAAAAAGTATGAGCCTCGCCCATATCTCATGGGTTATCATCTGCCTGCTTTTTGAGTGGAAATTTACGGCAGCTATTGTGTGCTTCAGTGTGCAGAATGAAGTTTCAATGCCCCATCTGAGATGATATATTTCCTTGATTTCTTCCGCTGGGAATTCACTTTCGGGAAGGTTTGTTATGATGTTTTCATAGGTGCCTTTCCCGATAGGGAAACGGAGGACACACAGGGATATTTCGTATTCCCCGTATCCTTCAGCCGGGAAATAGTCAAAAGCTGCCTTTTGGCAGATGTGCCGATACTGGCCTGCCGATTCAGGATGTAGGTATTTCTTGTTTCTTGTAAAGATAAAGCCAGAGCCGTCACAGGCCAGGAACTGGTACTTGCCTTTTAGCAGGGCTTTGGGGTTGAAGCAGTTGTTGAAGTTGTAAAAAAGTTTTTGGAAGATATCGTCGGAAAGTTTAACGCGTTGCTGGTAAAATGCAGAAAGCGATGGCGTTCCTGCACCGAAATCAAAATATTTGAGCAGTTCATGGTTGACGGAGCCGCTTTCTATAGAAATCTGGAAATGGAGGAGCGTGTCGAAAGGGATTTTCCTGTCACGGGTAAAATCAATCCCGGAACGCTTACAGAAATCCTCACGGTGCAGGTTCATCTTTCCAATTTCAGATAGCAGGATCTGTTTGATTTTTTCAGGGTTGGTCATAGTGTGCCTCCTTTGGTTAAAAATGATAGTATCCTCTGACTAAAAGGCCGCTCTCGCTACTTTCCATAATAGATCATAGCGAGAGCGGCCGCACATTTTGAGTTCTGTGTCAACCCCTAAAATAACTTCGTATATTCCGTTTTTACGCTTCCTTGCATACACCTCCCACCACAAACAGGGAGGCCGCATCCCCTATGGGATACAGCCTCCCCTGTCTGTTCTTTTGCTCTGCTTTTAAAACTCAGAAATCATTTCTGCCGCATATTTCATAATCAACACCGCATCACTTGTATCAGCAATACCGTCGCCAGTTACATCTGCGCTCATTTCTGAGGTCTCGTCCAGATCCTCGATCTCTGCCGCATAGCGGAGAACAGAAGCCGTATCACTGGTACTGATTCTGCCATCGCCATCGACATCGCCGAGCAGGCGCGCCTCTGCCACCTTCCGTGTCAATACCCTTACTTCGTTGTCTACAGCATCCTGTGCCGCATTGTCGTTCTTTTCTACTGCTTTTGCGCTTTCAAGAACGGCAGACAGTCCGTCAATGGTTGTTGCAACATATGCGTTCTGGTTGGAGAGAACTTCCTCTGCCTTTGCGATCATTGCCTGCAGCGCAGCCTTATTTGCTTTCATCTCGAGATGAAGGATTGCCTCGATAATTCCTGAATAGGCATCACCGACAGCACTGTCACTTCGGTTCTGGTCCCCTATGACTTTTTCTGCCTCCGCGATTGCTTCTTCCAGAGCCTTCAGGCTTTCCTCTGTGTATTTACCGGTCAACAGGTTCTTTGCCGCGTCAATCAAAGTTTTCAGGGAATTGACATCTGCTTTCTCCGCAAGCTTTGCCAATTCATCCAGAACCGCATAAGCCGCCTCGTTGATCTGTTCCTGATCTGCTGTTTTATCAGAAAGAAGCGCTTTTCCTTCCTCTACCGCTGTTTTCAGTGACTGGGCGTCACCTATGTAATTCTTGGCCTGCGCAAGGACTGCCTCCGCTGCTGTAATCGCCGTCTCAAGATGAAGCTTCTGTACACCGTACTCCAGCTTGCCAAACGCCTGAATCAGGGCAGCGATCGCTGCATCCATTTCTGCCTGCGATGCGTCCGCATTCGCCTGTACCGCTTTTGCCTCCGCAAGAGCGGCCTCTGCCTGGGCCCAGCTGCTTTCTGTATATTCCGAAGCGTCCAGACCTTCGATCAGAAGAATCAGACGGTCTAACCCTGCCTTTACCTGGCTCTGAGGCTTCTCCGGATCCTCTTTCACTTTCTCGTAAACCCTGGCGTCTGCAAGGTCCACACAATCATCATTCATTCCGCCAAGCTTGTCAATGAAAATAACCAGTTTCGTTACGCCGGTGAGGTCTACTTTCATAAGCTTTGCATCATCAGGCTGGAGGATCGTGCCGCTTTCCGCAAGCTTATTTCCCTCGCTGATGCTGTCCCTATAGAAGATAAAGTTCGCGCCGTCACGGCCTGTCTTGCTTGATTTTACGTAATCGATACCCACATAGCCTTCAAAGCGATCCGCCTCAATGCCGCTCAGGTCAAATACCATGGTACAGTCTGTATTGGCACTGATACCCTGTTCGAAGACTTTCTTCTCACCGTTTACCTTCATGCTGATCACGGAACCATTTGTGCTGGTACCGCCATCGTATTCATTTACATGGAAACCGCCCCAGCCGGAACTGGAATTTGCCACATCCAGATAGATCAGACCATACGCATCCGATGCCGGTGTATCCGTACCGTATACGCCATTTGCCTCGTCCACCTTCGCGGTCAGATAAGAATAATCCTGCTCCACCACTACAGGCGGCTCTTTTCCGCCCTGAGGTATTACTTTCACATCCTCTGCCCGGGCAGTCATCATCCCCTGCGCGTCCGCCATCTCCAGGCCGGTGAGGCCAAAGACCGTCTCCACCTGCATGGCGTCCTCTGTCAGAGTGAACACCGCACAAAACAGCTCTGCCTGTACCGGAACTGCCTTCGACAGCTCATATACCACCTGGACCTTGCCGTTTCCGGCGGCTCTGGTGGAGAGGGTGCCTTCCACGCCTTCCGCAAGCGCCACACTCTGCAGGACATAATTTCCGGCGTCATAATCCAGGATAAAGCTGCCGGCTGCCATGCCTGACTGCTCCTGCTCCGAAGTCTGGCTAATACTTCCTGTCACGGTCATTGTTCCGTCTGCGTCCGCCGTATTGTCCGCCGCGTTCAGGGATACTGTCACATCTTCTGTCGCGCCGCTTATGGACGCGCCCGCCAGCGCGCGCACTGCTGCCAGGTCGGCGATGTCCGCTTTTCCGCTGCGGTTGATATCTGCCGCGTAGGCATTCAGTGTATCCAGGGAAGCATTTCCGGCCAGTACCTCCCGCAGCATGTTGATATCTGCTATATCCACCGTACCGTTTGCGCTTCCGTCCACATCACCGTTTACCGCCATGGTAACCGTATCTGCCACAGTGCCGTCCACCCGCAGCTTCACCAGATATCCGGTTGCCACCGGCGCACCGTCCTCATCAAAGGTGGCATTATACGGGTCTTCCATGGACAGAGTCTCATTTTCATTCAATTCAAACATCTCAAAGAGCTGTGCCTTCGTCATACCGGCCGGAATGTTATACAGGATCTTTTCTGCCCGGTCGATTTTAGCTGCTGCATCACTCTTAAGCTTTAATTCTGCGGTTGTCTCAGAGAAGCCTTTCAGGATCACCTTCGGATCACACCAGCTTACCTCATCATGTCCGTTTGCGATATTCTTGTCTGTGTACAGGCAGATATATTTCGTCCCTTCCGGAATGGTAACATCAAAATATTCCGCATTCTGTCCGTGCTTCAGCAGCTTGCTGGTCCACATCAGTTCACCCTCCGCATAGTTCCATTTGCCGGAGGCATCCGCAGACGGTGTTTCCGAATAGAAATAGATCTTTGCGTAAGCGCCGTCCTGTGTTTTTGCCTTGTGCGCGTCAATGCCCACATACCCCTGCAGGCGTTCCACATCCAGGCTGGAGATATCGAACCAGAGCTCACTGTCTGAGTTGATACCAAATCCATGCTCAAACTTCGTGCGCACACCGTCAATGTAGAGATCCAGCTCCGTACCGCCGTTATCCGCGTCTACCCAGATCCCATTGTAACCGGAGGTACTCTGCAGCTTATCATAGCCAAGCTCGGAAAGCTGGACGGAACCGTCATTTTTCAGCTCAACGGTCCAGGTTCTGGTATATCCGTTCTTTGAAGTCGCTTTTACTTTTGCAATACCCGGCAGGGCTTCCGCCTGTGTGATCTCAACCGTCACATCCTGGGACGCCGCTGTGGCCGTTACCGTCGGTACACTGCCGTCCGGTGAAGATACATTCATGGAATACGATGTAATATCATTGTCAAAGCCTTCCAGCTCTTTCTCTCCAACCTGGATTCCGGTGAGAAGCTCTGTTTCATCTGCATAGACCTTCTTGCTCTCCTGCATCAGTTCTGCCGCATCCGCGCCGCTGATCGGTTTAAGCCGGTAGCTGTAGGAATAAACCGTGCCGGAGGAAAGCAGATATTTCGACAGGGTCGCCTGGCCGCAGCTTGCCGTGCCAAGTCCCATCTGGGCATAATCGATGGTAACCACCGTGTTCTCCGTACGTTCGATCTGGTACGGGTGTCCTGCTTTTTCCAGTGCCTCCTGTGTACAGTTCAGCGCGCTCATCTCAAGCAGATGGTCGTCTGCGTCCACCAGGATACCGTCGCCTTCCGCATCCGTCAGTGCCATCCAGCGCACATCCGTCTTGTTTCCTGTCTCCTGGGCATATACAAAATCGGTAAACTGTTCCTCTACCGTGCTGTTCCAGATTCCCACATCGTAGCCGGTCTTACGGTCGCTGTAGCTGTCAGCTTCTCCTCTTCCGTACCAGGTCATCTGATCAAAGCCCGGCGCCAGCTGCAGACGTGTGCCCACCCTCTGCATATTGCTCATATTCGAGCCGGGCGCCATCGTCGCTTTTACTACGATCTCGCCATTGGCGTAAATGGCGTAAGTGAGACGGTCTTTGGAATCCGAGCAGTTTTTCAGAGTGCGCGCGACGGAAACGTAAACCACCTTCGCCTGCTTTGTCACCGTCACTTCATCGATCTGGACATTCTCATTTGCTGTCTTCCATTTTGCGTCAACTGCTTCTTTCTTATCATTATCGGTATAAGCTCTCCAGTAATTGGGTGCAATCCCTTCTGCAAGCATTTCCTTTCCGTTTGCCTGATAAGAGGTCATCTCTCCGCTCTCTTTATCAAAGGCCACAGACCAGCCGTTTCCGGCTACCGTCACTAAGCGGTCTGTCTCCTCAAAGGTCTGGATATCTTCCAGCGCGGAAGGATCCACCGGTTCCACCTCTTTTTCCGTACCTGCAAAATCCAGTTCAAACTGATCCTCTGCCACCACATGGCCTTTTTCTGCCCAGGAGAACTGATCGTCACTCTTTGTGACAAAGGATACATTCAGGAAGTATTCTTCCCCTGCTTTTACCTCTTCCGGTGCCGTAAACGGGATTACCACGTCAGCGGTGCTCTGCGCCGGGATATCAGCCTCCATGCTGCCGCTCTGAATCGTCTCCCCGTCCTTTACCAGCGACCAGTTCATGGTGTATTCCTTTGCGTTGGTTGCGATCCATTCGTTGCTGATCGTAACGGTGCCGGAATCCAGATCCTTCAGATTCATCTGAAGCGCCTGGTAAATACGTTTTACTTCATAGGCTTCCGGCTGGATGGTGCGGTCCGGGGAAACGATACCGTTTACACAGAAATCTGTATTTCCGGATTTCCAGGAGCTGTAGCTCTTTGTGTTTCCGTCGCCGTCCGTGTAAGTCCCGTAGTTCCAGTCACCGTCATAGCCCCAGTAGGTCGTCTTACCGTCCCAGTTTCCATCCGCGTCAAGCTGCGGCGTATTGTAGCTCTGATCCACAAAATCCCAGATAAATCCACCCTGCAGGATACCGTTTGACCGGATCTCCTCCCAGTACTCCTTCATACCGCCGGCACTGTTGCCCATGGCATGCAGATACTCACACATCAGGAAGGGTTTCTTCTTATTTTTCGTCTGAGAACCGATATTCGGATACATGGTAGACCACACATCCACACCTGCGTTGTCATTCCAGCCCTGGTAATGCACCGGCCTGGTGTCATCATGATTCTGGAAATAATCGATCTCAGCCTGAAGGGAATCCCCGGCACCTGTCTCATTTCCGGGTGACCACATGATCACACAGGCATGGTTCTTATCACGCTCCAGCATATTGGCCGCGCGGTCTTCTGCCGCCTCAATATAGCCCGGCAGGCTGCCCGGCACCTGATACTGGCTGCGCCCGTTATGGGACTCCACATTTGCCTCATCCATCACATAGATACCATATTCATCACACAGTTCGTAGAAGATGGGATCGTTTGGATAATGAGAAGTACGGACCGCATTGACATTCAGGGATTTCATCAGCTCAATATCCCTGCGCATGGTCTCCTCCGTCAGCGTCCATCCGTTCTGCGGGTCATTCTCATGGCGGTTTACACCGGTAATCGTGATGATCTGCCCATTGACACGGATCCTTGCGTCATCCGTGTTGGCGTCTGTGATCTCAACCTCCCGGAAACCAACCTTGGATGATACGGCTTCCTTTGTAACGCCGTCTTTTTTCAGCTCCAGAACCAGGTTATAAAGGTTTGGCTTCTCCGCAGACCATTTATCCGGATTGCTGATATGACGGGTCAGTTTCACCGCCGCTTCTCCGCTCTCCGCGTCAAAGTCTGTCACCGTTCCCTGAAGCGGCTCGGTGGTTACCAGGCTGCCGTTGGCATCATACAGGTTTCCCTCCACCGTCCAGCCGGCCGTATCCTGGGCGGACAGGCTGCGCACAGCAACCTCCACATCCAGATCGGCATCCGTATAAGTCTCATCCAGGTCGGTAACCACCGTATAGTCACGGATTTCCACTTCATCCTTTGACGTCAGGTAAACGTCCCGGAAAATACCGGAAAGGCGTACCATATCCTGGTTTTCTATGTAGCTGCCATCACTCCAGCGGTAAACCTCCACCGTGATGACATTTTCATTGCCCTCGGAAAAGTCCAGCGCACCGGTGATGTTGAATTCGTTCCTGGTGAAGCTGTCCTCCGCATAGCCGATGTACTGGCCGTTTACCCAGAGGTACATGGCCGAGCTGACGCCTTCAAAATCAAGAAATACATTTCTTCCTTCCCATTCCGGATTCACCGTAAAGGTCTTGCGGTAAGTGCCCACCGGGTTACATTCCGTCGGAGCCTGTCCTACCTTGTAGGCAGTATAATTCTTCCCTTCCGCGTTCATCCAGGGATAATTCTGGTTGGAGTAGATGACAGGATCATACTTCCAGGAGCCGTCCTCGTTTACATAAGTCTGCCAGCTCTTGGGAACGGTGATATCATCCCAGCCGCTGTCGTCATAATCCTTCTGGTTGAAATCCGCATCCTTTGCGCCGATGCGGTCCGCCGGCTTTACTGCCCAGGAAAACTTCCAGTCATCTCCATTGAGCAGCTGGTAAAAAGCGGACTGTGTCCTGTCCCCTTCTTTTGCTTTTTCCGCCGTATCATAGCTGTAGAAAGCAGCTCTGGCCGGTTCCCGGTTTACCTGGAACACACCGGGCTGTCCGTTCCACTCCGTAGCTTCCGCTGCCGCGACCACCTCCGGGATGATCCCTTCCAGGCCGCTAAACCCGGTACCGGTAAACGCCAGCGCCCCTGCCATCAGGAACGACAATAGTTTCTTCTTCATACATGATCTCCTCCTTATCATTTTAAAATATTTGCTTCTGCGGCTCTCTTCTGTGCCACAGCAAAGCAATGATAGAGCCAACAAAACGGTCAGTCTGACAAGGCTATCCATTTCTTTTATTATAATAAATACTACTGCTAATTTACAAGATTTTTCTGAATTTCTATGGCATTTCTATGGCATCGCTATATAGTTTTGGAACCCGGAAGCACCTCTTTCACAGCGAAACTTAGCGAAACTTAAATTTCTTGTAATTTTTCTCTTTACACACAAAAAAAGGCACTGTAAAACCAATAATCCTATGGTTCTCAGTGCCTTTTTATATATTTTTAAACAAAAACTCTCTCACATGCTTATATAAGTGAAACTTAGCGAAACTTAAATTATGCCCAATACGGAATATACTTCTTATATCTTGGTGCCGTATCCGGGTCCATTACTTTAATATATCCGCTTTCAACAGCACTGTTAAGAAGTCTTGATGCCTTAGCTTTCTCTTTTTCCCCCAAACCAAATATTTTTCGAATATCTGAATTAGAAATACCTTCAAAATTGACATATGCCAGACACGCCTGCATATAACAAGTTCGCATCCGATCTTCTTTTGTTGTTAACTCAAATGGTACTTTTGCAAACAATATTGCTTTTGTGAATTGGTTATTCTGATTTTCAATTCTCGGAGCAAGTAACTCATTTTTACCGGTTGCTTCAACAATCTTATCATAACCACTACCGCGTTCCTCGCAAATACCACATTTGTGCATAAAACCGGCGATATTTTCATTTCTGGATACCGGCACCGAGTCTACAATTCTTTCGATTGCCACTAATGGCGCTCCTGCATTTGCAAACTCAATTCGATTTTTAAATACCTCCACCATAGGATTCGTGCCCCTTTGCTGAAGATCCTGATGTATCATAGCATTTGCTAGCATCTCACGGATAGCAATTTCTGGAAAGCTGACAACAGATTTTCTCGTAGCTTCTACAATAACTTCTTCCTGTGGAATAATTGTCATAATATACTGCACAATTTCTTCATGCGAAAATGCATAACCAGCACAGAATTCTTTTTCTCTGATAGCATCCAGCCTGGAGTTCTCTTTATACCATATCACTCTGACAGTTCTTCTATGCAAAGATTCAAATTTTTTCAAATCTTTTGCAATCATCAATGCACCCATATTCGTAATATCCCATGTACCGGCATCATTTTTCTTAATAAATTTTTCATGTTGCAGATCTTCTAATACCTTATCCCGATTTCTCGGGATTGGCATTTCAAGTTTGTCATAATACTTAGAATAATCCAGTAAGGACACCATTTCATCCTCATCCAAATTACCCATTGCAATTCGCAGTTCATATGGTGTGGAATCAAATGTTCGCCATAATTCTCTTTCTTTATCTGGATACTCTTTTAAATTCTTTTTGTTCGTTCCAATTCTTATATATTCCCCGCCAGCGAACTGCACCGGTTGTTTTTCTGCACAGGGAATCTCCATTAACACAACTGTGCCTTCCTCCATCGGAACTTCAAAAAATCGGAAATTAATCCTTGGTGAAAGCATCCTAGAAAGCCATGCTTCCAATTCTTCATTCCCTTTTTTCATTTTTCGATACTGAAATTCGGTGCCTACAATTTTGTGCATTGCATCATCCACACCCCAAACTAAATAAGCTTTCGGTCGTTCACACAATGCGGCTGAATTGCTTAAAGCAGAAATATATTCACCAATCATCTGCGGCTGCTTATTATTACATTTGAATTCTACCCACTCAGTCTCATCCGGCAATTTTGCAAGTTCTCGAACAAGACTTTGCAGATATTCTACTGATCGTATTGCCATAAAATCACCTTCTAACTTTACAATTAATACTATTTTGAAAGAATATCTCGAAAATTAGCATAAGCTATCTTAATAATATCTGGTTCGTTATAATACTGCGCAACTAACTCATATATTTTTATTAAATTATTAAATGTGTACTTTTTTCCATCAATCTTTGTGAACGGTCCATCACTTTCAATTAATATTCTTGTTTTTGGTATCAAATACAATTTTTCTTTACTCTTTTCATTTGTTACCATGTTGGAATTGAGTGAAAAATAACATCCTATATCCAGTAATTGTTGCAATTGCTCTCCGTTCCCATTAAACCAATGAATAACGCACCTACGAGGACGATATTCTTTCAAAATGGATATTGCTTCTTTTTCTGCTCTTCTAAGATGCACAGACATTAATTTATTCTTTTCTGCACACACTCTTACAATTTTCTCAAAATACATACATTGTTTATTACGTGAAATATAACTTTGTCTTGAAAAATCAAGTCCAACTTCTCCTACATAATTGGTTTCATTGACCAATTGCATAAAATTATAAAAATCTGTCTCGTTTAATGATATCTCCTGTGGATGGAATCCAAGTGCAAATTTCAAATATTTTGTTTCCGGATATATGCGTTTACAAGATATATATACTCCAGGCGAATTAGTCATGCACAATGTATATTGTTTTCTTTCATTTATTCCGGCATATATTTTCTGATGCTCTTTGTAATGATCCAGATGAAAGTGTGTATCAATAAGATGTTGTATCATAATCCCAGATACTCCTTCATTCTATGATCAGCAGAAAAGAGCTGTATCAAATCATCTATACTCTTCTTGTATAATGATAAAAATTTTTCAACTTCCTCTTCTGTTAATTCTCCTACACATCTAATATATCTTTTTAATTCTTTATCCGAAGAATGTTTACAGCGATAAACACTTCCAAGCACCGCTCTTAAGTCTGCACTCTTCTCACTTTCTTCATATTCCATCAAGAAATCATACGCTTCTCCTTGATAAGAATATTTTTTTATCTCATCTATATCCAAAAGTGAACTTTTACGTATCAAACACGGATAACAGTATCCACAGTTTATAGGATATTCTTTAGAGCCCTTTTTATTATATCTTGCTAAACAAGGATGTGAGCATGAAATCGTATCTGCATAACAGCTTTTAAATGCATCTGTATCTTTAACTTGTCGTACAATCTCTCTTTTTGTATTGTACGCAAAAAAATTGGTAATAGTATTCTTTATTCCTACCTGTTCTAAGATACCATTAAATTGTCTTAAAAAGTATGGATGCGTAGTTCTTGTACTGCAAGTCCCTTTTCTTCCTCCCGTTAGTGGAATATTGAGTCCGATGAATCCATTTTCTGGAATATAAACCGGTACATTTTCTCCTAAAATACCAGCCACGCTAAGTGCTGCACATAAAAACAGTAATGATCTGCCACGAGAAGTATTTTCACTCCCCTTCAATATTCCTTCTTTTTCACTTATAGGAGCTCTGGAATTTGCTGTAAAACTAATAAATCTAACAGATTGTTCCGGATAAAGCCCCTGAAAAGTCCTGACAAATAGATTCTGTCTTTTTGCAAGTTTGGGATATTCATTATGTCCGATTAAGCAAGGGGAAGCTCCTTGTTCTAATAGTTTAATCGCACCACAAAAAGAATCCAATCCTCCGGAAAACAAACATACACAAGTACAGTTTTTAACATTCAAATGAATTCTATTTGCGTGTTCCCTATAACTATATATTATCTCACTTTTTCTAAATGTAATATGCCAATGATCCCCTGTCAAAAATCTCAGTATATTTTCCCATTGCAACTCCGTGCGCTTCCATTTCTCATATTCCAATACTGGAATAGATACGCTTATCTCTCTGGTCCAACAATCTTTAAATTTTCTTCTGGATACTCTCTTATCCAAAGCAAAAATACTCAAACCTATTATGAACAAGTCTTCGTATATTGTAGGAATCTGTAATTGATCCATTCGGTACCAGCTATCCGTTATATTGGTAAATATTGTACTATATTTTTTTCGATTAATTGAAAACACATATGCATCTTTCCATTCATCATCTGGTTTTTTCTCTTGTTCCTTATCAATCCAAAACTGCATCCTTAATCCTCCCCATAATACCTTTCAAATACAGACAAGGCATCTCTTAATGCATCCTCCACGATTTGTGATGTTCCCATGTTAGAAAAATCAACCGATTTCAAATTATCCAAGTTCAAATCACCGTCAATACTATTTTCTATATATTCATGCATATCATTTAAAATTGCAGATGTTTGTGCAGGTGTTTTCCCTTTGGATATTTTTTCTTCATATCTAAAATCAAAATTTTCTTTTATGTATTCTTTCAACATTTCCTTCAGTAATATATCAACTGAAACATTCCCTATATCCGCAATATCTTCTATTTCCAAATTATCCATAGCCTGTGACAATGCGTCTGCTGCCATATTATCTTCTACAGATGCTCCAGAATTTGTGAATTCATGCAGTAATTCTGTCCAAACAACTTCCGACGGCTTCCCTATAAGATCCTCTCTATTATATTCACGCAAAGCATTGTCCAGCCCACCAGACGCAACTTTTTGTGCAAAGCCTAAAGTTCTTGCAGCTGCCGATTGAAAACTACCACCTGTCGACATATCTGTTTTCATTGCTGTAGCATATTTACTAGCAGCTTTCGCTTTAGAATCAAAGTCTCTATTATTTATAAAGGCCGTCACTGCTCTTTTTGAGGTTGACCAATGCGATGTTGTTGGTGCTATATATCCTTTTGATGTACCCATATTAGCTTTTCCTCTGTTCTTTTATTTCTGTAATCTGCTCGTCTGTTAACGTTCCTCTTTTTACCATGGTTTCTAATACAGTATTCATATTTCCCGTATCACTATTATACATTGTTCTTAATGCAGCCATATCACCTGCTTTAATTGGAACTGTTGATTTTCCAATTGCATCCACTATTTTTCCTTTATATGCATCAAAATTCAAAAACAAATCTCTTACAACAAAAAATTTCATTTCACCTTTTTCGATTTTTGATACAACAACCTTAAATGTATCCGCAATTTCTTCTGCTCTCAACTTTTCCATATCTTTTATAATAGCCACCATTTGACCAGATTTAGCTCGTCCAATTCTTTCCAAAATTTCTTTCGTATTTTTACTGAATCCAGACTCGTCAATACTAGATCTTTTCAAATTTTCTCTTGTCAAATAAAAATATTTTTCCAAGCGATATTTTTCTAATTCAACAGGTTTGCATTCTAGCCACTTTTTTATTTGTGATGTGTTCCACGGATTCTGAGCATCAACATTTCCCTCCATCACTTTTGTTCGAATTTCCTTAAATTCTTTATTTTCAGTATCAAATTCTTTATTCCATTCATTCAATTGTATAAACAAGTCATTATCCAACTTTTGCAACACTAATAATTTGGCTAAAATGGAAATATCAATTTCATCACCATAATAAATTTTTGCCAACTGGCGTTTGGTAATAAATGTGTTCAAAAAGCGTTTTGCCTGGCGTGGATTGCCTTTCAATGTAGATGCAACAATTTCTCTTATTTCATCAATAATTTTCGCCGTCTCATTAAAAGCTGTTTGTCCTCCATCCTGCCAATTCAATCCTAACTCACCAATCGACTTATTAATTTCTTCTAGCGTAATTACATCCCCAGAAATTGTTCTTTTTTCTTCAAATATCTTAGCTATTAGATGCTTAAAACTCTCTTGTTTCAAATAGCTTTGTGCAACCAATAATAATAGATAATTTTGTATATCCTTTGCAGATAACTCCGGGATATATATTGGCAATTGAATAATTTTTTCAATGTATTCTTTGTCCAATTCTACATCAAATCCATTCATTGGTGGATACTTTTCACGGATGGAGTACTTTATAACATTTTCATCTGCAGCAATGATAAATGTTGTCCTGTCAACGGACAAGAATAGTTTAATTACTTCCAATATTTCAATTATCCGTTCTGGACGGCATCTATCTAAATCATCTATCATTACAACTACATTTTTAATATCGTCACTTTTCAATGCCTCAGAAAATTCCTCTCTAAATTTCCTGATATTGTTTATCGTGCTTTCATCATTTGATACATCTTCCTCTTTCCAATATTCATCTTTTAATGATTGTATGGAATTTGCTGCATTTTTGACTGTATTTCCAATTTCTTCAGCACTTCCCGTCACATTTAATAACATAGGCAATGGATTCCCTGTGGTCACGCTTGCAACTACAGGTGCAAGCGTGGATATTGCTTTTGTTCCTAACTTAAACCAGTCAACTCTTTTTATTAATTTGCCCAATTTCTTTTTAGTTTCTTCTACAGGAACTTCCTCTTTAAGTTCCTGTAATAAAGCCTCCATAATTGCGGTTTTAGCATCATCGTATGATTCAAACATCCATGCATTAATAGTTACGCAAATAATTCCATCCTGACTCTTAAGTTTTTCACCTATTAACTTCAATAAGGTTGATTTTCCTGCTCCCCATAATCCAAACACACCAATTGTCAATGGATTATATTGTTGATTTTTTGCAATATCGGCAATTATTCTTACATACGGCTCATAAAATAAAATATCAATATCTGACGCATTATCTAGCCACATAAAACCCCTCCTTTGCCTTATCATACTTTTCATACCATCATAGTTTCTTTTTTATTTTCCATCTTTAACTGGTTCTTCCGCCACCATTTGAACCTGCTCATCTCGTTCAATTTTCCGGTAATCCACGATCTTTTTTGAACGCATTTCCCTATAAATCACCCCTGCTAACGCACTCATTACGGCATCATACTTGCTTTTGTCCTCAAACAATGATCCATAACTGTCCTGGGCCTCCATATAGCTTTCCATTGCTGCATTTCCAAATGCTGATGGAAAAATACTTTCCGTGAATATCCTTGGATCAGAGGTACGGGCCGAGCTTGCCAGTTTATCATCTGCAATCAATTTATCATGTAAAGCACCCAGCATTACCCGATCACCTTCTGAAAATTGTCCTTTATACTTTTCATTGATCTTGTCCAATATTTCATCCAATGTACTTTTCTGTCTGTTTCCCTGTACTCCCTGTTTCTTGGATGGCACATACTGACCATCCATTTTCTCCAGTGTTATTGCACCTTCAAATGTTTTCTGCAGCTTATAATATTCCAGTTTCAATTTTCCATCCAGATCAACTGGTTCTTCTTTTTCTTCTGGAAGTAATCCAATCAGATAACTCAGGAACAGATATTCCTTGTGCATATCTTCATCAAACATGCGAACTACCTGTGTAATATAGCTGTACCATCGGATCAACTTTCTTACCCGTCTTCTGAATTGATATCGTTCTTCCGGATTCTTCAAATTGTATCTGTCTGCTATCGGTTTCAACACACTCGTCATTTTTCCCATAGCAGTTGCATCTTGTCTTCCCGGATGATTCCATACGTCTATAAAAGCATTAATATCATTCTCATTATAAATCGCATAATCCAAAAGCTCTTTTTCTGTCTGGTAAATCAAATCCACATTTACTTCCTGCTCAAGACTTGTCTCCTGATAAAATGGTTGGAATGCTTCCAGAATATCCTCTTTCTTATTTGCGAAATCCAACACAAACGTATCTACTTTTCCAGGGCAGGTACGGTTCAAACGCGATAATGTCTGCACAGCCTTTACATTTTTCAGTTTTTTGTCCACAATCATAGTATGTAACAAAGGCTCATCGAATCCTGTCTGATATTTTTCTGCAACAACCAGGACATTAAAGTTATCATGAAACTCTTCCTTGGTCTGACCTTCTGATATATGACTTCCATCTTTTCTTACATTTAATCCGGACTCCGTATATTCTTCATCTCCATCCCGCACACTGCCGGAAAATGCAGCTAAAATATCCATATCTGCATAATGTCGTTCTTGAATATATCGTTTAATTTCATGGAAATATCGAACTGCCGCCAGTCTGGAGTCTGTGACTACCATCATTTTCCCTTTTCCACCAATTTTATTTCTAGTCGTTTCCCGAAAAGTTTCTACAATAATTTGTGATTTCTGGCTGATATTATATGGATGCAATTTCTCATACTTTTTGATAATCTTTGTTGCCCTGCTCTCCGGAAGCTCCGGATTTTCCGGAGTATCTTTTGCTATTTTAAAACAGGTACTGTATGTCATATAATTTTGCAGTACATCCAGAATAAATCCTTCTTCAATCGCCTGTCTCATACTGTAAATATGAAATGGATGAAAACTTCCATCGATCCATTGGCTGCCAAACATCTCTAATGTCGCGGGTTTCGGAGTCGCTGTAAATGCAAAAAATGATAAGTTCGGATGCTTTCCATGTGTCAGCATTTCCTGAACAAGTTTATCCTTCCTGTCAATTTCATCTTCTGCTTTCCCCTCTATTTCTGCGTATTCCCGTAATGCTGCCTCTGTATCTGCTAACGCAGCCTTCAGTTTCATTGCTGAACTTCCAGTCTGTGAAGAATGCGCTTCGTCAACAATGACTGCAAAGTTTCTTCCGAAAACCTTATCCACTTCCTGATAAATCACCGGAAATTTCTGCAGGGTAGTTACAATAATTCTTGCACCATTATTAATCGCATCTCTCAAATCTTTTGAATTCTTTTTATCATCAATCGTCTCTACTGCACCTATTGTATGATCAAATCCCGAAATTGTTTCCTGTAGCTGAGCATCCAGCACGGTTCGATCTGTCACTACAATAACACTGCTGAAAACAGACATATCATTGGAATCATGCATGGATGCCAATCTATATGCTGTCCAGGCAATCGAATTTGATTTTCCAGATCCGGCACTGTGTTGGATCAGATAATTGTGCCCCGGTCCTTCTTCCCGTACATCTGCAATTAACTTACGCACCACATCCAACTGATGATATCTTGGAAATATCAGTGTTTTCTTTTTCGTAACCTGCTCTGTGCCATCCGGTAACCGTTTCTTTTCTTCTTTGATTTGCAGATGAATAAACTTCTGGATGATATCCATCATACTGTCTTTCTGAAATACATACTCCCAGAAGTACGCCGTCGGATAGCCATTCGGGTTTGCCGGATTTCCTTTTCCGCCATCCTTTCCGGCACCATTGGAACCTTGATTGAATGGTAGAAAATATGTATTTTTTCCCTCTAGCTTTGTTGTCATCCAGACTTCCAACTGATCGATGCAGAAATACCCTAAAATTCTTTTATTGAACTGAAAACAAATTTCTCGTGGATCACGATCATACATCCACTGTCGTTTTGCATGATCGACGTTCTGTCCGGTATACTGATTCTTTAATTCCAGTGCAAATACCGGAATTCCATTCACAGCCAGAACCATATCTACAGAATTGTGTGTATCGTTGGAATAAAACCATTGTCTATTACAGGTAATCTCATTCTTCTCGTATAAAGACATCGCCGTCTGATTCAGACCTGATTCCGGCTTAAAATAGCAGACTTTAAATGGAATTCCTCTGTGCTTGAAACCATGACGTAACACGGAAATGAGACCATCTATATCACAAGCATTATTAAACGCAAGACAGAATTTCCGCTCCGGATCTACTTTATTTTGTAATAAAAAGCGTTTCCATTCCTTCGGCTGTGTTCTCTGCACAAAACGTAGCAAAGTATCTTTATATACACCTAACTGCGGATCGTATGTATCATGGTTGTGTGTATATCCACCTGCTGGCGATAAAAAGAATTCTTCAATATCTGATTCAAAACGTTTCTCTGTAGTAACATCTATGCTCAAGATTCTGGCACCTCCTTTTTTCCGGTGACATATTCGTAAATCAGGGATTTTCTGTAATTTTCCAGTTCACTTATGAACTGCTCTTTCTTTTTTATTAGTCGATCTATTTCTTCATTTTTTTTGTCAATATAATCGGCTATCTCTCTTTGTTCTTCTATCGGTGGCAAGCAAATTCTAATATTTTTAAATTCTGGCCAATATAATCTCAAGCGAAAATCTACAATACCTCTTGAGTATCGGTGCATTTCTTCTGTTGCTTCTGATGTACGCAGTAATGCCTCCATATATCTGCTGTCTATTTCAATACCATCTTTGGGTTTTGCAACAACATATGCCGGACTGACCATTCCTTCCACTCGAACAGCACCAAATGCCCCCTGCCATGCACGCATCATATTGTAAACCAGATCGCCTGGATATACCCTTTTATATTTTGTACGATCTTCGCTTCGTACAAATACTCGATCTTTTTCTTCATCTGCAATTTCGCGATCTGAAACACCGGTATTGATGGAAACTGTTAATATTGGCAAGTCTTCTAATCCGCTTTCGGAACGTTCTTGATATAAATTTGCAATTCTGTAAACATGCCACTCTTCTGGTATTTCCCCTATCCATTCTACGCCACTGTCTTTTATTGTTCGTTTGTTTTGTAATCCATTTGTAACACTCCGAACAATTAGTGCTTGTTTCATTTTTTTATAATTTCTAATACTATCCTCTGTTTGCTCTGTTACTGTGTCAATATTAGCACATTTTTTACTGAGGAAAGTTACAATACGATTTTGTTCTTCAAGAGAAGGGAGAGCAACTTTTTCTACAGAAAACATTGTTGTCAAATCAAGATTTTGTATTCCAGTAGTCTGTTTTATATAGTTCCAAACATATTTATTTTGATAAAATGCAACCAATACATACTGCATATAATCAGGCAGAACAATATCTCTACAACGAATTCTATCACAAAAATTTGCATACAAAGCTTTATAGGATTTATCAAAAATAACTGTTCTACCAACCGGTGTTTTCTCACCTCCACCAGATTTTTCTATAAGGATATCTCCATTACTTAAAATTAGTTTTTCAATAACTTCATTACTATAATTTCTTACAGTTAATTTATCTATGCTTGCTTCTTTAAAACGATATTTTTTATAATCAAAATCTGCTATACGAAGACAAATTATATCATTTTCATTATTTTGAGGCTCGTTCCCCCATGCACCACTATCTCTTCGTAAAATGCATGATTTCATCCGTGTTATAGTCCACTTTTTCGGAACTTGGCCTAGCCATGCTATTCCAGAATCTTTCATCTCTCTACACATATCATTCACCCCCAAACAAAGCATCCAAACTGCTCTGAATTTCCAGTTCCAGTTCATGCAGACGCACTGCAATTTCTTCCACTGGTTCCGGTGCCTGATATTCATAGAAATATCTTGTCATTGGAATCTCATATCCTTTTTTCGTTTTCTTCTCATCAATCCATGCTTCCGGTGCATATGGTAATACTTCTCTTTTGAAATACTCTTTGATATCTTCTGTCAGTGGCACATTTTCTGTATCACGCAAAGATGTATCTGCCACAGGTTTACCCTTCTTTAATACAATTTCTCCATTTTCGTCTCTTTGTGGCTGCTCTACGACAATCTTCTGATATCCAAATTCCTCTGTATCGAATATTTTGCTCTGGCAATAAATACCATTCTTGTCTCCATATACAGCACCATTTTCAAATGTACCATATGCCTTTACAATCAAATCACGACACTGATCCGTAATATCATTTCTTTTTGTCCCAATACTTTTTCTTCTTGCTTCGTAACAATGTGATGCATCTATCAACTGCACTTTTCCAGATCTGTGTACTGGTTTATCCTTGGAACAAATCCAGATGTAGGTACTGATGCCTGTATTCATAAACATATCGGTTCCTAATTGCACAATTGCATCCAGCCAGTCATTTTCAAGAATATATCTTCTGATTTCTGACGGTCCACTGCCTGCATCTCCGGAAAACAGTGGTGAGCCATTCTGAATAATTGCCATTTTCCCATTTTGTGCAAGTTTTGAAAGGCCATTTAATACAAACAACTGCTGACCATCTGATATTTTCGGAAGTCCCGGTGCAAATCTTCCCAGGTCACCTTTCTTTGCTTCCGCTTCAACTGCTGTCTTTTCTCTTTTCCAGTCGATTCCAAAAGGCGGATTGGAAATAATATACTGGAACTGATAGCCGCTAAATTGATCGTCTGACAAAGTATCACCAAACCTCATATTATTCGGATCACCGCCCCGAATCATCATATCTGCTTTCGCAATCGCAAAAGTGGACGGATTGAACTCCTGACCAAAACAGGTAACTCCAATCTCCGTATTTAATTCCTGGATTCTTTCTTCCATACAGCTAAGCATCTGAGAGGTTCCCATTGCCATATCATACACAGTTACGTTTCCACCCTTACTCAGATCCGCATCAGATAAAAGCAAATCCGTCATTAAATAAATGATATCTCTGCTGGTAAAATGTGCTCCTGCCTCTTCACCGAAAGATTCTGAAAACCGCTTTACCAGATCCTCAAAAATATAACCACAATCTACTGCACTGATTTTATCCGATCCCAGATAACCTTTCTGTGAATTGAATTCTTTAATAACCAAATATAAGGTATTGCTCTCTACCATTCTGCGGATAATATTATCAAAATCAAACTTTGACAGCACATCCTGGACATTTGCAGAAAATCCATTTAAATAATCTCTGAAATTTGCTTCAACATTTTCCGGATCAGCAAGCAGTGACTCAAATGTATATTTGCTGATATTATAAAATTGATATCCGGAAGCTTTCGTTAAGAATCCATCAATAACTGCAAAGTTTTTCACTTTTTCATACTGTTCCAGTACTGCATTATGCGTCGGCAATAAACAGTCATGAAATCTTTTTACTACTGTCATCGGCAAGATTACCAGTCCATATTCATGCGGTTTGAATGGTCCTCTAAGCATATCTGCTACATTCCAGATCATCGTTGCTTTTTCTGCTATATTAGTTCCAACTACATCAAATTTATTATTCTCGTCCATTTATTTTTCCTCCGTATAAATATGTTCCAGTTCTTCTGTTGCCTTTTCCAGTTTGTATTTTAATTCTTTAATCTCACTTAGCTTCGCATAATATTGATCTGCAATTTTTTTCTGACTTTCTAAATCCGGCAACGGAATTATCACCTTTTTTAATCCTTCAACCGGTAGATTTAACAATGTAGCACCTACCGCAACTCTGGATAAAGCTGCTTTTCCATTTTCGCTTTCCAGATACGCTTTTAAAAAATAAGGATTTATCTTATCTTCATCTAATTCAATAACATAGAGATTTCCATTAGCCAAAATCTTGTTACCTTCTTTTACGGACGCAATCGCCATTTTCACCGGCGATACATTTTTTGAAATTACTAGGCTTCCATTTTTTATGCAATATTTTTCATATTTAGAGTCTATTTCCTTCAAATATGGAAGTTCACCACTAATAATTCCATCCTGTAGATTTGCCAACATCAAGTACTGCATGTTCGTCGGTTCATCTGATACAATTTCATCTAAAACAGATGCTTTAATTTGTGCTCCTCTTGTTATATTCTTTATTACAGTTTCAAAAAGCACACCATTTTTTACAACTGTTTCTTGCTGAAGATATCTTGAAGGATTAAGAATATATTCATTTTCCGCCACCTCTTCAATAGAAACCAGTCCTGAATTTTTGTCATCGGTATTCAACAATTCAACAATCTCAGAAATATTTTCATCACTAAGAACATTCTGTCTCCGTCCGACCGATACCATTTTTGTTGCATCTATCATTCTTATATTTTTATTATTTCTGCTCAACACCAGTAATGAACAGGCAATTCCTGTATTCAAATATAAATTCTGCGGGAGAGCAATTACTGCTTCCACGAATCCTTGTTTTATAAATTTCTCACGAATTATTGTATTATTTCCACCATTCCAGGTAACTCCATTACTTACCGAAACAACAGCCTTACCATTCCTATTAAGATGATTCATCACATTTATAATAAATATCCAGTCTCCAGCTGCTGCCTTCTGTACTTCTGGTATCACATCATATATTGCTTGTAATGCTTCGTTACTCCCCATGCTTTCTTTTGCTTTTGTTCCCCACGGATAATCACAGAATATTTTATCAAACATCAAATTGTCATTTATGTTTAAAACTGATTTTTGCTCAATTTTAACCTGATCACATATCAACTCTGTACGGATTGCTGACACTTCTTTCATATTGCTCATAATCTCTATACCATAAAATTGTGATTCTGGACTCTTTTCTATGGCAGCCACAAGGAACGAACCAATTCCACTACAAAAATCTGCCACTTTATCATTTGAAATCTGAAGAATCTCATTTACCAGTTTTACAATACTCTGTGGGGTTTCATATTCTCCCATAAAGCGATTTCCCTGCAACTGCCACCATAAAACGGTTGCTAACAGTGCATCTTCTGAATATTCTTCGGATAGTTCTATTGCAACATTCCATAAATTCTCAATACTTTCTTTTATGAAACTGACTCTCTCTGGTGAAAAAGTCAGTTCCACATATTCTTTTAACAGGTTTCTATCTTTTATCTTATTTTTTAAAGATACATACGCCACATATGCTAAGCAAAACCCGCCATACATGGAAGTATTTCCAAATTCTCTTATCCTGTTTGACACATTCCTACTAATCTCTTCAACTTTTGAGCTTTCTTTTTCTTTTAACTCTTTAACAGAAGTCTTCAATGTCGCTCCTCCTTTGATTATCCGCAATCAATTTCTATATTTTCACTATATCACCGACATATTTGATTGTCAATAATCAAATTAAGTTTTTGATAACCATTATTTCTTTTGATATATTTCATTGGTTTTACGACAATAAATCCTTATTTCTATGACAGCGATATTTACCCTTTTAACGAGTTAATTGAGTGGTGTTATGGCTACATGGATCAATTTTCAGATTCGTGGTACAGTTATCAGTTCAATACTATTCAGTGAATAATTCGGGATATGTATTCAGAAAGAAGAAATAAAGGTTACTGTTCAGGTGTGGACTTGATTAAGAAAGGCCAATGGTGTAAACTGTAAGCAGTCAAAACCACTGGCTCTTCTTAATCCAAAATCCTAGATACTCTGTCAAAGAGGTTGCT
>JAETQR010000047.1 GCA_021770615.1 Lachnospiraceae bacterium | reverse complement strand
TACGCCTGTTTTAAAGAAATATGAGAAAATGATGAAATAATCGCTGAATTTATTCAAAACACAGCAAAAAGGAAGCTGCCACTTCACGATTTTTCAATCGCTAATGCGACAGCCCCTCTCAGGTCTGCTTACATCAGATGCCGTTTATTGTTCTAAAGATATAGTAAAATATCTGCGCAGAATATATTATTTTCATCTTTGATCGTTAGTTCCCCGTTGTATTTATTTACCACGTTATTTATGTTCTGTAGTCCAAAACCGTGATTTTTCTGATCTGATTTGCCTGTATTGTAAGATCTGCCCCGTTTCTTAAGGGTACCAGCATACGGATTTTCGCAGTGAAAGAGTAGTCTGCCTTTATCATACCGGAGACGGAACAGGATCGGGTATCCGGATGCTGCATCAAAGTTTTCGAGCGCATTGTCAAGCAGATTGCCAAGCAGTATGGTGATATCAATGTCATCGACAGAAAGCTTTTCAGGAACTACAATGTCGAATCGGAGATCGATGCCCCTTTCTGCTGCCAGTGACAGTTTGCTGTTCAGGATACTGTCGATTACTATATTTCCGCTTGAGATACTGTCTCCGGCCGGAGAGGATAAGTGGTGAAGATCATTCACATATTGTATGACAGCCGGATCATTATTTTCTTTTGCCAGCGCACAGATCGACAGCAGATGGTTTTTCATGTCATGCCTGAGACTGCGTGTCGCCTGTTCGGACAGGAGCATGTACTCTAATTGTTTTTGGTAATACACATTTTGTACTTCGAGAATTTTCTTTTTGTTATCCTCGCTATAAAATCTCATTTGCTTTTCATACAGCCAGAATACACTGATCATCATGGCAAACATAATGATCGCGATCGAACCCAGCTGCCAGGTCCGGATTCCCTCGATAGTAAAACAAACAAGGGCGACATAAGTACATGAACCGGGTACGCTGACGGCCATGATGTAGTAGGTAGGAGGGATCATAACATTATTTCTTTTTTCCGGGATTCCCCTGTATAAAAGGATAAGGATGAAGGGAAGGATCGGAATACCGATGACTCCGACGGTTGAAGAGAAATTAAACCGTTCCAGGTAAGAAAGGGAAATAACCCCGGACAAAAGTGCAATAACCGTTTCACATATGCAGCACACGCCAAAGAGAAAAACGAATCCAAGAAGCCGTTTTTTAATGTCAGCTTTATATAAAAAAGTTATTGCGACCATAGACAGGATATTCACGGAAAGTGTCAGAATGGGAATGTTAATATAAATAACGGTTACTGATGTGAGGATAAAATACACCAAATAAAAGGGGAATCTGTTTTTTACTGTTTTGACCGGGCTCATAAAAGCCTCATAGAACAGATGGGTTTCGTAAGTACGCAACAGGTTGGCAAGTAAACAAGAAATTATCTCCAGAGTGCTTCTCATTCTTTATCCTCCTCATATTGGAACTGTATCCTGCGTATTTCTGCTTCTTTATTCCGGCTTACCGGGATACAGTCTCCATTTGTCATGACCAGTTCATTTCTGCGCCACTGACCGACTGCATAATAATTTACGACGTAGGATTTATGTGGTGAAAAGAACTGGCTGTTACACAGTTCGCAGTATACACCGGAAATTTTCCCGTAATAAAAATATTCTTCCCCGTCATTACAGACGATGCGGATCTTCCGGCCCTCTGAGCGGAAGTAAAGGATCTTACGCAGTTCGATCCGGTACTCTTTGGAACTGAAATGCCAGGTAAAGATCTTCTTTCCCACATTCTGGAGCCGAATGACTTTATCCAGAACTTTTGTTACTTTTGTCTCGTCCAGGGGCTTGATCAGAAAATTCAGGGGGCTGCTGTCAAAAAGCTCCATGGCATACGAATCCCGGCCTGAGACGTATACGATCTGTGAATATTCATTTTCCAGTGTTTCTCTTAAATAATTCCCAAGTTTTACCCCATTATCTTTTTCCGTAACAAATACAATGTCCAGAAAGAGAAGGTCAAAAACGATTCCTTCTGAAAGGTCGTAGCGGATATTCTGGATACGATGGTATACAAATATTTCATAGGTGATCCCCAGATGGTTGAGATGCCGCTTTAGCATCCTTTGAAAATCTTCGCAAAATATCTCATTATCATCACAGATTGCAATCGTAAACAAGTTTCCCTCCTCCTTTTCCGGTAAATTTAATTTACCATTATAGCCCATATACGGGCTATTGTCAATAAAGAGACATTCTTATATTATAAAGCATATAAATATGAAGGCATACAGAACAACTTTTCGTTCAAATCATTGTCAAATGCACAGAATGGAGCGTTTTATGATTGTTTTTGACCGGATATGGAAAACAATGGAACAAAAAAATATTTCTCAATACAAATTAATAAAAGAATATAAGATCAGCAGCGGCCAGTTAGATCGTCTGCGAAAAAATAAAAATGTCAATACCTATACATTAAATCAGCTCTGCCGGATCCTGGACTGTGGATTGGAGGATATCGCAGAGTATAAGGAGGATGACGTATAAAAACAGAGGTGCGTGATTTTTGGACGCATCTTTTTTGCTTTAACCGTAGAAAAAACAAAAAGAGTGTGTTATGATAAGGATTAAAGTGTAAAAAGCGGGTGGCTTACTGATCATACAGGGAGATGAGACGAATGGCTGCGAGAGAAAAAGGCAGGTTAAAAAAATTAAAAGGCAGAATGCAGAGCAGTCTGAGTGGATTTTTACGGGCATGTATCGTGGGCGCCCTGGTTTTACTGCAATTTGCGATCATTATCGTGATCCCGTTTCTTTTTCAGGATTATGCGACACAGTTTTATATTTTGCTGGAGATATCCGGTATGATCGGTATTCTTGCGCTGACGAATGATAACCGGAATTTTTCATACAAATTTTCATGGCTTTGTGTAATCCTTATTTTCCCGATATCGGGGCTGATCATGTTCAATCTGTGGGGAAAGATCGGCAAGAAAAATAAGTTAGATCTTGCGATCCGTGAACAGGTGAAAAAAACAGATGAGAAGCTTGTGCAGGATCAGAGTATATCGGATGAGTTTGCAGCAAAGCATCCGGTATCCAGCCGAATGTCAAAATATATGACAGCGGAAGGAGCGCCCCTTTTTAAAAACAATGAGGCGGACTACTATGCTTTTGGCGAGGAGGCATTTGAAGATCTGTTTGACGATCTGGAGAAGGCGGAGAAATTTATCTTTCTGGAGTTTTTTATCGTGGCAGAGGGGGCGATCTGGGATCAAATGCATGAGATCCTCTTGCGCAAGATCAAGGAGGGCGTCGAGGTTAAATTTTTATATGACGATTTTGGAGCTCTTTTCCGGACGGGAAAGGACTTTGCACCGGCTCTCAGGGCAGAGGGATTTGAGGTGGAGATTTTTAATCCCATCCATAAATACGCCAGCAAGCTCTATATGAATTTCCGCTGCCATCAGAAGATTGTTGTCATTGATGGAAACATCGGATATACCGGTGGATTTAATCTGGCGGATGAATATGCGAATCTGATCGAGCGCTTTGGTGTGTGGAAGGATGCCGGGATCCGCATCAGGGGAGATGCAGTCTGGGGACTTACGGTGACATTTCTTGAGATGTGGTCGGTATGTTCTCCTCATAAGAATATTGACGTTGAAAAGTATCGTCCCACAGAGGAATTTCCGGATTCGGATATGTATTGCCATGTGCTCAGGGATGGACCGGCGCTTGGCCCCAAAAGCTTTGTGGGGAGCATATATAAGCAGATGATCAATTATTCAGGAAAGATCATGTATATTATGACGCCATATCTGATCCTTGAGGAGACGCTGATCCAGAGTCTGGTCGAGGCAAAGAGCAGGGGAGTGGATGTGCGGATCGTGACCCCGAATATTCCGGATAAAAAGCATGTGAAGTGGCTTACAGAGTATAATTATGGTGAACTTTTAAAAAACGGGATCCACATTTATGAGTATACGCCGGGGTTTATCCATTCCAAAGTAGTTATGGCAGAGCATTGCGCTGTGGTCGGGACGATCAATATGGATTACCGGAGTTTTTACCTGCACTATGAAAATGGTGTGTGGGTGTATGATGAACAATTTCTGAAAAAGATCGGGAAAGATTTTGCAGAGACGTTTGCACTCAGCCGGGAGATCACGTATGAAGAATGGAAAAACAGGCCGTTTAAATTAAAGGCAGTCCAGCACATATTAAAGGTGTTTTCTACGCTTGTATGATAAATTTATGACGGAAAGAAAAACAGTGTGGCAATACAGAGGCAGATGTTGTTTGCTTTGCTGGAATGAGGATTTAAGATGATCAATTTTGTAAAAGGTAAACTGGATACAGTAACAGAAAACAGTATCGTTGTGGAGAATAATGGGATCGGGTTTGAAATACTGGTTCCCCTCTCTGTCGTATCCAATCTGCCTCAGACGGGAAATGAAGTTAAGATTTACACATATACGTATGTGAGGGAGGATGCGCTTCAGTTGTATGGTTTTCTCACAAAAGATGAACTGGCGATGTTTAAGCTTTTGATCACCGTCAACGGAATCGGCCCGAAGGGGGCGCTTGGTATCCTGTCAGTCATGGATGCGGATGCCCTTCGTTTTGCGATCCTTGCCGATGACGCTGTGAGCATATCAAAAGCTCCGGGCGTTGGGAAAAAGACGGCGGGAAAGCTGATCCTTGAGTTAAAGGATAAGATGGATTTTGAAGAGGCAGTTGAGAACGTGCTGGATAAAGGGCAGGCGTCAGCGGGAGCAGGAGATGCTTCTGACGGGGGTGTTGCCGCCAATGAAGCGATCCAGGCGTTAGTTGCTCTCGGATATACGAGTACCGAGGCAGTGAAGGCAGTAAAAAAGGTTGCGGTCACTCCCGGGATGACGGTAGAGGATATTTTAAAGGCGGGATTAAAGAATCTATAGGAGGCACATATGGAAAAGCGTGTTATTTCCACGGATGTGATGGAGGAGGATTATAAGATCGAGAATAGTCTCCGTCCCAAATTATTATGTGATTATATCGGCCAGACGAAGGCGAAAGAAAATCTGAAGATTTTTATCGAAGCGGCAAAGGCGAGAGATGAGGCGCTCGACCATGTGTTGCTTTACGGGCCGCCGGGGCTTGGAAAGACGACACTTGCCGGGATCATCGCCAATGAGATGGACGTGAACTTAAAGATCACTTCCGGGCCTGCGATCGAAAGGCCCGGTGAGATCGCTTCGATCCTGAATAATCTCCAGGACGGGGATCTTCTTTTTGTAGATGAGATCCACCGGCTGAACCGTCAGGTAGAGGAAGTATTGTATCCGGCGATGGAGGACTTTGTTATTGACATCGTGATCGGAAAGGGAACGTCAGCGAGGAGTATCCGTCTGGATCTGCCGCGTTTTACTCTTGTGGGAGCTACGACGAGGGCGGGAATGCTCACAGCGCCGCTCAGGGACCGGTTTGGTGTCGTCCACAAACTGGAATTTTATACGGTGGAGGAATTGACGACGATTGTAAAGAGGTCGGCTGCTGTCTTTCAGGTTGAGATCGATGACAAGGGAGCGCTCGAGATCGCCAGACGTTCAAGAGGGACTCCAAGGCTTGCAAACCGCCTGTTAAAGAGAGTCCGGGATTTTGCACAGGTGAAATATGACGGCAGGATCACACGGGAAGTCGCAAATTTTGCTTTGGATCTTCTCGAGGTGGATAAGTTCGGTCTGGATAATACGGACCGTGGGATCCTGATGACGATGATCGAGAAGTTTGGCGGGGGGCCGGTTGGACTTGAGACGCTTGCGGCAGGGATCGGAGAGGACAGTGGTACGATCGAGGACGTCTATGAACCATATCTGATTCAAAATGGATTTATCGCCCGGACGCCGAGAGGGCGTACCGTGACGGAAAAGACTTACCGGCATTTTGGCCTTGAAGTCAGTAAATAAATAATTTATCAGGAAAGGCTGGTGTTATATATGGCAAATACACATGCAGTAAAGGATCCGAAAAATGGGGTGATTTCGTGCTGGGTCTGTACGGGGATGATGATCTTTATCGATGTGATCCGGCTTACGATGCTTCGGATGAACAATAAACTGGTGGACTGGGTTTTTATCCTGCTTATCGTGATCTGGATCGTTATATCCGTGTATCAGACGATCAAATATAAAAAGATGAAAAATGGAGTTGGGAAATAAGAGGTGGCTGATTTGAAGAAGGAAAGCGTATCGAATGAACAGATTGCATTGAGGGTGTCGAGAGACAGTATCCTTGTCAATTTTTTATTGTCTGCCGGCAAGCTGGCGGCGGGAATATTTGGAAATTCCACAGCGATGATTTCCGATGCGGTACATTCTGCCTCGGATGTATTTAGTACGATCATTGTGATCATAGGCGTAAAAATATCCGGCAAGGAATCGGATGAGAACCATCAGTATGGCCATGAGCGGCTCGAGTGTGTGGCGGCAATCCTTCTGGCTGTCCTTCTGGCTGCTACCGGATGTGGGATCGGAGTGAATGGTTTGAAAGTGATTTACCGGGGAGATGCCTCCGCGATCGCAGTGCCGACGCTTCTTCCTCTTATAGCGGCAGTGGTATCTATCGCTGTAAAAGAGGGGATGTACTGGTACACGATCTTTGCGGCGAGGAAAATAAAATCCGGCGCGCTCAAAGCGGATGCCTGGCACCATCGTTCGGATGCTTTGTCATCGGTTGGAAGTTTTGTCGGAATCCTTGGGGCGAAGCTTGGATTCCCGGTATTTGATCCGATCGCAAGTATTATCATCTGTTTTTTTGTTTTAAAGGCTGCTTATGATATTTTTATGGATGCTGTGGGTAAACTGACAGATGAGGCGTGTGATGCCGGACTTGTGGAGCAGATGCAGCGAAGCATCATGAGCATGGATGGTGTATTAGCGATCGATGATATGAAGACGAGACTTTTTGGGAATAAAGTATATGTAGATATCGAAATCGAATGTGACGGAAATATGACCTTATATGAGGCGCATTCGATCGCAGAAAGCGTACATGACCGGATCGAGGAGCGTTTTCCGGATGTGAAACACTGCATGGTACATGTGAATCCGTACCGTCTGGATGCCAGAGTAGAAAAGGAAAATTAAAAAACAAGTCACGGAATGTTCATATATGTAGTGTAGGATTATCTATCATGGATCAATATAAAGGAGATGGATGTATGCGGCTGAGGGAAAGGTTTCAACGGATGATGTACGGGAGATATGGTCAGGACCAACTCGGTACATTCTGTTTCGTGGCTTATATCGTGATCTGGATCGTGGCGCTTTTGTTTCGGGGGACCCGGGTGTCTTTTGTACTTGCCACGCTGGATTATCTGTTTGTGATCGTATATTTTTTCCGCTTTTTTTCCAGAAATATTTATAAGAGGCAGCAGGAAAACCAGAAGTTCCTCACAGTCTTTAACCAGGTAAAAAATTATGTAAAATATATAAAACTGAAATTTACGGAAAGAGACAGTGTAAAAAAGCTGTACCGGTGTCCGAAGTGCCATCAGATCATCCGCGTGCCAAAGGGCCGGGGAAAGATTGCGATCACCTGTCCGAAATGCCGTTTTGAATTTATCAGGCGGACCTGATACGGACAGGGCTTTGTAAAAACAGGCCGGGGAGACAGATATGTTTGGGTATGTTATGGCAAATAAGCCGGAACTGAAGATCAGGGAATTTGATCGCTATAAGGGATATTACTGCGGGCTTTGCCGGCGTCTTAAGTGCAGGAACGGGAGACTGAGCCAGCTCACGCTCACCTATGATATGACGTTTCTTATCCTGCTCCTCTCCTCCCTGTATGAGCCGGAGGAAAGGGAAGAAAGGCATCGATGTGTCATCCATCCGGGAAAGAAGCAGAAAATGATCTACAATGAGATCACGGATTATGCATCGGATATGAATGTTCTTTTGTCTTATTATCATTTTAAGGATGACTGGGAAGATGAAAAGAAGGTTTCGGGGCTTTTGGGAACAGGAGTCTTTGCGGGACGGGCAGAAAAGATCGCAGGGAGATATCCGGAACAGTCCCGGGTGATCAAAGAGAAGCTGGCGGATCTGGCGCAGCTTGAGAAACAGAATGTGACACAGCCGGATGCGATCAGCAGGCCGTTTGGCGAACTTATGGCGGCTCTGTTTCGCTACCGTCAGGACGCATTTGGTGAGATACTGGGGAGATTTGGATTTTTCCTTGGAAAATATATCTATCTCATGGATGCGTATATGGATCTTGAAAAGGATCAGAAGAATGGAAGTTTTAATCCGTTTCGTCTTGCTTCCTGCGAAGAGGGTTTTGACGAACGGATAACACAGATATTAGAGAGTACGATGCGGGAAGCAATCGTGGAATTTGAGAAACTTCCTCTGGAGATGGATCTGCCGATCCTGAGGAATATTTTATACGAGGGAGTGAAGATCCCTTTGATCAAAAGAAGAAAAGAATCAGAGAATAAAGAGGAGAAAGAGAATGGTACATGACCCATACGGTGTACTTGGCGTAAGCCGGGGAGCCAGTGACAGGGAGATCAAAAAAGCATATCGGAACCTGAGCAGGAAATATCATCCGGATTCGTTTGCAAACAGTCCGGCGTCGGAGGCAAATGCCGCAGCCGAGAAGTTTAAACAGATACAGGAAGCGTATAACCAGATCGTAAATGAGCGTTCCGGCGGAGCATCTAGCGGGTACGGTTATGGTTCGTCAGGCGGTTATGGCGCTGGCCAGTCGTATTCTGAAGAAGACCAGCATCTGATGGCGGCGATGAATTACATCCGCGCCAGAAGGTATAATGAGGCGATCAATGTGTTAAACGGTATTGGAAACCGGAGCGGACGCTGGTATTATCTGAGTTCCGTGGCCAATATGGGACTTGGCAATAACGTGGTAGCCGAAGATTATGCGAAAAAGGCAGTTGAGATGGAGCCGGATAATATGGAATTCCGGCAGTACTATCAGCAGCTTATGAATGGCGGCGGGTTCAGTCCGTTCGGAGGTGGATATGGAAGCCCGTTTGGCGGCGGCTACGGCGGAGGTGGCGCTTATGGCGGATATGGAAGCTATGGGGGAGGTTACAATTCCTGTGGAACAGGGAATATGTGCTGTGACCTGTGGTGTGCGGATACATTGTGTGAGTGTATGGGAGGCGATCTTTGTTCATGCATATAAATAAGACGCGGGCGTTGGCCGGGGTGGCGCTTTTATCGGCATTCAGCGTGATCCTTCTTCTGATGGGGACATTTGTGTCGGTAAATACACTTTTTTTTACGGCGATGGCGGCTTATCTGATCGGATATTCGATCCATAAATACGGCTTGTCATACGGAGGGATGCAGCTGGCAGCCTGTGTCCTTCTGGATGTTTTTTTAAATCCGGATAAATTCCACTGGTTTTTGTATCTTTGCCTGGGTGCGTATATTTTTCTGAGCGAGGTGAGTTTCCGGAAATGGAACCGGGTCATTGATATCCGGAAAAAAATGCGTATGCAGTTGATTTTTGGCTGGATTTTGTTTAATATAATATATGTTCCCGTACTTATCTTTTTTCAAAATCTGTTTTTCACCGGAAATCTTCCGGGCGGGATAAGCGGGGATTCTGTGCAGGGATGTGTTATTCTCTGGCTGGCCGGGCAGATCGGCTGGTTTATATATGACAAGGCATACAGGGTGTTTTTTAAGTTTTTGGGAGAAAGAAAATTATTAGGAAAGATTTGAAATGGAGGAGAAAAAGATGCAGTTTGCAGATTTGCAGAAAGAAATGATCGCGGCGATGAAGGCAAAGGATAAGGTGAGAAAAGACGCAGTCTCTTCTCTTGTGTCCGCCGCAAAGAAGGTAGCGATCGATGAGGGGTGCCGGGATGATATCTCAGAGGAGATCGTCACAAAGGTGATCTTAAAAGAGATGAAGACGGTAAAGGAGCAGATTGATGCTTGTCCGTCTGACCGGGCGGAGCTAAAAGCAGAGTATCAGGCGAGATATGATATCATCGCTGAATTTGCTCCGCAGATGATGTCCGCAGAAGAAGTAGAGGCCTATATCCAGGATAAATTTGCCGATGTCGTGGCGACAAAAAATATGGGACAGATCATGAAAGCAGTCATGGGAGAACTCAAAGGAAAAGCGGATGGAAAAGTTATCAATGAGACTGTGAAAAGATTATGCCAGTGAAAAAGATAAGGTTATTTGCAGGCGCATTCCTTGCTACCTTTTTGTGGGGAAGCGCCTTTCCCTGTGTCAAGACAGGATATGAGTGGATGGGAATCGCTGCGGACGATACGGGAAGCCAGATGTTTTTTGCCGGAATTCGGTTTTTTCTCGCCGGGATACTGGTGTTGGCCGTCTGGAGGTGTGTAAATGGATTTAGGCTGCCATGCCCGGGGAATGCCCAAACAGGAGATCATAAAGCGGTGTCAGGAAAGGGAGCAGCCTCTGTCGGGGAAGTGTTGTCCGGGGCGTGGAAGCTTTTATTATCCCTCGCCCTGACCCAGACCTTTTTGCAGTATTTCTTTTATTATGTCGGTCTGGCGCATGTGAGCGGGATGAAGGGATCAATCATGAACTCGATGGGCACGCTGTTCACGGTCGTTTTTGGGATGCTGTACTTTAAAAACAAACCGGATATGTGCAAGGTGCTGGGGGTGGCAGTCGGTATGGCGGGAGTGCTGACCGCCTGCTTTTCGGGAATCGGCGGAGCGGTTTCGATCCGGGGAGAGGGAGCGCTTCTTCTTTCTGCCGTATTTATCGCTGTCGGCAATATCATCAATAAAAAGGCAGCTGAGAAACTGGATCCGATGCTCGTCACGGGGTGCCATCTTGGAATCGGGGGTGTCCTGCTTCTTCTCGTGGGGATCTTTATGGGAGGAAGTATATGCGTCAGCGACTGGAAAACGGCGATTTTACTGACGTATATGGTATTTATCTCGGCTGCCGGATTTGGGATATGGTCGTATCTGCTCAGGCATTACCCGGTGGAAAAGGTGGCAGTGTTCATGTTCCTGACTCCGGTATTCGGGACGATCTTATCAGGGATCATTCTGGGAGAGAGCCTGGGACTTCCGGTTCTGGCGGCGCTGGGAATGGTGTGCGCAGGGATCGTGCTGGTGCAGAAAGGATGAGGGAAGGAGGATCTTGTATGTTTGGATCAAAGAAAAACAGAGAGCTGGAAGGACTTCTCGAGTCTGTCAATATGAACTGCTCGAATAATTATAAGGATGCGGCGAAGATGGATTATGAGGCATTCTGGAAGCGGCTGGAGGAGCTTAGAAGTGATGGAAGCATCCCGGAAAAGACTTATGCTTATTATGAAAAAGAGGGAAATAAGCTTCAGGGGAAGATGAAGAATTATAACCACCAGAATAATGTGAGGGGATTTTAAAAGAATGTGCTTTTGTATATTAAGAATCTCATATTTCTGCCGAAATAATAAATAGAGGTATCATTTGGACTGACCGGGGTTGTCCCGGCCGCACACATGAAAGGAGTCATGGTATGAATTTTAATGCATGGATGCCGTTACAGAATACTACGGAAAAAAATTATAATTATTCTGCAAAGAAGGATGACAAGACATCACGTACAGCGCAGAATACGGCAAAGGAAGCCGATAAGACATGGAAGTTCCCTACAGACAGGTATGAGCCGTCGGTAGCAGCAGAGGAGTATAAGACAAAAAAGACTTCTTCTGAGAAAGCACAGGCAAATCAGGGAACGAGGCTCAGTAAGAAGGCTCAGGATCTTTTGAAAGAGCTGAAAGAAAAATACGGAAATATGGATTTCTTTGTGGGATCCTATTCTTCTAACGCTGAAGCGCAGAGTTATCTTCGCAGGGGGATGAAAGAGTACAGTGTGCTGATCGACCCGGAGACGCTTGAGGCGATGGCGAATGATGAATCGGTGAGAAAGCAGTATGAGGATGTGCTGGCTGGCGCCGGAGATAAGCTTGCTGAGTTGAAAGACAAACTTGGTGATGATGCGGATTCCGTAAAGAGTTTCGGCGTGTCGATCGACAAGGAAGGAAAGGTTTCTTATTTTGCCGAACTGGATAAGATTAGCGAGTCAAGACAGAAACAGTTAGAGAGCACCAAAGAGAAAAAGGCAGAGGAGAAAAAGGAAGCGAAGCGCAAGGAGCAGGCCGAAGAACGGCGGGAGAGATATTTCGTCGAGGCAGATTCCATCGATGCGCTCGTGGAGAAGATCAGAAATTCTGCGAAGGAGCAGGAGGCTTCTGGTGGTTTTAATGTTGTGATGTAAGGAATTAAGCGGTTGCTTTGCATAGCAGGTAGTCTTTGGATTATCTGCTATGTTTTTATTTGCACGGAGGCTTTTGAGTAAATTTATCGGACAGGAGGGAAAAACCGTGGTCCATGCGACAGTGAGCGGAGTGGTGATGATCGATGGAAAGGTATTGCTTGTGAGGCATACTTACGGGGTGGCGAAAGATAAGCTCCTTTTGCCCGGAGGACATGTCAAGGAAAATGAGATGGCGGAGCAGGCGGTGACAAGAGAGATTCTTGAGGAGACCGGGGTGGAAGCCAGACCGTTAAACGTCATCGGGGTGAGGCTGAAAAAGGAAGAGTGGCTTATTTTGTACCGGATGGAGTATATAAGCGGGACTCCGGTTTCCGATGGGTATGAGAACAGCGAGGTGGTTTTAATGAGTCTGCAGGAGGCCGTAGAGCGGGACGATATCATGCCGCTCAGCCGGGAGATGTGCCGCGCCCTGCTGACAGATCGTGTGGTCGAACTGCCCTATGATGCCGAACTGAAATTCAAAGGAATAAAGGATGATGAATATATGATCTACGGCTTTTAAAAAATCATGTCTGTGGTCAGTTTTTTGAACTTTTCGACGGATGGATTGTATATGGATTCGCTGGAATAGGCAAATCCTACGGTGCGCCGGGAAATGCTTTTTTTGAGAGGGATTTCTACGAGCGTGCCGTTTTTTATGTCATCTTCGATAAAGTTGCGGATGACACAGGCGGCGCCAAGGCCGATCTTTGCAAATTCGACTAAAAGTTCCATGTTGCTCGTTTCGAGGATCTGGCCGGTTTCGATCGAGTTGTCATGGAAATACGTTTCGACGTGCTGTCTTGAAATGTTTCCCTGATCCATTAACATAAGAGTAGCGGCTTTGAAAAAGCGGCCGCTTTTATCCCTGTAGTCTGTGTTTTCGCGGAGTTTCAGATTGTCGAGGTACTGACGGGAGGCGACAAACGTATAGGAAAGCTCTGTGAGTGGGGTGAAGGCAAGCGAACGGGAGGCCTTTGTCTCCACGACGAGCCCGATATCCAGTTTGTTTTCGCAGAGACGGACAGCAGCCTCCGCTGAGGAGAGACAGTCGATCGTCACTGTGACATGTGGGTTTTCATGGATAAACCGGTTCAGGGGAGGAAGCATGATGTGTTTGCACAGCGTTGTGCTGACGCCGATATGGATCCGGCCGATTTCCAGTTCACGATTTCTTTTCAGGTGGAGTTCTCCTTCCTGAATGGAAGAAAAGGCAGAGGAAATATAGTGGTAGAGGGTTTTTCCCTCATCTGTGAGTGTGACGCCTTTTTTATTCCGTATAAAGAGAGTAGTGCCCAGCTGTTCTTCCAGCTTTTTGATCGATTTGCTGACGGCGGGCTGGCTGATAAAAAGTTTTTCAGCGGCCCGGGAAATGCTGCCGCATCTGGCTGTCGTGTAAAATATATGATAATAAGAAAGATGTTCCATGGTCTGCCTCCTTTTTCATTGGATCAGGAAAGTTCCTGGTATATCAGATACCTGTATTTCCCAAGGCTGCTTTTATATAGATCCGGGTGTCAAAAGCCCCTTGTTCATTAGGGATCTGGCAATATGCATAAAAACAATCAGCCGAACAGCCCTATGCACGATGCAACTGAGACTCAGGAAATCGTGGAGGCCTTTGCTGAACACGATTTCTACGGGCTGAGGCTCAGTGGAATGATTCGTGCATCCGGCTGTTCGGCTGATTGTTTTTATGCATATTGCTGACACATTAAAAAACATTGGGCTTTTGACACCCGGATCTATATTAATATACTATATTGGAATAAAAAAGTAAATAGATATAACTATAAGTTATGATAAATATGAGAAAAGAGTATTTTACTTTTCTTTTTTTGTCTGATAAAATGGGCTTATATAAAAATCGAAAGGAGAGAGGAAAATGGGAATGACAATGACCCAGAAAATACTGGCCGCCCATGCGGGACTTGACAGCGTGACAGCAGGCCAGCTGATCGAAGCAGATCTGGATATGGTTCTTGCGAATGACATCACAGGACCTGTAGCGATCCATGAGGTTGCAAAGCTGAACAAGAAGACCGTATTTGATAAGGACAAAATAGCACTTGTGCCGGATCATTTTACCCCGAATAAAGATATTAAATCTGCAGAACATTGCAAATGTGTAAGAGAATATGCAAAGGAGCAGGGAATCACAAATTATTTTGAGGTAGGCGAGATGGGGATCGAGCATGCGCTTTTACCGGAAAAGGGACTGATCGTGGCCGGGGAGACATGCATCGGTGCAGACTCACATACATGTACGTATGGCGCTCTTGGTGCATTTTCTACAGGCGTAGGGAGTACGGACATGGGAGCCGGAATGATCACAGGAAAGGCGTGGTTCAAAGTGCCGTCTGCGATCAAAGTAGTACTCAAAGGAAGCTTGAAAAAGTGGGTGAGTGGAAAGGATGTGATTCTTCATCTCATCGGAAAGATTGGTGTGGATGGCGCGCTTTACCGCTCGCTTGAGTTTACTGGGGAGGGCGTTTCCAGCCTTTCCATGGACGACCGTTTTTCCATCGCCAATATGGCGATCGAAGCGGGTGCTAAAAATGGTATTTTCCCTGTGGATGAGAAGACCATTGAATACATGAAAGAACATTCAACGAAGCCATATAAAGTATATGAGCCGGATGCAGACGCCGAATACGATGAGGAGATCGTCATCGACCTGGATACGCTTGAGCCGACGGTGGCATTTCCGCATCTTCCTGAAAATACGAAGACTGTAAAAGAGTCCGGTGAGGTGACGATCGATCAGGTTGTGATCGGTTCGTGTACGAACGGACGGATCGGAGATCTTCGGGCAGCTGCTAAGGTGTTAGAGGGAAGAAAGGTGAAGAAGGGAATCCGCTGCATCATTTTCCCGGCGACCCAGGCGATCTATCTGCAAGCGATCGAAGAAGGCCTTGTGCAGACGTTTATCAAGGCAGGGGCTGTCGTCAGTACGCCGACCTGCGGTCCGTGTCTCGGTGGGCACATGGGAATACTGGCGGCCGGAGAGCGTGCCGTATCTACCACGAACCGTAATTTTGTCGGGCGTATGGGACATGTGGAGTCCGAAGTGTATCTGGCAAGTCCAGCGGTGGCAGCAGCAAGCGCCATCACGGGAAAGATTTCAGAGCCGCCAGATTTAGGATTGTAGAGGAATGGAGGTAAATATGAAAGCATTAGGAAAAGTATTTAAATATGGTGATAATGTAGATACCGATGTGATCATTCCGGCGCGCTATCTGAACTCTTCGGATCCGGCGGAACTTGCTACACACTGTATGGAAGATATCGATCAGGATTTTGTGAAGAATGTCAAGAAGGGCGACATCATCGTGGCTGAGAAAAATTTTGGCTGCGGTTCATCCAGAGAGCATGCCCCGATTGCTATCAAGGCGGCAGGCGTAAGTTGTGTGATCGCTGAGACATTCGCCCGGATTTTTTACCGGAATGCTATTAATATCGGTCTTCCGATCATCGAATGCAAAGAGGCATCAAAGGCGATCGAGGCAGGAGATGAAGTGGAGATCGACTTTGACAGCGGTAAGATCTGGAACAAGACGAAAGATCAGACTTATCAGGGGCAGGCATTCCCTGAATTTATGCAGAAGATCATCGAGGCAGAAGGGCTGATGAATTATATTAATGGGAAATAAGAGGGGCGGTAAGCAAGCTAAAAAGGGGCCGAAATAGGAAAGAATCCCTCTCTGGCGGACGAATTGATCTACAAAGCGCAATTAAGTCCGCCGGAGAGGGATTCTTTCCTATTTCGGCCTTCTAGTTATCTGTTTGTTTGCCCAGCCCTCTTATTTGGCAGTCACATAGCAGCCTCGTTTCGGGAGAGAATGAGGAGCGTGGGGCGGACTTAGTTGTGATTTGCAGACCAAATCTGTTTGGAGAAGTTCCTTCATGTATATTCCTTTTTTTCGGGCGTATAGTAGCCTTCTCTTTTGTGAGGAAACCCGGCTCCGGGCAGACTTAATTGCGATTCGTAGATCAATTCCGTCTGCCCGGAGCCGGGTTTCCTCACGAAAAACAATCCCCTATATCCCGACTGGAAAAAATGAATAACATCCCCAGTTTTCGTCCATACTCTCCATAAGAACGCAAAAAGATCAATAGCACCGGCAATGCTGCCGGTCTGGGAAAGGATGGAATTTTTATGTGGGGAATCGTGATAGGCCTGATTTCGGGAGCGCTCATGAGTATCCAAGGTGTGTTTAACTCGGAGGTGACGAAGCAGAGCAGTATCTGGCTCGCGGCAGCGTTTGTGCAGATTTCAGCTTTCGTAGTCTGCGTGGCGGCGTGGCTTGTGACCGGAAGGGATGGGACGATAAGCAGCCTGTGGGGGGTGCATCCGAAGTACATGCTTTTGGGTGGTGCGATCGGAGCATTTATTACGTATACGGTCATCCAGGCGATGAACCAGTGCGGGCCGGCGAGGGCAGTCGTGTTTATTGTGACAGCACAGATCGTTCTGGCATATGTGATCGAATTGATGGGAATCTTCGGAGTGGAAAAGCAGCCATTTGAGTGGAGAAAGGTGATCGGGCTGGCAGTGATCATCGCAGGGATTTTTACTTTTAAATGGAAATGAAATGATTTTGTAAAAGTGTTGTAAAAAATATCATTTTGTAGTTGTCAAATTTTGATTTCATTGATACAATTATGATATGCACCTTAGTCTTTATTCCAGATACATCGAGAGGGATGTATCTTATTTGGGAGAGACAAAATATGGGAAAAAATCAGTATAAGTATATACTTGCTGTGCTTGCTGTTATTATTTGTGGAGTCTTCTGGTTTTTCAGTCAGCGTGAGGATGAAAAACGGGATGGGGAGACCGGTTTTTTTGCAGAACAGGCAGTGACAGAGACAGAAGGAAAACCCGGGGAAGCAGGACAAAAAGTATATATTCACATCGTCGGTGCAGTAAAGAAACCGGGAGTGTACATATTTGATGAGAAACCGAGAGTCATTGAGGTAGTGGAGAAGGCGGGAGGATTTAAGAAAGGCGCTGTAAGATCAGAAATCAATCAGGCAGAGATCGTAGAGGATGGTGCCCAGATCGTAGTCCGTTCGTCGGAAGATAAGAAAAAGGACTCCTGTGGGGGGCAGGCTGGAAAGGACGATGATAAACAGGAAGTGTCTGGTCTGCTTGATATTAACCATGCTACGAAAGAAGAACTTATGACTTTGGCCGGGATCGGGGAATCCAAGGCGACGGCGATCATATCTTACAGGGAGACAAAGGGAAAATTTAAAAAGACAGAAGACATTATGAACATTACCGGAATCAAGTCAGGTGTATATGAAAAGATTAAAGATCAGATTAAAGTATAGAGCATTTTTTAAGAAAGGAAAAAGGGGAAATGGCAAGGAAGGTTTTGGTTGTGGATGATGAAAAACTCATCGTAAAGGGATTGCGGTTTAGTTTGGAGCAGGATGGTATGGAGGTCGATTGTGCATATGATGGGGAAGAGGCACTGAAGGCGGCACAAAGTAAAGCGTATGATGTGATTCTTCTGGATGTTATGCTGCCTAAGTTTACGGGATTTGAGGTGTGCCAGCAGATCCGTGAGTATTCGGATGTTCCGATCGTCATGCTGACAGCAAAGGGTGACGATATGGATAAGATCCTTGGGCTTGAGTATGGCGCGGATGATTATATAACAAAGCCTTTTAATATCCTCGAAGTAAAGGCGAGGATAAAAGCGATCATGCGGAGAAGTTCCAAAAAAGAGGAAAAACCCGTCGAGGATCCGTCAATTCACACATTTGGAAATATGAAGATCGATGTCGAAAGCCGTCGTGTTTTTATTGATGATAAAGAAGTGAATCTTACCGTGAAGGAATTTGACCTGCTTGAACTCATGGTAAACAATCCGAATAAAGTTTACAGCAGGGAAAAACTTCTGAATGATGTGTGGGGATATGAATATCTTGGTGACGTCAGGACAGTAGATGTACATGTACGGCGTTTGAGAGAGAAGATCGAGAAAATCCCAAGCGATCCCAAATATATACATACAAAATGGGGTGTTGGCTATTATTTCCAGGCTTAAAGAAAAATTAAATGTTTTTAAAAGTCTGCACATCCAGAGTATGGGTGTGCTTATACTTATCGGCGTTGTTCCGCTTATTATTTTTTCTCTTATATTTCTGAATACGTACCGCACCAGAAATATTTCGCAGCGGATTTCAGAAATCCAGGTCAGGGGAAATGTGATCGCAAATCTGATCATAAGCTCTGCTTATTTTACAAGCGAAGAAAAAACAGAAGTGGATGCGGAACTGTCTCAGGTGTCGGATATGTATGACGGCAGGATCCTGATCGTGGATTCCCGCCTGAAAGTGATAAAGGATACGTATGGACTTGAGGAGGGAGAGATCGTGCTCCTTCCGGAGGTTATCAAATGTTTTCGCGGCGACGCGGTGAAAGTAGTGAACCAGCGCAAGGATAATGTGGAAATTTATGTGCCGATCATTGGTGCAGACAATAAGACTGTGCATGGTGTTATTGTGATGAATTTTTCTTTCCAATCAATCAATACTCTGTTTGAAAATATCCGGACGGTAGCTCTTTCGATCATACTTCTTTTTTCCGTGATCATCATAGTCGTTGCCTGGATCTTGTCAGGAAATCTTGTGAAGCCGCTGAAAAAGGTTGTCGATTCGATCAATCACATTGAATCCGGCGATTTTAGTGAAAAGATGGAAGTGACAGATAATCTGGAAGTGGAAAATATTTCGGATGCTGTAAATTCCATGCTGACTGCTGTACAGAATCTGGAAGATTCCAGACAGGAGTTCGTATCGAATGTATCCCATGAGTTGAAAACCCCGATCACATCGATCAAGGTGCTGGCGGAATCGCTTACTGTTCAGGAAGAAGTGCCGGTCGAGCTTTATAAAGAATTTATGGTGGATATCAATGAGGAATTGGAGCGGATGAATAAGATCGTAAATGATCTTTTGTCCCTTGTAAAAATGGATAAGTCGGCGGCCCAGATTTCCATTGAGGAAGTAAATATCAATGAATTTATCGAGGGCATCTTAAAGAGGATCAAGCCAATCGCTTCCAAGCGGAATATTGAGATCATTTTTGAAAGCGTGCGGCCGGTATCTGCCCAGATCGACAGCGTAAAGCTGGGGATGGCATTTACGAATATCATTGAAAATGCGGTGAAATATAATTTTGATAACGGGTGGGTGAAGGTTGCCCTGAATGCCGATCACAAGTTTTTCTATCTGCGGGTATCGGATTCCGGCGTGGGAATTCCGGAGGAACTTCAGGATCATATTTTTGAACGCTTTTACCGTGTTGACAAAGCGCGTTCAAGAGAAACCGGGGGGAATGGCCTTGGCCTTGCCATTACGAGGAGCGCTATTTTACTGCACCGCGGTTCGGTTAAGGTTCATAGTGTGGAAAAACAGGGGACGACGTTTGCAGTGCGTATCCCATTGAATTACCAGGCATAAAGATTGCTTAAAATGGCGCAGGTTTTAAAAGAAGTGGAGAGAAGAGATGAAAATGATAAAAAGATTTTTCCTGATCCTTTTTGTGGCTGGTATGCTGTGTGGATGCAGTGACCAGGGCCCAAAACCAGATGAGGGAGAGGTTATTTTATATCAGGTATCCGAAAATGGTATGGAGCTCAAAAAAAGTCCGTACCGGATCAAATCCGATCGTGATGATACGGTGAGTATCGTTGGGGAATTACTTGAAAGTTATAAGATGATCGATGTAAGGGATTTTCAGATCAAGGAAAGGCAGTTATCGCTTTATTTTTCTTCTGCTTATAAAAATTTTACAGGAATTGATGAGGTGCTTTTAAGGGCAGCTATTGTTAAGACGCTCTGTCAGGTGGACGGGGTGGAATATGTGGAGTTTTTTGTGGACGAAGAACCGCTTTCTGTGGACGGAGAGACAGTGGGTGTCATGAGCAGGCTTTCCTTTCTCGACTCTATCGGAGGAGCCGGGTACACACAGGATAAATATGTCACGTTATATTTTTCAGATGTATCAGGAGCCGGAATGAAAGAGGTTACATCAAAGCTTACTCATGATATGACGGTTCCGCTTGCAAGACTTCTTGTGGAGCAGCTTTTAGAAGGGCCGGAGGAACTGACGGATGTAAACACGTCAGAACTGCGTCAGACGATTCCGGATGGGACGACGCTTAATTCGCTTACGATACGGGATAATGTATGTTATTTAGATTTCAGTAAGGAATTTGATAATGTCCAGGCAGAGGTAAAGAGTGAGATCGTGATCTATAGCATTGTAAATACCCTGTGTGAGCTATCGGATGTCAATAAAGTGCAATTTATGATCGATGGAGAGCAGCAGGAGACGTATGGTGATACAAAGAATTTTAATGTTCCCTTTGAGCGGAACCTTGATCTGGTGAGCGGAGGGAGCAAAGGATAAAGGGGGTGGAACATGGTCCTTCAAAGACCATTACTTATCATATTTACCGGTATGATCGTATTTATTTGCATCTGGTATCATTTTTCGGGGGATGACCATGCGGAGCCATTTGAAAATATTTCAGTGGAATGTGTGGGGCAAATTGATGAAATACGGGTAAAAGCATCCGGAAAGGTGCTGGTTTTATCGGATATACAAATGATAAATACAGCTTCGGGCGAAAGAATCGAAGCAGAGAAAATTCTAATTTATGATCTTTCTGAAAATAATCTGTTTTCTCATTCTAAAGTGGGAAATATCGTCAGGGTTCAGGGAAAATATTCTACGTTTCAAAGAACTTCCAATCCAGGTGAATTTGATGAATATACATATTATATGAGCAGCGGGGTAAGCGGCAGGCTTCTGGCTGACTTTTTTGAGGTGGCAGATGGCAGGTATGACCCGGTCAGACACGGCCTCTATATCCTGCGCCAGAGGGCGATGGAAAATCTGTGTTCTGTCATGGAGGAGGAAGATGCCGGTGTTCTGGGCGCAATGATACTTGGTGATAAATCATTTCTTTCTGCGGAGACAAAGGAATTATACCAGCAGAGCGGCGTCGGACATATGTTAGCGATCTCTGGTCTCCACATATCCATGATCGGTGCCGGATTGTTTTTCTTTCTCAGAAGTTATGTCCTGCCGATGAAAAAGGCGGTGATCGTGACGGTGATCTTTTTACTTCTGTATGGCCAGTTTACCGGATTTCCGGTGGCGACGACAAGGGCTGTCATCATGATGTGCTGTGCGCTTTTTGCCAGATATGCCGGCCGTAGTTATGATGCCCTGTCGGCAATGTCTCTCAGTGGGATCATTACGCTTTTGCAGGAGCCAATGCAGCTTTTCCAGTGCGGATTTGTCTTGTCCTATACTGCAGTCGCAGGAATCCTTTTATTTTCCCTAGTGTGGGAGCGTTTGGATGATCAGAGGCCCTTGGTCAAAACGCTGCTCTCGGGGATATCGGTATTTTTTATCACGCTCCCTGTCATGCTTTGGTTTTTTTATGAAATATGCCCGTATTCTGTCGTGGCAAATCTTATTATACTTCCCTTTCTTTCTTTGCTGATCGGCGTGGGGATCATCGGGTGTGCTGTCACATTTTTCTGGCAGGATGGCGGCGGATTTCTTCTCTCCACAGCGCATTATATCCTCAAATTTTATGAAACGGTATGCAGCCGGATCGAAAGGCTTCCATTTAGCAGGATCATCGTCGGAAGGCCGTCGCTTTTCCTGATTTTTGCCTATTATGCGGTGCTTGTACTTATGGTTTATTTTTATGTCAGATGGGAGGAGGGGAAAGGAAGATATAGTTTGGGTATTGGAGGGATGATCCTGTGTGGCATTTTGTTCTTGTTTCCTCCTAAGATGGAATTTTTGTATACGCAGCTCGATGTGGGGCAGGGAGACTGCGCTTGTATCTTTTATGGGGACAAAACGTATCTCATCGATGGAGGCAGCTCATCAGAAAATGAGATTGGCAAATATACGATCCAGAGGTTTCTGAAATTTTATGGAAGAGACCATATCGATCAGATTTTTCTCACACACAGCGACGCTGACCACACGAACGGAATCGAAGAACTTGCGGTCAGCCAGAGTAAGTGGGGGATCCGGATTGGCAGTATCGTCATGCCGGAGATACAAAAGAAAGATGATGGATATGTTGCGTTACTTCGTACCTTTCAGGAGTGTAATATAAAGGTTTTCAGGATGAAGAGGGGAGACCATTTTTCGTCTGGAGAGCTTTCGGTGAAGTGTCTGCATCCTTTTCCGGATTATGAGTGGGAGAGTGAGAATGACTATTCCCTGACGCTGGATATTTCCTACCGTGATCTAAAAATACTTACGACTGGGGATCTCGAGGAGAGCGGAGAGAATGAACTGGCGGGATCCGGGGGAAATTATGATATCCTGAAAGTAGGGCATCATGGCTCAAAGACATCCAGCTCGGAAGCTTTCCTGGAGTGGGTATCGCCAAAAAATGCGTTTATCTCGGCGGGAAGAAATAACCGGTATGGGCATCCGGCCGCGGTGACGATTGATAAGCTTCATGCAGCAGGAGCGAGGATCTGGAGTACGGTGGAGATGGGAGCGCTGTTTGTGGAGTGTGATGGGGATGGGAAGCGGGTTTATTCGTTTTGGAGCATGGGAAGTTGATGAAATCCACGCAATAGTGGGAACATTTCCTGACGAGGCTCCGCTCCCGCTATTGTGTGGATTTCATCAAGCTCATAAATTAAGCAAACTGAAAATTCTTAAGAAAAATCCGGGTAGATATTTTGGGGTGGCTATGGTATGATAAAATAAGTCTTGACAGACTTATTAACGAGTTTTTGCAAAACTCGGGATGCACAAAAACCGTGTGCAGAAATTATGATAAAATAAGTCCTAAGATTATGATTTAAAAGAGGAGGATGAGGCAGTTGCAGACGATCGCAGCGCAGATCAAATCGGGGGAACTGTCCCGGTTTCACCTGCTTTATGGGGAAGAGCCATATATGGTGCGTTTTTATAAAAATAAATTAAAGAGCATGCTTTCCTCGGAGGGAGACGACATGAATGCTTCCTTTTTTGAGGGAAATGCCGTACCTCTGGATGAGGTGATGTCTCTTGGGAGTACCCTGCCCTTTTTTGCCGAGAAACGCCTGATCCTCATGGAGAATACGGATTTATTCAAGACGTCGAATGATGTGGCGGATATGCTTGAGAGTTTTCCGGATACTACACACGTAGTCTTTGTGGAGAAGAATGTGGACAAGCGAAACCGTCTCTATAAATGGATCCAGAAAAACGGATGTGTCACGGAATGCAAACAACAGCAGGAAAAGGAACTGATTCCATGGGCAGCCAGATATCTGAAAGGATATGATAAAAAGATATCCCGGAATACGGTCGAGTATCTGCTCTCTAAAGTCGGATTTCAGATGGATGGCCTTGTGAACGAACTGGATAAGTTGATCGGATATACCGGGGAGCGCACAGAGATCGTGAGGGAGGATGTAGATGCGATCTGCTCCGGCCAGGTGGTGGGAAAGATTTTTGACATGATCGATGCGGTGATCGCAGGAGAGAATGAGAAAGTATTCCGGCTTTATGGCGATCTTTTGGAGTTAAAAGAGCCGCCCCTTGTTATTCTGCATCTACTGGGCCGCCACATCAATATTCTCCTTCAGGTCAAGGAGAATGGGAGCAGTCTGCCGGACCGGGAACTGGCGAAGAAGGTTGGGATCCCTTTCTTTACGGTTGGTAAATATAAGAGCCAGGCCAAACATTTTTCCAGAGGGCAGTTATTGCAACTTCTCGAGGAACGGGCGGATTACGAGGAGCGCTTCAAGACAGGACGGCTCGGGGAAAGACTGGTGGCAGAATTCTTTCTCGTAAAAGCATTGACAAAATGATAAAAAAATGGTAAAAATAAAAGGATGGTGTTTGAAATGCCATCCATCCGGAGACGTATCGAAGTGGTCATAACGAGAACGACTCGAAATCGTTTTGCCTTCACGGGCACGTGGGTTCGAATCCCACCGTCTCCGCTTGGTTGGGTGTGGGAGGAAGTAGAAGAGAAATGCTGACGCTTGTTTTTGCAGGTGTCGGCTTTTTTTGTTTTTTTGGGGGGCGGGAATGGATAATATTTATAAATTGTTTAGTGCTCGATGATAAAATAAGTTCTACGAACTTATCAGTAAGTTGCTTCATCATTATTTCAAGCTTGCTTGACAGAGCAGATATGCTTGTTATAAT
>JAETQR010000124.1 GCA_021770615.1 Lachnospiraceae bacterium | reverse complement strand
TAAATTCGGATAATGCAAGGCGCAAGGTTGACGGGCGTACAGAAGCCCGGTTGATTGAGCTTGCCTGCGGCCCCGTTCCAGAAGGACACTCCCGGTGGACCATCCGTCTGCTCGAGAAAGAATCAAAAGTGATTCTGGAAACTCCTGTAGGCAGGGAGGCAATCCGCAATGCCTTAAAAAAAACAAACTTCGACCTCACAAAAACGACTACTGGTGCATCCCGGCAAAAGAAGCCCCGGAATTCATAGCCTGCATGGAGGATGTCCGTAATGGCACTGTGGGCATCTTTGCCTTTGTGGAACCACTTGGAGGGGTTCACCATGTGAGTGTCCGGGAACACCGCACGGCCGTCGACCAGGCAGAAGAAATCAGATATTTGGTGGACATCATGTACCCTGATGCCGAGAAGATTATCCTTGTGATGGATAATCTGAACACCCATAAACCAGCTTCCCTGTACAAACGGTATCCGCCGGAAGAAGCAAGGCGTATCATTAAAAAGCTGGAGATACATTATACGCCAAAGCATGGGATCTGGCTGGACATTGCTGAAATAGAACTTAATGTAATGACCTGACAATGCCTCAATCGCCGCATTGCTGAGATAGGACTATTGCGCAAAGAACTGGCCGCATGGGAAACGGAGCGGAATACAGTGGTAGCAAAAGTCAACTGGCAGTTCAGAACCAGTGATGCCAGAATAAAGCTTAGTTCCTTATATCCTGCATTTACCACTGCCTCTTGAAGAGGTAGGGGTAATGCTAAATTTCAACAGGTCATCACACTAGAAAGCAAATTTTAAAAACACAAAATTAATTACACTCTCGATAAATTTACGAATAACACCTAAGCCTCTGCCTCTGCTTGCCCGTTGGGGGTAGGGAGTGGCTCAGAATTGATTTTTTATATCACTCCCAAAGTATATCTATTTCTGCAAATGATTCTTTACTTTCTATTCTTCCATCTTCGTTTTTTATTCCGAGTATATCAACCTCCTCTTTTGATAATGTTATTGTTTGGTTGGGCATTGCACTCTTTTTTTCATACAATAATAACATCATTTTAACTTGATCATCATTCATTTGATAAGTGTTTTTCCAATATTCAACTGCCACTGGAATTTCACACAATTGAGCTTCTAATAATTTTCCACCATTCTCCATCATTACATCAAGCGTATCATTTGTAACCAAGTTCTCTCTGCCCCAAAATGCTGTAGTAATAACTGGCTTTATCTCACCAGCCACTTCATCTAACAAATATTGCAGAGCTTCTTCATTAGCTAGCTGGATGATAGACTCATCCGCACCTTCAAAATATTGTTTAATATCAAGTAAATCCCTTATGCGCTTGCTATTATCATTTCTAAATACAGCCACACAATATTCATCATTAAATGAGACTGTTCCTCTTTGTCCAGAACTGTCTTGTACACTATAATTTAACCCATCCCATGACTGTTCATTTGCCATCATAGGGTATTCTCCTACCATTATTGCATGTGCAATTCCTGCCAAAATGCATCCATTCCACAACTGTCGCCTATTCCATTTTAACGTTATAGACATATTAAACTCCTCCTATTTATTCCATTTTGCTCTGTTTTCTTTTCGTGACAAAACTTGTGCATTATCAAAACTATTTGTTCCTCCCTTATCCTTCGGTATAATATGGTCGATTTGCCATTCATTTTTTGGTGGTATGACACCTTTTTGACTCTTTTGAGGTCTCACAAGTTCTTCTCCTGACATATCCGACCTTACTACTCCATTATTTTTATCCATATTTTCTTGTATTATTTGACTCTTCTGACGTTGTGTAAAATTTTTTCCTGCACCAACATTTGGCGGGTCTTCTAAGTGGGAATATGGATTCTTAGCTCCATTAACTCCCTTACCTCCCGTTTTAAACACACTACGGGATTCTGCCACATCTGGATCTGGTTTGATATTATTTGGGGTTCCTCCAGTACCTGCCTTCCCATTCCCGGAACCATCAACAATCCCATTCTTCCCATTCCCACCAGCTGCCTTGGCCCCGGCCATCAATGTATTCGTCAGCAGATCCCTTCCGATGGTCTTCGCATTGACGTCCTCTCCCCTTGCGACAGCCCTCGCCGTATCCAGCGCCGTATCCGTCCCTACATCAACGGCCTGCCTGACCGCATAGTTCCCTGCCAGGCTGCTCCCTGCGTTTGCTGCCTGATCGAACATCACTGCCGTACCCCCTGCGATGGCTCCCCCGATGGCTCCCCACAG
>JAETQR010000046.1 GCA_021770615.1 Lachnospiraceae bacterium | reverse complement strand
ATGTGGGTGTCTCCTTTGAATGATGATTTGTCAACCGGCCAGTTAACAATCATTATTCTAGGGCAGGCACTCATTTTTTGCAAATCTGCTATTTGTTACTTAACAGGAATGCTCCTTTAATGTACTATCACTTTCTGTTTTAACCGGAGAGTAACCGAATCCTGCCGCCAGTCTTGTTATAATGCTCCGGCTGATCTCCTTCATCTGTTCTGCGGGGATGGATTCCTGCGGAACATACTCCCCATTAATGCGTATGTAGTTCTGAATGATCGCCATCCCCTCCTTTGTTACATTGTATGTGTAGCTGGTTGTCTAGGTTTCCTGTTCCTAAGTTTGATTTTTACTTCTTCCATTAAGCACATTGTTGATATAAAATGACATTATCCGCCTCCCCGCCTTATAATGTGCTTACAGGCACTACCATGCCGAGTATACATGAAAGGGGGACTATTCTATGGATAAAAACCTACATAATCCTGGCACGGACAATCTTCCAAGCGGAGAATATCGTGAGGTCGGTCCTCGTGGCGGAGAAGTTCCTCATGCGCGTCATGTGAGTATTGACCCTGGTGACCGTCTACCTCCAACACAGGAAAAAGGTCACAAATGGGAAAAACTCTAGAATTTTAAGGCTGCCAGCTGTCCCGCCAGCCTTTATGACAAAATCTTTCTTCTGCTAAAACAAAAACATCTGTTAAATATGTTTATCTGAATCCATGCTTCTGCATATCCATTACCGTTTCCTTCATATTTTGAAATATAATGATGTATCATTCATTGTCACCTCCGTTTTTTAATTTGGTTGCTATATCAATAACATTTTTAAACTAGGTTTAAATTTCCCTTGATTTTTAATTTGACATTTGCGATCATATGATATATAATGCCGATAGGCAGAAGCGAAATAAGTGAGGCAATGCTATATGTATGCATCACAAAAACCTTGGAGGGCGTTCCGGGGTTTTTCTTTTCAGACTAAATGTCACAACTACATATTTGACTTTTAAGATCATATGATATATAATGTCATTGAGCAAATGAGATTAGTTGGTCATGTGGACACAACAAGAAAGCCCCGGACGGCATTCCGGGGCTTTCGTTTGGCTAGTTGTCACTGTCATCTCCATCTAGCCATTTGCATATGTAGTGGCAAACTACACCTGCCATGATGGAGCATAATACTGAGATTAGTAACGTCATGTGAACACCCCCTTTCCGTTGTCGGATTGGGCGTGACAACATGGTCATTATAACATCTTCATTCTATCTTTTCAAATAATTACTGATTATCATATATAAACGGCTTAAAAATTTTCTATCTTTTTCACCCAGCTGTCCAAGCAATTCAATGATCTTCTCTTTTATTTCTTCAATGTCTTTCATCTGTAATTCCTCCTATCTCACTCGCAAACGCACGTCCTTAGATCCCATCGCGGAACATATGTTCCGTTTTATCAAGTAGATTTTGTTTCCAGCTGGTAGTCGTATTTTATATCATCATTGGCAAAAAGGGAGGGACAAATGTTTGGATTTCCCTAATTGACACGTTTATTGTAACTTTTTACATGCCTTCTGCCATATGTTTTCACTCACGGTAAATTATGGAATAAGCATATTTGACACCTTTGTTTCATTTTGATATACTTTACTTGTAAATTATGTACTGTACTATAAACATGAGTAAAAATATTAAGCACTAATCGACAAACAGGAGGACTTATCAGGATGTACAAAAATAAACAATATCTCGATACTTGGGTCATTTGCTTACTCTTTGCTTTTTGGTTTTTTATAATCCCAGGCATACTTGGACTGATTTTTCTTGTTATGCAGATCATAGAAAACAAAAAGCTTATGGAAAAATATGGAGATGTCGAAAGCATCAATGATAAAATTTCGGAATTGGAAACATCATATCAGAAGCAAAAGGATCATCTATCACATGTATTTGAATCCGACAAGGACAAACTTCAAACCAGTAAAAAATCTCTACAGGAAGATTTGAATAGCCTCATGATTGAAAAACAGGCACTTCAAAATGAAATCAGTGCATTGGCGAATGAGTCCATTTGCGAACATTATAACTTTTCGGATTACTCCGGTCTCACGTCTGAAGAATGTAAAAATAAGCTTTCTATGCTAAAACTTAAGGAACAGGAGACTGTTAAAAATAACGACTTTATTATAGTTACTTCATCCAGAACAACTAAAGCAAATAATGATAACAAAAAACAATTACTGCGTTGTTTCAATGCAGAGTGTGATAATATACTTCTTGGATTGTCCCATAAAAATATCGACACTGCCAGAAATAAGATATCCAAAAGTTATGAAACCTTAAATAGAATTTTTTCTGTAGATGGAATGCAACTCTCTCAACAAGCTTTAGAAATCAAACTTGAAGAACTAAACCTTGTTTACACATACGAATTGAAACGTGCTCAAGAACTTGAAATTCAAAAAGAAATTAAAGCTCAGATGTTGGAAGAGGAAAAAGTGCGCAAAGAAATAGAACGACAAAAAAATAAAATCGCAAAAGACGAAAAACAATTTTCTGGTGAGATTAACCGTATGATGAAATATCTGCAGAAAACCGAAAATGACGCAGAAAAGAGTCTTTATTTAGAAAAAATCCAGGAACTTGAACAAAAACTCAAAGAGCTCGAAGCTGAAAAAGAAAACGTGTTAGAACGAGAAGCAAACGCAAAAGCCGGATTTGTATATGTCATTTCAAACATTGGTTCTTTTGGGAATGATATATATAAAATTGGTATGACCAGAAGACTGGAACCTATGGATCGTATCAAGGAACTCAGTAGCGCATCCGTTCCATTTGAATTTGATGTACACGCCATGATTTTTTCAGAAAATGCTCCTGAATTAGAAAACACCTTGCATAAGCATTTCGAATCAAAAAGTGTCAACCGGGTAAATCTTCGCAAGGAGTTTTTTAAAGTTAGCCTAGAGGAAATTGAAAAAGTTGTAACTGAAAATTATGACAAGACAGTCGAATTTACAAAAATTCCTGTTGCTTCTGAATACAGACAAACATTAAATATACTCGAAGCAGAACCTGCATGAAAATACTACATAAAAACCAAACGCTGATCTGTGACAGTATTAATGTTTTCCAAAGATGCTTGCCACCCTATTTATTATATTAGTATTTCTCCCATAAAACCCCGGTTGTGTCTTCCGGGGTTTTATACTACTATTCTACCCTGACCAAATTCCTGTTGGTAAATATTTTCATATGTGTTATTATAATGATACTAGATGCTAGGAGGATTTCGATGAAAAACACTAAAGATAACATAGAAGCAGAAAAAGACGCTGCGCTCTCCCCGGATCAGATAGAAACCAATATCCAAACAAACGCTTCTTGGAAGAAAAGACTTATGGCATATCGGAAGAGTGCAGATAATTTAACTGCTAACCGGCATGGCTCTGGCACTGATCTTCCCTAGGAATCGCCTGTATAATCGCACATAAAATCTTTTTCAGCTGAATATTGCAATTTAAAACTGCATATGCTATAATGCCAGTAGGCAAAACGTAGCAAATAGTCCATGCAGGACGACTAACAAAAAGCCCCGGTACTCGAACACTGGGGCTTTTCTATTCCCTATTTTGGAATGAGTTGGAACATTTTTATCTACAAATTTCAATAAAAATGTTTTACAAAATAATGTAATGTAGTATAATATTATAGTAAAATATAACAGAAAATTATGCAAGGTGATTAAAAATGAAGATTTACGATGCAGATATAAGAAAGCTTTTATTTAATAGTTTTTTAAAGGAGCCAGATTATATAAAAGAATCGGATACTGTTATAATAAACGAATTGGATGTGTGTGCCGGGGTATCTCGTGCAGATATAGCTGTAGTCAATGGTAAAATTCATGGATATGAGATTAAGAGCAAACAAGATAATCTTGAACGATTACCGAGTCAAATCGAAAGTTACAATCTTATTTTTAATACTATGACGATCGTAACATATGAGAGTCATTTAAAAAAAGTCAAAGAAATCGTTCCAAAATGGTGGGGAATTAAATGTGTTTATGAGAAAAATGGCGAAATTATGATAAAAAACATAAGGAAACCAAAGGAGAATAGTAATATCAATATACAAAATGTTGCTATGCTCCTTTGGAAAGATGAAATGATTGATTTGATATTAAATCACAGTAAAATAACTAGGGGATATAAAAGCAAAACACGCTACGATCTTAGTCAACTAATTAAGCAAAATATCGATAGCAATACTGTCCAAGAATATGTGCGAAACATGCTTAAAACTAGGACAAATTGGAAAGCTGTTCCATTAAAACAGTAAGATGATGATTAGCACAATATGTTACCCATTGTGCCGAATTACCTGGCTTTGAATCTGACGCATTAGCTTTTTCATATATACATTTATCTCCATAACTGAAATGTTCTCCATAATAATATGAGCTATTTACTATTTCTTTAGAAATATCAATATAAGATCTAGTAAAAACGTTATTTCTTCTATCTTTTTCACCTTTTTTTACAAGATAGTGTGTATCTGTTGTATATTTTACTTTTGGCAAAGGACCATATCGCATTTTGGAAAAGTCTAATTCTGTTTCTGTAAATTTAGTTACTCCATAATCTGAATATTGAATTTTTCCATTTATCTTGGAACCCATAAATTTCTCTACTAATTTTTTATAAATTAAAATATCATACCTTTTGAAAGATTTATCCTCACCTGCACCAATATCAATCTGTTCAGGAAAAGATGTAAGACAAATTGTTACATTTTCAAATGCATATAAATCATCTATATTATCAGATATATATCTATCATATAAATCAGATATGATATTGGCACTTCTCTGATCAATAACTTCCCCTGCATCCAAAACTAAATTTATATTTTTGTTTTGATAAGGAGACAATACATTTAATATTTCTTTAAATGACAATCCTTCAAAATCTACTGGAATAGGTATCTTTATAGAAAATTTATCAAGTACATATTCAGTATTATCCAGAAGATCAAGATCGTCTATATATAATAAAGGATATGCTTTAGGTTTGTTTAAATTAATATATCTGATATATTCTTCAAGATATTCCTTGCCAAATCTGCTAACATCAAAATAAATTGGCGCATTATAACAATTCGCTAAAACGGAAAAAAAGGAACTTGGCAAACACTGTTCAACAATTTCAATAATGGGATAAAAATCATGTTGGTAATCTTGCAATTTTTTTAGTGCCTCTTGTTCTCCCTTTTTCCATTTCAAAATTGGGTAATATTTTATGCTCATAGCAATACTCCTTCTGTATGTATAAATTTTAAAATCTAAATTGTAAACAATTATATCATACAATATTATTGTTTACAAATTCTGGTTTGATTATCAGTATCTCCAGCTTTGAAAGACGATGGAGAAAAAGTTCCCATTCCCACCCCACTATTCGAAATTGAAGTCCTAAGAATAAGCGGTAACATTTATATCTTATCACATTTTTCTCCATATTACAACAAAATAGCATGTTTTACTTGCCTTCTCTTCCAAAATATGTTATTCTTAAAGAGCATTATTACTAGTTCGCACGCAGATTTCTGCGTGTCGTATTTTATGGCCAGTTTCTCTTAGCTGGCCCTTTTTTCTTGACAAAAACTAAGGCCATGATATAATATCATTGACTAGTGAATAGTCGGTATCCAAAATCATAAAGAGAGCCTTTGATTTTATTTCAGGGCTCTCTTTCAACATCACTTTGTTAGAAAAGGGGGGATTCATGTGAAAAATGCCGCCGCCTATATCCGTGTCAGTACGGATCGTCAGGAGGAGCTTTCTCCCGATGCGCAAAAGCGCGAGCTCAAAAACTATGCAAAAAAGAACGGTATCCTGATCACGGATTTTTTTCAGGACAACGGTATCAGCGGCCGAAATGCCGAAAAACGTCCGGAATTTCAAAAAATGATTTCCCTTGCCAAGTCATGCGATCATCCTTACGATATGATACTGGTTTGGAAATACAGTCGGTTTGCCAGAAACCAGGAGGAAAGCATTGTTTACAAATCGCTTCTCCAGAAAAACAATGTAGAAGTTGTAAGTATCACAGAGCCTCTCATTGACGGCCCCTTTGCCTCACTCATTGAACGCATCATCGAATGGATGGATGAATATTACTCAATCCGCCTCTCCGGAGATGTAAAAAGGGGAATGACCGAAAAAGCACTACGTGGCGGATACCAATCTGTTCCACCGCTCGGATATCGTATGAACGCCGAACATATCCCTGAAATCTGCGAGGCCGAGGCTGTCATAGTAAGGGAAATATTTCGGTTGTGTAAGGAAGGATACACTCTTACCACGATAGCCAGGATGCTAAATGATGCCGGATACCGGACGCGACGCGGCAACCGCTTTGAAAGACGAACTGTCCTTTATATACTGCAAAATCCTTTTTACGTCGGCATGGTGCGTTGGAACCGTGCAAAACACAGCAGTTATCATTTAAACAATGAAGAGGATATCATTGTTGTAGAAGGTGTTCATGAACCTTTATTTACAAAGGATTATTTTGACGATATCCAAGAGCTGGTATCACCTTACACCCCGGGACACACAGGAATACAACGACGTAAATCAGATACCTTATACAAGCACTATCTATGTGGGATCATAAAATGTCCGGTCTGTGGAAAGAACTTAGCATACCACTGCGTAAAAGAAAAAAAGAATCGCACTAAAACATATCCCTACTTTGTGTGTTGGCAGTATTCCAAGGGCGTCCATAAAACAGGCGGAAACATTTCTGCCAGACGCTGCGAAGAAGCCTTGAAAGAATCTTTGCAATCTATCATTGATATCGGAGCAGAATCCATCGACTTCCATCCCAACCTTAAAAAGGTTGAGCCTTCTCCTCTTTTTGGAAAGTACAAAGCAGCCATGACAAAACTGGAACAAAAGGAACGCCGCATCCGGGAGGCGTACATAGACGGAATCGACACAAAAGAAGAGTATAGGGAAAACAAGCTCCTCATCTCTGAAGAGCGAAAAAAACTGGAGCGCTTGATTGCAAATGAACAGAAGAACACCGCCAATGACAGTATCATCCATAGTTCGAAAGAACTTGTGCTCCATATCCAAAACGTCCTTGATCTGATCAATGATCCGGAAGCTGATACATTGAAGAAACATCAGGCTGTAGAGACTATTCTGGAAAAAATAGAATACCGGAGAGATACCGACACTTTCCGGTTCTATTATCTTTATACTTGATAAACGCTATGAAATTAAAAAGACCGCCTTCCGGCGGTTCTTTTTTAATCCCAATCTATTGCATCATGTGAAATAGTTCCATTTTGCCTGATACTTTCATTTGCTCTTTCGATTGCCTGTGCTTCGTCAGGGAGCGGTTTGCCTTCTGGTATAAATTTTATGATAACCTTGTGTAATATCTCTACGTCTTCGTCCGGAACTAATTCAATCAAATTTTTCAACATATCCTTACTCATACACACACCTCCTATAATCTTTTATATGCCTGGCCTCTTGGAAGTACATCCTTCACGACTATTGTATCATCTTCTATGGAAAATAATACCCTCAAATCTCCAACCCTTAGACGATAATCTTCTATATATCCTTGGAGTTTCACAACATCTCCGGAAGGTAATTTTTCAATAGCGTTTTTCAATCTCCTCTTCGTAGGCTTGTCCATCTTGCTAATATGCTTAGCAGCATCCTTTTCATACTTAATTTGCAATCCCCTTATTCTCCTTTCGGCCTCCAGTGAGAATCTTTCGATTAATGACAGTTTACACTACTCTCTTGGTTTCGTCAATACTCACTAATTTCCATATCCACCTATTGCACGATGTTGACACTTTAAAAAATTTTCTATATAATGTTTTCAAATCAAGCACAGATACACTCATAAAACATCTATTTTCCGTTCTTTTTCAAGCATATCCCTATCTGCACTACGGAGGTCCTGATGGCGAGGTAGGCGCCGCTATGCGCTATCTTTCCCAGCGTTATTCCAATACAAACCGGAAAGTAGCCGGTGTGCTGACCGATATAGGTACCGAAGAACTCGCACACATGGAGATCGTCTGCGCCATCGTACACCAACTGACAAAAAATCTCACAGCTGACGAACTTCAGGAGCAGGGATTTGCACCATATTATATTGACCATACGATCGGTTTGTGGCCACAGGCAGCTTCGGGCGAACCTTGGAGCGCATCCATGATCCAGTCCACCGGAGACCCGATCGCAGATATGCATGAGGATATGGCAGCAGAGCAAAAAGCCCGCCTGACCTACGACAACATTCTCCGGCTCGTAAAGGATCCTGAGGTCTGCGACCCGATCCGCTACCTGCGTGAGCGGGAAATCGTACACTATCAGCGTTTCGGTGAAGGCCTTCGCCTTATCCTGGATGACCTGAACAGCAAGAACTATTACGCATTCAACCCCGACTTTGATAAGCAGTTCTGTAAATAACCATTGCAGATATCCAGAGAAGACACCGGCTGCCTGAGCAAACCGGTGTCTTCCTTAAACATACATTCCTGACCTTTCTTTCTCATCACGGTCCATCCTGTATTTCTTTTTTACAACGCTTTCGAAAACATATCATAAACCTCTTCACCATGCCAACCCTTTAACTGAGCAAGAATTTCTTTCTGGGTTTTCATGATAAATTCTTCCGTGTAGGCTTTCATATATCGAAGATTATTTGCATCAAATTTTTTGCTCTCCTCTTCGTTCTGCAAGACGGTCTGATAATACCTGAAATGACGATCCATATCTTTCTGCAGTTCACCAAACTGATCCGCTGCCTCTTTATATTTCCCCAATCTCAAGTAAGCACTGATCAGATACTGGTGACAATCTCTTGTAAAGCCGCGACAAAAAGAAATCATATCTGTATTTTCAGACAAAACGTCAATAATATGAAGCCCCCATTTCCCCAGTGAAATCGTTTCTTCCGGCGTCGCATTCCAACAAAATGCCTCTATCGCATACCGGATCTCCTTATTGATCGCTCTCGTGAAATTCTGCAAATTTTTACGCAGGACATCCTTTCCGGCTTCCATCCCATGTTCCGTGACAGCCAGATCTGCCAGAATACTTTCCTGCAGACGGTTAGATGCCACACTCGGAAGCGTGCTGATGTGTTCTCTGGCACTGCTATAATCTTTTTCGTGAATATAAATCCACGCAAGTGCAAAATGTGTCCGCTCGATCAGCTCCTGATCTGTGCTGCAGCGGATGACCTGAAGCCCCATGCTGATAGCAGCGCCCCGTATATCGGGCCATTCCTCTTTTGCATAACCATCATAGTCGACATATCTGCTGAGATTTGCCGTCCGCTCCACAAAAAGGCTTAAAACAGCATAATTTACAAGGTCTTTTTGAATTTCCTTCTCCAAATAGCGGCAAACTTCCAGAGCACTTTTCGCCTGATCCGTGCCATCATAAAGTTCATCTATTTTACTTTTGATCTCCTGATAATGCAACTCATTGTAAGAACTGTGTGTCAAACCAAACAAAGTGTCCGTAGAGACAGACAGCGTCTGCGCAAGGGGAACTACCATGGAAATGTCCGGCATTCCCACCTCTGACTCCCAACGGCTGACCGCCTGAGCGGTGACCCCAAGCTGTGATGCCAGTTCCTCCTGCGTCAGACCCATTTTCTTTCGTGCTGCTTTTATATTCATTCCCATTGAAATATTCATGTTATCATTCCTTTCAGTAATATCGGTACCGTAAATTCAATATACCAGATTACAAAAAGAAATGCTAACAATTTACTCTTGAAAAAAAGACAATGAACACTTGAGCCAGCCGCGAAACATACTAAAAATCTTCCACCCCGATCACAAATGTCTCACCCGGGTGCAGTTCATCGGCAAGGATCTTCTTCGCCAGAAGCGTCTCCACATGCTTCTGAATATAACGTTTCAGCGGCCTCGCCCCATAAGCCGGCTCATACGCATTTTCCACAATGTGGTCCTTCGCCGGATCCGTCAGTTCCACCTGAAGTTCCCGGTCCGCAAGACGCCGGTTCAGATCTGCCACAAGCAGATCGATAATGCCACGGATGTTATCGCGGGTCAATGGCTTAAACATGATCGTCTCATCCAGACGGTTCAGAAACTCCGGCTTAAAGCTCACCCGCAATTTTTCCATAACCAGATCTTCCGCCTCCTGCCGAATGTTTCCATCTTCATCAATACCATCCAGCAAAAATTCAGCCCCAAGATTGGAAGTCATAATCAGTATCGTATTTTTAAAATCTACAGTACGGCCTTTCGAGTCCGTCACCCGCCCATCGTCAAGAATCTGTAAAAAGACATTGAACACATCCGGATGTGCTTTTTCAATCTCATCAAAAAGTACGACCGAATACGGTTTTCTGCGGACTGCCTCTGTCAACTGTCCGCCCTCTTCATATCCTACATATCCCGGAGGCGCCCCGATCAACCTCGATACCGAATGCTTCTCCATATATTCACTCATATCAATGCGGACGATATTCTGCTCATTGTCAAACAGATTCTGGGCAAGGCTTTTTGCAAGTTCCGTCTTTCCGACACCGGTCGGGCCAAGGAACAAAAAGGAACCAATCGGTTTATTCGGATCTTTGATCCCTGCCTTGGAACGCAAAATCGCCTCCGTCACCTTTGTAACTCCCTCATCCTGTCCCACTACCCTCTTGTGAAGCGCCTCGTCCAGATGCAGCGTCTTATTGCGCTCGGATTCCGTCAGCTTTGCCACCGGAATCCCTGTCCAACGGGATACGATCTTTGCGATTTCTTCCTCCGTCACACGCTCATGCACCATAGACTGTTCACTCGATTTTGCCCGTTCTTCTGCGTCATGGATCTGTTTCATGATCCTTGGAAGATCACCATACTGAAGCTGGGCGGCCTTTTCCAGATTATAATTGTTTTTTGCCACCTCGATCTGGTTATTTACCTCCTCAAGCTCTGCCTTTAAACTGTGAACCCTCTCTACTGCATTTTTCTCATTGTCCCATTTCGCCTTTGCCCCGGCAAACTCCTCCCGCAATTCGGCAAGTTCTTTTTGCAGACTGACGAGACGCTCCACGCTCAGATTATCCGTCTCCTTTTTCAGGGCGGCTTCCTCAATCTCTAATTGCATGATATGACGTTTTACGTCATCTAACTCCGTCGGAAGAGAATCCAGTTCCGTCTTGATCAGCGCGCATGCCTCATCCACGAGATCGATCGCCTTATCCGGCAGAAAACGGTCTGAAATGTAACGGTTTGAAAGAACCGCCGCACTGACAAGCGCCGCATCCATGATCTTGACTCCATGAAAAATCTCATAACGGTCTTTGAGTCCTCTCAGGATTGAAATCGTATCCTCTACCGTTGGCTCATCTACCAATACCGGCTGGAACCTCCTCTCAAGTGCCGCATCCTTTTCGATATACATCCGGTACTCATCTAACGTCGTCGCACCGATACAGTGCAGTTCCCCTCTGGCAAGCATCGGTTTGAGCATATTGCCCGCATCCATTGCGCCCTCCGTTTTTCCGGCACCGACGATCGTATGCAATTCATCCACAAAAAGAATGATCTGCCCATCACTCTCTTTCACTTCCTCGAGAACCGCTTTCAACCGCTCTTCAAACTCTCCCCGGTACTTGGCTCCTGCCACCAGCGCTCCCATATCAAGTGCAAAAATCTGTTTTTCCTTCAGTGCATCCGGCACATCTCCCCGGACGATCCGCTGGGCAAGCCCCTCTACAGCAGCCGTTTTCCCGACACCGGGCTCTCCGATCAAAACCGGATTATTCTTTGATTTCCGGGACAGGATCTGGATCATATTTCTGATCTCGGAATCCCTGCCAATGACGGGATCCAGTTTCTGCTCCCTCGCCCGCTCTACCAGATCATAACCATATTTATTCAGACTGTCGTATACCGCCTCAGGGTTGTCCGTCGTCACCTTCTGGTTTCCCCTTACCTTGGACAACGCCTGCAAAAACCGCTCCCTGTCGATCTGAAAATCATGGAACAGCTGCTTGATCTCCTTCGATGGCTTCCTGAGAAGACTTAAAAACAAATGCTCCACGGACACATATTCATCTCCGAGCGCCTGCGCCTCGTTTTCTGCGTATACCAAAACCTTATTTAACTGTTCTCCGATGTACACCTGGCCTCCGCTGACCTGCGGACGCTTTTTGACAAGTCCTTCCACCTGCGCCAGAAATACATCGCTGTCAATCTCCATCTTTTCGATCAGTTTTTTCAGAAGACTATCCTCGATCGTAAGCATCCCGTATAACAAGTGCTCCTGTACGATCTCCTGCGCCCCAAAATCATAAGCGATCTTTTCCAGACTGTTCAGGATCTCGACCGATTTCTGTGTGAATTTTGTAATATTCATGATGATCCCCTTCTTTCCTATTCAGATAGTATGCCCCATTTTTGTAATTGATCTTATGAGATTGTTATTTTCCTCTCTGATTCTGTTATAACACAATTATTAGCACTCGTCAAGAGCGAGTGCTAATAATTATTGTTTTTTATTTTTTGTACTACAATCCATTCCTTTAGCAAACATTTAAATCCCTGCAGAATTAGAACACAATACCGATATCCAACCTGGCAGAATGCACAAGAACATCCCATTTCATTTCTGGAGAGACTTGTGGAGCCGCCAATATCAGAATCGTGTCCTTTACGATTCGATATTGCTGCGTGCTACACTTAGCAAAAGCGGTCTCTCGAAAATGAAATGGGATGTTCTTGTGCATTCCGCCAGGATGGCCATCATTCAAACGCTTTTATCCTTTAACGGCTCTCTGCTGCCTCAGCGGCCGCCTGCAAAACCTTAAAATAAACACCTTTTGCCTTTGATGCGCTTGCAAAGAGAAGCGGCTTTCCGTCTTTCCTCCACGAAACACTGTCATACAGTCCCCAGAACGTCAATCCGGTAAGTTTATCCGGATAATCTTTCTGTACATCAAGAATGAGTTTCATCAAATTGTAATAATACGTCATCTGTGTATCCAGTGTCGCACCATTTTTCTCATAGGCGGTCACATCCAGCTCCGTGATCTGCACCTCTTTGATATACCGACTGGCCACAAACTTCTTAAGCGTGTTCGTATAACCTGACGGCGTTGGATAACTTACATCAAGATGGCTCTGCATACCGATCCCATCACACAGCGTCCTCTCCGCATTGATATACTCCATCATGGCGATGATCTTATCCGGATGGTCGCCCAAATACGTATTAAAATCATTATAGAACAGTGTAACATCTGTCTTACCATAGCTGTCTAACATCTCTCTGGCATACGTAAACGCATTTTTTACATATACCGGCTCTGTTGTCTGTTCGTAGGCACCGGTATCTTCATTGATCAGATTATCGGGATAATAAATCTCATCCCAATAAGACTTGTAATATTTTCCGGCACTGTCTTTATTATTGTTATTGTTAAAATACTCATTGGCTACATCATAGCAGTAAACCACGTCACCATATCCAAGTTCCTCTTCTTTCAGGGAAATATACTTGATAACGGACTTGATATAAAGCTCAAGACGTGCATTCATTACCTCTGCACTTACCCAGTCGCCATTCTCATCATAATTTTCCTTAAAAAATCTTTTTGGCGTCTGCTGATGCCACACGAACACATGGAACCGGATACGCATCCCATTTTCTGCCGCCTTTTTCATATAGGCATCAATGTTTGCATAATTTATATTCGGACATGTACTCTCCGGATAATTCTCAGGAACATAGTAATATTTATTATTTCTTGCCTCCTCTATCGACATTGTCCCATTATTCAGAAGACTATCGGGCTTTGTCTCATTTTCCGGAGTGATACTGTTGTACTGGCTCTTTGCAAAATCAAAAGTGCCTGAACCATTCAGCTGGGAAAGATTCATACAGGTTCCTACATTTCCAAAAAACGGTTTATAAGAATCGAGGAGACTTCCCGTTATATCATAAGTAGAATCCGCCTGTATATCTGACGCATCCGTCTCTCCATTTACGACACAGATACTCACATTATCCAGATAAAAGTCAGGATATGCATCTTTGCTGTCTTCCATCTCAAAATACACAAAATCCATACTCATGTAATCCGCTTTATCAAATGTCTTCACGCAGCTGAATTTCGTCCACTCGCCCGCATTCAGATCTATTTTCAGAAGCTGTGGATAGGAAGCTGATCCCTCTGCGGAAGTCGCCTGTGCACTCACCTTCACCGCACAGCCCTCAGCATCCGTTTTTACATATCCTGATATATACACGGAAGCCCCTGGCTTTATAGGCACCTTAGAAGAAACTCCATTCCATGAAGCAGTCCTTCCGGTAACCTTCAGGCAATCCCCGCTGACGCCGCCCTCTGAGGACTCGATCGTTGCAGAACGTCCATTGAAATTAGCAAGCGACCCCTCCGAAAAATCATCAATGACGATCTTATCATAACTGTCATTGTCAAAGAGCTGTACCGGAGCCACATAAAAATCATTTGTATTGCTCTCTTCAAAATACAGGATCATATCCGTCGCCCCGTCCGGCACAGACAAATCTGTCTTGATCCCCGTCCACTCGTCCTGGGAGGCGTCTACCGAAGCAATCTGCATATATTTGGTAGTTCCCGTACTGTCTTTATAAGAAAGCGTCAGGTTGATCTTCGTATTTGATACCGTTTTCTGATAAACGGCAGTATTTACTGTGTATGTTTTTCCCGGCACAAGAAGCCCCGTACCATCCATCTCTGCACCATTCCATGATGAAGTCCTTCCGGTAACAGACAATACCGGTACCGCTGAGATACTTTCATCCAGCACCGACTCGACAGCGGCGCCTCCTCTTCCCCGGAAGCCTCCTGTCGAACCATCCGAATAATCGTTATCCAGCAAAACACCTTCCTCCGCCGGTTCCGGAACAGGAGTCGTTACCACCGGCGGCGTAGTTGCCGGTACATCCGTCACCGCCGGTTTGTCCGTTCCTGCAGGCGGCGTGGTCAGAACCGGTGGCTTTTCAGATTCTCCCGGTTGTTCGGATACTCCCGGCTCCTGCGATGTCCCCGGTTCTTGGGATACACCTGGTTCCTCAGATGTCCCCGGATTCCCGGATACGCCTGGTTTCTCGGATGTCCCCGGAGTTCCCGATGCATCCGGACGCTCTGTTATCACCGGGGTTCCCGATGCATCCGGACGCCCTGTTGTTCCCGGGATTTCCGGGGTCCCACCTCCACCTGGCTGTGGTGTTACACTTGGTGGCTGGGTCGTTCCCTCATCCTTTTTCGGCGTAGATGCCGCCGTAACTTTTACCTTACACACAAGCTTTTTATTTTTACCCTGGTAAACAAAGCGACAAGTCAGTTTTGTCTGTCCGGCCTTTTTACCCTTCACTGTCACAGTTGCCTTCTTCGCCTTGATCGTCGCAATCTTTTTACTGCCGATGCTCCATTTTATCTTTTTGGCCCCGGCTTTCTTCTTCAAAGTGATCTTTTTTTGTTTTCCTTTTTGTACCGTAATGCTTTTCTTGCTCAGCTTCGGCTGACCAGCCGCCAGAACATTTCCTGCACCATAAGGAAATACCATTCCTGCCAGCATGGCACAAAATAGCAAAACAGCAATCGCTTTCTTCATTCTCTTATACATAAAAAGCTCCTTCCTCTTATGTTTTCAGACGCTTCCGGGACCCCCCGGCATTTTCCTGCCCTGTGATGTCCCATTCCGCTCTTTCCTACTTTTTTCCTCTGTTTCTCACAACCTGTTTCATCATCTCTACCCGTTGTTTTTCCTCACTGCTCATGCCTTTTGTCATGATCTCCAGCAAAACAGAAACCTCTTCCTGTGAAAAAGAAAGATTATTTGCTTTTAATTTCTGCATCGCCTCCATAATAAGCGGCGCAGCGCTTTTCATTCCCTTCCCTGCTGCTTTTGATTCCAGCTCTTTTATAATCTGGACTTTCAAAGGATGCATGTTCCGAAATATTTCACTCTGGTTTGTCATTGTCTATCTCCTCACCGATATTTTCTGCAATGCGCCGCCAGATTTCAGGGATTGGCTGCTCCTCATTTTCTGATCTGTCCGTTTCCGCCCCATTCTCTCCCGGGACACCATCTTTTTCTCCCATTTCAGACATGGACATCATCATAGACATCATCTCAAACATATCCTGCTGCTCTTTCGGAACCTGGCTTTTAAGAAGCTCGATCACTCCCTCCATCCCCCGCTCCGAATTCTGCGTCTCATTCATCATACTCATGATGGACATCATCCGTTTCATCATAAAAAAGTTCAGGATCATATCAATCATTTTCTGTTCTCTTTTCAGGCAAAACCCACGGATCGCACGGAGCAGCCCTTCGATATCCACAACATTTCCGACAGGAAGATCCAGAAAGGGAAGTGCCGCTTTTACCATCATTATGCTTTTGTTGTCCAAAATCCGCCCTTCCCAATCGAACATCCGCTTTCCGGCCTCACATTGCATTCTTTTTATTATAAATATGCAGGGACATAAAAATAATGACTGACCAGGACATCCGTTATAAGTCTAACATTTAAACATTAAATTGGCGTCGTTGAGCTGCACGAATAAACAAGCCGCTCTTCCGTAATGCCCTCCAGCACTTCGGAAAGATATTTTTCTGCTATGTATTTTGCCATCGGAAGATTCAGATCCAGATAATTACCACAGGCCTCCGGGGACGCTCCTGGAATATCCCCCTCATAATCTTTTATAAAAATAAACATTTCCTTTAAAAGAGGAACAATATCAGCCGACTCGTAATCTCCCGCCAATATGAGGTAAAAACCCGTCCGGCATCCCATCGGCCCAAAATAAACTGTCTTCTCTCCCATCTGCGGGTGATTTCTCAAAAATGTAGCCCCAAGATGCTCGACAGCATGTATCTCTGCTGTATTCATGACCGGTTCAAAATTCGGTCTCGTCATACGGATATCAAATGTCGTCACAATATCCGTACCCGTACAGTCCTTTCTCGACACATATACTCCCGGCAGGAGTTTTAAATGATCTACCGTAAAGCTTGCGATCGTCTCCATTTATCAAGCCTTCCTTTCTTTCTTTAAAATTTCAAAATAACAATTTTCCTGTGTCACAAATACTATTTTTGACAGTATAGCATATTCAAAAAAGAAAGTACATGTCAGGGTTTTCCAAACACATACTTTCTTTGCTAAATTTTTCTAAACTATTTATAAAAATTACTTGATCACTTTGATCCAGCCCTCCGGAGCCTCGATCCTTCCCATCTGCATCCCGGTCAGCGTGTCGTAAAGTTTCTGCGTCACTTCACCCATTCCTTCCATTCCACTCGGAAAACAGATTTCTTCTTCATGGTTTACAATCTTTCCTACCGGTGAGATAACCGCTGCGGTTCCACACAGGCCGCATTCTGCAAAATCTTTTACCTCATCCATGTAAACTTCTCTCTCTTCCACTTCCAGCCCGAGATGATCTCTTGCGATCGCCACGAGTGAACGCCTTGTGATCGAAGGCAGTATACTGTCTGACTTTGGCGTAACTACTTTTCCATCCTTTGTCACAAAGATAAAGTTTGCTCCACCGGTTTCCTCAACCTTTGTATGGGTTTTCGGATCCAGATACATATTTTCTGCAAAACCTTTCTCATGGGCATCTACGATCGGATGAAGGCTCATCGCATAATTGAGCCCCGCCTTGATATGACCGGTACCATTTGGAGCCGCACGGTCAAAATCACTGACACGGATCGTAATCGGCTTTGCACCACCTTTAAAATAAGGACCTACCGGTGTACAAAATACACGGAACTGATACTCCTCTGCCGGAGCCACGCCGATCACAGGCCCGATTCCAAACATAAACGGCCGGATATATAATGTAGCGCCGGAACCATATGGCGGAACATATGCCTCATTGGCAAGAACGGTCTGCACAACGGCATCTACAAACTTGTCCTCAGGGAACACCGGCATTTCAAGACGCTTTGCGGTATCTGCCATACGCTTCGCGTTCATATCCGGGCGAAATGCCACGATATGTCCATCTTCCGAAGTATATGCCTTTAACCCCTCAAAACAAGTCTGTGCATACTGAAGTACACAGGCACACTCGCTCATGGTGATCGTCGGGTCATCGATCATCGCCCCCTCATCCCATGCTCCGTTTTTAAAATTTGCTACGTATCTCTTATCCGCCGGCCGGTAAGAAAATCCTATATTTGCCCAATCGATATTTTTCTTTTCCATAGTATCGTACTTCCTTTACACATATATTTTTGAGTTTCTGCCTCAAATCATCACTGATTTTAGTTTACTCCCCTGTCGGAAAACTGTCAAGGGCACATCTGATTTATATGAGCACTTTGGACAAAAATTCTTTTAATCTTGCATTTTTCGGATTCCCAAAAAACTCATCCGGTGCGCCCTCCTCCATGATCATTCCCTCATCGATAAAGAGAACCCGGTTCGCCACTTCTTTTGCAAATCCCATCTCATGTGTTACGATGATCATCGTCATTCCTTCTTCTGCCAGAGACTTCATGAGATCGAGCACCTCTCCCACCATCTCGGGATCTAACGCACTGGTCGGCTCATCAAACAGGATCACATCCGGATTCATGGCCAGGGACCGGACGATCGCCACACGTTGTTTCTGACCGCCAGACAAAGTAGATGGATATACGTCTGCCTTATCCTCCAAACCGATCCGGCGCAATAACGACATTGCCTGTTCCCTTGCTTCCTTCATGATTTCTGTCTTACTTGTCCCAATCTCTTCCGGCTTTTTCTTCTTGTCTCCGCTCCGGAACAAATTCGTAACCGGAAGGAAAAAATTTGTCCGTTTTTTCTTCCGTAATTCCTGACAACGCACATACACCGGAGCCATCATGATATTCTGCAGCACCGTCTTATTATTGTACAGATTAAAGTGCTGAAAAACCATGCCCATATGCTGACGATGTACATTGATATCCACACTCATATCAGCGATATTCACACCATTGAAAATGATCTGCCCTCCCGTAGGATCCTCCATACAGTTTAAACACCGCAAAAATGTACTTTTCCCGGAACCTGACGGGCCTATGACTACCACGATATCTCCCTTGTCAATCGTTACGTTGATCCCATTTAAAACCTTATTTTCTCCGAAATGTTTTTCAAGATTAATGACGTCTATCACTTTTTCTCAGGCTCCTTTCCATGATTTTGACCGCAAGGCTGATCAGCATCACGATCACGATATAGATCACTGCCATGACCAGATAAGGAACCATAAACTCATAGCTGTTACTTCCGATGTAATTAAATGCCACATACAGGTCTGCCGCCCCCACAAAGCTGACGACAGATGTTTCCTTGATCAGCGCAATAAATTCATTTCCCAGGGTGGGAAGGATATTCTTCACCGCCTGGGGAATGACGATTTTCATCATCGTAGCAGAAAAACTGAGCCCGACTGCACGCCCTGCCTCCATCTGTCCGTGATCGACTGACATGATGCCGCCCCGCATGATTTCCGAAATATAAGCGCCGCTGTTCAGGCCAAAGACCAGAATCGAAACCTCGATACCCGTCATCTTCACCCCGAGGATAGGGAGCAGCACATAATAACATACCAGAAGTTGCACAACCATCGGCGTTCCCCTGAAAAGTCCCACATAAAAAGAACAAATGCCATTCAGGATCCGGGGCAGCAACTTATATTTGGGAATCACTCTCACCGTAGCGATCAACGTACCGACTAATATTCCGATCAACAGTCCCAGAACTGCAATCACCACTGTATTGCGTAAGCCTTCAACAACTCTCTGATATCCGTTTTGCTCAATAAATACTTCTAAAAAACGGTCTATTTTTTGTCCAAAATTATCCATACATTCCTCATCATATTATTGCATTTTATTGATTGCTTCGGTAATACAAGCTGCCGGTGCAGAATCGATCACAACATAATCAATGTTTCCGTTCAAAAGATCCTGCACGGCCAGCGTACCATTTTTGTACCCGGTCGTTGTTACATCAAAGCCTTCAAAATCCCATTCCTTGTCACCTTCACAGTAGAACTGGCCGGTTGTACCGTTCTGGACACCAATCTTTACGCTGCTGTCTTTCTTCTTCAGGATCTCTTCGATCGCCGCCGCATCCTGGCAGGAATCAAACTCTGTGTTATCTGATTTTACGATCAGACGCTGCGAAGCACTATAATACGGATCCGAGAAATTTACGTATTCTTTTCTGTCCTCTTTGATCGTAAGTCCGGCCATAGCGACATCACTTTTATGCTGTCCCACCGAAAGGCATACCGCATCAAAATCCATATTCTGGATGACAAGCTCTTTTCCAAGTTTCTCCGCAAACGCTGCCGCAATCTCCATATCGATGCCATAATAGCCATCGCCCTTCATATACTCAAATGGCTCAAAAGAAGCATTTGTCGCCACGACCAACTGGTCCTTGGACGAATCCAGTTTGTTAGAACTTATTGCCTTTGGCTCCCCATCGCCAAAATAATTGTTACAGATCTCATCAAATTTACCGTTTTCTTTGATTTCCTTAATAAAGTCGTTGGCAGACTGAAGCAGTTCTTTATTATCCTTATCTACTCCAAATGCATACTCCTCTTCAGTAAGGTTAATATCGATCACTTTTACTGCCTTTTTATCACTCTGACCACCAGTTCCTCCATCTGACTCTGAACTATTCTGCCCGGCATCCGAACTACAACCACAAACTGCAGTCACTGTGAAAATCACAGCAAGTCCCATTGCTAATAATTTTTTCATCATGATTCCTTCCTCCTAAAAAATATATTAATCAGGTTATTATATCACTTAATCGGAAATTTAGCAAGATTTCAATGAGACCTGTCTATGTCAAGCAATCGTTAGCAATTATTTTCAATTTCCGTATTTTAAAGAAAAAAGTTTGCTCGCATGGCGCTTGCGCTTAGACAAATGCGTAGCGGTATGGGCATGCAAGATACGCATGCCTCATACCGACGCACTTGTACCCATGCTCCACAAATCTTTTTTCTTCAAAATACTGGAATCCCGAAACATTGGAAGCGATTGTTCGACACAAACTTTTTGCTGCAACTGATTGAATGAAATTTCCTTCTTTCCCTTATTTTACTAATGAAAATTGTTAATCATCTCATTTGAGAGTATTTAATAATTGTTATAGGCTATCATAAAAAATACCGTCAACCCTTGAAAATACTAAATTTAAGCAAGTTAATTTTACTTCATTCATTACATCATTTTATATCTTTTCCCTTATGATTACAAGTGCTGGCAAGGGAAAAAATAAGGGAAAGGAAAAACTATAAAATCGGATAACAAATAATGTAAAGGTAATTGGTCTGAAAGATATGCTTAAATTATTAAATACAAAGAGCAAACAGCAAATTAAAAAACTGTCCAATTGGGGGCAGAAAAAATATAGATTAATTATATAAAGAAATTCTGGATATAATTCGACTAAAGTTTTGAACGAAAGTAAAGAAGATTTATGATTTGCAATAAATCTTGTAAAAATAAGAAAAACGAAAATGTTAAGGAAGCGCAGCTTAGATATTTACAGAAGTTACAAAATAGGTATAAGATTATGATATGTTAATAGAATAAACCAAGAAAATCATTCCGTTTTCTTGTTCCTGTATTCATTTGGACTCATATGATAATGCTGTCTAAACTTCCGGCAAAAATAACCAGAGCTTGTAAATCCTGTCTCTTCTGCAATGGAAGAAACGGATTTTTGAGTAGCATAGAGCTGTTCGGCAGCCTGCGCCAGTCTGTATTGGATGAGATACGCCACTGGAGAAATATGGATACCTGACTGAAAAATGTTTAAAGCCCCACTTTTGCTGATGGATGCAGATTCCGCAATCATCTCAAGTGTAATTTCTTCCATGTAGTGGTCATGAATGTACTGCATCATAGCTTGTAATCTTGCCTGTTTGTGATTTAAACGATGAATACCGCAAGAATCGGAATCCAAGTCTAAATTTTTCAACAAAATGTTCCAAAGCTGAAACAGAAGTTGTATTGTACATAATTCATTATCCTGCTCTGTTTTCTGAAGAGCAAAAATTTGTGATAAGAGTTGCAAAACATCGTTCTCCCATGTTGTGTATGGACTAAAAATCTGATATGAAACAGATGAGTTTATAACAGGTAGGATATACTTCTCATAAATAAGGCTTTTTTCGGATGCTAACAAGGTAGGAGAAAAAACAATATTCGGGGTAAATGTGCTGCATTGTGCTTCAAAACGGTGTAGAAAGCCGCTGTTGATAAATATACCACAGCCTTTATGCAACTCTATTTTTTTGTTCCCCACAAGGCAAAGCGCCGTTCCTTCAGCGACAAATAGGAATTCGAGTTCATGATGCCAGTGCCAGTCAATGCGGTGGAAATCAAAGTGCCAGATATTTTCAGGATAATATGCAAAAGGATAACTGCTATTGCCATGCTGAATGGTTTCACGCAATGTTTCATCTGTAGTTATCTTATAAATGTCCATAGAACATCTCCTCTCAAAGCGAAAATGCAATTTGTTATATTGTACCATAAATATGCGATTTTGTGCAATGACCAGATACGAATTATGCGATATAATCTCATTTGTTAGGAGGAAAGGGAATGAAAAATCAGTATAATAAAACAATTGTTGCTTGCTTCGTGGGGTATGTCGTACAGGCAGTAGTCAATAATTTTACACCACTGTTGTTTTTGTTTTTTCAAAAAAACTACCGTATTCCGCTTTCTCATATTACGTTGCTGGTAACTTTTAATTTTGGAATACAGTTACTGATTGATTTTCTTTCCGTTGGATTTATAGATAAAATAGGGTATCGTGCATCAATGATTATAGCTCATACTCTATCAGCCATAGGTATTATTCTTCTTACAGTTTTACCGGAGATTTTACCAGCACCCTTTATCGGTATTATGATTGCTGTGATGGTTTATGCGATTGGTGGCGGACTTTTGGAAGTTCTTGTCAGTCCGGTTGTAGAGGCGTGCCCTTCTGACAATAACGAGAAGGCAATGAGTATGCTCCATTCTTTTTATTGCTGGGGACATGCCGGAGTTGTACTCATTTCAACACTGTTTTTTTATTTGTTCGGTATAGATAATTGGAAGATTCTAGCCATTATTTGGGCGGTTATTCCAATTGCAAATGCTTTTGTCTTTACCAAAGTTCCTATTGCACCGTTGATTGAGGAAGGTGAGTCTGGACTGGAGTTAAAAGAATTGTTTCAGATAAAACCTTTTTGGATTTTACTGGCAATGATGGTATGTGCAGGAGCAAGTGAGCAGGCGGTAAGCCAATGGGCTTCTGCTTTTGCGGAAAAAGGACTTGGGATTTCCAAGGCGGCAGGTGATTTAGCGGGACCAATGGCGTTTGCAGTTTTAATGGGAACGTCGAGATTGTTTTATGGCAAGTATGGCGACCATATTCCATTGGAACGATTTATGGTTTATAGTAGTCTGCTATGTATTTTGTCTTATTTGGGAATTTCTCTTTTTCCTGTTCCACAACTTAGTCTGATTGCCTGTGCTGTCTGTGGGTTGTCAGTCGGAATCATGTGGCCGGGAACCTTCAGCAAAGCATCAGCGACTTTGCCAAAAGGCGGAACAGCCATGTTTGCGTTATTGGCTTTAGGCGGAGATATAGGCTGTTCAGGAGGTCCTACACTGGTTGGAATGGTATCAGGGGCATTGGGAGATAACCTAAAGATGGGTATTTTGGCAGGCATTATTTTTCCGATACTGCTACTCATGGGGATTGTTCTTTGTAAGAAACCAAAAGAAGAACTTTCATAATGAAGTGAAAAATAGGTGTTAGAATAATCACCTATCAATTATAAAAAGAGAAAGAGAGGAAAAAAAGATGGATTTTTTGAAATGTAGTCCGAAATGGACCCGTCAACCGAAACAGGTACAGATTGGCGAGGACAATGTCGTAATTATTACGGAAAGGGGGACTGACTTATGGGCACGCACTTATTATGGTTTTCAAAATGATAATGCTCCAGTGTTTCAGATTGAAACAACGGATAAGTATTTTTCATTTATTGTGAAGACAGAGTTTGAGAGTGCCTGCCGTTTTGATCAATGCGGCGTGGTCATGTATTTAGATAGCGATAACTGGTTTAAGGCATCTATAGAATATGAAGATGAAAAAATACAGCGGTTGGGAAGTGTTGTCACAAATCATGGATATTCTGACTGGGCAACAACAGATATATCTTCTAATATTAAAAGTATGTGGTATCGTTTTTCACGCAGAAACAGCGACTACTGCATTGAATGTAGCGAGGATGGCATAAATTTCAGACAGATGCGGATTTTCCATATGTGGGAGGGTGCGGAAAAAATTACATATGGAATATATGCCTGTAGCCCGACAGATGGTTCATACAAGGCAACATTTTCAGATATGCAGATTACAGAATGCCAGTGGGAATCAGATGCGGATTGGCGTGACTAATGAAATCAAATAAATTTCATGTAGAAAAGGAGTCGATTTGCGATGGAATTTAAATGGCTTAATGAAAGCGCGATTAAAAAAATGGGGGATAGGTGGGAGATAACCGCTCCAAAAGAGTGTGACTTTTTTTGTAATAATGGTGCAGTTGGAGAAGAAGGCATTACTCCGGAATCGTTAAGCAATGCCCCCTTTTATTATACGGAAATCAGCGGGGACTTTGTGATGCGGGTAAAAGTATCGCTTGATTTCAAAGATACTTATGATTCTTCCTCGATCATGGTCATGCAGGATAGTAAGAATTGGGCGAAAGCCTGTTTTGAACTTACCGATTTCAATACACATGCCGTTGTCAGTGTTGTTACAAAAGAGGAATCTGATGATGCCAATGGTTGTAATATTCAAAATGACTTTGTTTGGTTACAGGTGTGTCGGGTAGGGCAATCGTTTGCTTTTCACTATTCAACAGATGGGGAAAGGTTCTATATGATGAGGTTTTTCAACCTGCCTGCCGAAAAAAACATGAAGGTAGGACTTTTAGCACAGGCACCGACTGGGAATGGCGGAATTCGAGTTTATGAAAACCTAACAATAGAAAACCGGACTGTCAAAAACATACGTATGGGAGAATGACTAATGCAGATTGACGAAAAAGTGTATCATGGCATCTATATTTACAAAAAGATTAATCCGCAAATTTAGCTTTGCTGCTTGATGAAACATCTAAGATGGATTATGTTTAATCGAGTAGGAGGCGGTGATTAACCGCCGTCCTCTCACACCACCGTGCGTACCGTTCGGTACACGGCGGTTTCAACAGTTGACGTGCACAGACTGATAGGCTGTGGCTAAGTCAT
>JAETQR010000045.1 GCA_021770615.1 Lachnospiraceae bacterium | reverse complement strand
TCAAAAACTTCGGAACTCCTGCGCAAGGCAGCCAGGGATTCCTACCGGTTAGACAAGTGCATGTATGAACCACTGAACGTATCACTGGCAAGCTCGTTTAACTGTATCCATGCCTATCAGAAAGAAATCAAGCTGATAGAACAGGCGATTGAGAAATGCATCAACGGAATGAACCCTAACGCCCTGATTATCCTTCAATCCATACCTGGAATAGGTCCGGTATGGGCATCCGGGATTCTATCAGAAATAGGCGATATAACAGCGTTTCATTCATCCGATGCCCTTGCCAAATATGCCGGGCTTTACTGGCCTAAGGGTGATTCCGGAGATTTCACTTCTGAGGACAACAAAATGTCGAAAGCCGGAAGTCCCTATCTTCGCTACTATCTTGGCGAAGCGGCAAACAGCGTCAGGAAGCACATCCCTGAATATGCCGATTTCTATGCCAGAAAATATGCTGAGGTAACCAAACATCAGCACAAAAGAGCACTCGCGCTTACATCTCGTAAATTTGTACGACTCGTTTTTGGATTGCTGGCCAAAAACCAACTGTACACCGGCGAAAAGCTGGACGCCGAATATAATATCAAGTCGAACTGACATTCGGTTTTGTGCAAAGCATATCCGAAGGTCTGTTAAAGTTACCCTTTTTTCTGAAAAACATATCAAAATCTTTTTCAAAAAGTTCTTGACATATCACCAGAATGCTACGCGTCTGGTTTTATTTCTGTAATTGTTTTAAATGCCTCCCAAGCTGCCTCCTTCCAGTCATCGGCGTCACGGTCAAGGCAGATAAATGTTCCGTGCAGGGTTCCGTGGTTAAGGGAAGTAAAGCAGAGCATGTTATACATCTGCTCATCGATGCCGTAATTTTTAAAGTCGAACATACAGATAGTACGCCCGCTAACAAGGGTTGACTGATCATCTTGATAAAAAATGGCTGCCGGATTTGACTTACGGATTACTTCTTCCATCTGCTCTGCCAGTGATTCGATTTGAGTGTCCGGTATTTGATAATCCACAATGCTGAACGCAAAATTCACACTGCCGTCTAAACTGGTAAAAATCCTTTGCGGCCTGTTGACAGAAGGAAACTTCATCAGCTGTATTTCCTCTGGCATATCTATAAATTCCTCCGGAATATAAAGTCCAACGTCATCATTGATAGCCCTTAAGCAAAACTTTGTAAATTGCCTGTTAATGAATATGCCTTCTCCTTTTATATCTGTGTATTTTTGACGACGCAATTCTTTTTTTAACTCCGCAATTTTCTCATCTTCATACTCCATATGATTCTCCCATCTTCATAATAATTTTATAATTTTATCTATTTCATAATACTAATCTTAAATTAATCTAAAACAAGCCTTATCCACTCCCTTTTGATGGTATTTATGGGAAAAAATTTCCATAATGATGAAATTCCGTAGGTACCCGGTGGAGTTAACATGATTGAAAGATATGGGAGCTCTTTCTCAGAAATCAATGAATCTCTTGCTACTATATCTTTCAGAAATGGTAACCCATCTAAGCATATAAACTCCTCTATCGGATTTTCCGATACATCCAAAAATTGTAATTTTATCTGGGCTAGAGCTATCTCTGTATTTTCCAAACTGCAGTTCCTGGCAGTAAGCTTGCTTAGCACCATACTTTGAATAACCCCAATTCCCCTTTCATGTTCGATTTTTCCTAAAATATTTCAAATCCCTGATGTTTTTAATATTCTCAGCATCCAGATCCAATTTAACAAAGTCAGATATCTCGCTTACCTTTACCTCATCGGTATGCTTTATCTCTTCCCGGGAAACAATCCAGCCAACCGTATCATCATGCCACTTTATGATACGGTCTGGGTCATTGTATTTCAAAATACTGTAGATACAAATAAGAAGAAGTATTATTGTTGCAATTATCCGTTTTATGTAGTACTTGGCTCCATTACTATCAATTTTAAAGATTGTAATAATAGTAGTTATCCATTTTATGCAGCGATTGGAACTGTTACTATTAATTTTATGGAACAGCATCACCTAACTCCTTCCTAAACATTTGCTATTCAGAAGCTTATTGTTCCAAATATGGTGTCCTCTTTCGCACGTGTTTTACCTTCCCCTAGATGCCGTGCAAACCATAAACCCAATGTCCTTTTGAACCGATGGTTCCATGGTCAGTGTGCTCTCATCAAACATTAAATCCTCCTCATTTCCATTATACCAATCCGACAGCACTGCCTGGCAGGGACCCTCCAGTTTGGTGCAGTATCCAAAATATGCATTCTTCCCGTCTTTCACATCAATCTGTGCATGGCTGCCGATGTATTTTCCGTGGCTTTTCTGCAGGTTCAGTACACATTTTTGAGAGCCATACTCGCATTTTAGAATGGCGGAATGACAAACGCTTTCCTTTCCTCTCTTTTCCATAATTTCCTGATACGCGAACATTTTATGTAGATTACTTTCCATAGACCTTTCCCTCCTCTATTTCTTCCAAATCAATCCCGACAGCCCCTCGCCTTAATATGCTTTCTGCAAAATCCTGGCTGACTACAATTTCCTTTTGGTTCTTAATATCCATACAGAACAGATTGCTCTCCTCCAATAAGATACGCCCCTTCCCTGCCGTTTCCAGCATTGTTAAATAATACTGTTTGCTCTGCTGATTATGTTCGCTTATGATAATTACATCCCGTTTATAAACAGGTTCACCATATAATTTCACCACGTCCATCATCAAATTACTTAACAGCAAAAAGGGGGCTATTACAATGTCTGGAAATGGTACATTTTCTCCTATGGAAGCAGTCAAAATACATCTACGTGGAGTCTTGTAAAAGTCCTGAAAACATAGCCACTTTGGATTGATTTTTTCTTGCCATTCATTCAGCCGAAACCGCTCTGAAAAAAAAGTATTCTGTCTCATTATGAAATATCTCACCACTTTATTCCTCCTGTCAAAAATCAGGTTTATTTCCCAGCAATTTTACTGTGGTATATTTTCTGTAATCAAACAATGCCTATTTTTAGTTACCATCACATCATAAAATGAGGATCCGTATATACCTCCAGTATTCTAATTATGTAAGGCAAAATTATGCTATCATCTAAGCTGGTAAGTATCTGGCTTGGCCTATCAACAGAAGGAAAACGCTTTCCCCTTTAATATCTGTATATTTCTGACGACGCAGGTTCTTTTTCAATTCTGCGATTTGCTCATTTTTTACCCTCATTCATCATCACTATGCTGTGAATTTTTCACCTGAATAATTTCGCTACTTACCCATAATTTGAGTTTCTATTTTCATGTAATGATTCAAGATTTGACAGTATTAGTAAGAACATGAAAAGGGAAGTTAGATTTTCTAAAATAAAGTTGAACATAAACACAGAAAGGACGCTCACAAGCGATATTCCGTCTCTTCCAGAATTCAATTCACTATATCCTACTTTATTTATAATAAACTGTCCGCTTCCTATGCATATAATTATCCCTATTAATAGTATTATAATCTTTACATATTTTTGTTTGCTAACAGAATAATGATAACCTATTTTACATGAAGATGCGAAAAACAACACATATAGAATTGCCTCTAATGCAACTTCTGCATAAAAACATACTCTAGCTATTTCAAAGTAATATGTGTTGGGCTTATCACCTATATACACTCCTAACCAAATATCATAGATTATCCTCAAAACTAAAAATACGAGAAGAATACTGAATAAATGTAAATAGTTTATCTTCTTATTTTCTAAAAAGAAAACAGTAAATATAATAAATACAACTGTAATATGAAAAATCCAATATAGCAGATTTGACCATCTGAATGTTCCATCCCAACCTATAATATTTGCTGGTAAAACTTGTTTTATCTTTATAAAGAAAATCGTCTCTATTAATAAAAAAATTGCTAAAAGTAATAGTCCCTTTTTTTTCATCAATTACCTCCCATATAATAAATGGTTTTTTTATTAAAGATTCTAAGTTTTTAACCTTTCCCATCTCAGTGAAAAAACCGCAATCATAGATTATTCAATGTATCAGGTACTGAAATAGCACATCCTTTTTCTACTCTATATGGCCATCCCTATATAGTAGCTAACCCACTAAGTCCACCTAATCCGCTCTATCTCCAACGGTCCTCACTTCCAGTATTTCTGATTACTAACTCGCTTCCTACTAAAGCCATTAAAGCTTTACTTTTTTAATTTTCTAATAATGCTTTTTCGCACAATTCTTCCATTGAATTACTGGTAGCTTTACTATTGCTATAGTTTATCAACGCCCTTTCAAATAATTCCCAATACAAATTACTATCATCTTTATCAATATCCTCAATTATAGCAGCATTTATCGCTTCAATTAAATCAACTGTTTTTCCACCATAATAGATTAAATATGCAGGTTGCCTTTTAACAATTTTTAGATATTCTCCAGCATAAACAATGAGTTTTTGACATATTCTCCCTTCTTGATTTGGATAGATATACATTTGATATTCCTTGTACTGTCTTTCACTACTCAGTCTGCAATGTGCATCATAATATTCATCACCTGTCAATTTTAACTGGTCATCAGTAACTAGGATTTCCGCTTTGATTTTTCCTTCTTTTATTCCAGTTACCAATGGTTCTATTATTTTATATCCATCTTTTTTCATTGCATTAATGGTTATAAACTCAAAATTACTAGGAACTATATTTTTTAGATAGGAACGTGGTATATCATAATACAAATAATTCTGGTATTTAATGGTATCACTCTTTGTTCCCCCCAAAACAACAACTCGGTATTTTTTCGAATTAGAAACTTGGAAACAAAATTTAACATATGTATATTCAATCGCATCGGCTATTGCCTGTAAAATATCAATCTCAAACTGAAACCCAAAAGCGGCTAAAGTTTTTATATGATAATCTTTAGTTGCACGAGGTGTTGTTGGATAAGCCCCTTGTTGTACATAATTATACTTATCTTTTATCTCCCCTTGCTCTGGCAATGTTATATCACCAATCCCTAAAAGAGCACCTCCTATCCCAGTCAATGCTTTTACAGTATCAAAGTCTTTTTGTGAAATCACCCAGGAATCAACATCATACCAGCTTTCTTGCGGACCTATAGTAACGCCATGTTCTGGGCGATAAATTTCAAACTTTATTTCATCCACTACAATATATTTATTATCATCTGTAATATATACCCTATTTTTTTCCTGCCTTATATAAGGCTTTTGAATAGTCTGACCTGAGGTATCCGCCACAATTATAGATCCTGTACTTATCATTAAGCTTTCATTATTATTTTTCACTTCTGTAATTATCCCCTTCGTTCCATTATTCTGTCATTACTCTTATCTACGTCTGCCAAAATTTTCTATATCGGTACACTTCTCAGAATTTCCTAATGACTATTTCCCTCCTCTTGTTAACTTATAAATATTATTTAATTATCTAATGCTCATAAAAATACAAAGATCCCCCGTAAAAAAAACCTTCTGATATTTCCAATACTTTAATTAGTCTCCCTTTATCATTAATCCTTATTAGCGTTTTTTCGGTAGGTGTAGATTTTGTAATGATATACCAGGTATTATTATCATGAATAAGACTATACTCTAAAATGTTTAGTTCCTCTCCTAATGGTTCTTTACCTATTTTTTCCCTACATAGTTCTTCTGTTATCTCAATTATTTTATGCTGTTCTTCAGAAGTTATTGACTTGTTTTTTTCAAAACCATAATAGTTATAAACTATCTTATATTGATCTCCCAAAGAAGTTTTTAAAGTATTATTATCTTGAAAATTATAATTCCTGCCACCCGAGTAGTACAAATAAATACCCCAAAAATTGTAACGGCTTGTATTCTGTATTTTTTGTTGTGTAACCTCTTCTCCAAAATAATCTATTATCATTTTTTCTGGTATTCTACATGCGCTTTTGTCGTTAACAGCATAGTATTCATAGGGTTTATGAAATAAATATCTTATTGCATTAAAATCAACGCAAACAATCGTATCCGAGTTGTATAAGTATATCTTAGCTTTACAATATTTATAACCCTGATACAAGGTCGCAGATGCTAGTAATATTACTAAAATAAAGACCACTCTATTTGATTTAATAAAATTCTTTATTCGATTAAAACACCAATATATCATAATGCATGCCCCATATTTGTAATGTCTTCCTGCCTCATACCACTGAATTTATTACATTTAAGAATTTAGTTCACACCACTACCAGATAAAGTAGCACTTGGTTGATCAGAATAGCCATTTGTTAAAATATGCGTAATCCACTCAATAACCTCATATGATTTAATGATCCCTGAATGGTCTGCAGAAAAAAACCAACATCTCTTTCCAACACCGGCTATGCCAGACATTTTATCCATCATGGTAGCAGATAGAAAGGGTACCGTTCCATCACCTAATTGTCCAAGGTTTAAATCAGTTTCGTATAAACGTTGATTAATTTCAGGGCTATCTGGAAAGAAACGGATGGAAGTAATTGTTTTATAGTTGATACCAACAGCAAAATATGCAACCCCTTGAAAAGATGATTTTAACTCCTTGCTCATTCCACCAAGCGTTCCCAAAACAATATCTATTAAGTCATTCTTCCAGTCTGCCCCTCCAAAAGCACCTTCCCCAAGAATATCCTTATTTATTATACTATTTAATAACTTTGGAGCTCCTTCATATGGTGTTGCACAAGTAATTATTTTATCTATTTGATTGTTGTGTCTATACATCATATAGAATTGGGATGCAACGAGTCCCCCCATGGAATGACATACTAAATCTGCTTTCACTATTCCAAGTCTATATATTGTTCTGTACAATTCCATAGCACTTTCCGTATTACTTTGTCTCCAATCATAGCTAAAAAAATAAATTTTCCGTTCCGGGAACTTCTCACACAGAATATCCACTAAATTTTTATATGTATTTTGTGCTCCATATTCACGACCATACTTAAGTGTGCCAGTTTCTACATTTTGATTTTCCATTTTTCTTGGATAAAGGTTTCCTTCTTTAAACTGCTTTCCTAAATCATGTATTCTATTTAAAAATTCGGAATACAACATATCATTCCAGTCATATCCTTGTGGCAAAACAGGATCCCATATCCTTGTTGTATCATCAAAAATATAATTGCTAGTAAACAATCGGCTCCCCATTACGCCTGGAATAATTATAATTGCTTTATCTACACTCTGTTGATTTATACTTTGTCCACTATAAGTAACTTCCACAATCCCATGTTTCTTTTCCATTTTTGCACTTCTTTCTCAAAAATTTTTATATTTATAAACCCATTATACAGAACTGTTGAGGACACTTATTAGGATAAACAAATAGAGCTTTTGAGTAAGAAAATCATTACTCAGTTGTTGCCTTTATCTCCGATGCCGCATTGAGTAAAACCTGTTCTGCTTTTATTTTAACTTTTCCAGCTGCTTCTATCTCAAACTGTCCGCCATCAAAACAGATAGTGTCGGAATCATTTAATTCCATTGTTTCCTCTTTTTTACTGATATTCAAACTGCTGGTAAACAATCCTATTTTCGCCCCCTCTGGTGTAGCCATTGATTTGTCCTTGGGCTTTGGATTTTCAGGCGACTCCCCCAAACAGCGGATTGCAATCCCTGCCCCCTCCTCATGGTTCAAAAAGCACACGGCTACCTTTGCTCCCTCTTCTGGCATTGCATACAACGCATTCCCGGTTTCCGGTCTCCATGGATAAAACCACTTGCCTTCGTCCCCATCCATGTCAAATGTTACACGGACCGCCTCGTTCTTTGCTTCCTCTACGGTCCCCCACAGACTCATTCCTGTAAATCCATTCTGGTAATAGGGCTCTGTTTTGATGTCTTCAATAGAAGACAGCTTATAGGTGAACCACAATTCCCCCTCCTCTAACCGTGCCACCAATTCAAAAACCACGCATTTCCTCTCATTTAGCCAAAGCCAGTCACCCAATGGATAAAAATTGCGACTTCGCAGTATGTATGCAACTCTGCCCTTTCCATCTTCCTGGCCCGTGTATCTTTTCTTTATTTCCACCTTTATATCCATGTCGGATACGTTTTCCTGGATATTCTGTCCCTCTCGCATGCCCAGCCATAGATTGCTATGACCTGTCTTTATATCCGGGATCAAATAGCTTTCCTGGTAACTGGCCAGACGCCTAAGGAACTTCCATACCGTTTCTTTATAACAGATAACCGGCTTATCAAGCGCAGGATTTTTTGCTGTATAGATAACCCTGCCTCCCAGCATCCCGCAGGCACGTTTGGCTACATCTGAATAGCGTTCTGATGGATCCTGAAAACTTTTGCACTTTGCCTGGGCTTCTTCATCCAGTTTTATGGTTGCTGAACCCGCCTTGATGCAGACTGTGCATGCCTCATGGTCTTTTGTCAGGATAACGTTCTGAATGAGCCCATCAAAAAATACCCCTTCGTTTCTCTCTTCCTCCTGCTCATTAACCAGGTGGATTGTGATTCCACTCCCACGGTAATTACGTTCCCACACCGCATTATCGCAATAGTCTTCCAAGATACCCTGCAGCGTCATCTGGGCATGGTCATTAATTTTCCAATACAGTTCAAATTCCTGAATGGATTGAATTGGTATATCTAATGAGGTCCTTGCATTGATTTTCATTTAGTCACCTCTTCCCCTACTGCATTTTAACGGTCGATCCGGAAATCTTTATCCCATCAGACAATTCCATGGTGTTGCTTCCCTGCCTTAATAGGATTTTATTTGATGCAGCCAGTTCCAAACCGGCGCCGGAACTACTGATACTGATATCATCACTGGCTTCAACAGTAACAGACGCATTACTTTTAATTTTGATTCCCTGCTGATCCGACAGTTCCACAGACATCCCCTTATTATTTGTAATCAGGATTTTATCCGGAGTAAGACGAATTTCCTTCCCTTCCTTATTCCTCCAGATCTTATTGCTTGGCTCCGTCCTCAATCCTCCCCCTGCGTTCTCATGAAAAGCGCTCGATACATATGCGTCTCCATCTTCCTCGGTTGGGAAATAGAGCCGTGCCGTATCACCTATTTCCGGCATGCAGTACCAACCAGCCCCATCAGGAGATGAATATACCGTAGAAAACGCAAACCAGCGGTTCCCGCTTTGCTGATTCTCGTCATCCTCCAAACTGAGCTGTACTTGTTCCCCTTCCACTGCTTTGACCTTGCCGATTAGAGAAAGCCCTATTATCTCCTTCTGATGCGTCTGCGACACCCATATCCTCTCTTTTTTCTTCAAGTAATAGGTATGCCACAATTCATTTGCTTTTAGTTCTGTTTCCATCCTCCAAATATAGTATATATCTCCTTTGAAGGACATGTTATCCCCAAGGGCATATAATTCCCTGCTGCCGACCTTATAACAGGCAGAATATCCGCTATTTTCGTTGGTCTCCCCTCTCTTTTCTTCCTGAATCGCCATATAGTTTTCCGTATCCAGGCTTCCTTCCGACCTTTTTTCCGGAATTCCAAAGAAATATTTTTCACCTGGCACCTCGCAGGAAGGGACAAGGACCGTATGCAATGTGCTTGCAAGACGCTTTAAAAATACCCAGTCTGTCTCCAGATACTGCATCAAAAATCCTGGTACAGAAGTGTCCTTTCCAGCAGTCATTATCATGCCTGCATTTGGATACGACTCATTGCAACATTGTGCGATCTGCCTGTATGTATAGCCCGGATTCTGAAAACTTCGTTTGTGTTTCTTATAGTCCATTAACCTGCTCCCGGTATAAATAAGCAGATCCATGACACACCCATCCAGCCCGGAGGATACATATGCCTCTGCAAGAATCCCACAAAATATATTCTTCTCATTCCCATTCTCGTCATATCCCAGAATCTCCACCCAGGTTTCCTTTACTGCCTCCTGGATATATTCATCCCGCTTATCAGATCGGATTCGGGCAGACAGCCGTACCTGTCCGTGCTCATTCATCTGCTGTATCCCTTTGTAATCCAGAATAGATACTATTTCAAATGGCCTTATTTTTATTCCGTCTTCTCTCATCTGCTTCCTCCTGTATATTCACTGGCACACAACTGCTTCTTATCTGTATGCGAATTGGTTAATCTACCAGAATATGACGCCTTTCTTTCATACCCTTGGACCCATTCTGCCCTCCTCGTTCCATATCTTCCACAATCGCACATATTGCCTTATAAAAATCGGCATTCCCTGTATTCTGATTGAAACGCTTTTCTGTTCTTTTATTTATATATCCAGCCAAGACAGAAACCGATATGGCTCCCGTTTGGTTTACGCACAAATATGCAAGGCAGGAATCCTCTGTTTGGCTCTTTTCACTGTTTAAAATAACCTCAGCAAAATATCGGATGATACAGGGATGCAGCGCCTTTCCTCCCTGGGCTGACCAATCTGCAAAAATCAGATTGATGGTGTCATACTCTGTTTCCATATCTGCAAAGTTTTTATACTGATCCCTAAGCCGCGCCCCGCTCCTTAGATTAAAACGGCACAGTTCAAATTCATTTTCATTTTTTTCTTCTTCCTGATCCAAGAGCAGGTCTATCTGATATGCAATATAATCTGCAGAACGGCGGTCCACCGTTATTTTTATTTTCAAATACTGAATCTGGTCAGACGGCTCATAGTGAATTCGCTGCTCCTCCATCATCAGGCAGATAAACTGACCATACTTAATCATCCCCGGTCCTACCACCAGTTCTTCTCCTTGAACCTTAATATCACATCCCCGAATAATCCCTTGCCCATATTCCAGGTACTCCAACTGCACGTGGGAAAATGAGTAGTCCCGAAGTGACCACAATAGTTCTTTCTTTAAAATCCGGTTCCGTTCAAATAGTGGATATAAGTTCTGCATCTCTTGTCTCCTTTGGTGCCTTCAATCAATATCGCTTTTGTCCCATATCTGCCAAGTCATTACGGGGCCATCTCCCCGGACATGGCCTGTTCCCTGCCTGGCTGTGAATGACAGGTTCAACCTCTTTTTGTTCCGATTCTTTAATTGCAGCTCCCTTGCTGTCACTGCCCTTTCCAGTATTAATCATGAAGGAAGTTCTGCCCCCATCCGGCATTCACAAGGTAGAACCACCATCTCGTTTTGTTTTACGTCATCCGTGTTGCCCTGCCAAATGTACTTTTCATGCAATCTCCTGATTTCAATACAGGATTGCAAAAAACATTCTCCGCGGTACTTCCCACAGTATAATAATTCCTAACCCATAGATTACCACAGCAGAAACCACCCTAAACAACATGACTTTTTGGTGTTTATAAACTATTTTTATCCTGTTGGTTTTTCCACCTCCTTTGTTCCCTAAAACAATTTTTCTTTTAATACTCTTCAGCAATAAAGTGTCACCAAAGAATCCCCAAAAAAGAAATAGTGCTACAAAATAGAGAATATTTACGATTTCCACTGTTTTATATATAAACGGGTTAGCGAAATTACAGGCTTGTATTAAATTCAACCCTACGTCAACCATAATTTCAATTAATATAAGTATGCCCCATTCCAAAAACATAAAATGAAATGCCTGCCATACTCCTCCGAATCCTCCAAATAAAGCTGCACAAAAATTGAATTTTCGCTTTCCATTTTCTAATGCTCTAAAGCGCTCACAATATTTATCTTTATTTATTGTTATATATTCCAAAGCCTCATCAACATTGCATTCTGAATATTTATTTTTCATATTCTCTCCTTCCTTGACCATCATTTTGTCCTTAGTCATTTCTAAATTCTCATAAAACAAATCTTCAAAATTTAAATTTACATATCCAAAACACATATGTTGGCCTACTTATTGACTGCCATCTGTAGTCGCTGTTGTTACTGCATAGCCTTCACCATATCTTTCGCCTTCTTTTCATAAATGTCTCTGGCGCCGCAGAACCCCCACATCATAGGTTGTCATAAAATTTATTTCATCCCATCAAAGAAATTCTGCAGCCATCCATCATTCTCAAAAAAGAACTCCTCCTCTTTTCCGAGATACAGTTTCTTATCCTTCCGGTATACCGGTACCACGGAAAATGCCCAGTCTTCCGGTTTAGCCCATACAAAGAATTTCACCTCATTTTCTTCTATGTCATCCGTATCTGCCTGCTGGATGTGTTCCCCGAATGATTTTTGTATATCCTCATACTTTTTCTCTGTAAAATCCCCCAGGGAGCTGTAACAGGTATACTGGTAACGTTCTTTTCCCTCCAGGTCCTTTAAGTACAGCTTCAGCGTTAAATCCTCCATATTCCGGGAAACCATTCCACTTTTGCACTTTCGCTTTAACCGATGGATCAGAACTACCTCTTCCCCAGTATGGGTCAGAGCCGTAATTCGGTATGGCAGCGCCGGCTCCTCAGTGCGAATTGTAATATCGGCGAATCCATACTTTTTATCCTTCAGGTATTTTAGCGCCCCATCCACGCAGGTCATCTTCAGTTCAAAATCCTTCGTCAGGTCCCCGCTTCGGCGCTTAAACTGAATGGTCTTGCCAGGCACGAATTCCTTTAATGCCCCCCGGAACAGGTCTATCTTGCAGGACTGGCCGGTCAGCTTGATGAGGGAGTAGTCCTCCAGTACCCCTTCCTCGTACATCCGCCCCATGAACCGATGGATGATTCCATAGATGTCCCCCTTCAGCAGCAGCTCGATCTCATATATGCTGAAATACACCGCCTCAAATTCCTTGATTGTCTCCAGTCCCTTTTCCGTATACCCGGACAGCTTCCATTTGTCCACGGGGATCCAGGTGGTGGCGCTCTCTGCTATAGGGCGGGAGGACAGGCCGATCCGCAGCGTCCCCACACGGTTATAGAATTCCTTTTTCACAATCTCTGCAAGATGGAACAGGAAATAATAATTATTTTTTACCTTATAATAGTCTGACCGACTCTGATTTTCAAACTCGCGGAAACGAGTGGGTAGAAACTCTTCTGCCTCTCTATAAGCTTCCTCCAGTTCCCTGTACAGCGATTCCGGCCCATACTGGTCCACATACCGGAATATGTCAATATCATATCCGGACAGGATTTGGGATACCGGCTTCAGGCCCACCTTGTAAATCCGGTTTACAATTGCAATTTTTAACAACTGCATAATCCGATACGTCAGGTTATTCCCACCAAAATCTGTATCTCCATTCTCATAGGAAGTATCTATTTCAATCTTGTAGGACACCCGCCGGTCCCATACCCGGAACCTGCACGAACACAGGTCCGTGGTCCCTCCACCGCAATCAATGATGAGCGCCTGGTATTCTCTCCCTTCCTCCACATTCCCACTCTGAATCATGCCCGATATAGTGTTATAAAGAACGGATACACCCTCATCAATCATGTCCTTCTTTTCCACTGAATAGTCTGGGAGGATTTCAGTAAACAGCCTCTGGAATTTTATCTTCTGCTTCACGGGGCTGGAGATATGGACCGCCTTGATCTCACACTTGAACCGGTTCTGGACCGCCTTGATTACATGGTCAAAATATGCCTTCAGGATTTCTTTGCGTGATACAAACCCACGCCTTCCCTGGCGGTCTGTGATTTCTTCCTGCTTTTCATAATCCCCAATCCACCGTTTAATGTCATAGAACACGCAGAAGCCCTCGTCAATGTAGCTGGAATCTGCCAGGCGGATGGCGTCATACCCAAACAGGAAATGCGGCCTTCCCGCTTCCACTGCCTGGATCCCCACTACACTGGGGAACATGGTGGTTTCCTGCCAGTCTGTGGAGGTATCATAAAACAGGGCATAGTTCGTGTCATTTATATGTAATCCGCGGTCCCCATCATGGAGTCCTAATTTTTCAAAGTACAGATTATCCAAATAGACGCCCGCCGTAGTATTCGAGGTTCCAAAGTCCATGGCAATCGGCATAGACAGGGGAACCGGCTTTTTTACTTCAAAATCCAGAAGAGGAACCCGGTAGACTTCCAGATATTCTGGTATGTAGTCATATTTTCTGGTGTAAATCTGATAAATCAGTTCTGACTCCCTACGCCCCATACAATACAGGCTGTAATTCTTTACGTCTGACTCCCGGCAGGTGATATCAGCTGCTTTTGTCAGGTACAGGTATTCTATCTGGCTCCCCATAGGAACTACATTGAAGATTGCGCATACCGTCATGTCCCCGCCTACCACCAGGGCATTGGTTCCTGCAAGGTGCCTGTCATAGGGAAGGATAAAACCGTCATAAAAATCTATGGCCAGTCCCTCATACGCGGTAATCTTGGAGCCGCACTGGAGACGGACATCCTGCCGTTCCTGCAGTCTCGCTTCCTTCCATATACGCTCCAGTGACTGGAGCCCGTTTTCATCCGGTGTTTCAATCAGGAAGTATTCATCCGCTCCCCGGTATTTTAAAATAACATGGATTAACTCCTCTTTATCCATAGGGTTTAAGATTCCCTGTATAATTTTCTCCCTTCGGCAGATCTCCCGGAGCTGGAACGTGGTCATCAGCTCCAGTTCCGCTTTCCGATACCGTTTATCCGGTATCTTCTCTTCCTGTTTCTTCAATATATACCCATATTTATCCATCTGTTTCTACCACCCTGTCTTATCCGGAATTATGACTTCCGCTCTTTATGCCCCTGATTGTCTTCTATTTTTTAGAAAACCGTTCCTTTTAAAACAGCACCATCTCATCCATCACCATGGTTTCATCAATATCCATAATCCCAAAATGATGCTCCCAAAATAAAAACACATGATAGTTAATTGGCAGGAACATATCCTCTAAAAACTCCAGCCTTCCTCTATCTTCCTCCGTTTTTTTAACACCTACATAAACCAATATCTGCCGCACTGCTTCATTGCTGGCATATACCAGAGAATGCGGATACATACAACGCATAACTTCCCGAAAAAGATAAATAGAACTTCCACACTGATACAATTTCAATACCAACCGCAGCAAACGGCGGATTTTTTCCTTTTCATACTGCCCCGCCACTCTGGCCGCCTGACTACCGCACACGCCTTCCAACAGATCTCTTAAAAGAAAGCGCAGGGCATATTCCTGTTTTGAAAGTCCCTGACGTAAATCTAATTGCACAACATACTGCATAAAAGCATCAAACAGTATCTTCCTTGCCTTTTCATACCCCTCCAGATTCCTGTCAAACAAGGCTGAAAATTCTCTGGAGAATCGGTAAAGAGGATTCATTTCCACAGTTTTCTTCCCTAATCCCTGGATGTTGATATATTCCATCGTTATCTCTGCATAAGGGCTCCCATTGTTTACTGGTACATATCGGATTTCCTCTCTTGGTATTCCCGCCTGATCCGCAGCTAAAGCAGCTTCCCATGCATAGTTCATACAATCACCCCCACACATCGGTATTCACTGATCTCTAATTGCATCTGTGAAATGACAAACCGCACCATACTGCTATTTAAGTAATGCCCTGGCTGCCTTTCGTTAAATTTCAGCAGCAAAACCTTCCGGCTCTCCATAGGGAATAATTCATCTCTTACAAACCAGTTCATACTTTCTATACTGAGGAAATCCCGTGCGTTTTCACATATTTCATACGCCACCACCTCAATATAATCCCGGACATCAATCTCCATAATCCGGCGGAATAAATCTATTTTAGTCATGAGCCGGATCCGGCTGTTTTCTGCATAGCGCCGGATAAAAGAATCCCGTTTCCGGTTTGTCAGAAGCGGTGCATTATAATCTAAGGAACGAACCGTTTCCTTTTGGATAATATGAAGAGCTTTCCAGTTCTCAAAGGTTTCCTCTAAGGATTTAATGACAATTTTCTTTCTCTCACGGCGGATCTCTAAAATGTCCTCATTGGCTTTGATTAGATAGCCATCCTTTTCGTCCTTATCTACTAAGGAAAATTCGTGCTCATAGTAAATTCCATTGATACAGGGAATCATGAAATCAGCGCTGTCGAACGTTACCCATTCCATATTCCAAAGAGGTATCAGTCCATATCTGATTTCCTCTTTAAATTCTCCAAAATCAATCTCTGCTTCCTCCAGATTGCATGCCGCTGCTCCTTCTGAATTAACAAAAACATCATAGAACTTATCCAAGTATCCGGTATTTATCGTATCCCATGGAATATGATTATCCTGAAATACCTGATAGAGTCCTCCCATCACATCCCGATATCGCATTGCCGGCTCAATCTCAAATACCACTGCTTTACTTTCTTCACCCTGGACCAACGTACCAGAAAAGCTCTTTCTATCTTGAAATTCTCTCTGTCTATCATCAGCATCCTCCAAAAAAATGCTTCCCAACCAGTGCCGGCTTCCATCTGACAATTTTTCTCTTAGAATCCTTTCGTCTAAATCCTCATCATTTACGGGAAAGAGCGTTCCATTGGTCGGATCATAATGGTTCTTCTTTACAATCGTTAAAACTGCCTCGTACTGGTTATCTGTAATCTCCAATTCCTCATATACCCTGCGCTCCAGTTGTTGGTACTTTGCTTCTGTGCATTGGATTACCTTTCCAAGACCTTCTAACAGTAACTTTTTGACAAACTTCCTTTCATCCAGTTCATCAATCTCTCGTAAACGCTCCTCTATGTATCTTTCAAAATCAAATGGATATTCCAGGATGGCGGATAAATTATTATCTTTCCAGTTCTCCATTTCCTACTCCTCCTTAAGGACTTTTTCGGCCACAAATGCTCGGTACTGACTACTCAGGATAACTGCAGATAGGCCAGGCCCACTTTTCTTTTGCTCCCCTGTAAATTATATAATGCGCAGATTTCTTCCGATAACTCATCCCGCAGGCCATTGACCACAAACTGAAAATTATCTCTGCAGTAATCAGTAATATATGCCTAATTCTGGCAGCAGACTTAATTCTTGATAATGTTCCTCAATCTGTCTCAGCGTATCTCCCAGATGACATTTGTATTCGCTGAAATATATCTTATGCGTTGAAAACACCCTTCTTTTTTTAATTCGTGAATACAAACAATAACATAAAATAGTTTAGAATTTTTTCAAAAATCAAGTTATAAGCAAAAGCTGTAACTATACTTAATATTGAAATTGTATCTTTTATCATTTCTATAGAAGCCAAACTATTTACCATAATTAAATCCAAACCTACACAACTAATAAAAACCATTAAAAAAACAAATATTTTAAAACTACCTGTTTTACCGAAAACAAAGCGATACCCTTTTAAATATGCTGAGATAAACAAAAGCACTGATAAAAAAAGTAATTTTGCTCAATATAAAATAAAAACCATATGTTTTATGGTCAAGAAATATGTACATGCAGATATCATAAAATATACGAATAATTAAATATAACAGTAAAACCGTAAACATACTTTTATAACTTATTGTGTCCTGTAAATAAAACCTATACAATATAATAAATATCACTATGATATGTATGATCCAATAAACCAATATTTCCCACCTTAGTGTTCCTGACCAACCTATAATACTTGCTGGAAATACTGTATTAAACCTAAAAAAATAAATTATCTCTCCAACTAAAATAATAGCTAAAATAAATGAACCTTTTTTCACAAAAATTTCACTTTTTATTGGCTGGATTGAATCTTCCTCCCTCCTCACAATCGGAATCATCCCCCTCATCGCAGGCCAGAATGCGGCTTCTGGTATACCTCTGTCATTCTACTAATCCTCTTTTAACGTCAGCTCCATCATATCACTATCCGCGCCCATACCACTTGTATAATAAATCAATCCGGATTCCCGCCCCCATATGAACTGTTCGTAAAAGCCTGTTTCGGTTAAATTATTATAGCTATTAATTCTTTAAAGCCGCACATGCTTTTCCTGGGTTGACCTTATACCCCTGGGCCGACTTCCTGGTTGCTTTCCTGCTCTGTTTCCCCCGAACTTTCGAAAGCAGAGCTGTCTTCTGTCTCAGCCGCTTCACTTTGCTCTGCCTTCCGGCTCTCCTGTTCCATGGTAGTTTCCAGAACTTCAATCAGGCCATCCACTTCCACCACCTTGTCATCCAATTTCAGTTCTTTATATAAGTTCTTTGCAAACAGGTACTGCTTTTTGGCCTCCAGTGTATTCCCGGCTGCCTCCTGCCCCTTGCCCACTAATACAAAATCCTCGGCTTGCTGTTTCTTCTGCTTATTCTCTTCAGACTTTTGGTCACTGGATGCTATTTTCGTCCGTAACAGCTCTGCATGGGCTGTATCCCCTAATTCCTGATATTTCTCAAGTGCCATGGCATAGTAAGCCTTGGCCCCATCGTAATCTCCCTCAGCAAATGCCTTGTCCCCATCGGTGGCCAGCTGCGTGGCTCCTGCTTCGTTGGAAGCTTTTGCTTTTGCCTCCTGGGTATCGGCTTCCTCTGCCTTGTCCCTGCTGGCATACAACGCTTCCAGTGCCTCTATGACATCCTTTCTGCCTTCCTCAAAGTAAGCCTTTGTAGCCAGGCTCTTGGCCTGTAAATACTTTTCCTCAGCCCTCTCATAATCCCCCCGGGCCGCCAGGGTATCTCCTAACTGTATGTAATCAAACACCGATAAATAATCCGTGATATGAGACAGCTGCTTGTCTATATAATCATCAGCCACCCGGTCCGCGTACCTGGAACGTTCCTTTGCCGTCACATAGGCCGGCTGGGCGTCCCCATATTTTCCGCTGCTGAATGCGTCATCTGCAACATTCACAGCCTCTATCAGCTTCTGATAATCGGAGATTTCCTGAATCTCTTTCTTTATTTTCAGCTTTTCCGCCAGCTTTAACGCTTCACTGCACTCTTCCTTTGCCCGCAAAAAGTTATCATCCTGGATATATTCAATCATGTTGGAGTAGCGCCTCTCCATTTCATCCTCCCGTTTCTGCCGCTGCCGGTACAGCAGCCACACGACCAGGCTTACACCCAGAACTGCCACCATGACCACTACGGTCACTATAACAATTTTCTTAATGCGCCGTTTCTGGTTCGGATCCAGAAATACCTCATCCACAAAGATAGATGCAAAGGTATAATTCTCCAAATCTCCCGGCTGTTTCGACAGGAGCAGATCTTCTATATTATCCAGGCTCTCCTGGGGTTCATCTTTTGCTTCGGAAAATACGTCATCCAGCTCTCCATTGTCAAGATTTTCCCATATTCCACGGCTATAAAGTGTAAAAATATCACCGTTTACCAGCTTGATTTTCTTCGATACAAAAGGGCGGAAGCCCTTTCCCTGCCCCAGATAGGTGTGCAGGTTGTTGCGCTGTTCATGCCTGGATAAGGCATCCTCGGGCAGTTCCTTTTCTTTTACGAGCTGGGTACCCAAAGACATGTCTTTTGTCTGTTCTTTTACAGAGCCATCCCGATAAAGGCGGAGCCTGGTATTTCCTGCATATCCATACCGGGCCTTTGCATAATCCGTAACTATGACTGTAACAGAAGCTTTTAATTTTTCCTTGCTGTCAGCTTTTGCAAGAGCCTTATTTGCTGCTTCCAAATAAGATAGGATTGCACGCTTTTTTATGGATGGGTGTTCTTCAAAGGCCAGGATAATGGTCTGGGTGGCCAGCCTGGCACTTTCAGCATCCGGAAGGTCATTAAGCCCATCGGCTATGACATAACACGCATATTTTTCAAGCTCCACAAAGGCAAAATAATCATTGTTTTCCAGCCCGGAACCTGCTTCTGATATAAAAGCGGTCTTAAATGTGCTGTTCTGTTTTCTCATCCTGTAGTTTCCTCCTGCGTCCACTTCCTGTCTTCCGTAATTTTATAACCACTATTGGTTAACCTTTATCACTACAACTGATCCGTTATCTTTCTCTTCTTCCTCACTCTGATTCACCAGCTCTATCAGCTGATATGCCTTGTCCTGGCAGCTTCCTTCCCCTTCCAGACAATTCTCCATGTCCTTCCAGCGGGCAGTTTCATACAAGCCATCGCTCATCAAAAGCACATACTCCCCTCCATAGAGCGCGATAGGCGTGTCAAAAAACTCCACATCCTGAAATCCATCCTGACCCACAAAGTTATAAAGCCTGTGGTGATTAAGCAGGCTGATGGCCTTCTCCCTTGTCAGCTTTCCCTCTTCATACTTCTGCCTTGCCAGTACACCGATGGTATGACCGGAGCTAACCGGTACCAGTTCATGGTTCCGGTATACGGCGATTTTGACATTTCCCACTACTGCATAATAAAGTTTCCGTTCCATTATCATAACCGCGCCAACAGAGGCACTACCTTGGTTTTCCTCCAGTTGTTTTAGGATCTCCCGGTTGGCTCCCTGAAAGGCTTTCCGGAAGGAATGCTGGGGATTATAAAAAGCGTTTTTGTCCTCAAATATATCCAGAAATACCTCTACCGCGGTACGGCTGGCTATTTTTCCTCCGTAATGCTTCCCAATTCCATCAGCTAAAACAGCCATGATCCCTTCCTCGGTTTCTGCGATGCCGTATTCATCTTCCTGAACCTCCCGGTCTCCAATGGTCTTAGAGGCTCCAGTCTCACAAAATTCCAGACGCTTCCGCTTTTTCTTCATTGAATAAACACTTAGCCGCACTCGTCCGATTAGAAGTGCGGCGCCAAAAAGGGATAAACATAAAATAATCACTTCAGGAATTGTCATGGCTCCCCTCCTGTCAGCTCTCTGTCTCAGGATTCTTGTTCCCTTTATCCTGCCACATAAAATTCTCCCCGCAAAACGGAATGAACACAAATTTGCTCTCACCCATTTCAATCACATCATAAGAATTTAAAACGGTAGGAGTGTAAACAGCGGCCTCATTATGGTACACCAGCCCATTGCTGTCCCCAGGCAGGAGTACGGTTTCCTTCTTCTTGGGGTCAAAGACAATGACGCCATGATTCCTTCTGGAAATCTGGTTATCCCCTAACACCTGGATATCCATGTCATCGGCCCGGCCAATGAAATTTTTCCCTGATTTGATTTTGTAGTCCTTTCCCTGCCTGGGACCGGAAATACAAACAAGCCAGCCGCATACTGGGGATGCATCCTGGGCAAATAGTAATTTTTCCAGATCTTCCCCACTTTTCCCACCGGTCTCCTTCTTTTCCTTTGTTGCGGTTTCAATATTACAATAAGGACAAACGGTCCCATATCTTCTGGATGAAAACAGATGCCCATTCTGGCACCGGATCAGATTGCTGTTCATAATGTCTCGCTCCTTTGCTTTTTGTCTATGTATCCGGCCAGGCCGGTTATTGCATTTTTGAATACCCCGTTTATTTTAGGAGCAAGTGGTTAAGCCCAATATACAGGCAGTCTTCGCGCTCCAGGCGGCATGGCGTATCCTTCGAAAGCTTATATACCCTGCCATCGCTGGCCTTCTTTACACTGAGTCCATTGGCGCTTCCCAAATCCTCCACGTACCAGCTTCCAGTGGAGTAATTCAGCACTGCATGCTCGATATCCACCATACTGGCATAGGCGCTTTTTCCTAAATCTATATCCACCTGGTTCTCTTTTACATCCCGTCCAATAACCATGGCTGTTTTTCCATAAAGATCCCAGGTCATCAGCGGTTTATCCTCCTCATTCAACAGCACAATTTCTGTAATCAGCCCTGTTTCTTCCAGCTGGTTTCGCTCCATCTGTTCCGTGTCCTCCTGTCTGTCCCCCTTATCTCTGACTGTCAATACCAGAAACAGGACCGTTAAAATGCCGGCTGAAATCAGAATGGGTCCCCGCCACATAATCTCTTCCGGATACACAAGTACAATTCCTATGACTGCCAGACAGAGACAGACGATTATAAGATCCAGTATTCTTTTTTTCATCCCCGTTTTCCTTTCTCATTTATTTCTCAATCCCCATATATCGTTCAAACATCTCCGTCATATCAATCGGATTTGTTTTCGTTTTCTTATTTGTATTCAGTTTGTCCTCGTCCACCTGGCTGGTTCCCGGCCGGAAGCCAAAGTACTGTTCAAAGTTTGAAGACATACTGTTAAAATCGAAGCTGGCGGTTGTCTGGGAAGTCTTTTTATTCCTATCTGGCCTCTTTTGTTCTGGTCCTGCTGTATGGTCCTGTAAACGTACCTTGTCATAGGCCTTCCGCTTTTCTGCATCTCCTAAAACTGCATAGGCTTCCGCAGCCTCTTTAAATCTCTTTTCTGCGTCTTTATCCCCGGGATTTGAATCCGGATGATACTTTTTAGCTATTTTCCAATAACTTTTCTTTATCTCTTCTTCTGTGGCATCTTCCCTTGCACCTAATATTCTATAATAGTCTGGCTCCATCCCTGCCTCCTTCTCCTCTAATCAAACCTGGGAGCGTGTCCTGTCACGGACTCGCCCCCATTGTCTCTTATGCGGCCGGATATCCGCCTTCCACTGTTATATTGGCTATTTTATCTTTCTTCTGCTTAATTACCAGCGTAAAGGTTCCTGTACCCTCCGTATCGCCGTAATCTTCTTTATAATCAATGATAAAGGCATTGGGGAAGTAGTATTTCCTCTCCATGATCCCAGCTGCTACATGCTCAATGGTTACTTTGCGGTAGCAGTCGGCTTTTTCTGCCGCAACTGCGGACCATAAAGCAAGCTTTCTGGTGCTGTCAAAGGGATCACCATCCACTGCGGTTAAGATTCTTCCTGTAATGGTCAGCGTGCTTCCTACATCTTTGGTTCTGGCATTGGAATCCAGAGGGATATCTGTAGTGAACTTTACGCTGCGCACACATTCCTTTGCAATCTCAAAACGTTCTAATCCTTCTACTGTTACTCTGTATGACATGCCTTATTTCCTCCTGTTCAATTCTGGTTTACTCGCCGCCGAAGCCGCCTTCAATCCTGGTTGCCGCGTTCTCATCCTTCTTCTGTTTCATGTGAAGGTAGAAAGTTCCCACACCGCTCTCATCATCCACTTCTTCACTGTATTCCATTACGAAGGCATTAGGAAGTGTGAACTGGCGTACCACCTGGCTGGCTGATACAACCGTAATCTCAGCGTTACGGTAGCAGTCTGCCTTCTCTGACGGAACCTGAGACCATTTTGCTAGACCTAGCGTCGGATCATTTCCTTCTCCTCCCAGCTTATAGAGCATTTTACCCCAAACCTTTACAGTCAGGCCAAAATCAGTTGCTCTGGCATTGGAGTCTGCAGAAGATGCGGAATTAAAATCCACTTTAGTAATACTTCTCTCATCAAATACGATCTCCTCTGGTCCTCCGGTAATTTTCATACGAAATCCCATGCTTTTTCCTCCTCTTCTTCATTAATAATAGGTTTTTATAATGGCAGAAGTTTCTGGCATACCCTTCCGCCCCAAAGGCATTACGCCTTATTGGCTGATAAGCGGTTGATTTCAACCTCTAAATTCTTTATATTGCCATTAAAGGTAATGTTCAGCGTGCAGTAGCCGTTCTCCTCATTGATGATATAATCAATATCATCGCCTTTTCCAAGAACACCGTTTAAATACTCCTTCTTTGACAACCACTGACTCTTTTGGCTGTTTGGATTGTTACTGAAAAACTGCACAATGGAGTCTTCCTTGAAATCCCCCGTCCCATGGCGCATCACCCGTTCTATGTAGGTAGTCACCTGAGTCTTGTAAATCGGCTCGAACATATTACCATCTGACATTAAATTTCTGGCCTTATAAACCATGATATTCGTGATGTCATTTCCTTTATAGGCAGCATTTTCGGAACTAAATACGAAGCCGAAGTTTTTGCGGTTAATATCATTTTTAATGGAATTAGTGAATCCGGTGATTTCCTTCGCCATCGTAGTGCAGGCAACCAGACTGTGGTCGTCAGCCTCTATATCAAACCGCACTCCCGGAAGCTCTGGGTCAACCCTGGCCTTTGTAAACTTGTCCTTTAAATATTCCGGACACTGGTAAGCAGCCACGATACCGGCTGCCACGTAAGCCGCTCCCACATAGACCCCATCAATCCAGATCTTCATGACGTCTTCCTTTTCCTTGGACAGCTCCACGGTATCGTCATTGTTTAAGACCATGCGGCTGTCTAAAATCACGCCAGATTTGTCTTTGGGGATAATGGTAAAGTTTGGTACACAGGGAATTGCAAACTCACTGAAGGGTTTCCCCATCAAGGAAGCACAGCGGTCCTCATATTTCTCAATTCCTTCTGTGGCCAGGGCATTAAAAGTGGTGCTGTCGTCAGCCTCATAGCTAAAAAAGCACTGTACGCTGAACTCCTTAAATACATCCAAAATCCGCATTAATGATTCTACGCTGTTGACATCGGTCTTTTCTACTTTGGCATTTCCCCGGAAACGCTCTCTGGTCAGCTTCATCTTGCTGTACTGGTCCAGGGACACGTCCGGGACAATCGAATACCAAACCGTGTTTGTAAAATCGTTTTTGGCATTGGTAGTGTTTAAGTATGTAATTAATCGGGAGATATTACTGGATTTTGCCAGCATGTCATTGGATACATTGGTTATTAACATGGAAGGTTTCATTCCCTTAACCTTCTTCGGATACTGCTCGAAGAAACACCAGATTCCCAACAGCTTTTCAATTAACGGTTTTACCGTTTTAATGAAAGCGTCTTTGGATTCTTTGTAGAATTCTAAGTAGGAATTGTAGTTTGCAACCTCTGTCTCTTTGTCAATTTTGCTTTCCATAGTGGAAGCTAACGGGCAGAAGGTTCTTGCGACCAATGCCTCCACATAACCGTTGCTTTCCCCGCTGATTGCTTTATAGTCATCCTTCAGCGCTTCTATGAGGCCTGTGTTCACATTATCGTCTACGGTAGCCAGGGCGGTTGTCTCCACCTTCGGAGCCTCTAAAACCCGGAGTTCCCCTCCCTCACCCATACTCAGAACCCCCAGGGCCAGAGGCGTATTATCCTTCTTATCTCCCCTATCACCTAGTAAGAGACGGGTCTTGGTATCCTCAATCGCCAGAGGCAGCATCGCCATCACATTATTGTAATTAGCACTGGCTTCCTCGAACATCACATTCAATTTGTCTGCAATATCCAGCTTTTTGGGATCTCCATCATCTAATTTCGCATACTCGCCATAAGTATATTGAAGCTCCTTGCGGTTCTGTCTGATAGCCTCCATGACCTTTCTGGGAGAAATCATGTCCGTCAACTTTTCAAATTTGAAGTCCACATTGATAGTTCCCTCGGATCGCTTTGTATCCACCATGGACATCAGCATACCCATGAATTCATTCTGACGGTTTAACGGAATCTCTGTCAGCATTTCCTCGGGTACTCCATCGGGCTTATCCAACTGGTAAACTATTTTTTGATTATTCGCGTTAAAATAACAATATACTGCAGGCTTAAACTTTTCTAACAATTCATCGAAACTGCGTACAAGAAGATGATCATTAATTTCTTTGATTTTGTCGTCCGACAGGCTTTCCAGTCCCCTGACATCGCCGACCACGGTAAGGAAGTCCGGTTTTTCCGGATTAATCTGCTCCATGAGCATGGTTCGGTTTGTCTGTTTTATTGCATTTCCCATATGAATGCTCCTCCTTTTATATATCTTTCTTCTTTCTCTATGAAGAAAAGGAAAAGCGCACACGACCTGATCTGTCCAGCGCCATATGCGTTGTCCTTGTCATCCGTCCCTGATACGGGAATTTAACCATGTACTTCTTTTATATTTCCGTATGCAGGACCCTGGTAAACCGGTAACCGGATTTCTTATCCCAGGCAGTCCGTGTTCTGCTTTTTTCATCCTCATTTAAATCCCCTCCCGTTCGCTGGGCTTTAAATCTTTATAATGGATTTCCATTTCTGTGGCCTCATCCTCAAAGGTAATGGTCACCTTTTCACCGTAAAATACCGGATAACCAACCCCCTTTTTCAGGATTTCTGTTCCCCTTAAAGCCGTACACCGTTCTGACTGATCCATAATAATCACAGAATGTTCCGGTCCGGGATAAAAAATAATATCATCTGCTCCTATCTTTCCAAACTTGATTTTACAGGAGGTTAAAATCTGGTTTAATGTTATCCTGCCACTGTTTCGGCCAAAGAGTCTGTAGGACTGGGGTGGTACATCCTGTCCGTCCGCTGTCTGGATCACGTACATGTTGAATTTACCGGTATAGGTGCAGGATTTGGTTCCCATCTTTTTGGCCGGCTCCCTGGCTGTCGGCGGCTGGGCCATATAAATCACTGTGGTGTTCTTTTTCTTAATCCATAAAATCAGAATGAAAACCAGGGCAAGGACCAATGCTGACAGGATTGCAATGAGAGGGCGGTAATCCGGAGAGGGTTCAAAGACAGGATCCGGATACTTCTCAATTTGTGCCTCAGCCGGCTGATTGATATAATAAATCCCATCCATATCCTGAGTGTTCACAGATAC
>JAETQR010000123.1 GCA_021770615.1 Lachnospiraceae bacterium | reverse complement strand
CGGTTCAGGCTGTCATACACATACCGGCTCACCCCTCCCCGGGCGTCTGTAAGCTCCGTGATGTTCCCCCGGTGATCGTAGGACAGCAACACCCTGCTCCCGTCTGCCTGATGTACTTCCTTAACCCTCCCCTTTTCGTCATAGGAAAATCCAGTCTCCCTCCCCAGGGCGTCCCGGCTCGTAAGCAGGTTCCCCTTCCGGTCGAAGACATTCCGAAGCTTCTGTTTTCCATCCACCGACACACTCACCGGTCGGTTGTGCTCCCCGTAGGTCACCGACAGCCGGATTCCCAGCGGGTTCACCGCCCCGGTCAGATTCCCACGGTGATCGTAAGACAGCCGGGTCACATGCCCCAGCTTGTCCGTCACCTTCGTCTTCTGGTTCCGGGAGTTGTACTCGAACCGCTCCTCCCCGTCCGGGTAAATGTTCCGGATATTCCGGTATTTCTCATCATGGATATGGACGCTTGTGCTCCCGTTCCGCTCGGTCATCGTGAGGGTACGGCGCTCATCATCATAATCATAACACATCTTTGTTCCGTCCGGGAACTTTTGCAGGGTCGTACGGTACTGTTCGTCAAACTCATTCTCCACGGTCAGGATCCCCCCTGGGGTTCGTCACCCCGGCAAGCTTCCCGTTCCCGTCGTATTCATAGGTAAATGCCCCTCCGTCCGGACGCACTGCTCCTACCAGCCTTCCGCCGGACACCTCATAGGTAAAGGTACGCCCGGTATGGTCGGTGACACTCCTCAGATAACCGGCCTCATCATAGTCCAGCCGGTAGCTCTCCCCAGTGTCCTTTTGGATACAGGAAAGCCGTTCCTCCTGCTTCGGATCTTCCCCTTTTTGTATCCCGGAACCAGACAAGCCGCATGCATCCCCGCAGGCTGGGCTAAACCCAAACCCATAGACCAGGCTGAACCCTTCCCCGTTGGCATCCTCCTGCCTCACATACCTTCCTCGGACATCGAACAGATACCGTACCCCGGACAATGTCCGGTACTCATATCCGTCTTCCGTCTTCTCCAGGGAGGCCAGGCTCTGCTGGCCGGGCGCATACCCTCCCCCGTCTACCGGGAGGAATAATTCTTCCTTCCCATCCTCCAGAAGGACGGTCACTTCCTCCCCCTCAAAGACACTGCTCTCCTGGAAGGTCAGACGGACTTCATAGTTGTGGTTCCAGTCCCTTCCCAGGCTCCCCTGCTGATCATTCACAGAATTATAGAACCTGCGGAAAAGAAACGACGGGTTCCCCTCGATCCGCAGATCCTCCCGGTCATAGATGAAGTTCCCGGTGCTTAAGTTCACCGGATCCTTACTGAACAGGGTGCTGATCTTCTGGGCTCCCTTGGCGTTGGCCACCGCCCCGTCCAGGAGGCTTTTGGCGTCTTTCAGCTGTTTCTTCCACTGGGTCTCCTTTGCAGCAAGTACCTGGGCGAAGTCCGAACAGTCGGTGGTCAGCGGTGTCTCCAGCAGGAACTGCCTCAGGTCTTCCACCACCCCTTTGATGGCATTGGTGGCCGCCGTCACCTCCTGCATCTGTGCCGCATACTTTGCGCACTGGGACTGGATCTCTGAGGCTATGGTCTTGAGGCTGCTGATGCAGTCCTTTGTATCGTCTATGGCTTTCTTTGCGCCGTCACAGATCTCTTCAATATCACCGGCCTGAAAGATATGGTCTGACATGTCTTGTTTCCTCCTTTGTTACCTGAAATTCATGGCGCTTGTCATACTTACGTCTAACCCGCGGAAGGATTCCGCAGCGTAGCTGATACTGGATACAAACCGGGCGCAGGCATCTGCCATCGCTCCCGCCAGCTGCTGCTCCGCCAATCCATATAACATGCTCCATACTTCCATATTTTTCTAATACGAAATGTACAAATATTGTTTTTCATCTTCCTCAACAATAAATGCCCAGATTTCTATAGTTTTCACATGCCTCCCGGACACCATTTTGTTATATCTATGTACAATATCCGTTTCTTTCATTTCCCACCAGGGACATGTGTTGTGGAAATTGGGTATCATGATCATACTGGAACATTCCTTTGAAAAGCACTTTTTTAACTCATGTTTAATTTTATCTTCATGCCCATCACTTATTAATAATTTTATACTGATGTGTTCCTCCCCCTCCTCCTTACTATATTGTTCTTTCATGACAGAAACATGATTTCGCAACTCTACATTTAGTTTTTTCTCAACCCGATCAATACAATCTTTTCTTAACATGTTTACTCCATAAAATATCCCACTCACTCCTACAGCTAACAGTATACCTGCTATTAAACGCCTACTTCTCATTACAATTTTCTCCATCCCTGTTCAAAACTTACTCTGGTCTTGGTGAAATCCGTATAAACCAATTTTTTCTTATTTTATAGTATCCATATTTTTGACATTCCTCATCTTCACAAAAAACAATAGAATTAATACTGTTATTATTGTTTTTTACAAAAGATGTATATTGTACATTAATCTGGAATGAAATGATTCTTATGTTTTCTGCCAAATTAGTAACAATATTCTCATACAGCTGTTCAAATTTTATATATGTTTCTTCTTTGTTATTCTCTGACTTTTCTATCTGAGTATTCTTACTGTCATATTCCTTTTGTGAAAAACAAAAAAGTGCTGCCAAAATTATCAGTCCAGTCACCGTAATAGCTCTTACTCTTTTTTCCATAGACCCATAATCACCTCTCAATTACCAATCCACCCCATAAAATGAGGCCTCCCTCCTCCAATTCTTAAGCATTTTTATTTCGTTTGTTTCCAAGTCTATAATATAAAACTTATGCATGCTTTCCCGATCAATCGCACCATATGTTTTTTCAACATAAAATGCCACTTCCCCATCGGGAGAAAATTTAATGGACTCTTCCAAAATAAATTCTTTATACATAGCCAGCAAAGTAGATTTCTTCGACATCATATCATATAAATATATTTTTCCGTCGGAATAAGCAGAATATATAATCTTATCCTCAGCAGGAGAAATGCCAAATTCTCCGACATCCTCCAATAATGTTTGGGACGTCTTGGTCCTTAGGTTATATTTTATCAATTTCCATTTATGGCGTCCTGTTGTAGCCCTCACATAAATATTCTCCTGATATTTATCCCATATGTAACTTACTCCCCACTTCTCCTGCTTCGTCCCTTCTCCTATTTCTTTTATCATCCACTGTTGTCCCTCTGCAATCAATTCGTAAACGATCCCATCATAATAAACAGAATAATTTCCCTGATAATACTGAGGCCCATATAGATCATCTATCTTTATCCCTGGGTCTTGAAACAATTCTTGTAATTCATTTAAAGAAATCAGCGGAACAACCTCTTGCTTCTTCACATCATATTCAGCAATTCCCTCAAAACCAGTATAATACGGCTTCTTCCCTCCTGCTTTCTTTTTCATTTTACCTATGAACTTCGTACGGTCTTTATTGTATGAAATCTCCAGAAATATTTCATTCGCTATCCTTTGTAAACTGTCCTGATTTAAAGTATAAAGGTATGTACCTTCCTCCCAATTTCCTTCTTTAAAAAAGGCAGAAAAAACTATAGCATCTTCTTTTTCTAACTTTTCTGATATTTCCCAGCCAATCCATACATTTTTAATAGCAACAAACAAACCACTCACTATAAGGATACACAGAAGCATAACACCATATTTCTTTTTTTTCATTTCCATCACCTCGCAATTTATTATTCATTACAATCTATCTCTTCGAATAATTCACCTAATTCACCATATCTCCAGCCTTCTCGATTTCCTTTTTCTATGTCTCTTGTAACTCTGTCATATATCCTAAAATCCCGACAAATTATACACAGGTCACAATGTGACCTGGTATAATTCCATAATCTGACGCTGAAACTTGGTTGGGGTTGTTACAAGTTTTTTGCGCTTGCCTTCAATA
>JAETQR010000044.1 GCA_021770615.1 Lachnospiraceae bacterium | reverse complement strand
ACCTTGTATGCTCGGATTTGAGGGTTCCGCTTCCCAACCGAAAACCTAAAGCCGCCTAATCAGCATAAACACAGGGGTTGTGGGTATTTTTTACCCACCATTACCCCTGAAGAGCCAAATATTACCGCATATAACAAATCTTCATCCTGTACCGTCCAATTATAAAGGCACGCCAAAATCACATCCATAAGCGGATTGACTATCACACTATTCCCGCAATAATGTTCTACCATCGTTTTGCCAAAGTGATGCCTTCCCTCCGTTTCCCGATACATGAGTCTTGTCAGTTCGATGGTATCTTTATCTACCATCTGAAACTTCCCCGTCGTCTTTTCAAATGCACGAGAGACTACTTTACGTATTGATGTTGAAATATCTACATTTCGATACTTCTTTCCTCCCCTACTTTGATCCTCAATACATAGTTGCGGTCTTTCATGATGATAAGTACGCAAAAATTCACCCCCACCACCGGTAAAATGATATAGGAGTTCATTTCTATACTGTGTAATCCAATACATCTGTTTATGAACGCCTAACTTCGTATAAAAAGATATATTAACAGAATCTTTTAAATTCAAATTCATATAACCACGAGATAACTTTCCCCTATTCAAAGATGTTGAATAATAATCAGCAATCTGAGTCGCCACTTCATAGTCTTCCATAAATGTATGCGTTTTACTTTGGCTTGTCTGCACTCTCACTTCATTCAAATCAATTCCGGCATTGACAAACAGACCAAATACCATCCTCGAATCATATCCTCCTGATAAGTCACAAGTGATATTATCCGTTTCCGCTTTCATCATACGAATCATGCCTGTCCACTTAAAGTACCATTGATCAAGAAGTCGCAAGCCATCCACAGTAGCAATATCTACTGAATGCTCATGATAATCTATCTTGGATATTCTGGCCTCTTTTGTGTCCTTATGTATTATAATCTTCACATCTCTCGGCAACATCTCAATTTCATTCACTAATGTCTCACAATACGAGTAGGGATTTGTTCTGAACGCCGCTATATACGCATTGGCATACTCAAAGTTAATTGTAAGCGGATGGCAGCCATCTAATTTCTCAAGCAAAAGTAAGAAGGAATTTGACAACGCAAAGTATTCTCCCTGTTGATAGAAATAAATTCCATAAGCGCCGTTAAAGTCCTGGCTGATCTGTATCTCATCACCACAATCCTGTAGCAGCACATACGCGCCATTTGAATAAGCCGAAGGAAATTGCGGGTCTTCAATGGTTAATGTCTCCCCGGTAATTTCATTCGCAATGGAATATCCATACAGACGCGTTTTCACTTCCTCCAGACTATCAGAATCCAAAAAGAAAAAATTATTTTCAATGGTTTTCATGATGACCTCCTTTTTTAACCTCCCGTACTATACGATATCGTCCAACCGATGATTCTCATATAGTTTCTGTGTAAACACGTCCTTCATTGTATCCGTTATCCAATGCAAACCTGACAGGGTTTCTCTGTCCCGTACTTCGTAATATGTAGGTGCGCTTATTTCTTCCACTAACCCCAACGCCAGGTAAGAGTGACAATTATAACAATATGGAAGCGAACACTCCCCGCCTACTCTCTCCAGCTTTATTTCCCTGCATATATCCTCATATATATTATCAATATAGGGATTACCAACACATTTATAAACATCACCTGTTTCCAGATTCACTTGCAGGGACCATTCTCCCGCCATACAATTTTTATAACGCTCGGTTTTTATATTGGCTAGTTTAAATCGGAACATTTCAGAATCAAACTCTCCCCATATTCGGGCATACTCGTCCATTTCCATCTTTGTAAGTATCACCAATTCCTTTGCTGTATCATCCCGAGGAACCGTAAGATGTGGGAGAGCGCCGAATTTATCCAAAGAAAACCTCTTTATTTCCTCAATATACTCAACCAAATCATCACTGGGCACCAATTCTATGGAAACAGAACATCCCACACTTCTCATTTTATTTACATTTTTAGCATAAATATCCAACAATTTCTTTTTTTTCAATTCTAAGTAGTGAAACGAGAACTTAATAAATATGTGTGATAAATCTACCCCCAACACAATCATTTCGTCAAAGGCTTTCGTAACTGTTCCATTTGTGACAATCGAAACATAATGCCCTTCTTTCAAGATTTCTGATATAATAGGGAGTAATTCTTTACACATCAGAGTTTCTCCGCCTGCACAAAAATTAATAAAAGAAATGCCTCCTAATCGCCTCTTAGAAAATGCCGCACGGATAAATTCCGGGGAGTGAAATTTCAATTCCTCACTATAATACTCTCGCACTTGTCCTATATAACAGTATGAACACCTCAAATTACAATTTTTATAAGGCACATGACAACTGACATATTTCACTATTTTATCATTGGATTCCTTCTCCGCTTCTTTCTCATGATACTTATAATATCTTGTTGTTTCTTTTTCATCCCACTCTTTTCTATACGCATCAACAGCATCTTCCATCAGACACCAATCAATCCCTTTGCTGTCTAATTCCTTAATCAACTTCTCTACATCGCTTTGCTTTAAAATAGCGATCAGCACTGCGTCAGTCTGACACAGATTTTCTTTTGATACACACGGAATACCATTATAGTAATCAGAACTCCATTTCTGCTCATAAGTATCACAGAAAGAAACCAGACGTATATTCGGATCTATCTTATCTATCCACTTTTTCATCAATTTTCCAGTTCCCCATATATAGATATCTTTTTTGCTTTCGACTATTTCATGATATGCTTTTCTCATTTAATCTTTTCCCACCCGTTCGTATATAATCTTTCCGACGCTACTCGTTATGCCAAGTGCGGCGCTGTCTTGAAAGTTCCTCCATGCTCTATTATGCACTGCAATATCTTCCATAAGATATTGATATATATTATGTCCTTTTTCATATTGAATCATATCCCTATTCTTTCCTATGTCAGCCGGTTCCACCTTAATAGTAACTTCCCTTTTCAAAAGCCCATCTCTTGAAACTATTGCCAGCTTATTACCCATATATGGTATGACAAGATAATTTTCCCTAAATCCATAGACCTCATACATTGCATATTCCGGATTCGAACGTAACGTATTTTCCCCATCAATGTCCACTCTCACAGAAGAAATTGTTCCGCTTTTGATATCTGCCAGAAGAATGCTTTTTGCCTCATGCGGCATAAAAAATACTGTTTTTCCAATCCTTTCAGTATACCAATAAGAATATATTTTCATATCTTCAGATAATTCCTGAGAGATGTCTGCACATACCGGCTGTTTCTGCGGTATATATTTTTCGCCCATCAATTTAAAAATCCTTATTTCCGTTTCCTTTTCAATCGGCGCAAGATAAAGTCTGCTATCTGCAATCGTACCAAATGCATTTTTAATACCAATATTCCAAATTTCCATCTCCCCGGTAGTCATATTGAGTATGATATTGTGACTGCAGTCTCCTCGGAACAAAAATAGTTTTCCTTCATAGGAACACATCATCCGAAAATTTATCTTTCTGTTATCTGGAAAATAAACATCTTCCGGCCACTCATTAAAAATATCAAACTCCTTTAATTCCATATCAATGCGGACAATACATTTAGATTTGAGGGGCAACAACCAAAGATATTTTCCCTCCCGAATAGGCTTGCGGTATTTGACCCCGTCTATCCCTTCCTCACATAAATAAGGAATGGGATATCGTTCTAGTTCCCTTTTTTCAACACTATACACATAAATATAATTGTCAGACCACGGAATCATCCATATATTCTCTTTATAAAAGGACAATGCTACAAACCTGAAAGCTTTGTTTGCAATAATTGGCAGGTAATAAACTTTTTCAATCTCATTAGAATCAATATTTAACTTATATAAAAAGTTACCATTACATGCTGTGAAATACAAATTCCTTTCATCCATTACCGAAGCGTTGATATACAACGGCATTTTTGTTGTTTCTGTTTTCAAATAATCACAACCCTTCTTTTCATATCTCACTTGCAACCCGAACAACCATACGCTATCCAATCTTCTAATTTTGCTTTCTTGCTATTAGCGTGCTCCCACTTATACTGAACAGGTAATCCGCAATATTTACAAGTCTCAAATCCCTTACTTAAATTCTCTTTCAATTCCCAACCATCTAACTCTATATCATGAAGACTCCACGTCCCTCCATCATCTGGAATGTCAATATCATATTCTTCATTCAACACATGGAGATAAGTCGGTCTTGAACAAGTATATATCTTCCCCTTATCTACATTATGACATTCCTTACCCGGGCATCTCTGATAAGCCTCGTCTTTATCAAATAAGGGTTTAAGAGACAGCATTTTATAGAAATTGTCTTTTGCCATGTTTAGACTATATTGCACATTTTCACTTTTTAAGAATTTCTCGATCTGCTCTAATTTAGGAAACAGCAGTTCATACACCGATATGTCAAAATAACATTTTGAATCCCGCATTGCATCAAACAAACCTTTGAAATCCTTCTTCCCAGCAAGCAGTACCCCATTAGTTGTTATCATAATCTCTGCATCTGGAAATATACGCCGCGCCTCTTTCACGTATTGGGGCAATTCTTCGTTTAATAACGGTTCTCCTCCTAATATTTTTATTCTGTAACACCCCCAGAACAATTCTTTTATCTTTTCCCAATCTCTTATAACAGAATAAAAATCCGCATATTCAGGCTCGTCGATCAGATTGCAAAAATTCAAACAACCTTTACACTTCACATTACAATGATATGTAACCGGAGTCTGAAATTGATACAGCCTTGGTTTCGATAAATCTATTTCAACTAATGTCTCTTCAATAGAATCAAATTTATCATTCCAATATACTTTGGGGGAGATCACATAACCTTTTACATCTTGTGCATAACTTCTAAACAAACTTGTTACTTCTTCTAAAAACTGATTTTGTACAGCAAAAATAATGATATCTACTCCATTGTTTTCTATTCTTTTAAATACCTCTTCCGGTTCTATTATGAAAATACCATTTACATATGTTCCCTGTTTTTTTCTATCTGAATCAGCAAAAACAATATTCAAACACCCTTCATACCTCTTAAGCAAAGAAAATACTCTCCTGCCGCATCCTCCTGCTCCCCATACAACAATTCGCTTTTTCAAATCCATCTCTTGTTTTCTCCTTATAAAAATTCTGACACATTCCTCTTCTGCCGAATATGTTCTGAAATCTTTTCTCTCAATTTTTGAAACCCTATACGGGTTTTTTCATTCTTTTGTTCTGTCGTAAAAAAAGTCCCTTGAAGTTCCGTGATTTTTTCCTGTATCTCACTTTCTTCATAATCCGTGAATAAGCTTACTTTGAGGTTGCTCTCCAGCCATTCATAGACCCCTGATATCTTATGTGTCGTATTATCAAATGCAATACAAGGCGTTCCGCTTTGTGCAGCTAAAACCATCCCGTGAAGCCGATCTGTAATCACCAGACTAGCGTTCTGCATTTTTTCAATAATAGCACTCAGGCAATCTCTTCCTTCTTCATAATCCACCTTACGATTTAAATGAATATCCATTTCGTCATATTGATATCCTTCTTTCTTCAGCATTTCCGTCAACTCTTTATAATGATAAAAATCCTTTTCTACATCCTCCCGGAAACAAAGAAGGATTCGGTCTGCAGGTTCTGGCTTTCCCTCTGCAAATGACAAATACAATGCCATATCAGGAACGAACGCACAATTCTTTACAATTGGCTCCGCATATTCAAACGACTTCCTTTCACGAAAAAAAATAAACGTACCCGGCTGTTCCGAAAGCCACTCCAAATCATTTTTAACCTCTGAGTTACTCTCCCAATCAGAATCCTTGTAAGTCAGATTATTCGGCAGGAATATCTTGGAATTGCCAGGAAACATTTCCACAATATCTCTGCTGATCTGTCCGCTTTTCCATAAATCACCGAAATAACCACCTCCCGACAGAAAAATGATATCATATTCTCTTATTACTCTTTGAAAATATTCCTTAAGATCCAACCATTCCTGTGTAGTCACACAAATCAACGGATATTCTGGGAAATAATCTGTAAAAAACTTCTGTTCAGCATATCCAATTGCATAGTCTCCCATATTGCCATGCTCCGGCAACATAAACAAATAAAATTTCGGAATATCTGAACACATCTGCCGATCTACAAATTTACAGAATTGATATGCCTTTTGAAAATAATTCTTCTTATAATAAATATCACCGTTCCATTTTATCCTATCAGGCTCTATGCCCATCTCTACAAGGTTCTGGCGAATCTCCTCCGCCACTATTCGGCTCTCTACTGCAATCAGAATATAATCATATTCCAACCGCTTAATCATCTGGACAGGAAGCACGGGAATATCCCCCAAATCCAAATCTGATGCCCTGCCATCCACAATACCCGCCACGTGTATCACACCATCTTTAATTCCCTTATGGTAAAACTTTCTCCCAATATTCCCCGCACCGTAAATTACAATCCTGGCTCCGACATCAAACAAATGATACGGAAAAATATGCGCATCATTTATCACTTTAATCTCGGGACAAAATATGCTTTTGATCAAGCAGCTTTCATATTCCGGCAGCCGTTCTAACTGCCCTTTTTCTATGTCCCCCAGCTTCAGCCAGATATCAGCCGCATAACTCCTCACATGATTAAGTACACAGAATAAACTGTTACTGATTTCCTGTTTCTTATCCTTATCCATAGATCTTACAAAGTCAAGCATTTTCCAATATGTATCAGTCAGACTGTAAAAGTTATGGAATACAGGTGTTTTTTGTATAATTGAGCCTTCACGTATTCGCCGCAAAAGCACTGTTCTCTTTTGATGTAGTACATTCCCTGCAAGTAGCATTGACTTAAATGTAAATAAGTTATCTTCGTAAATTGCTTTATCTACAAAACCCAAATCATTTTTTATCAAAAATTCCGTGCTGAAACACTGCAAAGAAACCTGTACATAATAATCTCCGCTTTCCGCCAGTTTTTTGAATAAATGCATTCCCTCCGAATAATATCCATAACTTTTTTCTCTTTTATACGCAGTTCTATATGAGTTATTCCTTGCGGAAAGAGATTCATTTTCAAAAAAAGACTCACCATCAAAATACAATGCGTCTAACGAAAATTTAATCATATTATCTGCTATAAAGGATAAACAGCCTCTGTCTGCCAACATATCATCACTGTCCAAAAAGAAAATAAATCTCCCTTTCGCCTGTTTCATGCCATAATTTCTTGCTGAAGACAGACCCCCGTTATCCTTAGAATATATCTTAACAAATTCATATTTCTTTTCATACTCTTCCAAAATGTCAAATGAAGTATCCGTTGAGCCGTCGTCAATACATAATACCTCAAAATTATGATAAGTCTGCTCCACTACGCTATCCAAACAATCCCTAAGATACTTTTCAACATTGTAAACCGGAATAATTATTGAGATATCAACTCTGGAATCCATCTGCAATATTTTCTCCTTCTCTCTTCTATTTGCCCAATACATTTTTTATTTGTGTTGTTAAAATCTCAGGTGTCCGCTCTAAACATTTCACTTCGACACCTTCCTTTTCATTATTAAATCCTTTCTCAACATTACCTTGACTTTACTTTCCGCTACAACCGCTCCATAACGCAGTTACATAAAAGTTACTTCTCTCTTCTCAGTTCTATCAATGTCTCGTTGATAAGTGTTGATGATGTTCCCTTATGATATGGGAAATATATCACCTTTACCCCCACCCCCCTAAACTGCTCTTCATATCTCTCCCATTTCTCAGTATTATACCAGTCATCCCCTACAAACATTACATCAAACTTCAGCCTTTTCCATGCCTCAAACTTATCCATAGACGTCTGGGGTATTGCTGCATCTACAAATTTGATACTGCGTATAATCTCTATCCTCTCATCAAACGGAATTACTGCCTTTTTATGCTTATATGATACAAGCTCATCCATTGTCACACCAACGATTAACTTATCACACATTGCTTTCGCATTTTTTAACATATTCAGATGCCCGACATGGAATAAGTCAAACACCCCCGTCGTATAACCGATTATCATTCTAGTACCTCCATTCTTTCAGAAAATATGCTCTGTAAAATATCTCAACATTTAAAAACATCCAAATAATCTGATTTCCAATCCTCTCCTTTTCACATTCTGCAAACAGACCTTCCAATTTCCCTTTTTCCAGCCATACAGAATCTTTCAGATAATCGAATGCCATAGCTCTCAGTTCCTCTTCCCAACTGTCAAGCGGCACAGGAAACCCAACCTTCTTTCTCTCAATAACTTCTTGGGGAAGATAGTCATAAGATATCTTCTTCAAAAGATATTTGGGAATATCCAACTCCTCGCTATAAGCTGCTGCGTTCATCCTTTTGCAATCTTTTTCTGCGGCGGAATCCTTCCATCTCAGTTTCATGCTGTAAGGTACATTCCTATACACATATTCGATAAGTTCATGATCCAAAAACGGAACTCTTGCTTCTACACCTGCCAGCATGGTTGTAGTGTCTACTCTCTGCAAAAGTCCTTTTACATGATAATTATGAAAAAATCTGAAGACATTATATTCATTATTCTTCTCTGAAAACCGAAAAGATATCTCCTGGTCATACTGTTCTCTCCTATTATTGTTCCCTTTTAAAAATATGTCTCGAATTCTCCGCGGCACATATTCATATTTATCAATAAAATACTGATAGAAAGTTTTTCCGCAAGCTTTATCTATATTGTCATAATCAAAGGGCGCCCGAAAAATCCTCCCATATCCTCCAAGTAACTCGTCTGCTCCTTCTCCTGATAAAACAACAGTTATATCTTTTGTGAGTTCTTCAGACATAATCGCAAGAGGAATTTCATTAGGAACTCCTAACGGCGCGTCTTTATATTTAATAACTTTTTCGATTCCGTTTTGATAATCCCGCCTTTCCATTTGAATCTCATGGTGTTTTGTCTTATATCTGTCTGCAACCATCCGGGCATACGGAAACTCATTCAACTCGGGAAAACCAATGGTATAAGTATTCAAATCTTTCCCTTTTTGCTTCGCAACAATTGCCGATAAAAGGCTGGAATCTACTCCTCCGCTCAAATAAGTTCCCAGAGGTACGTCCGCCATCATCCTTTTCTGCACTGCACTCTCCAGTCGATTCCTAAATTCACGGGTTATCTTTTCTTCATCATATTGCTGTTCTTGATTAAATTCCTCCGGTATGTCCCAGTATCTCTTATGGAATGCTTCCCAACTCTGTGATATCTCCATATAAGTCCCTGATTCCAGTTGCCTGATATTCTCAAAAAATGTGTAGGGTTCCCTTACATACCGATATCCAAAATAATCATCTATGGCAGCTTCATCAAGCCTTGCAGCCACAAGTCCGCTGTTTAATATTCCTTTTATCTCAGAAGAGAAGACAAGATGCTCTTCATCCATATAATAATAAATCGGCTTAATTCCCAACCTGTCACGGCATAAGTAAATCCTATGCCCCACAGTATCATATGCCGCAAATGCAAACATGCCGTTGCATTCTTTCAACAATGCTTCAATCCCCTTCGTTTCTATACATGCAAGCAAAACTTCTGTATCAGACTCTGTTCTAAAATCATAAGAAAGTTTTTCTTTCATTTCTTTGAAGTTATAAATTTCCCCGTTATATACCAAAATCCATCGTCCAGAAGAAGACACAAAGGGCTGATCAGACCTTTTATCCAAGTCAACAATCGACAATCTCCGGTGTCCTAACGCCGCCTTCCCCCCGTCTAATACTATATGGAGTCCTGCATCTGGCCCGCGGTGGACAAGCGACGCATTCATCTTCTGTATTCTTCTTTCAATATCGGCTGTTTCTCTTCTGGCAATAATACCGTTTATACCACACATACCTCCATCTTCTCCTTAAGCCTCTATAGGTTTAACATACGCAAAAGCCTGTTGCAATTATCTTTTTCTTCATATTTATGAACCCTTTTTCTGATTACCGTCCTCTCGGCTTTATATTGATCTACACCATTCGATACGCCTTGCAAAAATAACAACATATCCCCTAAATCCTTTATTTTATCTCCCGGCATCCACTCCAAAGGATTTTCTACTGAAAATCCAACGGAATAATCTTCCATGTCGTCTACGGTATATGCAATTGGCCTATCTAAAAGCATATAGTCAAACGCAATTGTAGAATAGTCTGTAATGATTGCATCCATGTCCTTCATAATACTATTGATACCTACTTGCTTCTTATTCATATCCTTTTGTGTCAGCAAATAGATATGGGAAAATTTATTTACTTTCACATACTCCAGGTTCTGCAGAGGATGCGGTTTGATTACGATTCCCATTTTTAATTTCCTCAATTCTTTATTAAGAATTTCAAAATCCTCTTCTTTTTCAATAATCGGAATGCCAAAGGGAAATTTCTTTTGAGAATCAATTCTTGACAGAATCAAATTATGCTGTCGAAAAGTAGGAACCCAAAGTATCATCTTTTCCATACTCTCACAGTTAAAGAATCTGCCGATATATTTCTCCTTTGCAAACAAATGGTCAAATCTCGGCGACCCGCAATAAACCAGTTTACTTTTATCTACAGAATATTGCTTTGATACAATATCTGAAATGTCAGGCGAAGAACATACCACATAATTTACATCCGGAGGCATGATAATTGTATGCTTCGTTACCTTAATCGGCGGCGTTCCGTGATTCAGATAAACCTGAATCTGCTTTTTCCTTCTTTTAGGCACAAGATGATTTTCACAAATAATATATTTTGAAGTATTTATATAATAATAATACATAAAGATCTCTTTCCATGTTGCTTCTGCCTCAGGCACCCGCCTTGAAATCTCAACATAATGCTTTTTCCTCTCAGGATTTGCATCACACATCCAAATCAATTTATATTTCTTCTCATATCTATGTGCAATCAGATAGTCTCTTAATGTAGATTCATTTTCCCGCTGCGTGTCTCCCCAACCACTAAAAAGTACAGCCTTCCGTATCGGCAGCATTGAACAAAACCCTTCTATCACTCTAAGGCGCAGCTTTCTGTAAGGCACAATTGGGGCCACATAACACTCCGCCTTATCCAAGTATACATTCACCTGTTCAAGTACGGCGGCGCTGTCGCGCAGAGTAATCATAAGAATAGTATTTTTCCCATAAATATCCGGAAGCGCGGCAGGCGATATAATTGGAATATCTTTTTCTCCTATTTTCTTTACAGTTCCCCATTTCTCACTGTTATTGTCTAAAATAGCGTCAATGTTCTCTTCCAAATGATCTTTGGAATAACAAAAACAAGCCTCTTCTAATAACCCCCCCGCCCCAAAGCATATAATCCGTTTCCCTTTTTTCAGCCTCCTGCGCAATTTCTTAATTGTACACTCTTTTCCTTTTACCATAATATTTTTTCTCCAAACCTATTTTTAATTGCACTGGCGATCTCTTTATATGCCTTATTATTCAAATGCCACGGCACACATCCATGTCTATAATAAAAATCCGTATAGTAAAATTCCATCTTCTCTACTTCGATTACTGCTGCCTGCGGACATCGCTTTGTAAAATATGCATAACACCTCTCCAGCTGTTCATTGATCCATTTTATATTTTCAATATCAGGAAAAATCTGCCGTACTCCTTCCCGGGCTGATTCTTCAGCCAATTTACTCTTCACAAGTATAATCTTTGCTTCATTGATATTCTGTTTCAGCATATTGATGAATCTCTCGCAGCGTTCAAACCACAATATCCTCCACTCTTCCTGAAATGCCGGAATACGTTCGTATTCAATGTCTAATTGGTGTTCTACATCATAAAACCCCGGACTCAGAGTAAAATATTTTCCTCCGAAGCGCCCGGTATCCAGCCTCTCTTCTAAGAAATCCAATATAAATAAGTCTGCATTCTTCAGTATCTGTTCCAATGACCTTGTGAAGCTTTTCAAAAAATCCTGCTTTAACATAACGTTTCTAAATTTATTTCCGGCAGTCATATCTCTTTCCAGCAACTCTGTATTCGGATTATCGGTGGCGCTGATAATATTTTGAAATCCATAATAATTCGGAACACTTTCTTTGTCGGGAATCTGCAGAAATATTTTTGCGGCAATCATAAGATTATAACTGCCAAACACTACCACCTGAGGATTTTTCTTGTAAATAATTCCAAATTCATGAAAATCAAATTCAAATTGCCTTTTCTCAAATTCATTATAGATTTCAATCCCAAAATCCTTTACTTTCCTTCTATTAATACGGCTTCTTTCTATCGCAAAATCTCTTAGTTCCTCCTTATATTCATCGTATATTCCCAATCTTTTGAATTCCTCAAGCACAGTCTTCACACATTTTATTCTATCATAAATAAACTTTACATTGTGGACAGTACTATTCTCTTGATTTCTGTAAATATACACTATTTTCTTTTCATAGCATATAGTGTCTGCCATAGCATATACTACAGGCAGGACTGCTGCATCTTCAAAAAAATGATCAGGAAACAGTAGCCCGTTATCTGTAAATAAGGCCTTCCTTAATAGTTTAGCAACGGGAAATGTAAGAATTCTGAACAACATTTCTTTTTTATTATTTTTATCTATATATGTGTCTATATTCTGCACTAATGTAAAATCTATCTGTTCACTATTAAGAACGGTTTTAGCAATATCACCTACTGCAATATCCGCATGATGTTCTTTGGCAGAGTTATACAGTCTTTCCACACAGTCAGGCGTTATGTAATCATCCGAATCTACAAACATGATCCACTCGCCTTTTGCTTTTTGAATACCTACGTTTCTTGCGATTCCCTGCCCCTCATTTTTCTTGGTAATCATCTGTATTCTATTATCTTTCTCCTGATATTTTCTCAAAATATCAGGAGAACTGTCCGTCGAGCCGTCGTCAACAAATATAATCTCCAAATCACCATAAGTCTGTGCAATCAAAGATTCTATACATTGCGCCAAATAACCTTCTGTATTATACACCGGAACAATTATGCTAACCATCATATACTCCCTTTTCTATTGTTTCCATTCTCCGAGTACGTCTGCCAAAGTCAATATTTCTTTGAATTCATAAGAATCCAATCCCTCAATAATTTCCCGGTGGAACTTACTGTTTGTCGCCACAATAAGCGTAAGGTTCTTATTGGACTTTTCCAGCTGATTTATGCCGATTACCCTTATGCCCTGTATCTGCTTTTCATTTTTCTCTATCTCAGACACTATAATACATTCAGGAAGAATCTCGTTATCCAGCAGTAATTGCAAAAACTCCCTGGCCTGAATCCCGGCTCCATACAAGGCAACTCTCTGCCTGTCCAATTGATAGAGTACAGGTTCATGTTTTTTAATCACACCATTGACTCTGAACTCAGACTGGTACAAGCTTTGATACACATATATTTTCCCCAGCTTTGTGAAAAAATCCTCCGAAAACCCCATCTGCCCACATAATTTCCACCAGCGTTCGCTGAATACTGAGTTGGGGTTATTCCACGGTTTAACAGCATCTGCATAATGAATAATTACAGGATCATTCCACGCTTCCTTTATCATCTCTTCCGTATATATCCCTTCATACTGTTCTATCTCCCAGTTTTGGTACTTTGTCATCACATTATAACAATACGGAAGGAATTTGATATGGCCATAACAGATTTTATTAATAATATCCTGATCCTGGGAAGGAAGCTGTGTGAAAATATATTTCATAAATTCTTCCGACAGATTATGTTCCCTCATCTTTTTCAGATTCATCAAAAGCACCCCTGCATTAATGTACTGTTTCAAATCGGCCAGCCCCGCTTTTTTGCAGTACTTCTCCGCATTAGGATTTGTAACATATGCCGCCGCCAAAACTCCGCCGACATAATAATCTTCCATATCCTCATCGAATAATCCTGACAGATTTCTGCATACTACCGTATCTGAATCAAGATAAATGCATTTATCTGCCTGTAAAACGGTCGGCAGAATAAGCCGGTAATATGTAGCCTGATTGATATGGGGAATATGGAGTGCAGCATCTTGAAACATACTGCCTACATTATAAAAATGAATACTGCAATTGCCATATTCTTCAAACATATTAAAAATAGATCGCTCCTCTATACTTAAAGAAGAATCCACCAGCAAAGTGAAAACATATCTTTCTTCTTCCGCCTCCTGAAGAATGGACAAAATAGAAATAGCTGTGAGCCTGGCGTATTCACTCCCCGAAAACGCATATACAATATTAATCTCCTTCATTATTGCCTCCACCGGTTAAAATTCGCTCATAGTCTGCCGTTAAAGAATCTCTTACCCTACGATGCCGGTATTCCGCTCCCTCCATCCAAGACGCTTCAAAGTGATGTATGGCATAAGTCCTGTCCGTAACACGAATCCTTCTTGTTTTCTGGCTTTTCCCGCTCAACACCCTCTCCGGATAAATCGTCATATCAGGAAGAACCTGAAAACTTCCGTCCAGCGCTGCCCCTTCCTGCTTTAGAACCTGACTTTGGATAACAGGGCAAGGCGTAAGATCCCATGTTCCATCTTCCCTGCAAAAACGAAGGTCTTCATACCGCTCCAAAATCTTTTTAATTATCACATTCTCTTTTACAGCTCCATATCCTAAGCCCATATTGATTTCTTCTGAATTCTGATATCCACAGAACCCATTTTGGAATAACAGCTCATCCATATTACGCACAAGTTCCACATCTGTATCCAGATAAATTCCCCCATGATTATACATGATATCCAGCCTTGCATAATCAGATACAAATGCCCATTTCTTATTCTCGTACGCTTGTTTCATATACACATTTTTAGAAACATCATAGTTACTCTCATTCCATTCAACAATCTCATAGTCCGGACAAAACTTCTTCCATGTCTCCATCCATTGCCGGCATTTTTCCGGTATCGGATTACCGCCAAACCAGCAATAATGAATAACCTTAGGTATTCTTGCCTCGCTTGTCAGCATTAAATTGTCCGGAACAAATATCTCCGCTGTTTCGGTATCGAAAAGATACTCCTTTAATTTCGTATATACATAACATGTAACGCCGTTAAACGCTGCCGCCTCATTGAGTTGTGTTAATATGGGCATAAAATTTTTGCAAGTGATAATCATGATATCATTTTTTTGCATTTTTCTTATAAAATTATCCGGCGAGATAATCTCATATACCTTCCCCGAAATGCAGATACAAGTTCCCCATTTTTTCCTGTCATTATCGACAAATGCTGCCACCCGTTCTCTGATATTTTCAAAATCTGAATCATTTAAGAACTTTTTCCCAAAATCTCCCGCACCAAAACAATATATATTTCCTGATGCCAGTCGATGCAATATCTCTTCCACTCTCTCTTCCCGAATAATCATCGATCTTTCTCCATCTGTCGGCGCTGGGCGCTTTTTTTATTAATTTGGACAACAATATCGTGATATCCACCTTTGTCCATACAGAAGAAAAGAACCTTCGAATCTGTCTTATTTATCAAACCATTTACAACAGGCACTACCCCATATATTACGCGGGGATTTCCATAAGTATAATCATTGAATTGAATAATCCCATTATGCTTCATCTTTGGATAAAGAGCTGTAACATCTTTTTTGACACTCTCATAATCATGAGCGGCATCTAAATAAACATAATCAAAAAATTCGTCTGGAAAATCCGCCAGGCAGTCCCACGAAAGTCCTTGTCGCATTTCCATAATTCCCTTATCCAGATATGATTCAAATTTCTTTTTATACCAATCAAAATGGGAGAGCTCTTGTTCTTCAAATATATTCTTATCCCAAAAGCCTTTAATCTGGTCATCATACATATCAATTGCATAAAACTTTGATGGCTCCAGACAACTGAGTATCTTCTCGCTGAATCCGCCGAAAGCAACTCCTACTTCCGCAACAATGCCTCCTTTTTTCAATTCACGCAGTGCCAACTCCCTGTTGGCAAGAACCTTGGCACCTGCCAGCAGAGGCGTATGAATGTCTCCTATTTCTTTTGCGGCATTTATGACCCCTCTCAGTTTACAGTCATTTAATTTCTGAAAAATGAGATTATTGTTTTTGGGATATGTTTTTATCCACTCCTCCAGCCTTAAAATATTCTCCGGCTTAAAAACACCGCTTCGTAATATTTCCTCATATATTTCATCATAGGCATTTTCTGCCCCGATACAGATGATATCTGACTGATAACTGTCTTTCGTCTGCAGGAACTCATTCCAGGTAATAACGTTTGTAATTTCTTTTCCATTTCTGCCGTTATCAATAATTACTTCTAAATCTTCCAGCGGTACGGCATAATTCCCAAGCATCCTTCTTGCATATTGTCCAAATCCATATAAAATCATCGTTCCACCTCTTTAAAATCTTTATAATCTTATGCATTATTTCCAAATAATCTTATGATCCGATACCCCGTCCTGCACTAACTGACGGTGAATCTCCTCATAAAGGGCTCTGTCTTCAACCGCAATAACTATTTTCTCAAATTGATACTGCATGATATCACTCGGATTTACAATTGGAAATCCTCTTTGTCCAAGTTTCTTATAATTCTTATCAAACCACGCCGCAATACAATAATCTTCCCTCGCCATAAGCTGCTTATAATATTCCCTGCCTACTCTGCCTGCTGCATAAAGCGCTATTTTCCTGCTATTTCCCACAAGTTCAAACGGAAATACGAACTCCTGCTTTTTATTCCCTGCATATGCCTTACTGAACAGATAATCTCCTGCATTTTTTTGCATAATCTGCCTGTATTCATTCAGCGCTGCTTTATATTTTGTCTGCATAGTATCTGATATGCCGAATTCCTTAAATGCAGTTGCTTTTAAGAAGTTATATAAATTTTCATATGCCTCATAGTTTCGCTGCTTCTTTAGAAGATTAACACAAGAATAAAGACATTTATCCTGAAAACTCCTTTTTACCTGACTGCAGGCTCCTATCTCTACAAGTCCCTTTTTTATTCCTGCAAGCGCCTTGTAAAATCCATATTCTCTCTCAGCTTCTCCTGTATATGCCTGCAGACTGTCCGACACATTTCTCCTGTAATACACAAGTCTTCTATCAACATAGCTGATCCGCTCCGCCATAACCAGCGCCATGTTAGCAAAATATTCATCATTATGCCTTTTAATTGCCTGAAACTTAAGTCCTGCTTTATCAATAAACTCTTTGCGTATCAGCTTATTCCACGGTACCCCCCAGCACAATTCAAATATCTCATCAGGAATATCCCGCCAGGAAAATACTTTACCGCACTTCTGTAGTATTTTATGATTTAAAACCCATAGAGGCTCTGTAACTTCTTTTGATACATCATCATAAAAGTACGCATCACATAAAACAATATCTGCCCGGGCTACAACAGCTGTATCAAGCATCTGCTCGATCATCTGCCCGTCAAAAAAATCATCCGCATCAAGAAAACAGATGTAATCCCCCTCAGCTTTACCCATACCCGTGTTTCTTGCCACACCTGCATACAGATTTTCCTGCCTGTATAAACGGATTCTGCCGTCCCTTTTCATCCATTCTTCTATGCAGGCACATGTACTGTCCTTTGAACCGTCATCCACACATATAATATCAAGATCAGGATATGTCTGGGCACATATGCTCTCTAAACATTTACCAATATACTTCTCTACATTGTAGCACGGAATAATAACCGAAACTTTTTTACTGGCTTTCATAACTTAAACTCCTAATATCTTTAACAATCTTTCACAGTTATTTCCATCATCATACTGAAATAGATATTTTCTCAGCTTACGCCTCTGCTCCTTGCACAAGTCTTCCCCTGAACAAAGCTGTCCCAAATATTCATAAAGCTCTTCCATATTCCTCATACGATTTCCCGGCATATATTCCAGCGGATTTTTCACAGAAAATCCAAGCGTATATTGCTCTATATCATCTATTGAGTAGCCGATCGGTCTGTCAAGAAGCAGATAATCAAACGCTATTGATGAATAGTCCGTAATCAAACCGTCCGCCAGCTTCATAAGATCATAAACATTCGTCTGCAGTTCATCCAGATTATCCTGCCTTATCACTTTGATGTTTCCTGTAGTCTTCAGCTGCAATTCAGACATATCCTGATAAAGATGCGGCTTAATGACAACCAGTACTTGTTCTTTCTTTAAAAAAGCTTCCAGATTCTCAAGTGATTCTTCTGAATCTATAAGTGGTATTCCAAAGCGGAATTTCATATCGGAATCCCAGCGGCTTTGCCCCTGCATCTTCCTGAAAGTAGGCGTCCAAAGAACCATTTTTTTATAATTACTCAGATGCAGATAATTATAAAGCCTCTCAGAAATATCTTTGTTATAAAGAATATCTGTTCTGGGCAAGCCACAGATTATAAGCTGTGCTTCTACGGCGCTGAACTGCTCCATAATGATATTCGTTATATTGGCAGATGCTGACAAAACGTAATCTGTATCGGGATAAACTATTATCTTACCTTTGGTTGATTTCAAAGGAATTCCATGACTCATATAGCAGGAAATCTGTTCCTTTCTGGCTTTGGGCAGCATCTTATTTTCATATATGTACAAATACGACCTGTTAACGACCCCATAATACTTCACTACTTCCTTAAATTTATGCTCCTTAATAGGCAGGTCTCTTAATATATAGTCTTCCGTCTGTGTTTTATGGAACTTTTCAGGATGATTGCACAGCCATGTGATTTTCTTATTTTTATAATGTTCATGACTTCTCATGTATTCTGCAAGAGCCGCTGCATTTTCACACGTGTCACCTTCTCCCTGCATCAGAATTGTGTCCTTAACAGGCAGCTTTCTGTATAAATAATCCAGATATTTATCATACCAGTATCGATACGAGGGATATAGAATAACCCGTACACCTTTCAGCCCAAGCTCCTGCTCTATCTGTTCTGATATTCCCTTATAATTTATAATCACAATAAGAAGAACTGTTTTTCTGAAGTCTTCTCTTTTCAGTTCTTCCGGCGGCTTTATCTGAAGCCGCATATCTCCGACTTTTCTTTCCTTGCCCCACTTCTGCTCATCATTATCTACAATATATTTTATCCGCTTTTCAAGTTTCATATCTGCCAGTGCATCAAACACATATGTCAAATTATTTCCGGAGCCAAAACAGATAATTTTTTTATTCCTCGTAATCCTTTCCAGCCTGTTTGCACTGTATCGATTTAACTTCATCTTTTTTCCTCCACGAATTTGCACAATAATGTATACCCACTGTCCTTTCCGTGACATAGGAGTTCTCTCCTGTTACACTTACCGGCGCAATCACATCCGGCGGATAAAGAGTCATGCCTTTCCTTATCTGAAAAGAAAAATCCATCCTAAACCCCTGCCTCAACAATATTTCTTCTTCGTAATTACTATTAGTATAGGCATCATCACCGCCATCCTTCCGCAAGTACGTGATCCTGGAACGCCTCTCCATCATCTCTTCAATAACTCTATGGCCCTTCACGCAGCCGATACCGGCGCCGCTATTAGGCGCCGGCCACTCCCCAAAACAGATAAAAGCATCCTGACAAAGCAAATGATGAATTGGCCTTTTCAATTCAACATCTGTATCAAAGTATATCCCCCCATAAGAATGAAGGATATCCAGTCTTGCAAAATCAGTCACATACGCCCATTTTTTTCTCTCATATGCCTGACTCATATATTTATTTTTATTTACATTATAATTTTTTTCATTCCATTCGATGATCTCAAAATCTGGAAGCATCTCTTTCCATGAAGAAATGCACTTTTTGTGAAATATACTTTTTTCTTTTTCTCCAAACCACATATAATGAATTTTCTTAGGAATACGAATGATACCATCTGAAGAAAGCGGTTCTCTCCGTTTCTCCAGAAAAAAAGAACGGTTCAATAATGGATATGCATAACACTCCCATCTGTCCGTATCTATGTATTCTGACAACCGACCCAAAATAGCCTTATACCTCTCTGCCGTTATCAAAATCATGTATTTGTCTGGATTCAGCTTCTTTACAATCTCAGGAGATTCTATTGGAAATTCCAAACAGGCATAATGAACTTTCTGTCCATGCTTTTTAACATCTCCATCCACAAAACACGCAATACGCTTATCTATTCCATATTCCCGGAAAAGCGGTTCCGCATAATGCGGAACCATCCCCGCGCCATAACAGATAATTTGTTTATCTGATATCTGTAACCTGTTTATAAATTCTCTAAACGTACAATCTGATAGCATCCTGCTTCTCTCTTTTATATGCCAAATATCTGCTGTCCTTCCATAGCTTCGTACAGTGCACGGTATATATAATAATCTGTTGGCTCCGTAATTTTAAGATTATTTTTTGTACTCTTGACTATATGCATTGGAACATCATACATACTGCACAGATGTGACGAATCAATTGCTTTGACACCGTCTTTCTCCGCTTTTTTATACAACTCCATAATGTCTTTAAAATAAAAAGACTGCGGGGCTTTTGCCACATACATCTGACTCCTGGGCGGAACCTCAGATATGCTCTCCCCATCCTCACATCGGATTACGCTTTCTCTTGCCGCTTCTGCTGTGATCGCATTTCCGTATTTCCTTACAGCAGCAATATTCCGGCTGATCAACTCCTCATTGATCAACGGTCTTACTCCGTCATGAATGAGTATAACATCATCATCTGATGAGGTTTCAATCATGACTTCCAGACCATAACGGATAGAATCATGCCCTGTTTCTCCCCCCGGAATAATCGTAGATACCTTCGTGATTCCATACCGTCTCAAAAGACCTCTCAGTTCTTCAATCCAGCCTTCAATACACACCACTACAATATCGTCTACCTCATCATGATATTCAAAATGCTCCAATGTATAAATAATAATCGGCTTACCGTGCATCTCCAAAAACTGTTTTGGCTTTGAACGGGCGTTCATCCTCTGGCCGGATCCGCCTGCAAATATCAATACTTTTACCATGAGTATATTCCCTTTCTCTTTTGGCAATTTTGTCCTATATTCTTCTTATCCTTCCCTGCGATGGTATGTTTTCCTATTTTGATACAATTGCTTATCTCATCATCCTCTATCATCCACACTCTGTATCAGCACCGGTTTCCCTGTCTCCTTGTACAGCCAGACCACCGAGCTCCAGTCTCCATAATACGCATCACTTAGCCCAATGGCGGGATACATGTCCGGTGTATCATCATAAATCCCCAGATCCTCCCGGATAAATTGATTTTTTATTTCTATATACTTTTCATATAACTCTGGCCTCGTGGACAAAAGCGTTGTCTCCATCAGAGGATGCGGGCGCCACAAGAGTACCACGTCCTCCCTTCCTGCAAAAAACCGAATCACGTCGCGTACCTTTTCCAAATAAGGCTCGTTTTTTTTCAGCAGGCTATCCACAGTAGTATTATAGAAAATGACTTTTTTCCTTTCCGCCCTTTTCCTCCACTCTTCCGGCACTTCCAGGCTTCTCCTGTGCAAAGAACGCGCCTTATCCATTTTGGGAGATCCCAGAGGAAGAAGCTTTTTCGAAATATCAAACCCCGGAAAGTTTTTTTCAAACTCCCGGATATACTCCTCTTTTTCCCTCTCAGTCCGCACAATAATATAATCCGCGTAAAGCAGACCCTTGACCATGACCCAATCCTCTGCCACATGCTCTCCGTCCCCTATAAAATAGGGGATATATACTAATTTTTCCGTAAAACGTTTTATATTTTTTGAGTAAAAAAAAGGAGGGACACTGGTCACGTAATTCCCGTCGTCATAAGGATTATGGATAAATACCATATCCGGTTGCCGTAATTCAAAAGCATAGTCCTCATAATGGGTAATCTCTATATAATCAGGAAATCTCTCCCCTTCATAGTGTTCTTCCCGAAAGGTTCCGTCAGGGTTCCGGCCATAATAGGGGATGGGGATTACATAGACGTCTGCATTCTCATCCTCCTTCGCAGCCATCCAGACACTTTCCAGAGAATCCCACATGGACGCCTTATATGGAAGAAATACCACCTCCCGTTTATCTGGCATCTCCTTTTTAAGAAAACGCCGGATTTGCAAAAGTAGCTCTTTCATCTGGCTCAAAAGTTCTTTTTGCCTGTCCATATCCTCTATAGCAAGGGACATCTGATAGATTATTTCACAATACTCTTCAAGCCCCTTGACCGTCTCTGTCCCCTCGCCACACAATGTTTCCACTGTATTTCCAATATTGATGGCGCTTTCCTGGGCATCGGCCAGAAGAACCGACAATCCACAGCCCTGCCCCACACAGTTTCCTTTTGTCACAATCCTCTCGAATGTCCTATACATTTCCTCCTGGGAATCTAACATAGAAAATAATTTTTTCCTCATTGTACGGCTCATCTCTAGTCCTCCCCATTACGTTGCACATTCTACCTTTTATTTTATCGTATCATAAAAGAAGGGACTTTTCAATTGGAAATAACCCTCAGCATAAGGGCAGAAGCGTCTTGTCACGATTAACATCCGGTATGACACAGAAAAAACCATATCAAAAAAAACAGTTGTTGAACCTTTGTTTTGAGGGTAAAATATAGATATAAAAATGTAGCGATCGTGGGATGCCAAAAATCAAGCGAACGAAGAGGATGACATATGTCGAAAATAGCAGTATATCATGGAGGCTATATACCTGTAGAAAAACCTGAAATACGCCCCGGAAAAAATACAAAGGACTTCGGGCCGGGGTTTTATTGTACGGTTATAAAGGAGCAGGCTCAAAGATTGGCAATACGCTATGAAACCAAAATCGTATCTGTTTACGATATAATTTTATATGACAGCTTAAAAATCAAAGAATTTAGAGAAATATCCGACACATCAGATCAATTTCTGTACGGATAACTCATTGGATTGATTATATTGCAAGAAAAACATTAAATACCAGGGTTGATATTGTAAATTCCCTGGGGAAAAAAGATTGGAAAAAATGTACGGACTGGCAGACATTTATCATAGTGATAACATTGACCGGGTAAGTGATGATTTTATTGAAGAAGCTGGTATGACTTCCGGCAGTTTTGATAATGTAAGAGCGTGCGGCTATGCGATCCCTACCCACTGGGATATCGGAAAAGTCTACAAACGGCTGATAAAGCAGGTTGCGGAATATGAAAAAACCAGTATTATAGATGCATTAATAAAAGTGTACAATTCATTTATCAGCGCAAAGATTGATGACTACCTTAAATCAAGACAAGCACCAAATGATTTATAGTGTCATTTGGCGCCTGTTTTATAGATTTCGTCCTTGATACTGTATTGTTACTACATATACTGTTTTGCATGGTTCATCAATGCGGAAAATGGCGATATAATTATCAATCAGTAACTGACGGTAGCCTTTTCCGGCATATCTACCCTCGTTACGCTCTTGATGGGACTGTGGAAATGTGTCTAGGCTTAAAATAGACCTCTTAATTCTGTCAATCTGTCCTTTGGCATTTTCAGGAGCCGATTTCTCATTTGCGATATATTTGTAAATGTGGTCTAATTCATGGATTGCTTTGGGGTTGACTTTTACCTTGTATTTATCCAAAATGTTTTTTCTCCAATTCTGCAAAAACTATCTCTGCGTCAACTGCTTCTGCTCCGTTAGCAATTTCCTGCTCAGACTCAAATATGGCTTGGTCAATGCGGTTCATTCTTGCAAATTTATCATATAATTCACTACTCATTACAACTAAATCGCTATATCCGTTCTTGGTAATAAAAATAGGCTCCTGTTCCTTGTGTGCGATATTAGAAATCTCGGTTGTATTGCGTAAATCCTTAATAGGCATAATAAGTGGCATAATGCTTCACTCCTTTCTTTAACACAATTATAGCATAATTATGTCCAGATAACAACAAAAAATGCAACATGGATGTATACACCTATGCCAGATACATTCTAACCCGTACTAATGTAGTTGCCATATCAAGCACCTCTTTAATTTGTTCCGTACCGGAAATGATTTATCACCAATTAGCCACCACCAATACCGCCACCAGCAGAGCAAGCATCGCCGCGCAGCCCAGACTTACAATATTAATAACTTTCTTCCAGTTCCCCCGAAATATTTTTGAGATTGCAAAAGCGATCCCGATACCGGCCGCTCCTCCCAGAGAATTTGTAATAAGATCTGTAATATCACTCATCCCCACTGCCAACATATACTGCAGCGTCTCAAACAGCAGGCTTGTAAGCACAATTGGAGCCACTTCCATGAATAACGGCTTTCCCTCCCAAAGGACATGTGCCAGAACTCCAAAGGGAACAAATGCAAGCACATTATTGATAATTTCATTGAAATCCATTTCTCCGTTTATGATAACCGACTCTCCGAACGGGATAAGATTTATACTCCTCATATGGCCCAGATTTCCAAATGAAAACTGCATTTTAAAAACAATGATCCATGTCAGGACAGCCAGATAAAATACCAGCAGTCCCAGGGTAACCTTTTTTGACTCCATCCCTGTATCTCCTTCCTTTTCTTTCCTTGTTTGATTACAGTATCTTTGCTCACTAAGGATAACAAAAAGAATTTAATAATATGTGCCGATATTTCTTAATCCTTTATGAATCTGTAACAAATGAAACGAAGGCCAGACAGCACTGCATGCCATTTAGCCTCCGTTTCAATCCTTTTTATTTCTCCATAGCCTCTGCCACAGCCACCTCGCAGCTTCTCATTGCCTGGATCGTCTTATCAAAAAGCTCCTCAAGTTCCCAGCCTAATCTCTCCGCCCCCTGGGCAATGACCTCTCTGGAGCAGCCCGCCGCGAACCTCTTATCCTTGAACTTCTTTTTCAGGCTCTTGACTTCCAGATCCATCGTGCTTTTGGACGGACGCATCAGGGCGCAGGACCAGATCAGGCCTGTCAGCTCGTCCGACGCAAAGAGTACATTTTCCATCTCAAGCTTGGGTTCCTCGTCGCTGCAGATTCCGTAACCATGGGAACAGACTGCGTAGATCATGTCCTCGCCTACGCCTGCCTCACGCAAAAGCTCCGGCGCCTTCTTACAGTGTTCCTCCGGATAAAGCTCAAAATCTATGTCGTGAAGCAATCCCGTGATCCCCCAGAATTCCTCTTCCTCTGCATAGCCAAGTTCCTTCGCAAACCAACGCATCACACCCTCTACAGTCAATGCGTGCTGGATGTGGAACGGTTCTTTGTTATATTTCTTAAGCAGCTCCAGTGCCTGCTCCCGGGAAATGCTGCTTTTCTTTGTCTCCTGTTTCTCTTCCTTTTTCACAGTCTTTCCACCGTCGGAGGATTTCTTATCCAGACTCTTCATCGTCGGGAATTTTTTTAGCATTTATTCGTTATTCTTCATAACGCTTCGCTGGGCTGTTTCTATTAAATTGTCTTCTCTTCATCATTATTCATGATGAACCATTGTCAAATTATATTTGTTGTCAATTTGATGTCATTTGGTTCTTTCTGTTGTCAGATGGAAGTCTTCATAAGCCCTTCTTAAAATACATCCATTGTTGCAGCCAAATGTTCAGATGTTTCCTGTTTTTTCTCCTCGGTCGCTTCCGCATAGATATCCATCGTAGTCTGAATATCCTTATGCCCCATAATCGACTGGATAACCTTCAGATTGGTTTCTCTTTCACAAAGCCTTGTGCAAAAAGTCTCTTTTTGTTCTTCCCAGATCATTTCAAAGGCATCTTTTACCGCATCCAACATAGGAATGGTTCGCATCCCAGCTTCTGTTTTCGGTGTTGAAATGTGATTTTCTGAAGCACAATCCTCACCTACCGGATAATACGTCAGATTATGATTGACGCAGATACTCCGCTTCTCATAATTGATGTCTTCCCATCTCAATCCCAACACTTCACCAATACGACAGCCTGTCCCAAGAAAAACCGTAAAGATTGGCCACCAGTGATAATAAATCGGATGCGTGGCAATATATTCCATAAATGCTCTCTGCTGTGGAATTGTCAGTGCATGTCTCACACCGGTTTTCATACCTAAATTTTTCTTTAATTCTGCCATGACACCATCCGAAGGATTTTTTCTGATAATGTCATCCCTCACTGCCAGTTGAAAAGTCGGATGCAGTAACGTATGAACTGTTTCCAGTGTATTGATCTGCAATTCTTGTTTCTTAACCAGATAATTATAGAATTGCACTACATCTGAATACTTGATCTCTGCTATATTCCGCTTTCCAAATGTATCTCGCACAAAGCGGTCATACATATACAGATAATTGCTCTTGGTCGTCGGTTTCAGATTGTTTTTGAGACTCATGTAACGGTCAAATACAAAATTTACAGTAGCCTTTCCGGCAACATAGATATCCAGACCGTCCATCTGATCTTTCATGAGTTGTGCTTCTTTTTCCCGAAGCGTTACAAGGTCTTGTGCATAAACATACTTACGTCTTCCAAGTGGGTCCGTATAAGTATATACATACCTCTCATCGGAACGTCTCTGTGATTCACCTTTCCGCAGGACTCTACCCCGCAGATCTTTTCTTGTCTGTGCCATATAAATCCTCCTTCAAATAAAGGAAGGACTCCATATTATTCAGGTCTGTTCAAAACTTTCTCCAGTCCCTGCAAGACAACTTCTGTCACAGTCATTTTGTGTTTTCCGGCATAATCACAGATACGCTTATACATAGAATCTTCCACCCGGATACTCAATACTTTCTTTTTTACATTTTCCGATTTTGGTCTTCCTGTTCTCGCCATATCTGTTCTTATTCCTCCACATCCACATTATAATTTTCGTATGACAAAAAGTCAATCCCTGTTTTTCGTCCTTCCGCAAGTTTCTTCTGTTTTCTACGCAATCCGAAATGTCTCCAGATATTTCTCAAAGATCTCACAATTTACAAGAGCAACTTTATCAATCTTGTACACTGCTTTCGCCTCTTTTGCCAGCTCCTGGAATTTTGTCAACCCAATGCTGTAAAGTTCCGCACCTTCCTGATAGCGAACAAATTTCTTGGCTATTTTTTTGGTCTTTTCTACATCTTTACGTGCATATCCCATACACGCCACCTCCTTTTGGACATGAAAAAAGCAGCTGACCTATTTTTCATAGACTAACTGCTCGTGTTAAATTCCATATTCAGTTTTATTCTATTGTTATTTTTCACTTTATATGAGTTATTAATTTGCAGAATTCGTCAAAATAAATGTATCTCTATATTACCTTGTCATGAGGGATGATTGTCTTTTGAATTATCCCTCATGA